>CAYUPO010000064.1:0-1638 GCA_964446685.1 uncultured Gammaproteobacteria bacterium | reverse complement strand
TACTTTCACAACTTTCAATAATTACTGAAAATTCAGAAATATTTGTTTGGTAACTAAAAATACGTTATATTAGCAGCGTGAATAGAAGTAATATTTTATTTTATTAGCCTTTCTGACATAATCGGAAGGGCTTTTTTACATTGGTAAAGTCGGTAAAAATATCAGAAGTTAAGCCTAACCAGGACAATCCGAGAATAATTAAAGATGACAAGTTTCAAAAGCTGGTCAACTCTTTAAAAGATTTCCCGGAAATGGCAACCGTCCGGCCTATTGTAGTAAACAAAGAGATGGTTGTTTTAGGCGGTAATATGCGACTAAAAGCAATGCAGGAAGCAGGGTGGAAAGATGTCCCGGTTGAGATAGTGGACTGGACAGAGGATAAACAAAAGGAATTTATCATTAAGGATAACGTAGGCTTTGGAGAATGGGATTGGGAAATTATAGCGAATGAATGGGATGCGGTGAAGCTGGGTGAGTGGGGTTTGGATATTCCTGATTTTGTGAACAAAGGAGAAGCGGTGGAGGATGATTACGAGATACCGGATGAAATTGAAACGGACATAGTTTTGGGCGATTTGTTTGAAATTGGGGAGCATAGGCTTCTTTGTGGGGATAGTACGGATAGTGATACGGTGGCAAGGTTGATGGATGGGCAAAAGGCTGATATGGTTTTTACTGACCCACCTTATGGAATGAAATTAGACGCTGATTGGAGTTCGGCTAAATCATCATTAAAATTTGCTTCTGAAAAAAATGCACTTGGCGGTAAAAAGCATAGAAATGTAATAGGAGACCATGATGATTTCACAGAAGAATTAATAAACACAATATTTGTCTGTTTTAATGATGTGAAAGAAATATTTATTTGGGGCGGTGATTATTTTGCAGAGTTATTGCCAAATAAGAATGATGGTAGTTGGGTGGTTTGGGATAAAAGAGCGAATGGCGATGATGATAAAAATGCGGATGAAAGTTCAGATAAGATGTATGGAAGTTGTTTTGAGTTATGTTGGAGCAAACAAAAGCATAAGAGGGAAATAGCGAGGGTAAAATGGGCGGGTATATTTGGAACCGAAAAAGAGTTTGACCATAAGCGACACCATCCAACACAAAAACCAGCCTTATTGCCGCAATGGTTTTTTAATAAATGGGGGAAAAATAATGATTTGATTGCTGATATTTATTTAGGTAGCGGATCAACAATGGTTGCATCCCACCAATTAAACAGAAAGTGTTACGGTATGGAAATTGACCCAAAATACTGCCAAGTAATAGTTGACCGGATGCGGAAACTTGACCCAACTATCGAAATAAAAAAGAACGGTAACCTTTATAACTAAATGACAGAAAGTGACATACATAAAAGAGCAATGATTGAAGCCTTAGAAAAGTCTTTGGGAATTGTTACTATTGCCTGTAAATCAGTTGATATAAGCAGGCAGACTCATTACCGTTGGTTAACTGAAGATGCTGAATATAAAAAAGCCGTTGAAGATATTGCAGACATGGCTTTGGATTTTGCCGAAAGTCAGTTGCATAAGCAGATCCAAAACGGTGAGGTTAGCAGCACAATATTTTATCTGAAAACGAAAGGTAAGAAAAGAGGTTATGTGGAAAGACAGGAAATAGCGGCAGATG
>CAYUPO010000063.1:0-1770 GCA_964446685.1 uncultured Gammaproteobacteria bacterium | reverse complement strand
CCTAACCTACCTCCTGAGGATCGGAAGATACCCAAGAGCAATATCAGGCAAGGTAAACGATATGTCTTTTTAAACTATTAGTTTGGCTATGGTTTCATAAGAGCTGCCGTTTCTACGGTGGCTTTCTTTACTTTCACAACTTTCAATAATTACTGAAAATTCAGAAATATTTGTTTGGTAACTTAAAAATGCTTATATTTGGTATGTGAATAAAACCAAAATTTTATTTTAATTGGCCTTGCGGACTCAATCCGGGAGGCTTTTTTACATTGGTAAAGTCGGTAAAAATATCAGAAGTTAAGCCTAACCAGGATAACCCGAGAATCATTAAAGATGACAAGTTTCAAAAGCTGGTCACATCTTTAAAAGATTTCCCTGAGATGGCAACCGTCCGGCCTATTGTAGTAAATAAAGACATGGTTGTTTTAGGTGGCAATATGCGGCTAAAGGCAATGCAGGAGGCAGGGTGGAAAGATGTCCCGGTTGAGATAGTGGATTGGCCGGAGGATAAACAAAAGGAATTTATCATAAAGGATAACGTAGGCTTTGGTGAATGGGATTGGGAGTTGATAGCCAATGAATGGGATGCGGTCAAGCTGGGTGAGTGGGGGCTGGATATTCCTGATTTTGTGAACAAAGGAGAAGCGGTGGAGGATGATTACGAGATACCGGATGAAATTGAAACGGACATCGTATTGGGCGATTTGTTTGAAATTGGTGAGCATAGGTTGCTTTGTGGGGATAGTACAGATAGTGATGCGGTGGCGAAGTTGATGAACGGGCAAAAGGCAGATATTTCTTTTACTTCACCTCCGTATAATGCCGGGAAAACAGCAACAGAATTAAAAAGTGGTAAAGAAAGTAAATACCTGAATGATAGCGATAATAAAACACATGGTGAATATTTGGAACTACTGACATCTTTTACAAACAACTCATTAATATTTTCAATTTACTCTTTTGTAAATGTTCAGAGCATTGCAGGTAATAAGACTGCTTTAATTGATTATCTGTATAATATGAAAGAATTTTATGCAGATACTTTAATTTGGCAGAAACAAACAGCACAACCAGCAATGGCAAAAAATGTTTTAAATAGTCAGTTTGAATACATACACTGCTTTAGTAATAAAGCCAACAGGGCAATAGGCGTTAAACAGTTTAGAGGCACTTTGAGTAATGTTATAGAGATAAGTAAGCAAACAAAAAATGAGGTTAAAAACCATAACGCCACATTTCCGGTTGCTTTTCCATATTACTTTATTGAAAATTTTAGTGTTCAAAGTTGCCTTGACTTATTCATCGGTTCAGGCACCACAATGGTTGCAGCCCATCAATTAAACCGTAAATGTTACGGTATGGAAATTGACCCCAAATACTGCCAAGTAATAGTTGACCGGATGCGGAAACTTGACCCGGCTATCGAAATAAAAAAGAACGGTAACCTTTATAACTAAATGACAGAAAGTGACATACATAAAAGAGCAATGATTGAAGCCTTAGAAAAGTCTTTGGGAATTGTTACTATTGCCTGTAAATCAGTTGATATAAGCAGGCAGACTCATTACCGTTGGTTAACTGAAGATGCTGAATATAAAAAAGCAGTTGAAGATATTGCAGACATGGCTTTGGATTTTGCCGAAAGTCAGTTGCATAAGCAGATCCAAAACGGTGAGGTAAGCAGCACAATATTTTATCTGAAAACGAAAGGTAAAAAAAGAGGTTATGTGGAGAGGCAGGAAATAGCGGCAGATGTTTCTGTTAATAAAA
>CAYUPO010000062.1:0-1791 GCA_964446685.1 uncultured Gammaproteobacteria bacterium | reverse complement strand
CAGGATGGATCAGTAAGCTGGATAAAACCGGTGCAACTGATGCAATCGTAACATTCTCCGGCGCAATCGGTGTATATGGCTTAATGTCGCACACAACCGCAACATCTTAATTTATGAGTTATATTCTGTTAAAGGATTTTATCGGTAAGGACAGGGGTTTAAAATTTGATCAGGGCGCACACATTGAAATAGCCATAAAGATTGGCAATAGTAAAAATGCAGCGTTTGCAGGTTATGCGATTATTTGGGGCGGGTTGGTTGCCTGTGTTTACCGGAAAGGCGAAGAAATAGATTTCACATTTGAGCAGGTTTGTGATGCTGCCGATAAATTAACACCTGAGCAAATAAATGAAATTGGAAAATGCTATTTATCAACGGTAAACTTTGAACGTGAAGAAGTAAAAAAAAAGACGGAGAGCAAACCACCGCCAAAGAGTACAAAGCGAAAAGCCTCGAAATAGCATTAGGTAAATTAGGTTGGACTGAATACGAATATCTTACAAGTAGCCCGGAGAGTGTTTATTACGCATTCAAGGGCTATTTTGATAAAGAGGATAGCGCAATGTTAATTCAAAGGAAATTAGCGCAGGTTATATGGGGCGGCAATGGTGGTAAAGCAAATGAGTTTGAACAGTTTTGGCCGCTGCCGGATGCAGTTAAACAAGAGGCGGTTGTAAAGACCTGGGGAACACAAGAGGAGGCACAGGAATTAAAACGTAAAATTATGCAGGCGCATAACATAAAATTATGAGTGATATAAAGGTCATAATAACCGGTGATGCTTCGGGGCTTGATAAAGCCACAAAACAGGCTACTGCTGATTTAGGGAAGGTTGCCATAGCTGCCCAAAAAACAGATAGTAGTTTAGCAAAAATGGGTACCGGCGTTTCCGCGCTTGGTAACGTAACCAAAAATGCAGCTTCACAGATTGGATCACTTACCGGGTCATTGGTTAGTGGTGGCTTAATTACAGCCATTACACTTGCCGGGGTTGCATTGTTTGAGTTAGGTAAGAAAATGTTTGATGTAACCGATGAGCAAAAAAGGCTTAATGAGGTTTTGAACGGCGCAAAAGATGCTTATGTAAAAGCAGTTATCAATGTTACAAATTTACGGGAGGCGTTTGTTCAGGCCGAAAACGGTATAATAACAAAAGAAAAGGCCTTAAAAATGTTTAATAGTACAATGGGTAAAACTGTTGGTACTACAAAGGATTTTGATGAGGCAGAAAGATTGTTTATTGCAAATGCCGGTAATTACATAAAATATACTTTATTAAAAGCTGCTGCAAATATTGCACTCGGTAAGGCAGCAGAGGCCGCATTTGAGGTTGAACGTAATAAACAATTAGGTGCAACCAAAGAGGGCTTTTTTGATATGCAAAACCTGGCAGCCATTTTATCAGGTAGCCGGATATTGTCAGATGCGGAAAGGGCTTTATTAAGGATAGGCAAAGCGCAAAAAGAAGAAAGCGATTTTAAAAAGATTGCAAATTCATTAACACAGCAGTACAATTCTTTGGGCTTTACATCTGTTGAGGTAATTGAAGAAGAAACAAAGGCTATTAAAAAAAGAACGGTTGCAGAAAAAGAAGCCATTGATACCAGGACAGGTATAATGCTTAATAAGCGTACATTTTCTTTTTTAGATGATAATACCCCACAGCGTACAACAGGTGCAGGATTAACGCCTACAATAGTAATAAGGCCCAATTTTGATGTACAAATAACACCCGATCAGCAGCAGAAAGTACTTGATGGTATGCAGGCTTTATTTGATGCTGAAAAATTA
>CAYUPO010000061.1:0-1826 GCA_964446685.1 uncultured Gammaproteobacteria bacterium | reverse complement strand
CATCATATTGTAGATCTCCAAGAACCAGCACAAATTCCGGATTAATTTTTTCAGCTAGTCTAACAGTTGCCTCCTGCTGACAGGCAGTCTCCGAAGAAATTAAATTATTACAGGAAATATCCCCCACAGCAACAACACTAAAAGAGTTGTTTACTGGCTGAACACTATCTAATAATTCTGATTTGAGAGGTGGATTTACAACTTTATAAAAAAGTAAAGAAACAATGCTTACAAGAATTAAGAATATTAGTAACAATTTCATAAATATCTACTTTACTCATCTTACACTAATTTTTGTAATATGAAAAACTAATTAAAAGCCATTGACATATACCCTACGGGGGTATATTATAAATATATATGAAATCCCATTACTCAGATGTAAAAGAGTCAGCCAAAAAAAGAATCAATATTATTAAAGGTCAACTTGATGGTCTCTACAAAATGATTGAAAATGATGATTACTGTATTGATTTATTAAATCAGAGTTTGGCTATCCAAAACTCCTTAAAGAGTTTAGACACTGTTTTATTTGAAAGGCACTTGGAAACTCATGTATCTGATCAATTTAAAACAGAACCTCAAAAAGCTGTTTCAGAGTTAATCAGTTTATTTAAAAGGATCAATAAATGAATACTCAAATAAAATTTCTGTTGATTGGAATTGTTTTGGGAGGTCTGATTTATTGGACTATATCAAGTAATTTAAATTTTGGCCAAAAAACAACTTATAATCAGGACAACTCGGTTACTGAGAAAAAAGTTGATCTTGATGCTCATTTTATCGAACAGATGATTCCTCATCATGAAGATGCCATAACTATGGCCAAACTAGCTGAAACTAAATCTACCAAAGCTGAAGTAAAACAACTGGCACAAAATATTATTTCCTCCCAAAGTAATGAAATCATCAAGATGAGACATTGGTATCAAGATTGGTTTGGTAGAGAACTTCCAACAGGCAATCAAACAATGTCTACCCATGGCATGATGTCAAATTCTGGTAGTTTACATATGGATATGACAGGTAGTGATATCAATAATTTAGATAAAGCTGCCGATTTTGACAAAGTATTTATAACTCAAATGATCCCTCATCATCAAATGGCAGTAATGATGGCTAGCATGGTTAAATCCGGCTCATCCAGAACTGAAATTAAAGATCTGGCCGATCAGATAATTATCGCTCAAACAGCAGAAATTGATCAGATGAGACAGTGGTTAGCCGACTGGAATTAATATATGAAAAATTTTATCTGCCCGATGCATCCTGAAATAAAAGGTCACAAAGGGGATACTTGTCCTAAATGCAAAATGGATTTAGTTCCTCAAAGTACTAGCTTACCCAAATTAGCTTTTAGTGCCACACTCCACTGCCTGACTGGCTGTTCACTAGGTGAAATTACTGGTATGTCACTTGGCGCTTACTTTGGATGGCCTAATATTGAAACAGTAATTGTATCCATTGTTCTGGCTTTTATACTGGGTTATTCACTAACAATGCTACCTTTATTAAAAAGTTCTCTAAGTTTAAAAAGAGCACTGCTACTGGCACTTGCTTCAGATACTTTATCTATAACAATCATGGAGATAGTTGATAATTTGGTAATGTATACTATCCCCGGAGCAATGGATGCCCAGATAAATACAATTTTATTTTGGGGAAGTTTGATTTTTTCGCTTATCCTAGCCTTTTTAATGGCCTATCCGGTAAATATGTTTTTAATTTCAAAAGGGAAAGGTCACTCAGTTTTACATTCTAATCACTAATATTTACTGAGTATCTACTTTTTCTTCTACTTCATGAGGATTCGTTGGTTTGATCAG
>CAYUPO010000060.1:0-1843 GCA_964446685.1 uncultured Gammaproteobacteria bacterium | reverse complement strand
AATTAGTAAAGCAATCAATTATTTTGTCATAATCAATTAAAGCTGAAGGGTCATCATCATACTCAAAATTGCCATACAATAACCTTTGAACCGTAACCTTGTCCGATTTTTTTAGGTTTTCAATGTATTCAAGTGGTATAAATGGATTATCAGTTGCAAGTGACTTAACAAATACTCTGTCACTTGGTAACCTATTTTCCTTTTCCGGTCTTACAAAATCATCATAAATCCAATTCTTTGCAGGATTACAAGTGTACAAACTTTTAGGTATTGTCTTCCATCCATCACCGCTTAAAACAGACATCCTACCTCTCATTACGTTTATAGCCTTTGCATTGATTTGCTGACATTCATCAAGAAAACAACCTGTTAAGTCATAAGAACCAAGCCTGTCAAATTGTGGATCACTTGGTAAATATTTTATTTCCCTGAAAAATATCAAAGACCCATTCTTGAATGTTACAATAAGACTTTGAGCATTAAAATGGAAAAAGTTAGATACTCCTAAATCTTTTGCCACCATGAAAAAAGTAATCAAAGTAGTATCTTTCAGCTTAGTCAACTCTTCCCTTGCAACCATCCACTTTGATCCAGGCTTTTGTAAACATTCAATAATAACCCATCCTCCACCCAAATAGCTTTTGCCACCTCTGGCACCCCCACCAAAAAGAACTTCGTTTGTTTTACTATCCCTTAAATAACGTAAAGCAATCCTTTGTTTCTCAAATGTTTTAAAATTCAGTTCCATCTACGTCAACAAGTTTTATCGCCGATATTGTTTGGCCGTTACTTGTCACATCAATCTTATCTTTTGGTTTGCCATAACTATACTCAAAGAATAGTTTTATAAATTGAAAGTCACCGTTTGCAATACCTTTTTCCAATTCAGCAAAAGCTAAATCAGACATAGGTGACAATCTTTCGATAAGTGCAGCCTCGTCAGCTTTTGGCTTTCTGCCGGCACCATCTCTTTTACCACCGTGACTTTTATTTTCGTATTCTGTTTTATCCATCTTGAAAAAACTTGATTATTCAAAAGGCTAAGTCATTGAAAACCTAAACCCTCCAACTTGATTAACCCTTTTCCCTGTTCCTGTTACCATCATTTGAATCCTTCTGTCCGATCTGCCTATTTCTTTCGCTGCATCCTTTATCGAAGTATGGTTTTTTATAAAATTTCCTTCTAAATCGTACTGACTAATTTTATAGCCCTTATTAGATTTATTTAATATAGCTAAATCAAATCTTTTTTTACCGGACTTAGATTTAGATATTTTATTTTTTTGATCCGTTGTTAAAAACTTTCCTTTCATTGTAGCCCCACCTTCGCCACCCGGTAACTGATTTAAAAGGTTTGCCCCTACTGACTTAAATAGCTTAATATAATTTCGTTCTGCATCTTGCCATTTATTTTCATCACATTCATCTATAACATCAAAAATAGGCTGTAATCCTTTATTTTTTAATGACATTACCCATTTGCACTTCCTTGTATTATTCCTTTCCGATAGGTGTTTCCTAAATCGTTCTTGAATATTTTTAGTTTTGCCAACGTATCTGACAAGGTTTGTTAATGGGCAACTAATTGTATAGATATATGCCATTTATATAAGTAAAAAAGCCCTTCCGATTATGTCAGAAAGGCCAATTAAAATAAAATTTTGGTTTTATTCACATACCAAATATAAGCTTTTTTTAGTTACCAAACAAATATTTTTGAATTTTCAATAATTACTGAAAATTCTGCATAGTTCCAAAACCACCCCTTCGCCGCCTTTTGTTTGCAAAACCTGCATACCTGGAAAACATTTAACTTCCTTTGCTGCATCTGCCGGGCAAATCC
>CAYUPO010000059.1:0-1904 GCA_964446685.1 uncultured Gammaproteobacteria bacterium | reverse complement strand
GTCATCGAAAAAATATGGGTTATGGGTCGGCGATTGCGACGGGACTTAGGGCTTCCAAAAAAGAATGGATTTTTTTTGCTGATAGTGATGCACAATTTGATTATAGGCAGATTAAAAAGTTTATCAATGCTTCAAATAATTACGATATGGTGATTGGATATAGAGAAAAAAGAGCAGATCCTTTTGTTAGAAAGCTCAATTCAAGTATTTATAACCTTTGTGTCAAAATAATTTATCGCTTTTGGGTCAGAGATGTTAATTGTGCTTTTAAGCTAGTAAAAAGAGAAGTTTATGAAAATATTAAACCAATTGGAAGTAAGGGTGCTTTAGTTTCGGCAGAAATTATTATTAAAGCCAAAAGAAAAAAATATAATATTTTGGAGTTACCGGTTCGTCATTTGCCTAGAAAAAAAGGAGTTCAGACTGGTGCAAACATAAAGGTGATTTTACGGTCATTTAAAGAGATAATAAAATTAAGGAGTTATTTATGAACAAAAAAATATTAGTAACAGGTGGGGCTGGATATATTGGGTCAATTACATTGGTTGAGCTACTTAACGATGGTTATGATGTTTGTGTTGTTGATACTTTGGAACGTGGATATATGCAAGCCTTGAACAGAGTTAAAAAGATAACAGGAAAAGATTTTGATTTTGAACAATTGGATGTACGAGATAAGGCAGGAATGACAAAGGTTTTTGAAAAGTTTAAACCTGAAGCTGTTGTTCATTTTGCTTCTTATAAATCCGTAGGGGAAGCGGATCGTGAACCTGATAAATATTTTGATAATAATGTGGGTGGCCTAAAAAGCCTTTTGGAACTAATGGAAGAGTTTGGTGTTAGCCAGTTAATTTTTTCATCGACTGCAGCTGTATATGGAAATGGTGCTGTGCCAATAACTGAAGAGTCCCCAAAAAACCCAATGAATGCTTACGGGCAGTCAAAACTTCAAATGGAAGAATTGGCGAATGAGTATGTAATTAAGGGAATTTCAACAGTAGCATTAAGATATTTTAATGCCGTCGGGGCTATTCCAACTGGTGAACTTGGTGAGGATCCATCAAGGTCAACCAACTTGCTTCCTTTGGTTATGCAAACATTAGTTGGTCGAAGAGAAGAAGTGTTATTGTTTGGAAATAATTTTAATACGAAGGATGGTTCACAAGAAAGAGATTATATAGATGTATATGATCTGGCTATGGGGCATTTAATGGCTTTAGAAAAAAATATTAAAGGATTTACTGCAGTTAATTTGTCTACAGGTAAATCAACTAGCTGTCTAGAAATATTTAAGCTGGCTGAAGAAGTATCAAATAAAAAGCTTAATTATCGTGTTGTTGATCCGAGAGCTGGAGACCCAGAGGTGTTATATGCTTCGAATAAAAAAGCAGAAATATTGCTTGGTTGGGTACCTAAAAAATCAGTAAGGGATTCAATTGTAGATCAGTGGAATTGGACAGAAAAAAATCCAGATGGTTTTAAAGTCTAATCTGTAATTTGTACTTTGGGATTTGGTTTAAAAATATAATAATTGTAGATTAGGTAAGTGTAAGGAACAATAACTCCTGTAACTACTAGGTTTATAAAAAAGATATCCAAATTTGTACTTAATAATATTGTAGTGACCGTTTTAACTACAAATAGGTTAAATGATAATAGTAGTAAGTATTTAATAAATTGGATTTTTGACATCTTCGTTTGAAAAGTTATGAAGTTAGTTGCGATGTAGTTGAATACCACACTAATTAACCACGCAATGATTACTGAATTGAGGTCTGGAAGTTTGTAAACCTTAACAAATATAAAAAGAAATATATTATTTACACCTACACTCGATAAACCAATTAAGATGTATTTTAAAAACCTTGATTTGTGCAGGTGGAATAATTTAATCGCTTTTTTTT
>CAYUPO010000058.1:0-1917 GCA_964446685.1 uncultured Gammaproteobacteria bacterium | reverse complement strand
ATCCACAGCTGTATGAAGTTTTGCTGCTAGTTCATAAAGAACATGGAGACAAAATCTTTGAATTAAAAAAACCAGAAAATTTATTTGAAACACTTTGTGAATCAATTGTGTCGCAGCAACTGTCTGTCAAAGCTGGTGATACTATTTTTGGTAGAGTACTGGATTTATTGCCGGATAGAAAACTAATACCAGAAAATATTTTAATCCAAATTGATCAGGATCTGCGAAATGCCGGGTTGTCCTGGGGGAAAGTAAGTTATTTAAAAGATCTGGCTCAAAAAGTAAAAGATAAGGAGGTTGTATTAGAGCAGCTGGATGAATTGTCTGAAGAAGAAGCTATTAAAGAACTGACCAAGATAAAAGGGATAGGAAAATGGACTGCAGAAATGTTTCTAATGTTTGCCTTGGGACGGGAGGATGTTTTTTCTCATGGAGATGTCGGACTACAAAATGCTATCAAGAAAATTTACAAAGATAGATTGCCTTTTGATAAGGAAGGTAAATGGAAATATGATCCCCTGGTTGTTGAGGAAATAATTATTAAATGGAGTCCGTATCGGACAGTGGCGGCCAGAATACTTTGGCGAAGTTTGTCACTTACAGAAACTAAATAATTAGGGATTAAATATCAAAGTAGACAATATTTTTTGACCTAAATCAGCTTGATCTTTTCGGATATCAATTTCTAAAGTAGTAGTTTTATCAATCTCAATAATATAAATATCAAAGTTTTTAGATTTATTAAAATGTAGATTTTGGGCGGGATCCGCCAGCTCCACAGACGTAACATTTGCTTTGAAAGCTTTTTTCCCTTGAATATTTATTTCTTCAACTAATGAAGTGATTTTATTATTCCCGATTTCAACATTAAAAGTTGATTGAAAATCTCCTATGGGAATATTAGAGTAAGCTACTTCAAATAGATAATTGTCTCGATCAATGAGTGTTTTATTGTTGAACAGATTTGGTATAGCCAAAGACTGACTTGGGTAAACTTCAGGAACAGCTTTATACATCCAGGTATCCGGATAAAAAAAACTAAATTTCCCCGACTCACTGGTAAATTTATTCCATTTTTCAAATTCATTTTTTGTGGTAGCAGATGAGGATGCCGCGGGTGTAATAGTTACTGGATCTGTTGTAGGGGTTGGTAGAGGCTCAGCACTCTGAGTGCTTACTTGGACTTTGGTGATAGGTGAAGTTGTGGGGGATGGAAGAGGAGTTGATTTGGAATGGTTATAGAGGTAAAAAGCTCCTGCTCCGGTCAGAGATCCTAGGACTAGTATTATGGGGATAATTAAAAGTGCATTACCACGATTATTGTTGAGCATTAATATCAGCGTAAAGATTTTAGGAGAGAACTTCAAGGATCAGTTTTAATCTACTCAGTTGTTTTTCCGTCAAACTCGGGATCGTCTTTGACTGCTTCTTCTTTGGTCTGTCTGACCATCCCATCCTGGTGATGTGGTGGGGAATATAGAGTATAGAGTTTGAGGGGATCTTCTGATGAAGTATTGATGACGTTGTGTTTACTTCCAGCAGGTACTATCACCACACTACCATTATTTACTAAATATTCTGTGTCATTAATAATTACTTTTCCTTCACCTTTTTCAAACCGCAAAAATTGGTCATTATCCGGATGAGTTTCCATACCAATTTCTTCATTTGGTAAAAGCGACATGATCACAAGTTGTGAGTGCTCACCAGTACAAAGCACTTTGCGGAAGTTAGTATTTTCAATTGTTAGTTGTTCGATATTTGTGTGATAGCCTTTTTTCATATCTAAAGTATATTACTAAAAGACTTATAAGTATGTGATAACAATCATGTAATGAAAGAATCAGATTTAGTTTTTGATTTGCAGATAATGTTTTAAAGTAAAAATCCAATCATCATTGTCACGGTCATTTTGTT
>CAYUPO010000057.1:0-1962 GCA_964446685.1 uncultured Gammaproteobacteria bacterium | reverse complement strand
GTGATCTTCGAAAAGCTGCGCACTGGAACACAACTGGGCCAACTCTCGGAGGAAGAACTCGCTCTGGTGAGGGAACGCATCTAGTCGGTACCGTGAATACTTCGCACAAAACAAACAAACCCATTCCGAGGAGGCGGAATGGGTTTTACGCTTCCACAAAAATAATCTCAACCCCTTTGCTACGCAAAATTCTTTCCTGATCAAGGATGCTGTAACCACCTGTGTAATACAATTTTTTTACTCCAGAATGAGCTACCTGCTTTGCACAAACAGGGCACGGAAAAGTACTAACATACAAAGAAGAACCATCAAGAGAAATACCCTTCTTGGCTGCCTCAGCAATGAGTCCCGCCTCAGCATGAATAGCAGTAGAATATTCAATCCCCACACCTTTGTGAAAATTATTTCGAGGATCACCTTCGGCATAAGGAGAATGAGGAGAAGGTAAATGAGCATTATGAGCAACCAGCAATGTTTCACCATTCTTAATTACTACAGCCCCAATCCTACGCCAGAAGTCTGAACTCCTCCCCGCCTCTTTCTTTAGATTATGCATTACCTCTCTATCAAACTTATCTCGTGATATTACCTGATCTGCTTCTACAGGCTTCTCTTCCATTGATTTATGTTTATCCCAACGTAAAAATATTGGATCAAAAATTATATCCTTATTCTTGAAATATTTACCAGAAAGATCATGCATGATATCTTCATCAGGCATAACTATTTGTGATTCCCCTTCAAGAATATTTTGAAGTTCAGATAAGTCCAAAACATGCACTTCTGACAAAATGTTCCAGCTTTGAATGGCTTGCCTTATTAATTCCGGATCTAACTGCCTAATTTCTTTTGATAAATGGGTAAATTCTGAAATAATTTCTTGTCCCAGAACATACAACGTTGCACTGTTATGTGTCTCGAATAGTTGCCTATAACCATCATGTAAAACTGGCACATAAGCAATAATAATTTTTTCCATATTATCCTTTTATTTCTGCTAGCACATCCTCAATTACACTCATGATTTTTGGAGTAAGAGACTGTCCTAATTTTTTTGCTGTTCCGATCTGAAGCAATCTGATCTTGGCACTGGTTGAAGTCGTGGCTCTTGGCTCAAGCACAACAACCTTCCCGCAATAATTTTTTAGTTCTTTGAGTTGCTTGGGATTATAAGTTTTTTTGGTTGCCACTAAAACATCAGGGTTTATGGTTTTTATGAGACTCCATTTTGGATCACCGAGCTCCTTGAGAAAAACAAGATCAACATATCTCAAATGAGACAGCATTTCCAACCTCTCTTCTTGAGGGACAACTGGACGTTCTGGGCCTTTTCGATGTCTTACTTTTTTATCACTATCCACTCCAACCACAAGAATATCTCCGTGCTGTTTAGCCTCCTTCAAATACCTGCCGTGCCCAACATGAATCATGTCAAAAGTTCCCTGTGTGAGAACTACTTTTAAGCCCAATGCTTTATAGTGGCCAATCAGCTCCTTTATCTTCTTGTAATCATCAAAAACTCTTCTTTCATAGTTTAGTTCAGTAAAATAACTATTATTTATTACCAGATTATCTTTTCTCATTTTATAAAGTATATAGTTTGATTAAATCAAGTATAGAGTAGTGCCTCTAACAATGTCAAACAACACAAAAACCACCCAGGAGATTGTCCTAAGGTGGTTTTTATGTTTTAAAAGTATTAGTTTATTTTACATCAACTCACGCGTAATTTTCTACTGAAAATTTGCGCGAGCCCGCCTCGGCTCGACAGCCTCCGGCCGGTGGACGTTCTCTACTTCACGTCCACCCCCATGCTTCGAGCTGTGCCTTCAATAATCTTCATTGCAGCCTCTACATCATTAGCATTTAGATCTGGCATTTTCTTTTCTGCAATTTCTTTAAGTTGTGCTTTTGTTATAGTTCCTATTTTTGAAACTGCATTTTTTCCAGAACCTTTTTCTT
>CAYUPO010000056.1:0-1979 GCA_964446685.1 uncultured Gammaproteobacteria bacterium | reverse complement strand
GTCCAACTTTTTTTCACTGCAGCTAAAACCAAAACGCGGATTTACCCTGATTGAACTAATGATCGCCATATCAATCATTGCCATAGTTTCAGCAGTAGGACTGGTTACCTATAACAATACTCGAATGATTGCTCGTGATGCTAAAAGAAAACAAGATCTAAAAGCAATTGCCCAGGCCTTAGAGCTATTTTACTTAGAATACAGACGTTATCCCTGTCATGGTATATCTACCCGGGTTAATTCTTTAGATACCAATACTACTTGGTTGACTGATTCTTCGGATATAGGTTGCGTCACTGCGACCACAGGCGGTACTGGTTTTAAATTATCTCCGGCTTTTATGTCAAGTGTACCAAGGGATCCATTAAATACCACAAGTTATAAATACGAATATCACAGTAGTGCGGCGAATGGTTTAGGAAGCCCACCATGTCTTAATCAGGATTTTATACTGATTGCCTATCTTGAAAATACAAATGATGCGGATACCGCTCTAAAAAAACCCCGAACTATTTGCGGAAGTATCGTAACCAATACTTTTTATGGTGATAATGCTTATGTAATAAAAATGCCGTGATCTATGCTTGATCATGGTTGAGTAATCCGGTATTGTTAGTATAATGCCTACATTAACCTCTAAACCAAAGCGCGGTTTTACCTTAATTGAACTGATGATCTCTATCTCGATAGTGGCTGTTTTGTTTTCAATTGGTGCCTTTGCTTATAGACGGGCTGAGTATGAAGGGCGGGAAGCCCGCAGAAAACAGGATATTAGACTGATTGCCCAGGCTTTGGAACTCTATTATCAAACAAATAAAAGATATCCTTTAACAGATTCTACCAATGGCTACTTTCAGTACAGCAATAATTCTGCACCTGCAGGAGCAAGTTATTGGCTGGCAGATAAAGGAAATACTACAGCTTCAATACCTGTAATTGATTTTGGAACTCAGTATTTATCCGGTATTCCGGTTGACCCGGTCAATACCTCTCCCTATGTATATGCTTACTATAGCCCGCCGGTTGACTGGTCCAATAGATGCAAAACCGGGAAATTTTTTGTTTTATATGCATCATTGGGAAACCCAAATGATTCTGACAGGTATGGAGCCCAGCCATACTCTGCCTGCGGTTATACAGTTGAACAGTTAGCTTGGTTAAATAATACGTATGTAGTCTTTGGAGGAATCAGTAAATAGCTATGCCTGAGGACGCCCCACATCCTAAACATGAACATAATCCGCTAAACTTTCCTCAGGATTTTTTGTGGGGGACTGCCACCAGCGCTCACCAGGTTGAAGGAAATAACACTCATTCTGACTGGTATGATTGGGAACTTAAATACCAACCACCCAACAAAAGATCTGGTTTAGCCTCTGACCAGTACAACAGATATGAAGAAGATTTTACCCTGGCAAAAGATATGGGGCATAACGCACTTAGATTGTCGATTGAATGGGCCAGAATTGAACCGGAAGAAGGAGTGTTTGATAGTGCGGCAATTGAACATTACATTAAAGTATTAAAAAGTCTAAAAGCAAAAAATATGACGGTTATGCTGACTCTGTGGCATTTTACACTGCCAAAGTGGATGGCAGATAAAGGAGGCTTTGAAAACGGAAAAATTATTTTTTATTTTGAACGATATCTGAAAAATCTGATTCCGCATGTCAAAGATTATGTCGATCTTTGGATTACACTTAACGAACCACAGGTTTATGGTTTCTTAAGTTACTATGCCGGATATTGGCCTCCAGCTAAAAAAAGTAAATTTGCTCTTCTAGCGGTGACATATAATTTAGCTCGAGTTCACAAAAAAGCTTACAAAACAATCCATGATCTGATTCCAAATGCTCAGGTGGGAATTGCTCAGAATAATTCATCTTTTGATCAGTTTCATAAACATTCTCTTCGTGAAGGATTAGCAGTCTGGTTTTTGGATTATGTTAATAATCACTTTTTCTATCAACTAACTTCTC
>CAYUPO010000055.1:0-2082 GCA_964446685.1 uncultured Gammaproteobacteria bacterium | reverse complement strand
GTCCAACTTTTTTTCACTGCAGCTAAAACCAAAACGCGGATTTACCCTGATTGAATTAATGATTGCAATCTCGATCATTGCCATTTTGTCATCTGTTGGACTCGTTACTTACAGTAGTGCCAGGATGATCGCCAGGGATTCCAAAAGAAAACAGGATCTTAAAGCAATCTCTCAAGCATTAGAACTTTTTTATACAGAATACAAAAGATATCCTTGTTCTGGTACAAACTGGACAACTTCAAATGCTGCCAGTTGGTTGTCAGATTCAAATGCAGGAAGCTGTGGAGGTTCGGGTGTGAATATTTCACCTAACTATATCTCAGCCATGCCAAAGGATCCCAGTGGGATTAATAACCCCAGTCCCTGGGCACAACCAGGATATGGCTATTTGAGTACTGACACGGCCTTTAATGCCTTTACTGGTTGCGCTAAAGGAACCTATTACATACTAATTACCCAACTGGAAAATCCGAATGACCCGGAAAGGCTGGGGAATAAACCCGGTCAAGTTCACCCATTTTGTAACACTAGTTTAAGTCAAGCAGCTGCTTACAATTTAAACAGCTTTGTTATTACAGTGCCATAGAATCAGCTCTATATCTAATAAAACAATCCATGGATGAAATCCCCAAAGAAAAACATGACTATACGCACCTTTGGAGAATATTGCGCGACTTGAACGACTGAGGTCAATCTTGTATTCTGTAGGTAATGCCCAATCCATCCTCTATTGTAAAACTAAAACGCGGTTTTACCCTTATTGAGCTGATGATATCTATTTCGATAGTGGCTGTTTTGTTTTCAATTGGTGCCTTTGCATATAGACGGGCTGAATATGAAGGGCGGGAAGCACGCAGGAAACAGGATATCAGACTGATCGCTCAGGCGTTGGAACTTTATTATCAAACCAACAAAAGATATCCTTTGACAGATTCAACAAATGGATACTTTCAATTTAGTAGTAATTCAGTACCAGCTGGAGCGAGTTTCTGGTTGGCTGACAAAGGTAACTCTACGGCCTCCCCTCCAATCCCAGTGGTTGATTTTGGATCTCAATATACTTCAGGTATTCCAGTTGATCCAGTTAATATGTCTCCTTATGTCTATGCTTACTATAGCCCGCCGGTTGACTGGTCCAGTAGCTGCAAAACAGGTAAATTTTTTGTTTTATATGCGTCACTAGGAAACCCCAATGATTCTGATAGGTATGGAGCCCAACCATACTCGGCCTGCGGGTATACAACTGAACAGTTAGCTTGGTTAAATAATACATATGTAGTTTTTGGGGGAATTAGTAAATAGCTATGCCGGACGACGCACCACATCCTAAACATGAACACAACCCCCTGACTTTTCCGCCAGATTTTCTCTGGGGGACCGCCACAAGTGCTCATCAGGTTGAGGGAAATAATACCCACTCTGATTGGTATGACTGGGAGCTGAAATACCAGCCGCCCAACAAACGTTCAGGTTTAGCATCGGATCAGTACAACCGTTATACAGAAGATTTTAAACTTGCCAAAGATATGTCCCATAACGCGCTCAGACTTTCGATTGAGTGGGCCAGGATTGAACCCGAGGAAGGAGTTTTTGATTCCGCGGCGATTGAACATTACATCAAAGTCCTAAGAAGCCTCAAAGAAAAAAACATGACCGTCATGCTGACTTTATGGCATTTTACATTGCCAAAATGGATGGCTGACAAAGGAGGGTTCGAAAATGGAAAAATAATTTTTTACTTTGACCGGTATCTTAAAAATATTATTCCTCATATTAAAGATTATGTCGATCTTTGGATCACCCTCAATGAGCCTCAGGTTTATGCGTTTTTAAGCTACTATGCCGGCTATTGGCCACCAGCAAAAAAAAGTAAATTTTCGCTACTGGCAGTCACCTATAATTTAGCCCGGGTTCACAAAAAATCTTACAAGACAATTCATTCACTTGTACAAAATGCTCAGGTTGGAATTGCCCAAAATAATTCATCCTTTGATCAATTTCACAAACACTCACTCAGGGAAGGATTGGCAGTCTGGTTTTTGGATTATGTTAATAATCACTTTTTCTATCAACTAACTTCTC
>CAYUPO010000054.1:0-2128 GCA_964446685.1 uncultured Gammaproteobacteria bacterium | reverse complement strand
GACGCTGGGCTTTCATCCCAGAAATCGCGGGTCCGACTCCCGCTGGGGTCACAAATTAATTCCTACAGTTTTTTGGATCTTAAATGTTATAATAGGAAAATATGAATTGTACCAATTGCGATAAAGTCATGCATCAAATTGACTACAAAGGCGTTAAGATTGAAGAATGTGAGCAATGTAATGGCAAATGGTTTGACAGAGATGAGCTAAGAAAAGCCAAAGACAGAACTGATGATGACCTTAGATGGCTTGATTTTGAGCTATTTGATGACTCTGCTGACAAATACACCACATCCCCAAGTGAAAGAAAATGTCCCAAAGACTCATCAGAGATGACAGCTCTAACCTACATGGATTCAAAAGTTGTAATTGATAAATGCAACAAATGCGAAGGTGTTTTTCTTGACGGTAAAGAATTTGAAAAAATAATTAAATCTCTGGAGAAACTGCTAGTTACCACCTCGGCTTCTGAATACGGGAAACAAACAATCAAAGAGTTTTCTGAAATATTTAATGGTTCGGAAAATACAATTTCCGAAATAAAAGATTTCATGAGCATCACTAATTTCTTTACTCTCAGACTTCAAGTTGAGAGCCCTTGGATCATGGCCCTCTCTGAAAAGATAACGACAAGCTGGCCAATTAGATAGAATTTGAATTATATTCGTGAATTCCTGCATTTTTCCAATTTGCGCCGAGTCTTTCCTCTCTTCTTTTAAATTTTTCCATAACTCTTTGAATACGGATTCAGTTATATCTTTGAGAGAAAACAGGATATATGTTCATTAAGGTAGGGATGGTGGCACTAGCAGCTAAGAGCGGATTGCCTTCTTGAATGCCTAAAGACAGGGCGTATAAGGAAGGGACTAACCCTAAGGTATGTATTGATTCAGCAATGTAGCCAAATCTTAACTCTTTTACCGGGTTTTTGTTGTTAATCTCTTTCAGTCCTAAGTCTCTGCTTTTTTTTAAGATAGCCTGAAACTGTCTGACTCCCATAGCTTCATACATTTTTTCTGATTCCCAAGGTTTTGGGTCAAAGTGGATACTAGCCACTTTTTCTGCAGAATCTTGAATTTTTACTATGAAATTACTACGCTCACTATTCATTGTTGGTATTATAGCTCAAATTGTTATAGAGTCCGTTTAAAGTAAGGCCTTTGCCTCTGCGTAGGAATTAGTCTCCATGAGTTTTTCCCGAAAGGCTGACGCGCCATTAAATCCGCTTGTATAGATTTTGAAGTACTTTTTAAGCGGATAAAAGCTTTTACCTTCTCCCCATGTGTTTTCGTAAAGCTCTAAGTGGTGTTTTAAAAGTTCCAGCTTGGTTGGCCCATCGAATTCTTCAGGCAACTTGCCTGTAAAAAGCCACGGGTTTTGGAAAATTGCTCTTCCAAGCATTGCTCCATCAAAATCATACTCATTTATTTTGTCTTTGGCATCTTGAAGAGTAAAGAGGTCACCATTGCCTATAATTACAGTACTTGGTGAAATTTTATCGCGAAGAGCAAGTACTTTTTTCATTTCATCCCAATGGGGGGGAACTTTTGACATTTCTTTTGCAGTTCTTAGATGAACCGTAAGTGCTGCGAGGTTTTGTTGTAGTAAAAATTCAATCCATTCTTCAGTTTTTATAGTCCTTAGTCCAATACGTGTTTTAACACTAACAGGAAGCTCCCCAGCCTCGCTTTTGACAGCATCAATTATTTGTTTTGCAAGTTCTGGATTTTCAATTAAAGCAGAGCAGCAGCCATTCTTTACAACCGTCCTGTCAGGGCAACCCATGTTAATGTCAACTCCATCAAATCCCATTTCCCGTACCATTTTGGTACTTTGTGCATATTTTTCAGGCGTTTTTCCCCAAATTTGAGCAATAAGGGGTCTTTCTTTTTCAGTATATTTCAGTCTTTTGCTGACCTCTTTAAATCCTCGTTCAGACGTTAGGCCCTCAACGCTTGCAAATTCAGTAAAAAAAACATCCGGACGGCCACAAGAAGCCACTATTTGGCGAAAAACAGTATCAGTCGCACCTTCCATAGGTGCTAATACAAAGAAAGGCTTTTTGAGTTCTCGCCAACTAAATTGCATAGCCTCTATTATACCTTATACTGACTCCTTGCTAAGGACC
>CAYUPO010000053.1:0-2282 GCA_964446685.1 uncultured Gammaproteobacteria bacterium | reverse complement strand
AAAAGTGGTCATCGTTAATAAATAAAAAGTTTTCTGATACCCTGTCATCATTACAAGCAGCAATTATCTTACTGAATATTGAAAACTCTTTTTTGAAAGGTATATCTTTTGCTGGTATATGGATTACGTTTTGAATCCAGGTTGGTAATTCACCAACTATCACCACATCGGTAAAGCCTTTAAGGTTCTTTTCGATTGAACGCAAAGAATAAAGCAGTTCGTAATTTTTCCAGCGGGAACCTGTGCCTAAAACGTAAACGACTGTCATACTATGAGTTTAAATATTCATCAATTAATTTCTTTGCATGGTCAAAGCCAAATCCGAAAACTGCCAAATAACCAAGTTTATTCAATGCTGCTAACATTGCAACCTGCATACCTATGTGGTCATTTTTTCTAACAATCTGTAAATTCTTTTGCCAAACTTCGCTTATATCTTTTTTAAGTTCAATAAACAGGCCATGATAACCTTTTGATGGGTAAGCAATAAACAGATCAGGATAACCAGGACCGGACTGCAAAGACTTATGTTTAACGGCTTGCCCGATTGACATTTTACACCCGGCAGCAAAGTCAGTCCTGAAAATAACTTTTGGGTATTGCAGTTTCAGATAAGTTGCCACTTGCTTATGAATTGACTTTTCAGATTGTTTCGCTGTTTTCATTTTATTAGTAGTAGGTATTTCATAAATCAAAAATCTGATTATGTTTAAGAGAAAGGGCGGTTGCATCGTTTATTGAAAATTTAGAGCCACGTTTTGTATAGTCTTTCAATGTTTCTGAAATTAACCAACAGGCATTATCCGAAACATTTAGCCCAACCATTCTAAAAACAAGGTTTAATTTTTGAGCCTGTTCTTTTGCAAATTTATCTTCTTTGCTTTCGGGGTATAGCTCCTTTTCTATTTCCCTAAGATTTATTGACAATTCAAACTGTTGCAATTTAACAGATAAATTTTTCAATACAATAAGCTGCTTTTTATCTTTCTTAGCTGCTTCTAACAGTTGTAATAATAATTTTTCCATAGTTTTAGTTTCTTAAATGTTTATTGTATGAATTTTTATTTGCCTCTTTCAGCATCCGGGCATTGTCTGCTTTGCTAAATGTTGCGTTTGCATAACGCTGCTCATTTGCTTTTTTCTCCTGCAAATAGTCGTAGTACTTTGCAGCATCATAACTCCCGGTGTAGTTTTTAATGAATTTTTCTTTGCTCATTGTTATTGATTTTATTTATTGCATCCTTTATCTGACAAACCATATTAAGTTCCTCAAAAAAGGATTCTGTGTTTGGGTGAAGAAGTCCAGTCTGCCCCATGTCGTTAAAATGTTTTTTAAACAAGTCTGATGTAGTTGGAAGTTCAACTTTTATTATCATTTCTTTATCTTTCATTTTGCTTGTTTTAAAATTAATGTGCTGTTGTTTCATAAATTTTTTTATTACCCCACCCTGCATTGAAAACCTCCTTTAATAGATTGTTGGCATATCGTTGTTTATGCCCGTACTTTTTTAGGATTCCCCAATGCCTTTTATACACATCTGACTTTCTGTACTTAATCCATTCATCGTAATAATTAGTCTTAAATCTTGGCATATTTCATTTTTAATTTTCTCCCTTGTAAAAATACCTGTGAGTGGGATGGCGGCAGGTTAGATTGGCTCACTTTTGAGGCCGTATAAGTGCCCTTGCCATTTGGTCAAATACTGTTAACTCCACTACTGCCCCTCATCCTTTTCTCCTGCAATCACCACCCCACCACAGATAAGAACTTCTTATTTGAGTAATTTATAAAGTTTAGCCGTTAAAACTTCGTAATTTTTTCTTTCAATATCTCCCAAATCTTTTCCGTTAAGTTTATCCGTTAATGCTCTCCAATAGAAATCCATTGCCTCTAAAGCCAGTTCATTAGTTTCCTCAACTGCATCTGATTGTTGAGCTTGCCAATGGTTTAAAATATCTTCAAGTTGTTCCCTTGTCATTGTCATTAACAACGGGTAACCTTCTTTTTCTAACCACTGTTTTGCATCCACCTTATCAGGAACGGGTGATTTGGTAAGCCTACTTTCTAATTCAGTTCTTGCCTCAATATAAGCATCGTGCATATCTTGATTATGAGTTTGCATTACCGACCTTGAATGTAGCTGACAAACTAATTCAAGCAAGTCAATGTTATCCCTTTCTTTTACTGGCTTAGGTGATATTTTTTCACTCATATAGTTTATTTTAATGTTTTAAATACTCCCGGCGCCGTCTAACCCAGCCGGTAACCGGGAGTTTCAGGA
>CAYUPO010000052.1:0-2437 GCA_964446685.1 uncultured Gammaproteobacteria bacterium | reverse complement strand
GAAAGTTCTCTGATAGCTTTGCCGATATCTGGTCTTCTCATCGCCTGCCAGGCGTCAAAATCAGGGAAACGGACGTTGACTGAAAATGGCGGAACCGGCTCACCATTGACCTGGGTTTTGACATAAATATTTTGAGCTTCGATATTGACCAGATCCTGATCATTAAAGACAGGCTGGAATTCATGCTGAAGGAAGTTGGCATCTGTCACACCGACCCGGAAAGAGATAATAGTACCGACGTTTCCAAAAACTGCCTGCTTTAAATCTTCACCAATCTGGCCAATAAACTGATTGGCGACAATTAAATTCAACCGGTACTTTCTGGCCTCAGATAAGATTTCGGCAAATGTATCCGTTGCAAAGTTTTGAAACTCATCGACATAGAGGAAAAAGTCACGGCGCTGCTCAATCGGCATATCTGCCCGGGACATGGCAGCAGCTAAGATCTTTGGAACTAATACTAAACCTAAGAAGTTGGAATACTCTTCCCCTACCCGGCCTTTGGATAAATTCACAATCAAGATCTTTCCCTGATCCATGACCTGTCGGAGATTGAAAGAAGATTCAGACTGACCGATGATATTTCTCATCATGATATTTGTCACAAACCGGCCAAACTTGGATACGTTGTAATCCAAAATTTCTGATTTGTGAAACTCAGCTGTCTGGGCGATCTGATCTGTCCAGTATCTTTTGACCACCGGATCGGCAATAAAAGGCATCAGCTCTTTGACAAATTCAGGATCAGTCAGCACACGAACCACTTCCAAAAAAGTGCCGCCGGGTTTAGACATCACAGTCAGCATCGCGTTACGAACACTGTGCTCAAAACGGGGGCCGATAATACCGGTTTTGTGTGGATCATATAACTTATACATCAGTCCTATAATAGAGGCCACCACAAAGTGTTTTTGCTCCTCTGTGGAAGCTTCAAGCATGTTCAGCCCCATTGGCCGGTCACTGTCTGATGGATCAAAATAAATCACATCCTGAGCTCTGGATGGAGGAATTCTCTCTAACAGATCTTCAGCAGCATCACCGTGGGGATCGATAAAGCAGATGCCTTTGCCGGCATAAATATCCTGAATCATCATCGATTTTAGAAGTTCTGTTTTACCGGTACCGGTTCTTCCGATAATATACATATGTCTTTGCCTGTCAGAGTCGGCAATAAAAACCGGTCTTTCTGTTCCCCGGTATTTTGATTTACCAAGATATAGACCGGAATTTGGAATTTTCTCCGGTGCCGGGGCAGACTTGGCTGGCAGCCACTGGATGTGAGGCGTTTCAATTGATTTATTTGGATAATGATAAACAGAAGCTATTTCATCTGGTGTGATAACTGATAACGCATCAAAACGAGGCAGGA
The DNA here is from genome assembly GCA_964446685.1 of uncultured Gammaproteobacteria bacterium. Taxonomy (GTDB): domain Bacteria; phylum Patescibacteriota; class Microgenomatia; order Daviesbacterales; family UBA10151; genus CAZWRN01. The sequence continues at coordinate 1,068 of CAYUPO010000052.1, read as the reverse complement.
ATCGGTAAATAAAATCTCTGATAAACCCTTTTTCCTGAGGAACTTTCATTGAGCCAAATCCATTATAAGGACCGTTAAACTGCTCAAAAGCTGATTTAATGTTCGACAAATGTGCTTTGGCTGACTCAGAGCTGGTACTTGAGGTAACTATTCTGACTACAAAGGAAAAGCCGTTACGCTGGATTTTATTTTCAACTGCCTCAAGCTGTTTACCATCTGGCGGAGCTTTTGGTTTATCCCCTGTTCCCGGGTCCCTCTCTTTTTTAAGAAACTTTTTGCCAATATCTTTCCAGTTGCTGTCCGCTGGGGCAAGTAATATCTGAATTACTGTGCCCTCTCCGGTTTGCATTTTTGCCAAAGCTGATGTCAGAGAAGACAAAGGATCGGTTGGCAGATCTTTATATGTTTTGATCGGGAAATGATTGTCAGCCCGGAGTTTCATAGCGGCATAAGCGACTTTGCCGGTTTCAGTGAAGATATTGTATTCCGGAACTTCTTTGACTGCCGCGTCAGGGTAAGCGCCGTTGATCTGCTTTTCAATCAGATCCTGATATTTTTTGTGACAGGCGACATAAAACCGGATTGATTCCGGAGTACCAACTATTTCAAAGGAGATATGCGGCTGGGGTTTCATATTTTTGAACATTCCCATAAATCCGCCTGCACCAATTTTTATCGAATACAAAGCATTAATAAACTGTTCAGCAGCATCAATTTTTATTTCATTCCCCCGAGGCACTGTAATCTGAAGCAGGACAAAACCCAAAGAATACTTTTCTCTTTCCCGGAACTTGTACATATTGGCAAAAAATGGATAAAAATAAATTGCCATGCCGGCCAAAGAGCCTAAAATTATTAAAATGACCAATGAAACAACCAAAATCAGACCAATATCCGGCCCGCTGCTGGCTGCAATTGTAGCTACTTGTGGTGCACTAGTTACTTCCATTTATACTTCTTTCCTTTTTTTACCGCCTCATTCAACTTTACCGTCATTCCCCTGCAAAGAGGAATCTGTAAAAACCAAAGTAAGGAAATACAGATTCCTGCTTTCGCAGGAATGACGAT
>CAYUPO010000051.1:0-2503 GCA_964446685.1 uncultured Gammaproteobacteria bacterium | reverse complement strand
GTAAAATGACAACCGCTCTTCTTGCTATTTTCCTTGGAAGTTTTGGGCTGCACAAATTTTATCTAGGACAAGTTACTTGGGGATTACTCTATTTATTTCTCTTCTGGAGTTCAATTTCAATGATTTTGGGATTCATAGAAGGAATCTACTACCTAACCATGTCCAACAAAGATTTTGAAGCTAAATATTCCTAATTCTGCATCTTTCTATTTTTTTAATCTTAACTCTTCCGGCAAAAACCAATCTATTTCTTTGTCAGACCAACTAAACTCTTCACCTTGAACTGCTCCTTTTTTATTTAGTCGTTTTTGAGCTTCAGTATATTCATTTCCACTGGTTTGAGGAGCCAACTCACAAATAATTTGATATTCCTTCTGAAGTAAATCTCTTCTATAAATTATTTCCTTTTTAGCAATATTTCCGTTCATTATATCTGTGATTAAAGCACGATAACTATCTCGTAACCCCAAAAATTTTAAAGCAGAATTTTTATGACTTATAGCCCGTTGCTCAAAGCTAAAAGTGAGTTGAATTACTAAAAATATAATTTCACTAATTGTTATGGCTACACCGATATAGGAAAAAATTATATTATCGGGATATTGTGTTTGCAAAAAAAGAAAAATGAGTACCAAAGAAACCAAAATAATGTTAATAATCTTTATCCAAAAGGATTTTTGCTCCTGATACTCTACTGCTACTTCCTGCACTTTATGAGTAAAAACTGTATTGGCAAAGCTTTGTCTAACTGTAGCTAAGTTCTTTAAATCCATAATAATTAACCTTTAAACTTACTTCCATAGATCTCTTTCCACTTGCTGTTAGCTGAATATGGCATTGCATCGGCCTCGTATTTAACCGCGCTTACTGCTAGGTTATAACATCTTAAAGCCTTATGTTCAAATTCACCTTTTCGCCAGACATATTGTGCACTACCAGGAGCTAACCAGTAAGTTTTTTTTAAATCTTGGTTTTTTAGGAATTCAAAAAAATCTCGAGTCATCCAGTCATAATACACATAAGAATCATTTCTGTGTTTCCAATTTCTTAAAAATTGGTAAGCAAGTGTATCTATTAACAATCCACCCATGGGAACACTCCATTCATCTTTCCATGCTCTAGCCATTCTACAGAGTTTTTTTAAATTATAATTCCACTCTATATCCGCATCCCTTATTGCTTTAATCTCTGGCCTGGGATTTGTTATTTTCCAACTTCCGCCACCATTACTGTCTGGAAAAGTAAAGCTACCATCTTTATTCTCAAAACAAGGTACGATTTCAAAGTTAATACCATCATCAAAATTTATTTTTACTACTTGGCCATCACCACCAATATAAGAAGTGCTATAAGTTTTTCTCAATGAATTACGGACATCTTGTAGAAGAGCGGACTGTCCATTAGTTATATAGCCATTATATTTTACATAATCGTCATATGATAACTGAAAAAGCATATCAATATCGCTTACATGAATAGCCGTGTTTCTTCCATAAGACCCTGCATAAAGACTGTGGCTAATCTCTGAAGTCGTATCCCAAAAATCCGTATTAAGTTGCCTCGTAATTCTTTTATACCGATAACTAATATCATTAGCAACTGATTCACTAATTTTAATGCCACTACTAAATTTTTGAAATTTATCGGATACGCTCATAATTTGCTTATTTTAGCAAATCTGAAGTCTATAAGTTAGATTGACACACATATAGTCCTATAGTTGTTACAATTTTGTTAAAATGCTATACTATACATGTATGACTAGCCTCAAAGATGAGAAATCTCTAAATGAAATTGCTGAAATGATTAAAAAAGCTCGGGAGAAAGCAAGACTTACTCAAGCAGAAGTTGCTGAGAAAACTGGAATTGATGTAACTTATTACGCACGAATCGAACGTGGTGAAATTGATACTTCAGGTACTAAACTTCTTAAGCTTTTTAAGTTTCTTAAAATAAAAATCTAGATAGTTTAAGGAAATTAAACATTTCCAGAGTTATTTTTTCGTCTTCTATCCTTCTCATAATTTCCCTACTGTAAGTTTGTGACAGAATATTTAAACTCCCTTCCCAAAGAACTTTCCTATCTAAAATAGCTAGTTTCCGGTGATGATTCCCCAGACATAATAAAACTTGAATTCCTATCTTCTCACAGTAAAAAATCACTTCCTCTGACTGAATTTCCATACCCATATCGTGTTCTTTTGGATCACGAGTAATAAAATAAATTTTTACCCCTTTTTTAATTAACTTTTCAAAAATACGATCAAACGTTTTCATTCGTTGGTAGGTGATGTATGGGCTTTCTATTACCACTTCCTCCTGACAATTCTCAAGGTCTCTCCAAAACGTTTGATAAAATGTTTTTTCGTCAAAAAGCTGCGAATCTATCATAATCAAGCTCATAGTTCTTCCTTTTCAAAAGATTGGTATGCTTCCATTAGCTTCGAAAGCTCTATTATGATGCAGTTAAGTAGGGGTTCGAAATAATTTGCGTCACCCGCTC
>CAYUPO010000050.1:0-2684 GCA_964446685.1 uncultured Gammaproteobacteria bacterium | reverse complement strand
GTCGGGGTGGCAGGATTTGAACCAGCGACCACTCGACCCCCAGCCGAGCATTCTACCACTGAACTACACCCCGATACGTTGGTATTTTAGCACTGGTGATCGTATAATTCCATGTGAGATGACATTAAAAGAGTTACGTAAAATTGTGGTTGATTTTCGGGATGCCAGAGATTGGCGGCAGTTTCATACGCCGAAGGATTTGGTTATTTCGATGATGGTTGAAGTGGGGGAAGTGGCGGATCATTTTAAATGGAAAAATGATGAGGAGCTAGAGAGTTATTTAAAAAGTCATAAGGCAGAGATAGCAGATGAACTGGCCGATGTTTTGCATAATCTGGTATTAACAGCAGATGAGTTGGATATTGATCTGGAGAAAGCTTTTAAAAAAAAGATCTGTGAAACTGAGGAAAAATATCCGGTTGAAAAAGCTCGTGGTAATAATAAGAAGTACAACAAGCTATAATTTTAATTTCTAATTTCTAATTTCTAATTTCTAATTTCTAATTTCTAGTTTCTAGTTGCGAAGTGAGAGGCTATACCTCATTTCTAATTTCAGATTGATATAGTTTGACCGTCTTGTCAAATAACCCTAGTTGAATATAATAACCTAACAAATGCCGAAGACTCCTAAAATTACTAACGGAATAGACAATGCTTCTCAGGAAAAAAGCGCTAAAACAGCTGCTATCATGGCCGCAATGGCTCAAATTCAAAAAACTTATGGTACTGGTTCGATCATGAAACTGGGTGACCGGGCAGAGAGAATGTCGATTGAAGTTATTTCAACTGGTTCCTTAGCTCTTGATTTAGCACTAGGAGCAGGTGGACTTCCCAAAGGCAGAATTGTCGAAATCTTTGGTCCGGAGGCTTCAGGAAAAACTACTGTTTGTCTTCATCTGATTGCTGAAGCACAGAAAAAAGGTGGAGTTGCAGCTTTCATAGATGCAGAACATGCACTTGATCCACAAAGAGCTCGCAAAATTGGGATTAATCTGGAAGAACTGCTTATCTCTCAGCCAGATACAGGTGAACAAGCTTTGGAAATTGCAGATCAGCTGATCCGCTCAGGTGGGGTTGATGTGGTAGTAATTGATTCAGTAGCAGCTCTTGTGCCTCGGTCAGAAATTGAAGGAGAGATGGGCGATTCTTCAATGGGTGTTCAGGCCAGACTGATGTCTCAGGCTCTCAGAAAACTGACTGGAGCAATTTCTAACACCAATACTTTAGTGATATTTACAAATCAGTTAAGACAGAAAATCGGAGTGATGTTTGGCAATCCGGAAACTACCACCGGAGGGTTAGCACTTAAATTTTATTCTTCAGTTCGGCTGGATGTCAGAAAAATTGAAAATATTAAACAGGGAGATCAGGTGGTAGGTTCTAGGCACCGGGTTAAAGTAGTTAAAAACAAGGTAGCGCCTCCTTTTAGGATTGCTGAGTTTGATATGGATGACAATGGTATTGTTCATCAGGGTGAATTACTTGATGTAGGAATTGAGCTTGGAATATTAACTAAAGCCGGAGCCTTTATTCGCTGGGGCGAAACATTATTAGGCCAAGGTAGACAGGCGGCTGTTACCTACCTGAAAGAAAATCCAAAAGAATCAGAAAAACTGGAAAAAGATATCCGCGAGATGTGGATGAAACAGAAAAGTGGTGAAGATAAATTAGTAGTAGGTCAGGAAGAAGACGACGACGATTCCGGTATTCAGGAAGCAGTGTAATTTTAAGATCTTCTTCGCAAAATTTGAGATTCTTCTTAGTTAAAATCATTTTTTTCATTAATAAAACATTAATAAAATTAGATTGATGTTAGTATACTTTGATAAAGAACATGAAAACTATTTCACTGGTTGAAAGACAGAAAAAAAATAAATATCGATTTAATATTTACCTGGATGGTGAGTTTGCTTTTGGAGCGGATGAAGATACGGTGGTTAATTTTAGATTGCTAAAAGGTAAGCAGATTGAAGAAGCTGATCTGGAAAGGATTTTACTGGAAACTGAAGTAGGGAAAATAATGGAAAGAATGTATGGTCTCTTTGGTAGAAGACAAAGAACGGAGAGAGAAGTTAGGGATTATTTACGAAATTTATCTTTTAAAAGAAAACTAAAAGATCAGGAAGAGATATCAGATTTTATTATTGAGCAGGTAATAGAAAGACTAAAAACAAAACAACTGCTTAACGATGCTATGTTTGCTGCAGAATGGACTAGAGCCAGACAAATTTCTAAGAAAAAGGGGCAAGTTGCTATCAGACAGGAGCTAATGCAAAAAGGCATTTCAAAGGAGATTATAGATGAGGTCATGAGTCAGAATATTACCGAAGGTGGTGAGCAAAAATTGGCGGTGGAAGCACTTGAGAAAAAAATGCGGTTGTTTAAAGGGTTAGAAGGTATGGAACTGAAGCAAAAGGTTCTGCAGTTTTTAATAAGAAAAGGTTTTTCCTATGATGTGGCCAAAGATACAGTCGAAGATTTTATGAAAAAGAATGCGTCTTTTTAAATCAATATTGCCTTTTTTACCTCGAAAAGGTAATATATACCTATAGTTAGTAAAGGAGATGGGGTTTTATGAAATTTAGGTTTTCCAAAACAAAAATTCATCCCTCAGTGAACTTCTAAAGAAGCGCTACTCCAGTATTTCTAAAAAACATGAAAAAAACATTCGGATCATCATATTC
>CAYUPO010000049.1:0-2720 GCA_964446685.1 uncultured Gammaproteobacteria bacterium | reverse complement strand
ATATTGGATATTGGATATTGGATATTGGATATTGGATATTGGATATTGGATATTGAACGGCTCTTGATTCTTCACTCAGGTGTAACTATACTAAGCCCAATGTCCGTCCGGAGGTGAACAACATATTATGAGTAGAAACATAACAATCGTGGTGATACTTTTAATTATTATTTTATTGGCTGTTTACCTGGTGTGGCTGCGAAATAAATATCAGTCAACTATTGGTCAGAGTCCATCTCCAATGGTAACAGCGTCAATTGTTCCATCAGCCGAGCCAAGTCTTGAACCGTCTCCTTCAGCTAGTGCCAGTGCTTCAGCCAGTGCATCAGCTTCGCCAAAAGGATCAGTCAAACCATCAGCATCACCAAAAGTATCTGCTTCTCCTAAAGCCACATCAAGTGCTGCTTTAAGATAAACGTGAATCTCGGCCAAATACCATTCGTCATCGTCCAGCGGGAGCTTGCTCATTATGAACTGAGTAAATAAAACGCCGTCATTGCGAAGCAAGACTTTAGTCATTGCAAGGAATGTAATGACGAAGCAATCTTGCGAATAGGAATTTACTCAGCAACTTAGTTGATACCTTGATTCAGATTGCCGCGCGTTAATTCTTGGTTTGTACGCTCGCAATAACGGTTCTTGCTATCTCCCGTGACCTGAAGACTTGTGATGATTTACTAGGTGTGCTATTTTAAATTCCCATGGAATCAAAAGACCCAACTGTCTCAGATGTAGAAAAACTGATTATTATTGGTTCAGGTCCTGCTGGATTAACAGCAGCAATTTATGCAGCCCGTGGCAATCTGAGTCCGCTGGTTATAGCCGGACGTGCAGCTGGAGGGCAGTTAATGCTAACAACAGATGTGGATGATTTTCCTGGATTTCCTGATGGCATTCAGGGACCGGAGCTAATGATGGGAATGCGCAAGCAAGCTGAAAGATTTGACACCAGATTTGTTGAAGAAGACGTAGTATCAGTTGATTTTAAATCCCAGCCATTCACAGTAAATACTGAAAGCCAGAAGCTAAAAGCTGAAAGCGTGATTATTGCAACAGGGGCTTCCGCAATGTGGCTTGGACTTCCATCTGAAGAAAAACTTCGAGGTAGGGGAATCTCCGCCTGTGCGGTCTGTGATGGCTTTTTCTTCAAAGGTAAAAATCTAATGGTGGTTGGAGGAGGGGATACCGCAATGCGCGAAGCACAGCACCTTTCCAAAGTTGCCGCCAAAGTGACAGTCGTTCATCGAAGAGGAGAACTTAGAGCCCAATCAGCTTTACAGGAACTTCTAAAAACTAAAACAAATGTTGATTTTATGCTCAATTCTCAGATTGTCGAATTCTTGGGAGAAGATAAAGTTACCGGAGTTAAAGTAGAAGACACCCAGACCAAAGAGGTTAAAGAGGTGCCAATTGATGGTGTGTTTGTTGCTATTGGTCATAAACCAAATACTGATTTCCTCAAAGGCCAGATTGATCTTGATGAGCAGGGCTACATAGTAGTCAAAGATGAGGTTTTCTCATCAGTGGAGGGTATTTTTATCGCCGGTGATGTTTCAGATCATAGATACCGACAGGCAGTAACAGCCGCCGGAGCCGGCACCAAAGCCTGTTTTGAAGTAGAAAGCTACATTGAAAATCAACATCTCCATGAGATGACTAAGTAATTAAAAGTTTCTTACCAAAACCCCACTTGATATTTTATTTTAAATCCCCATAATAAGAGTTAAGAATGAATGTTCTCTCTTTTTTGATTAAACTGCTTCCTGTCAGACCTGTTTACGCTCATTGTGATATTCCCTGTAAGATCTATGATCCTCATGCAGCCCAGGTGGCAGCGCATACTGTGATCAGGATGACTGATTTACTGAAAGAAGCTGGAGACGATATGCATAAGATTGTGAGACTGACTCAAGTAAAAGAGCAGCATGCGGAGATTTTGAAAAGAGAAGTTAGTATTCTCTGGAGTGATTATTTTAAACCAGAACATCTGGAAAAATATCCTGATCTGCACAACCAAGTGTGGCAAATTCTAAAGTTGGCTTCTCAGACAAAGCAGGAAATTGATAGTGAAGCGGCAGCAAAATTACTCACAGAAGTTCAAAAATTAGCCGAAATTTTCTTCCAAACTAAAAATTTAGAACCAGTCCGCATCCCATCCGGTTTCCCAACCGAAGGGGAAATAGTCTCCCATAAATAAATCCAGCTAGCCTCATATTTATAGCGACAAATCGTAATACCATGAGCGTTAGCTCGTGGATGAAGATTTTCCGAATACGAAGTATGAGGACAAGTGACGAAGTCGCTTGAAGCTAGAAGAAACCACGGGCGTATGCCCGTGGTGCTTCATATTTTTCGAATGCATCTGAGAAATTTCATAATACTTTTAAGGTATTTTCTCTCTACCGTTCGAAAAATATTTGTGTTGTGATAAACTTGGTAACCAGTATGGCGCTTATTTTCCCTTTTGCCAGATATAAAATATATGGAGATTCTATGATTCCCACTTTAAAGGAGGGACATGAGATCCTGTGTTACAAATGGGCATATGCTAAAAATCCACCAAAAGTGGGAGATATTGTGGTGGCCAGGATCAAAGATCTGGAGATTATCAAACGGGTCATGTTTGTCAGGGATGATGAAGTTTATTTAAGAGGGGACAATGAACAGCAAAGTACAGATTCCAGAAATTTTGGCTGGATTAATAACAGACAGATTGTAGG
>CAYUPO010000048.1:0-2749 GCA_964446685.1 uncultured Gammaproteobacteria bacterium | reverse complement strand
TTTTTTAATGATTTAATGATTAATTCCCACCGCACAAAAAATTAAAACAAACAGCTTATAACACGGGGTTTTGTGCAAGCCCATCGGCTGACGGATTACTATTTGGCTGTATCAATTTATTCATCTTTTAGTTCTTTATTGAAGTGCAGTAATGGGCCTGCACAAAGCCCTGTTCGTTGTGTGCAATACAGGCGACACTCTGCTAAACGAAAATATCTGACGGTTCATCAGAATTATCATCGTATAATTTTTTGACAGGCACTTTGCCATTTACTTTGTTTGGTGTTTTTGTTTCTAAACGTTTAATTGTTTTTGGACATTCGGTTTCCCAACACTTTAATTCACCTCCCATAATAGGAACAAACACAGTAATCTTTCCTTTGCATTTTGGACACTTCATATTAAAAACAGGGTGTGGTGCTTTATCTGCTCTTGCTGAACAATCAAATAATTGCTCACAAATTGGACAAGTAACCTCTGTTTCTACATACGTCATAATAAACCCTTTTCCTGTAATAATACTCATAGTTTCTAATTTTGTACTGCACACAACAATCGGTTTTATGCTATGCCAGACAGTTTATTTATAATTTATAGTCCCAAATGCTCCGCAGCACAAAAAAAACAACATATAACATAGTGTTGCCAAAAGGCAGGCAGAAGTGCTTTATTCAACATTGGCCAAACACTTGCAGCCATCACCTAAAGGACACCTTTCCTTTGTTTTATATTCGTCTTTCAAGTTTGCCGGACAACTATACTTTGAAATCCGGGTTAGTAACTCATCCTTCGCAATGTGTAATGTGCCGGTAAAGTAGTCGTGTTTTTTAGCAACCTGTAAAAAATGGTCTATCCGTTCCAATGCCCACTTCATTGCAATAAAATCCCGTTCCCATTCGTACTGCATCTGTTCACCAACGGCGAAAAGTGGATTTTCGTCATTCCATGCCCCGCCGTGTCGGGTATATTGTTTTCTTATATCATCGTGTCGCATAGTGTGTTGTTTTAAAATTTAGCGGGGCTGGTACAATTCGGGGTCTCAATGCCCACATCGCAAAAGCCCAATTTCCCCGCTTTTTATCTTTAATTTTGTCAAGTTATAGCTTTACTTTTTCATACTTCTTGTCAGGATATAGCTTTACAAAATGCTCCGCAGCACAAAAAAAAACAACATATAACAAGCTGATATAACCCAGTCAATTAATTTGAATTGTAGATAGTAAAGGCTTTTCATTTGGATTGTGTGTTTTTATTGGTATCTGAAATTTGTAAAATGTATTATTGCTTTTGGCTTTTCGTTAATACTATTCTTGAACCAATCTTCAAAATCATCAGGAGAAAGGCCGTCATTTTCTGCAATGCAATCCTGATTAAAGCCAAACCTTTTGCCATCAATATCACAACTGTAAAGCCAATCATCAAGTATCAACTTTTGCACGCTTATTCTTTCAAAAGAAAATACTTCACGCTGTTTTGAATTATACGGCTTCCCTGTCCAAACTCTAACAGATAACCTGGCTTCACCTTTATTAATTTTTTCAGCACGTTTAGCCCACAATTCATAACTTTCTCTGATCGTATGTATTTTAATTTGATCAGAAATAGATTTTGCAAAGCCGGTTTTTTCTCCTGCTTTTTTATGGTATGATGGGAAAAATTCAGAAATAGTTATAACGTATGTCTTTTTCATTTGGATTGTGTGTTTTTATTGGTTGTTTTTTGAGATTTTATCTATTAAACTCTGAGCGGCACGCCTTGTTCTTGTCATTGAGTTCGATTGTTTTGATAGCCATAATGCGTATTGATAATCATTTTCAACTACCCATGAAACAAGCTTGCCTTTGTATTTACCAAACTGTACTTTTTGATTTTCCGCTTTCATAAATATTGATCTGGCTGTTTAGTACAAAGGAGTTTTAATCCATATAGGGATATTGATACCCATTTCAGAAAGACGATTCCTAGCTTCTTTAATAGTTACTACTGCATCATCAATTGAATTTTTGAGGTCTTGAATTTCTTCGTCCGAATCAATTTCCTTTCGTTCTTCATCTGCACATTTTTCGCAGATAACCGTATCGGGAAACCATTTTTCGGAACTGCGGCCATCGTTTAAATCAAACCATTCGCCACACTTTTGGCATGGAGTAGGCATTTCCATTTCTTCAGTTTTATCGTATTGGCACATAGTAGTTTTATTTAAAAGTTGATTACTTTTTACATTGTTTAAAATAATATTCCATTGCTAGTTGCGCCTGTACACGGTTATTCCATTTATCCTCTGATTTGTCTTTGAATAGAAACGGGTCGTCCGCAGCCATTTTATCAACCATAATCTTTGCCCGTTTCCTCAGTTCTTTCTTTACGTTTTCAGGCAGCACAACTCTTGTTTTGATCAGCGGCCATAGTTCAAAAGATATAAAAAGAGGATTTCCTGTTGCCTCGTATGTTTCTCTTGACCACTGTATTCTTTCCTCGTCTGTTTCGGTAATCTCAGGAGCCGGAAGGGCTTTTGGTTTAGATTTTATTCTTTCCTCAAGTGCGCTTATTTCAGCCCGTTTAGCCAGGTACGGATCGAGAACGTCCGCAAGTAAGCCTATGTTAAAGAACTTGCCCCAATCCGGCTGCAAATGATTCCTGAAGGCATACTCAACTTCCTGAATGTTTACACGGCTGTACTTTTCATCGAATATTTTTTTTAGCTGGTTGATTAGTTCTGATTCGTGCAGTTCGTTATCCGGCATCTGCC
>CAYUPO010000047.1:0-2854 GCA_964446685.1 uncultured Gammaproteobacteria bacterium | reverse complement strand
TAGAATGCTCGGCTGGGGGTCGAGTGGTCGCTGGTTCAAATCCTGCCACCCCGACCAAGATATTATTTAGGGTTATTTTTTAAATAAGATTCTAAATAGCCACATTTTGTACAAGCATAAGTGATTACTTTAATTGATTTGGCTGGCCAACTAAGGAAAGCTTGAGTTTTTTTCCACATTTGTCCTATATTTGCGTTGTACATCCCTAGATCATTATTTTGACCTTCAATCATTTCACCGTGACATTTAGGACACTTTTTCATTTCTTCCATATTATTAAGTATAACTTAATACGTGTTACTGTACATAATAAAAATAATTTGCACCTGTTTGATTGACTTCTCTTGACTTGTTTCTTCTATATTAATGAGGTAATCAACAAAAAAATTGAATCTATGGCAGATTACCTCTTGCAACAGATTTAATGTTGCAATAAGATCAAAGTGATGAAAATTGGATTTTTTGAAATCAGACCGGGTGAACAAGCATTTTTTCAATCCGCTTTTCCACAGGATGAACTGATTTTTACCACCGAATCTCTCACTGTAGCCGATGTCTCAAAATATTCTACACTCGAAGTAGTCACCAGCCATACTGGATCCAAAATAGATGCAACAGTTATCAACGCATTGCCCTCTCTCAAACTGATCGCTACCAGAACCACTGGTTTTGATCACATTGATACCAAAGCAGCTGCTGCTAAAAATATCCTTGTGTGCAATGTCCCTTCATATGGAGAAAATACCGTCGCTGAATTTGCTTTTGGTCTGATTTTGGCTCTTTCCAGAAGAATCCCTGATGCTATCAACCGAGTTAGATCTACCAAACAGTTTGATACAAGTGGGCTGACCGGTTTCGATCTCAAAGATCAAACATTAGGAGTCTTAGGCACTGGGAAAATCGGCTCTCATCTGATCAAAATGGCCAAAGGCTTTGAGATGAATGTCATTGCTTATGATGCTTTTCCAAACGAAAAAATGGCTACTGAACTTGGCTTCCGATACACCACTTTAGACGAGGTATTATCTACTTCAAAAATTATTTCAGTTCATGTTCCATTTCTTCCATCCACCAAACATCTCCTAAATAGTGAAAATATGCCAAAAATTCAAAAAGGAGCAATCCTGATAAATACAGCTAGAGGTGCCGTCATCGAATCCCAGGCTTTGCTAAATGCTTTAGAACAAAGAATTCTTTCTGCAGCTGCACTGGATGTTTTAGAAGATGAAGAAAGTTTACTACCAAATCCGATTGCCCCAGCTGATCCTGTGCTTTCTAAAATTAATCAAACTTTGATCTCTCTCCCTCAGGTATACATCACTCCTCATTTAGCTTTTGACTCTAAAGAAGCATTGCAAAGAATTATGCAAACAACAGTTGAAAATATCCAAGCCGTCCAAAAAGGCACCCCAATAAATCTGGTCAAACCTCAATCTTAATTTGATCCTAACTCTGAATCAGTGTATACTCCGCTCTTATGCCTTACAGACGTGATCAATTTCGGTTCCAAGAATTTACTGGACCTTTACACCATCTTGCTCATCAAGTCTTCCATCTTGCTCCCACACCGGATGAACAAAAACTTGATGTATATACGCAACTAAAAAAACAGTTACTGACCGAATTCCCTTCTGAAGGAGTATTGCTTAATCCAACAACGTTTAGATCAGGAGTTATAGAAGCGGTTAAACTGTTACAAGAAATGCATGAAGCTAAAGAAACTGTTTTTAGCTCACGTCAAGTACCATTTGAGCAAATTTCCCTAAGCCCCAATAAACAAATTGCTAGTGTAACTTTGATTCGTCCGACTCTGAAATTACTTCATGATTATCCAGATCGAAATTTTCCAGACACAGCGCGTGAGGGATTATTTGTCAGGGAAAATGATATCCATTTTGTATTACTAGACTCTCAAAATAGACAAATAAATCATCGCCCAGCAAATGGAATAATTTCAGCGGCAGATCCAGATCAAGCCAAATTAGTCTACTCACTTGCTGCCTGGGCTATTAACCCTGCTAGAATAAGAACAAATCCATGATTATCGGCATTATCAAACCAAAAGGGCCTACTTCAAACGGTATTCTTACCCAAGTTAAAAAAATTACTGGTATTAAAAAAGTCGGACACGCTGGCACACTCGATCCTCTAGCATCTGGTGTATTAGTAATTGCCATCAGTCGAGCTTCCACCAAGAAAATCAGTTTAGAAGTCCAGAAAGAAAAAGAATACATTGCAGATATTACTCTGGGAATGGAAAGCACTACTGATGATGAACAGGGAGAAAAAACAATCTGGGAAGTAGGAAAAGTACCAAAAGTATCAGAAGTATCAAAAGTACTGGAAGGTTTTGTTGGGGATATCACACAACTCCCACCAATTTATTCAGCTATCAAAGTTGATGGCAAAGAAGCTTACAAGTACGCCCACAAAGGATTAGAGGTCACCATGACTCCCCGACCAGCTTTTATTAAAGAAATCGAACTACTTGAATACACTTATCCCCATTTAAAAATCCGCGTTGTCACCGGCAAAGGAGTCTATATCCGAACATTAGCAAAAGATATCGGGATTGCACTAAAAACCGGAGCCTACATGTCAGACCTTATCAGAACCCGAGTCGGCGAATTCACCCTAGATAATTCCTACACTTTAGAATCTTTAGAAAAACTAGACTTTAACCCCTATAAAAACTAACTTTTTCTGAGCGAAGCGAAGAATCTCTCGCTAGCCTCGCTGAATCTTCGGCGAAGCGGGCGAATGCGAGATTACCGGTCCTCAAACAAGCCTTCGAGGCCGTGAGCCCTCAGGCCGAATCGGTTGAGAGATGTTTCGTTTCACTCAACAAAAGCTA
>CAYUPO010000046.1:0-2897 GCA_964446685.1 uncultured Gammaproteobacteria bacterium | reverse complement strand
TGGTAAAAGATTTGTAAAATAAATTTGGTAGTGTGAAAAATCTGCTATCTTTGCAGTGCAAAAAGTTGTAACATTGAAAATTATTAAAGATACTCTCACAGATAGTCAACTAAAAATTGACGTGGTTTTACAAGCCATTTGCACCTGTGAGAGTATCTTTTTTATATACATACTATGACACTTTACCATTTCTTTAAAATTGGTGGATTATCAGTAGAGAAAAAAGAGGCTTGCAAGCTGGGTGAAAAATTATCAGATATTCACCTTTCTACATTTGGCATACGTCCTCCCAAAATTATAGTACCTGAAATTGAAAATCCCATTAATGATTACCCGGAATCTTTTTTGTCATTCCATACTGGTTATATTGTTAATTTCCTTTCAGAAAAATATTTATCCCAATGAAGCCAATAACAGGATATGAACTTTCCAGGAATTGGTTTGATTTCTGCTTTGAGAATCCAGAGAAGATAAGCCCTAATCATTCTGCAATTTATTTTTTTGCAATCGAGCATTGCAACCGATTAGGCTGGAAAGAAAAATTTGGCTTCCCTACGCAAATGACTATGGATGCAATCGGGATAAAAAAGCACCAAACATACATCAGATACTTTACCGATTTATGCGAATGGGGGTTTATAAAACTTATCCAAAAGTCAACAAATCAGTATTCATCTAACATAATATCCTTACTTTCTGCTATACCAAAAAACGGCAAAGCACTGGACAAAGCATTCATTACCCATGCGGCAAAGCAAACAGAACCCATGCGGCAAAGCACTGGGCAAAGCAATAGTAGTATAGATAAACAACAAACAATAAACAAGATAACAAGTGAACAAGGGACACCCGTTGACCTTTCAAATTCTAATTTATTCAGGAAGCCCAATATTCCAACTTTTGATAAAGTGCATGAAGTATTTTTAAATCACGGCGGTACGAAAGAAATGGCAGAAAAATTCTTTGCTACTAATTCAGCAACGGAATGGTTTTATAGAGGAAGTCCAATAAAAACATTTTCAAGTCTTGTACCTTCGTTTATTCAGGCATGGAAAAAATCAGACGGGACATTGCCACAACCCAAAACATTACAATTATGATCTTTAACTGGGAAAAATACGGCATTGATGTTACTAAGGCCAGGGGCGGAAAAGCCTTTTGCCCAAAGTGTAAAGACACCCGGAAAAATAAAACCGATAAGCCATTATCAATAGACTTACAACGTGGTTTATTTAACTGCCATCATTGTGAGTACAAAGGTTGCGTTATTGAGTACAATAAAAAAAGAGAGTATATCCGACCTTTGCCACGATTAGAAAAAATATCAGAAAAGGCAATTAAGTATTTTGAAAGCCGTGGAATAAGTAATGATACACTTTTAAGGTTTGGAATTTCTGAATCAATGGAGTGGATGCCAGTGCACGAAAAAGAAGTGCAAGCTATCTGTTTTAATTATTTCAGAGATGAACAGTTAGTTAACATAAAATTCAGGGCGGCAAAGAAAGCCTTTAAAATGGCTAAGGATGCGGAACTGATTTTTTACAACATAGAATCAATTAAGGGTGAAAATGTGGCGGTGATTGTTGAAGGTGAAATTGATTGTTTAACTTTTCACGAATGCGGAGTTTACAACGTTGTTTCAGTTCCCAATGGTGCCAGTAAGGGAAATCAGAAATTAGAATATTTAGATAATTGCTGGGAGGACTTTATCGGAAAGGGTAAAATAATTTTAGCAGTTGATAATGACGAAGCAGGTATTTCACTCAGAGATGAACTTGCACGAAGATTAGGTGTTGAAAGATGTTACCAGGTTGCTTATCCTGACGGTTGCAAAGATGCAAACGAAGTACTTATGAAGCATGGAAAGTCTGCCGTTGTTTATCTTGCTGAACTTGCGACACCGTGGCCGATTGAAGGGATTGAAACAATGGATTCGATGTTTTCTACAATAGCCGATTTTTATGAGAACGGGTACCCAAAAGGGGCGGCAGCACGGATAAATGGTTTTGACGAATTACTTACTTTCTATAAAGGCCAATTAACTTTGATTACAGGCATTCCTGGCAGCGGGAAGGATGAATATTGTAACTGGTTAATGACAAGGCTGGCAAAAAATGAAGGCTGGAAATGGGGCGTTATTCAGTTTGAGGAACCAAATACGGTAATGACCACAAAGCTGATTGAAAAGTTTACCGATAAAAGTTTTGGTTTTAGAAAGGAACCACATCACCGGGTTTCAAAAGAAGAATTGGAATACGGTATTGCAATGGTGGATCAATATTTCAGTTTTGTAAATACAGGCGAAGTTGATATTACGATGGATGGAATAATTGAAAAGGCAGATCAAATGGTTACCAGGTTTGGAATTAATGCAGTCATAGTAAATCCGTGGAATTGTATTGAGCATAAAAAATCTGCCGGTCAATCTGAAACTGAGTATGTAAGTGAATGTTTACAAAAGTTTATTGCGTTTTTAAAGCGAAGGAACTTGCACGGATTTTTGGTTGCGCACCCGACTAAGATAAGAAAGGACGAAGTGACTAAAAAATACAAGGTTGCAACGCTTTATGATATTAGCGGATCGGCACACTTCTTTAATAAAACTCATAACGGCATGAGTATTTATAGGGATTTTGAAACGGGAGTTGTTGATGTTCATGTGCAAAAAGTTAAGGATAGTTGGCTTGGTAAAATTGGTCTTTGTACTTTTACTTTTGATCCAATGACAAGGGTATATAAAAATTATTAATTTACTCAGGTAGTTCCTGAAACTCCCGGCAAGTTACCGGGTTAGATAACACCGGGAGTATTTAAAACATTAAAATAAACTATTATGACTGATAAAATATCACCTAAACCAGTAAAAGAAAGGAATAACATTGACTTGCTTGAATTAG
>CAYUPO010000045.1:0-3052 GCA_964446685.1 uncultured Gammaproteobacteria bacterium | reverse complement strand
AAAAAAGATCAAAGAGAACAAGTTGTCTTACTGAAAATACCAAAATCAGACCAAATTAACCGATAAATGGCCAAGACATTAAGCTTTCCTTATGTTGGCCTGCCCATTCGTAACCCGGCAACAAAAATTCTGCTCGGGACTATTTTCAGGCCTTTAATTCCAATTCAGCTGATCAATCAAAAAAAGACCTCTCTGTTGTTTGAAGCTTTGGTGGATTCAGGAGCAGATAAAAGCCTGTTTCCTCTGGATATTGGTGAATCTATTGGAATTGATTTCTCCAAGCTCAAACCAAATAAGGCCAAAGGCATTGGTGGATTTCAGGTAACTACTTATTCCTCCCCTATTATTTTAAAACTAAAAAATCAACATTTTGAAACAGTGGCTGATTTTAGTAAAGAGATTGATTATCCTCTGCTGGGACGAGACGGCTTTTTTAATCTGTTTTCAAAACTGGAATTTGATGAAAAGAAAAAAAAGCTTTCTCTTATAGTCTGATATTGGGTTGGGCTAAAATATCGGTGTAAATTTTGACTACATTATTGATGTTATAAATAATCGCAATCGGAAATTCAAAAGATGTTCTTTTTCCATCTTCTAAAGTTACAGTGATTGGCGTTTTTTGAACCAGGGCGATCATATTGGCATGCTGAGGCAAAATATCAAACGGGCCTAGACTGCTTTTGCTGCTGACTGCCCTAGCCTTGGCATCAAACAGGATTTTATTGGGTGTAATTATTTTGACTTGTATAAGCTGCATAGTTAGGTTGTAGTTAGTAGGTGGTATTTATTTTATTTCATTAACAGAACCGATGTATTTAAATTTATCTGGAGGGATCTGATCCAGTTTACCGGATAGAATCAGCTTCACATCTGCCACAGTCGTTGTTCTTGGCACAAATACTCCCCTTTTTCCGGTCTGGGCTTCGGTCATAAAGAAAGGTTGAGTCAAATAATTTAAAATCTTTTTGGTTCTATTAAAAAGCAATCTATCTTCTGCGGACAGCTCGTCCTCACCGATGATAGCCACGATATGGGACAGCTCTTCATAATGATTGAGCAGTTTCTGAAACTCAGTTGCCACTTCAAAATGTTCACTGCCGACAATATTTCTTTTTAAAGTTGAAGTCGTAGAAAGTGACATATCAAGTGGCGGATAAATATTTCTTTGAGCCACCTGACGGGATAACACCAACACTGTATCCATAAATGACATTATGGTTGTCACACCAGGATCTGAAATATCATCGGCTGGAACATAGATAGTCTGAACTGAGGTGATTGATCCGTTTTCAGTTGAAACTAGACGGTCTTCCAGCCCTGATAATTCCGATTGCAATGTGGCTTGATATCCCAGTTCTGAAGGTAGCAGTCCCAATAAAGTGGCTACCTCATTTCCGGCCTGTACAAACCTGTACATATTATCGATAAAAAACAATACATCTTTTTTCTCTTCATCACGAAAATATTCTGCTATTCTGGTCGCAGCCATAGCTACTCTAAAACGGACACCGCCGTGCTCATTCATGTTTCCCAGAACTATAGCTGTTTGAGCCAAAACTTTGGACTGATCTAGACGGTCAATCAGCTCCTGACCTTCACGGATTCGTTCGCCAACACCGGCAAATACTGACACACCGTTATGCTTTAAAGTGACATTATGCAAAAGTTCAGTAATCAAAATGGTTTTTCCAACTCCCGCTCCGCCGATAAAACCAACTTTTCCTCCTCGGGCGATTGGTGTCATAAAATCGATAGCTTTAATTCCGGTTTCCAGTACTTCAACAGATGGCTTAACCAGATTCAAAGAAGGAACCTGAGCATAAATTGGGGTCGGAGTTGTTCCAACCAATGGTTTTTTCCCATCAATTGGCACACCAAATAAATTTAAAGCTCTGCCTAAAACACTGTTTCCCACTGGAATACTAAGCGGATGACCACTGCCCACAATTCTCATACCCCGATACAATTTTTTTGGATCAGACAGGATGGAACAGGAAATCTTACCGCGGGACTGGGCATATACTTCCAGACTGACTGAGGGATCTTCCGGGGAAACTAATATTTCATACAGACCGGGAGCCACATCGGAATCCAGCTCCACCTCAGCAATGGCCATATTGACACTGGTAATAACACCGCTGGCAGTAGTGATTTTGGAAGCGGCAGGAGTTGGGGTAAGTTGTAGTGAGGGCATAATTATTTCTTTCTAGACATATTCAAAACAGATATTGTTTCAATAATTCTAGCATTTGTAATATTTTTTCGCTCAGTTTTTAATTCATTCTTAACTTTTGTCAGATAATCCTTGGCTCCATTTTGAGCAGTATCCATTGAAATCACCCGGGAAGCAGTCCGGGCAAGTTCCGCTTCTAAAAAAGCATGCTCCAGAAGCAGTCCTTTGATTTGAGCATCAAAAAACTGCAGCATCAGCCCCAGATCAGGCTCCAGAATATAATCGAACTGATTGAGTAAATTACTTGCTCCAACTGTTCCTTTTTCGTATATCTGAGGATCTATTGATTGTGTGATTTCTTTAGATATCGGAACCTGAATTAGCACACTTTTCATCTGTGAATGAAAAACAATCACTTTTGTATGATCTTTCACCTGGGCGGTCAGATCCATCACTT
Source organism: uncultured Gammaproteobacteria bacterium (assembly GCA_964446685.1). Taxonomy (GTDB): domain Bacteria; phylum Patescibacteriota; class Microgenomatia; order Daviesbacterales; family UBA10151; genus CAZWRN01. The sequence continues at coordinate 422 of CAYUPO010000045.1, read as the reverse complement.
CAGCTATGTCTGGTATATCTTTTTTAAAAATAAACTGTTTATATGGCAATTTATACTGCATCGTTTCAAGAGCTGAGTGGGCGGTTTTGCCAACCACCAACCGATCAAGATCTTTTCCAGCTGTCTGCTGAACAAAATAATCAATCAGTGGATTGGTGACCCGGCCATAAAACCGGTAATTTGAAGTAATCAGGATCACAGCTGTCCGGGGATTTTTTGGTTTTATTTTAGCTCCCTGTTTGAGCGATAACATATTTACCAGCGAGTACATATTCGTTAGGTCATAAAAAAATGACCGATTCTGCTCAATCCCTTTTCTGATCCTTTTTAATTTAGCCGAAGCGATCTCAGTAAACACTCTGGTAATCAGCTGTAATGACTCCCCTTCTTCGACTCGTTGTTTGATCTGTTGTAAAGACATG
>CAYUPO010000044.1:0-3103 GCA_964446685.1 uncultured Gammaproteobacteria bacterium | reverse complement strand
CGTTGGATAAGAGCAGTTAAGACACCGGAAACCCGGGCAAAACATATTGAAGTAGCGTTGGATAAACTAAATAAAGGAATGAGGCGTCCGTGCTGTTTTAATCGTAATTTGTGTAGTGAGCCGGCTGTATCAAAAAATTGGGCATTAATAGATCATGAATAGTTTGAATAATCAAAATAATTTAGTATTATTTTGATTTATATTTCAGGATTAATACTGTCAGCAATAGTGCTTGTAATAAGATCATCAGTAAGGCAAAGGTATTTGCTAAACTGCGAATATAATCATTAATACTTGAAACTGACCCATCTCCCCACATTAATTTCTCACCTCCTTTAGCTGACTACCTGTGAGATGGGAGAAGGGTTGAGAGGTTTGAGATTATCGGATAGATATATAAAAAATTAAATATTTCTCCTTGCTTCTCAGCTAACCCATTGCTGGGTCCTTTCCCATCTCACAAACTCAATTTATCAGGATATTTTTAATTAATCATTGATGGAAATCACGTTACTTGTGTGATGGATATTACTGACAAGTAAAAACAAAACAACTAAAATCCGGCTGTAAGGAAATGAGGTGATATCAAATGACTGATAAAACTAAATCCTCTACTACTGAAGAATTTAAAGTCTCCGGTGAAGCAATCATCAATAAAATCAAAGAGTTAATTAAAGAAGGTAATATTCGCAAAATCACTTTAAAAAGTAAAGATGGCAAGGAAATTGCTGAATTTCCACTGACAGTAGGTGTCATTGGAACTGCTCTGTTACCTGTTTTTGCGGCAATTGGAACTATTATTGCTTTGGCAGCAGAATGTACCATCTCGGTTGAAAGAGAGATTAATGTTGAATCAGAGTATGAGGAAACAGCTGATAAAGAGGATGAAGAAGAAGACGACGATGAGGAATAGTTGTGAGAGTTAGAAATTATAAAGGAGGTGAGAATATGTATTGGATTACCGGAATACTAGGAATTATTTCTATGGGAGCTCCATACCTGTTTGGGTATAGCATTAATCCTGCAGCTTATTGGACAAGCCTTGTAATTGGAATAGTATTGGTAGCTCTGTCTGCAATAGAGGCTTATGCCAATGACAAACAGAATTGGGAATACTGGATCGCTGGACTAGTTGGACTTATTGGTATTGCTGCTCCTTTTGTATTTGGTTTTAGTGGCGTAACAGCAGCATTGCTGACCAGTATGGCTGTGGGAGTAGTAGCCTTAATGGTAGCGGGAGTCAAGCTGACTTCAAAGGAAACCAGCTTTGAGTAGGATACTCAAAAGAAAGGAGGTGATGCCAAAAACTATGAATATTATTTTTAGTATTAGTGTGTTTACTTAGAATGTTTTGGAAATTGTAACAAAGATATTTAAGATGAAAGATAAAGTTTTTTGAAAGTATGAATTACAAAAAAGTGATAGTTATATTAATACCAATTATTATATTTTTAGTTGGTGCTGTGTTTTTTTATAATCCGGTATTTGCCTCAGATACTGAAATTCATAATGTCAATTTGCTTAAAAATGAAATAGTTGATCATGATTACTTTGCAGCTGGCAATACTGTGACCCTAAGTGGCACCGTTAATGGCGATGCCTACATTGCAGGAGGTAATGTGATGGTAGATGGTGTTATTAATGGTGATTTAATTACAGCTGGTGGGAATATTACAATACTGGGAGAGATTGAAGGTGATGTGAGAGCAGCTGGTGGGAATGTAATATTTTCATCAAATGTTGGTAAAAATGCCACATTACTGGGTGGGTCAATCTCGATGTCGGATGCCGGAAGTGTAAAAGGAAGTTTGGTTTCGGCGGGTGGAAATATTTCAGTTAATAGCCCAATTGGCAAAGGAGTTAATATTGCCACATCTCAACTTAATCTGGGAAATACAATTGGGGGAGATGTGAATGCTTATGTTCGTATGATGAATTTATCACCTTCTGCCAAGATTAGTGGTAATTTAAATTATTGGAGTGAAAAAGAACTTTTACTAAATAATCAAGCTTCAATTTCTGGAACAACAAATTATCACTTTGTTAAATCGCCAAAGAACAATCAGGATATTGCCAAAGTCACTCCTAAAGAAAATAAGATCTTTGGTTTAGTTACTCTGGGTACTTTATTCTTTAATATATATAAATTCTTAGTAGCATTTATTTTAGGCTTACTGTTACTTAAATTATTGCCTATATTTACCAGTGAAACGGTTATAACTTTGGAAAGACATCCCTGGGCATCTATTGGAATCGGTTTTTTGACAGTAATCCTTTTACCAATACTTTTTATTATTCTGTTGATCACAATCTTAGGTATCCCTTTAGGGATGGTGTTACTGATGGCAATTATTTTGATATCGTTTATTGCTGAAATTATTACAGCTTTATTTGTGGGATCTAAAGTTTTGAAGTATTTTAAAAATGATAAAAGTTCCCAGATTTGGAATCTATTTATAGGCCTTGTAATACTGGGGATTATTTCAGTTATACCGGTGATTAATGTATTGGTTGGAATATTTACTTATCTTCTGGGAACTGGAGCATTGTTAATACAAAAGAAAAATTCATATATTTTACTACGCCAGAAAAATCTCATCTAAAAAGAGTTATTCAATTACTTTTTATACATAGTATTCATACACCTTTATCACAGACAAACTCTACAATAGATAGATGGAAGAAACAAAACAGGTGACTGAAGTAAGAACACAGACTTCTGATACGCCTCCTATACTAAATACAGTTGGACATACTCAGAAAGTATACGCTAAGAAAAAAGCTATTTTTAGAGCCTATCAGATTATCTGGTATATCCTGGGACTCATAGAAGTTTTGCTGGCTTTTCGGTTCATCTTAAAAGCACTGGGAGCTAATCCAACTAGTGGCTTTACCAGTTTCATTTATGCTTTAAGCAATCCATTTGCTTTGCCTTTTAGAGGCATTTTCCCCACTGCTGTGGCGCAGCCAAGTGTTATTGAATGGTCAACTATACTGGCCGGAATTGTTTATCTGATAGTGGCTTACGGTATTGTTCAGCTGTTTCAACTGATCAAACCAACGAATCCTCATGAAGTAGAAGAAAAAGTAGATACTCAGTAAA
>CAYUPO010000043.1:0-3174 GCA_964446685.1 uncultured Gammaproteobacteria bacterium | reverse complement strand
CAATCGGAAAATAGATTCGAACAAGGTGTTCCAAACGACGGATCTAGTGTCCACAGGTCCAATGGATACCCATTACAAGTAATCTTATCAGGCAATTCTCCCCGAACACTCATTGATTGTTGACAAATAATTAAAAGTAGTATGATGGAATTATGCAAAAGGGTTTTGCCCCAATTTTAATTTTAGTAATTATTGCAGTATTAGCTCTAGGCGGATTTTGGTATTACCAAATGAAAGATAAAGCAAGCCCTTATCCGTCTCAACAAAATACTCAAACCTCAACTAACTCTCAAGATTCTCCAGTTCCTACGGACACCGATGAAACAATACCAATTCTTAAGGACTATGATCCTGAGTCTTTTGGTAGAAATTTATGGTTATATAGTGCGGACTTGAAGCAAAGTAAACAGCTTACCTTCAACCATGAAATCAGTGGGCTTTACAGTAAGTCACCAGATAATAAGAAGATTCTTGTGAGCACAATAAATAGAGTTCCAGCAGATAATAATGTGCATGAAAAGATAAGTATTATCGATGTTGGTACTAAAAATATTACTAAAATTTTTGCATCTAATAATGAGACTTCAGGTATTAGTAGTGTTTCTTGGTTAGATAATAATCGAATAATTTACTCGTTAGGAAGACAAATAAAAATATATACCATTTCTTCTGGCTCTGAAGAAATATTAACAGATGCAAATAAAAGTATTACCGATGCAACAAGGATAATATTTGGCCTTTCACCAGATAAAAAGTGGTTAGTGTATTTTTACTCAGGCAATGGTGAGGGTGATCCTCCTCAACAAGATACAAATACTTATTCAATTAATATGGAAAGTAAAAAACAGGCGCGTCTTTTTTCAGACAATTACTACTACGTATTGAATAATAATTCGATTATATATAGAAAAACTGTTAATGAAAAAGCTCAAATATGGAAAACGGATTTTTCAGGATCAAAAGAAGAGCTTATTACAACACTATCTCAAGGTGAGTTAATTAATGTTACATCTAATGATTCTGGTACTAGGATTATTTATCAAGTACGAAATTATAGTTCAAACTCTGGATATGCGGAACTCTATCTTTACAATTTAGATACAAAAACCAGCCAAATGATTTTTAAGTCTGATGTGGGTGATGGCATAAGAGCCCCACGAATGTCCCCAAATGGAGATAGCGTATTGTTTTCAGCTGCCTTTGATAAAAACAATCCAATTAAATTTACAATAGTTAGCCTTGATTTGTTAACAAACAAGCAGTCAACCTTGACTAATGAGTCAGAGCATTCTTCTTCGACAGTTATTATGTATTAATTAAGGTCGAAATTTTCTTAATTATGTTTCTATGTCGTTACTATTGAACCTCACAATCATAATAGGTAAACCCTAAGTCAATTAATTTCTGGTACAATCGGAAAATAGACTCAAAGACGGTGTTCCAAACGACGGATCTAGCGTTCACAGTAATTAGTTTATTATGGCTGAATGATCTAATTCAGTATTCAATTCACACTGGTCATTTAGTTTCTTCGTTTTTCCTATTGTTGTGATCTAAACACTTATATTTTTGTTTCATAAGTAATGCACTTTTTCAAGTGTTCTTCTTTCAAAAAATTATCAGATATTTCCGTTTTTTTAAGGGGGGGTTGTGAATATTGTGGTGGAAATTTGGTATCAGTGGATGGTTGGAAGAAGTATGTTTGCAAAAAATGCGGCAGAGTGGATTAAGTTGTGTCTTTTTTGAAGATCATTTATGCTTAATAGATGCTGCTCAATACTTTTTGGATTTTTGCTTTGGTTTTTTGTGTTGAGGTTTTGTTTTTGAATATTACGGATATGGGGAAAAGATTTCCCAGGATTCCCGGGGATATTTATTTAGATAAGATCGGGATTTATATTAAAATACCTTTTGTGTCAGCAATTGTTTTTACAGTTATTTTTACCTATATCTTCAACTTTTTTCAGTAACCCCATAATGATAATCTTTGTTGTTACTAGATATTATTGGTTTTAAGTACATTAAATGAAAACAGACATTAACTCTCCGATTAGAAATTTGTTTAAAAATTACTTAAATCTTGCTCTAACTGAGGAAGAATTAAATGAGGAACAAAAAAGGATAGAAAGTATTACTCCAAATATTTACAAATCCTTAGAAGGATACACTTCAGATCTATATCAAAATTTAATTAATCAAGCAGACGGAATTTACTTATCTCTTGATGATTTCTTGTTCTTTCTTAAAAAGTATAAAACCCGACTGGTCGAAGAAACATTTAGCAATAAAAAATTTATTGAATTGATGAGTGGAGTAAATTTTATGATTATTTATTTAGAATTAAAAAAAACTCGTCTTAATATGTTTATTCCAGGTGTAGATACTGACATTGTTCCTGATATTAAATTAATACACACTCCCTCTGTTAACTTTCGACATAAAGATCCCTCAGGATTTTGGTTCGAAGTTGTAAGTGTTCTTTCTAAAGAAATGGAAAAGAGAATCGAACGTATAGAAGAAACTATTCTTCATCGAATAAAAAAAAAGTATGCAAAGAGTTATGGTAATAATGGGAAATGTTCGTTAATTCTAAATACAACAAATATAAATTTAGATAAAATAGACTGTGAGTTTGTGTATCAGTCGCTTAGAGACGATTCCAATAACCCATATTTAAAAATATATCTCACTGACTTCCCATTTGCTTCAAATATAACAAAACTATATGAGGTATACCCCAATACCTTATTTGCTAATTTTAATACTAAACTAAAACCACCACTTTATGTGATAAAGCCAAATAGATTCTTTTGAGATAATTAAAGAATAAAATATGAACGAAGAATATTTCTAGTTGACTCTCAGCTGGAAGCTAAAAATTCTGACTTCTACATTGCTGTATTTATATTTGAGCGGGAAACGAGATTCGAACTCGCGACATCCTCGTTGGCAACGAGGCACTCTACCACTGAGTTACTCCCGCATGAGTAATTCAGGCTTGATTATACACTTTTTCCTTCAATTCGTGAATAAGGGGTTTCTAGATAGCAAAATGTGAATTTATGCTGTAAAATTAGCTTCAGTTAGTTGGGCGAGTGGTGGAATGGCAGACACGCAGCGTTCAGAGCGCTGTCCTCGCAAGGGGGTGGAGGTTCAAGTCCTCTCTCGCCCACA
>CAYUPO010000042.1:0-3312 GCA_964446685.1 uncultured Gammaproteobacteria bacterium | reverse complement strand
CCTGAATGATTTCTTCCTGAAGAGGGTTAAATTTTTCATAACCGTAATATTGTTTAAGAGTAGAAAAGATTAAAGAATTCACTAGACAATTAATCTAACAAAACCCGAAACTTTTTTCTAGTGGTTATTTTTGTTTAACGAAATGGAATATTTAGATTATGCTGCTTTAGTGGTATAATCCCTGATTAATTATGAGTAAAGAAGAAATTGCTGAAAGAGTTGGTGAAGTTCTTGGACAGGTAGTTGCCAAGGTGTCTTTTATGCTGTGGCAAAAAGAAGATTTTCGGGAATTAATTGATTTTGATAAGATCTCACAGACTGAACAGGATCGTATATTTAATGAGCTCGAGGTTAGTTTTCTGGGATTGTTTATTTTGTATCTGGAAAATTTGTCTGATGATTTAAAAGGGCAGGATGATCAGAAAGTGGTGGATGTTTTAAAGGAGAAATTGCCCAAAGGATTTGTTTCTGTTTTTCGTAATCTGGGAGTGGAGGAAAAATTTGTCAAAATGTGGGAACAGCTGATAAAAATGCGGCTTGATGAATATCATGAAGATTATGGTCTGTTACTGAAAGAAGGAAAAAAAATTAAAGGATTAAAAGATGATGAAGCCGGATTGCGGTTTCGATGGGCCAGGGTAGAAGCAATCACTTTAGCTTGTTTGCAACATACCAGAAGAGGCAAGCTTGATGAAAAAGACCCACTTCGGAAATATCTTCAGGGATGGATAATTGGGACTGATCAGATTTTTGTGGAGACAATCAAAGATTTAGTCTTTAAACCTGTTGGTAGAGCTTAAAGATTGTTTGATCAACCTAAAACCGTTACACTTTAGAAGTGAAGGAGTTTTGTAAACATTATTGGTGGCTTTTTTTAATTTTTCTTTTAGCTGTTGGTATCCGGTTTTTATATTTTCCTAACAATATTTATTTTGGCTATGATCAGGCGCGTGACGCTTATGTAGTACAGGAATTAATAGCTGGTAATCTAAGACTGGTAGGTCCGACGACTTTGATTGATGGGTTGTTTCATGGGCCTTTGTATTACTATCTTTTTGCACCGGTTTACTTTTTTTCCAGTGGTAATCCCGAATGGGTCAGCGCTTTTTTGCGGGTTGTAAATGCTGCTGGTGTTTTTAATGTTTTTGCTATAACTGCAATACTTTTTAATAAAAAATCAGCATTTATTGCTTCGATTATATACGCTTTTTCATTTGAGCAAACACAATTTTCAATTTATCTAAATCATCCGTCTCTTTCAATACAGGCAGTGCTGCTATTTTATCTGGGGCTAAGTATATTATTTTTTAGAAGAAAATGGTGGGGACTGCTTATTGCGATGTTTGGATTGGGATTATCGATTCAGTTTGAATTTCCGCTGATTTATCTTGTTCCGGGATTTGTTCTTTTATTGGGAGTTATTGGAGTGTATAGCAGACAATTACCTCAGTTAAGTATTAAGCAGATTCTTCTTTCAGTAACTACGTTTTTGCTTGTAATATCCAGTTTTATACTGGCTGAAATAAAATTTAATTTCAAAGGAGTTAGTACTTTGTTTTATGGGATTTTGTTTTCAGGAGGCGGAGAAAAACCGGATTACTTGCATAATATTGGATTAATCTCTTCCAGGTTTATTCAGGATTCACTATTCTCTTTTTATCCTTTGTTTTTTGGGATTTTATTGCTGGGTATAGCAAGTTATTTTATTTGGAAACGGAAATATTCTAGTCAGATTATTTTTTTGTTAATCTGGTTTGGAATGGGAATTGTGCCATATCTTAAAAATACTGCCACAATTCCGCTATATTATTATTCAGGTGGGGCTGCTATATCAGGAATAATATTTGTTAGCTTCCTGCTTTCGACAATATTTTCAAAAAATAGATTAATTGCCGTTGTATTGCTTTTAGTTGTTTTATCATCCAATTTAATTCAAATTCAAAAATTTAATCCTTTTGGGACAATACCTTCGATTAATGTTCAGTCAGGGATGTTATGGTCTGAGCAAAAAAAAGTAGTTGATTATGTTTATCAGGAAGCTGATGGACAGCCATTTGCTGTAAATGCCTTATCAGTTCCTTTGAATGTAAATATGGTCTGGAGTTATGTTTTTGAGCAATTTGGGGAAAGAAAATATGGCTATTTGCCTGTTTGGGGTGGAGATGCTGCAGCGGGTTACTATGGAAATCTTAAAGTTGAAAAGGCCCGTTCTGAGCTGCCAAATAATCAGTATTTGATTTTAGAACCAACCAGAGGAATAGAACAATATCTAATAGATGATTTTATGAAAAATGAAAATCTGTTCACCACTTCAGTGCAGGAAGTTGAGTTTGGCTTGATAAAACTGCAAACTCGTCAAAAAATATAAAGCTTAGTATAAATAGGGTAGAAAAATGATTAAACCGATAATAACAGCCGTAATTGAAGACACCAGTACTGCTCCGGCAGCCACATCTTTGGCTTTTTTGGCTGAAGGATGAATCTGATCTGTAAAGGAATTAACCACTTCTTCAATAGCCGTATTGGTTAACTCGATCGTGATGACAAATCCGATAGTCAGAAAAAGAATCAGCCATTCAGATTGGGCGATATCAAAGTATGTTCCCATCAAAATAGCTATTGAGCCCAGAAAGAGGTGGATTATAAAATTTGGCTGATCTTTGAGAGCCGTTTTTAGACCGGTGAAAGCATACTTAAAAGAATTCAGACGAGAATGCATAGATTAAGCTTACCGCTTTTAGCTTTTAGCTTCAAGTTCTGAAAGTATTAATTGACAAAATAATAGAAGATCTTTACTCTTACTTAATGCAATATTTTTTAGCTAAAACTGAGCCAAGTGTGTATTCAATAGATGAATTAGAAAAGCTGGGAGAAGACTATTGGGATGGTGTTAACAATCCTCAGGCAAATAATTTTATAAAGCAGATGAGGGGAGGGGATATTGTTTTGATTTATCACAGTGGTACCGGGGAACCGGCAATCGTGGGAACAGCTAAAGTTATCCGTCAAGCTGAAGCTGATAAAAAAAATCCCAAATCTTTTGTACCTTGGTTTAAATTTGTTAGGAAGTTTGATACTCCGGTATCTTTAAAAGAGATTAAAGAATCACATTTATTTGATGACTGGTATCTGGTAAAACAGGGTCGACTTTCAACTATGTCTGTTCCAGAAAATTTTATTAATTGGCTCAAGACAAAAGGAATAAAGATTTAATTGATTATTTAATTGTCATGTGAGTGAAGGGAATAAGACGGATACGTCATTGCGAGCCACAATCATGAAACTGATCGTGGCGAGCGAATATACTAGGAA
>CAYUPO010000041.1:0-3780 GCA_964446685.1 uncultured Gammaproteobacteria bacterium | reverse complement strand
ATAAACGGTTAGGCAACCAACTGACAAAGATTTTTGAATTGATGAAAGACGGTGTTTATCGTTCCCTGCATGAGATTGCAGGGATAACGGGTGAACCGGAGGCATCAATATCCGCACAGCTTAGACATCTAAGGAAAAAAAGATTTGGCAGCCATGAGGTTAATAAAAGGCATGAAGGCAACGGATTTTATAAATATCAACTTATAGTAAATGTCATTTGAATTAAATAAAATATACAACGAAAGTAATCTGGAAACCATGTCCAGGATGCCGGATTGCTTTATTGACTTAACGGTTACTTCTCCACCCTATGATAATTTAAGGGATTACAAAGGGTATTCATTTGAGTTTGAAAAGGTGGCAAAAGAACTGTACAGGGTTACAAAGCAAGGCGGTGTGGTTGTTTGGGTTGTAGGGGATGCTGTAATTGATGGTGGCGAAAGTGGCACAAGTTTTAGACAGGCTTTGTTTTTTCAGCAAGTTGGTTTTTTGATACACGACACAATGATTTACGAAAAAAATGGAGCAGCATATCCAGCAAACGATAAAAGCAACCGATATAGCCAAGTATTTGAGTATATGTTTGTTTTTAGTAAGGGGAAACCAAATACAGCGAACTTGTTAAAGGATAGAAAAAACAGATGGGCAGGTGCTACAAATTTTGGAACACCAAGCACACGAAAGGTAAATGGAGAAACAGTTAAAAGTGAAGCATTTGTAGTTGCTGAATATGGTTTCCGAAATAATATTTGGAAGTATAACAATGGTGCAGGATATTCAAGTAAAGATGAAATTGCATTTGAACACCCTGCGATTTTTCCTGAACAATTAGCCGAAGACCATATTGTAAGTTGGAGCAACGAAAATGATATTATTTATGATTGCTTTGGTGGAAGTGGAACAACGGCAAAAATGGCACATTTGCAAAAACGAAACTGGATATTATCTGAGATAAGCGAAGAATATTGCAAACTGGCAGAAAAAAGAATTGCACCTTATTTAGCACAAACAAAACTATTCTGATGTATAACAAAATAACCGACACCCAAATCGAAACGGTAAAATACCTTTTACATTGCCGCTGCTATTCACTTCGTGAAATTTCCCGGAAAGTGGGCATTGCATATTCCACCGTTGTTAAGATAAATTTAGGGCATTACGATACGGGGAAATTTGTCAACCCTAACATTGAAAAGCCTGTACCACATTTATTTAATGTAGATAAAGTTTCAAATAAAAACTGGCTTATATGACCCACTTCAAACGAGTATTTGAGTTAGACCCTGGCGATCACTTTTTATACTTTGGCCATGAGTTCATTGTAACAAAAATTGAAAACGGGTTTATCTATTATTCATCACCTGGGCGGACAAATAAAAAATACGGTTCATTCGGCTGGAAAAGTTTACAGCAAATTCAAGTAATTCCTAACAATAAAAATCAATCAAATGAACAACGAAAAGAACGAAAAACAAACGAGAACACCCCGACAGTATGAAAGCATATTAGCCGGTGCCTTATCCCTTCCAATGGGCGACAAGGTTGCTTTAATCAAAGAATTGAAAGCAAGTGTACAGGCGGAAAATGATGAAAAACAGGCGGCAGCAAAAGCATCTGAGAACCTACTGAAAGATTTGTAAAATGAAAAAGTACAGAATTGAAGCTATTGCAGAAGCATACACCAAAGACGGCTTATTTAAGCCTGAAATAGTTGCTTATGGTGATCAAATCCTTTACGAAATGGAGCAGGATTTAAACGCTATGAAATGGGCTTTAAATAGAATTGATGAGTTTTTAAAGGTTGCAGAAGTGAAGGGCTATTTTACCGGGACACTATACATTGCAAAGGATGAATTATTGAAAAGAATTTCAAAGTATAGTTGTCCGTCAAATTTGAAGGACGAGTACAAGACAAAGGAGAATTGCCCGTTAAAGGATGGCTGCAAATGTTTGTAAAATAAATTTGGCAGTGTGAAAAATCTGCTATATTTGCAGTGCAGAAAATCTAACAAAATGAAGATATTTACTAAAGCAGTACTACATGTGGGGTTCACCCCGAAGGTCGTTAGAAGCCTTCTGCAGCATGTGGTACTGTTTTTTTTTATATACATGCCATGAGTGGATGGATTAAGCTACATAGAACGGTTACAAAAAAGGGCTGGTATAAAAAACCTGACTACCTTGCTTTGTGGGTTCATTTGTTATTAAAGGCTAATCATTCACCTGCCGAGTTCCTTTCAAAAGGTAAAATTATTAAGGTTAATCCGGGGCAATTTATTACTGGTAGAGATGCTATTTCTGCTGAAATTGGTGTACACAGTTCTAAAGTAGAACGTATATTGAAATGCTTTGAAAGTGAACAACAAATTGAACAACGAAAAACAAACATAGGACGTTGGATTACAATCATTAACTGGAATCAATACCAAATAAGTGAACAACGGATTGAACAACAAATGAACAACGGACGAACAACGGATGAACAACCAGTGAACACTAACAAGAATGATAAGAATGTTAATAATGAAAAAAATGTAGTAGAATTGGCTACTGTGTTTTTTAATGCCGAAACAGAAATCTTAAAAAACCAAATTCAGTTTGAAAAAATTTGCATGAGTACAGGCAAAAGTAAAACTGATGCTTTGGCATCTTTGCATAAATATCATCTTTACCTTGAAGAAAAAGAACAATATCCAAAAGGTAAAAAAGCAATTTTTGCAGGATTTGAAAAATGGTTATTAAATGAGAAAAATTTTAGTAAAAATGGAAGCGAAAAACATAGGGTCGTTGGTAGAGACGAAGTTTCAGACGAACTTTGATCTTGAAAAAGAACCTTACATACTTACTGAAGCTGAAGAAAAAAGTATTATTGGCCATGCTATTTCATCCGCAAAAAGTCATGCAGCCTGGAAGATGAAAGGTCTTGGTTATTCAGACGGTGAAATTATGCTTCGCATTTCTGAAACTGATTTTGAAAAAGAAATTAACCGGGAGGCAGTTTTACAAATGGCTAATTCAAATAAGATTTATGATGAATGGCAAAAAGAAAACCGGGAAAATGCAAGACTATCTGAGATAAAAAGGCGGCAGGATTTAATTGATACCTGGACTGCAGAAAATGTTTTTAAGTTAATGAAGTGGACAAGCCAAAACCATTACGGGAAAAAGTTGATTGTGAATGACAACAACAAAAAACTGATTACTGCATTATGCTTTTTTATTGCCAGGGATAACAGGTTTGAAACTGAGTTAGGTTTTTCAAGATCAAAAGGGTTGCTTATTCGTGGCGTTTCAGGATTAGGGAAAACACATTTGGTAAAGTGTATCGAAAGCAATGGAATTAATCCTATTTTAATTTTAAGTATGATTGAAATTGCAGACGATATAAAGCAGGAAGGTGAATATAATATTCCAAACGGTAGCCATAGGATTATTTATTTGGATGATGTAGGAACCGAGGAAGCAACGATAAATCACTTTGGTACTAAAATCAACTACTTTAAAAACTTCATTGAAACTATTTACTTGCGGAATATTGAGAAAGGATTTGACAGGTTAATTATTTCTACAAACAACTCTTTTAATGAGATTGAGGACAAGTACGGTTTTCGGGTACGGTCCAGGATGAAAGAGATGTTTAATGTAATTGATGTGAAAGGGAATGACATGAGAAAATAATTTATTCACTCATAAACGACATTCAGGTAGTTCCTGAAACTCCCGGAAAGTTACCGGGTTAGATAACACCGGGAGTATTTTAAAAAACAAACAAGCAAAATG
>CAYUPO010000040.1:0-3942 GCA_964446685.1 uncultured Gammaproteobacteria bacterium | reverse complement strand
ATATGGCAAACAAACCAACTACCACTAAAACATCATGTAATAATGCAACAATTGTGGAAACAGCAAATCGGAATGAACTGGCAGGTTTAGGAACATGCCTAAAAGCCCAGGTAATATAAGCGACAATTGCAGCTCCGGAGATTAGTAAAGCTATCAGCGCTTTTTGTTCCAGTTCTTTACCGATTATAGGTCCAACATTTTCTTCCCGTCTGACAATAAACTGGCCACTTTCAGAAGCAATTTGTGATTTTAACTGATTTAACTGCTCCTGTTCCATTGGTTTTGTTCGGAGAAGAAAAGTTCGTGGTCCGGAAGGAGTAACTGATCCATGTTTAGATAAATTATTTCTGATCTCTTCTTCAGAACGAAGCTGAGCCGATCCGCTTGCCTGAGGAGCTTCAAACTGATATTCCAGCAATCCTCCACCTGTAAAATCAATTCCCAATTTTAAACCTGATGTAAGCAGAAAAAAAAGACCAGGCAATATAATCACCATTGAAAAAATAATAAACCAGTTTTTAAATCTCATCAAATGAATCATAATTAAAATGTAATCCTTCGACTACGCTCAGGAAAAATATTTTTGGTGAGCGACCCTATGAATCGAACCATTACCTTACATTTCCTTTCAGTCTTTTAGCTTCTTTAATATCTTTATGCATTTGAGAAGTAATATCGTCCGCCGCTTTTTTAATCTTATCTTCGATATTATCTACTTTCCCATTTAAATGTTCCCAGATCTTATCATGTTGCTCATTATTTATTAATCGAAGCAAACGCTCTTTATCCTCATCAGACAACTCAGCTAATATAGCATCAAGGATAGTATGATGTAAATTCGAATCAACCAGTTGACCCAGATAATGTTTTTCATCCGGCGACAAATCAAGCGTATCAAGCTCAATTAATACCTCCTCATATGAGACTATCTGACTGTAAAAATGCCCTTTGTGTTTATGCATATATAAATTACTAATTACTAATTTCTAATTTCTAAATAATGTCTAATTCCTGAATTTCTAAATGATATAGTCATTAGAATTTGGTACTTATTTAGACATTAGAAATTAGGGCACTTAGTAATTTTCCTAATTTGCTTCCTCACTTATCTTAACTGGTCCTAATGGAATCTTATCCTCAGGATCATCCAAAAAATAATACAATATAGCCCCTTTTCTTGGACCAGTTGCCACACCGAGCTCATGCATCACTTCAGGAGAACCGCCCAGGTGTTTTCCGGTAAATTCAGCTGGTCCCGCGTCCCCAATATCAGCTACTACGGCCTGTCCAGTTTTCGGATTCACTAATATCATCTTACGATATTTATAAAAGTCCCGATACTCTCTCACTCTTTCCGAAAAACCGGGTGATAAAAATGTCGGCACCGCAATATACCATCTTTCTCTTTCTTCTGCTTTTTGATCGAAAGCTTCTTTGGAGGGAGCAAAGTACCCCCATGCACCAAGTCCAGGGGCAATACCTGATGAACCAAACATCACCCAATCTGCAGCTGTATTCGCATGAGCCTGAACAGTATCACCAGGATATCTATACAAGTGCTGCTCGCCACCTATCATGCCATATGTTCTATTCAAGCGCTTATTGTCTATTTCAGCCACAGCCGGCAATCCCAGATTTTTGGTAAGAAGTTCGGCGACTTTTTGCTCCTCTTCTGGTGTTAGATTTCTCATTTCCGTAGGTACAACTCCTTCCAGATCTTTTTTTAATTGGAAATTTTTACTGGTGGC
The DNA here is from genome assembly GCA_964446685.1 of uncultured Gammaproteobacteria bacterium. Taxonomy (GTDB): domain Bacteria; phylum Patescibacteriota; class Microgenomatia; order Daviesbacterales; family UBA10151; genus CAZWRN01. Next base: position 2,194 of record CAYUPO010000040.1, on the reverse strand, counting down.
GGCCGTAATTTTAGTGGTATTTTCTAAAGCTTGAGTCTGAGCCGGCATTGTTAATCCAGGCGTGGATAGCAGCATTAGTCCACCCAATGAACCCGCAGCAACCCGTTGCAGATGTTTGTCAAATAATCCCTGAGTAATATCTTTATTACGTCCTACCCACTTTTTACGCAGATATTCATAATGAGGATTGTTTGATTTAAATAAATTCATATTCAATGTATCTTACTCAGCATCTCATATTTCCAACCAGGCTGCCATTTCCATGGAAGGGAAATAACCTGTTCTAATGGTACACCTTTTAGCCAATGTTCTAAACCATAATATGTAGCCCTGTGAGCTATTATCACCACTGTTTGTCCATCATATAAGGTAAAAATACTATTTAAAAACTCTTTCACTCTTTCTGCAATCTGTTCAAAGCTCTCTCCTTCGGGAAAAGGCGTTTTAACATAATTGAGCAAAACCAACCCAACTTCTTCAACAGGTTTTCTGGTCATCTCGCCAATATTACACTCCCTGAGTCTGGGATCATGAATAATCTGAATATTTTTACTTCCAAAAGCTATTTCCGCAGTTTTCACTGCCCTTTTTAAATCCGATGAAAAAACGATATCTGGTAAATTATTTTCATACCTACTCATCATTTCAGCGGATTGTTTTTCTCCGAGAGGGGACAATTCAACATCAAAAGTTCCTGATGCTAATCCCTGTTCATTATCAAAAGTACTTCCGTGGGTCTCAAAAATAATATTTACCATAAAAATAATATCTAATATCTAATATCTAATATCTAATATCTAATATCTAATATCTAATATAAGTATCGCTAGGCATTGGATATTTGGCATTTGATATTGGATATTTGATATTTATTTAATAAACAACTTCAGTATTGTTCGGGTGACGGTGATTGCGGTAAACATTGAAACCAAAACACCAATCGCCAAAGTTACAGCAAAACCTTTGATGGAACCTGTGCCCATTCCATATAAAATACCTGCAGTAATCAATGAAGAAATATTTGAATCCCGAATTGAAGACCAGGCTCTCTTAAAACCAAGCTCAAGCGCTTGTTTTTTATTTTTACCCCATCTTCTCTCTTCTTTCATTCTTTCAAAAATCAGAATATTGGCGTCAACCGCCATACCAATAGATAAAATGAAGCCTGCAATCCCAGCCAAAGTCAGAGTAATCGGCGGTATCAGAAATAGACCGGTTTTAAATATCGCGATTGAAAACAAAGCATAGATCACCAAAGCCATGGCAGCCATCATTCCCAAAAGCCCGTAATAAAAAATCATATACAAAATAACAGCTATCAGTCCAATCAGTCCTGCCACAATACTCTTATTGATTGATTCCTGTCCCAGACTAGCACCAATTGATCTTTGTTCAACTACTTTAATAGGCACCGGCAGAGCTCCCGCGTTAAGTTGAACAGCCAAAGATTTAGCATTCTCCGGAGTAAAACCACCGGAAATCACCGCATTTCCGCCTAAAATCTCCTGATTTACATTTGGCCAGGTTACAGGTAGCTCATCCAAAAAGATTGCCAAAGGTTTACCAATATTTCTCCGGGTAATTTCTGCAAACTTTTGGGCTCCTTCACTAGTAAATTCAATCGCCACTTCAGCTGATGACGCCGCCCCTACTTGCTGGCTGCTACCTCCAAAAGTTACCTGAGATTTCTTCAGATCATTACCGGTTAAACCGGTGGGGGTGGTATTCTGGAAAGTAGGGATAAAGAAAGCTGACTGAGTAGCTTCTGCAGCTGCAGTGGCATTTTGCTCACGAAATTCCAGCTGAGCAGTTCTACCAACCAGATCCTGAGCTTCAGCCATATCTTTAATTCCGGGTAAATCAACTAATATCCGACGGCTATTGCCGACTTTTGATGATTGCACTACAGCTTCCGAGACACCATATAAATTTACTCGTCTATCAATTACTTCTCTGGCTGATTCCAGCGCATTGTCTTTATCAGAATCAGGCAGTTTACTCATGTCAGTCTCCAACACCAACTGAGTGCCTCCCTGTAGATCAAGTCCCAGTTTTAAAGGGAAACTGTAAAAATAATTTTGGGGTGTAATAGTGTAATTTAGGTAGGGAATAGTGTAACTTCCAGGAATTGTCAGTTGCGGCAAAACTGCATAAACAGCCAGAAAAACTAACAGAAAAATAAAAAAGATCCGAG
>CAYUPO010000039.1:0-4282 GCA_964446685.1 uncultured Gammaproteobacteria bacterium | reverse complement strand
AGGTTTCATACTATTTTATATGGTCTTTATCCGTTTAGTCCGACCTACAGCCTGATGCCGGAATCTTACAAAAAAAGAGTCCAAGAGCTATCGACAATTTTAGGAATCCAGAATGATTTAAATAAACCAATCAAATCCCTTTCCGGAGGAATGAAGCGAAAACTGGAAATTATCAGATCACTGATGCACAACCCAAAAGTCTTATTTCTGGACGAACCAACAATCGGGCTTGATCCACTCAGTCGAAGAGATTTGTGGAACTATTTAAATCAGGTCCGCAAAACAAATAAGACCACCATTTTTCTCACCACCCATTACCTTGATGAAGCAGAAAACGCCGACCGGGTCTGTATTATAAACAAAGGAAAAATTGTCTCTTTGGGTACACCGGATCAGCTCAAAAAAAGTTTAATTGAAGAATATCTGATAATTGACGCTACCAATAAACAAAAACTGGAAGCAGAATTAAAAAAAGAGAAAATCGATTATATTAAAGATGAGACATTTAGAATAAATATTAAAGATGGATCAGAAGCCCAAAAAATCCTCCATAAAATCAAAACACCTCTGACCATTTTAAAAACCCACTCACCATCTCTGGAAGAAGCTTATTTAGAAATTATTGGTTCTGGCAATAAAATTGATGAAGTTGAGGAATCAATATGAAACTAAACCGTGAAATTAATGCCATCTTAACTATCGCCTTCAGAGACTTTAGTAAACTAATTAGAGACAAATTTAGACTGATCTCTTCTTTAATATTTCCACTTATTTTTATCGGAGTACTGGGAAAAGGACAACAGTCAGCTCTGGGATCCAATTTAGAATACAATTTACTTACTTTTACATTCATTGGAGTTTTTGCCCAAACGCTTTTCCAGTCAACCGCATCCGGAATTAGTTTTTTAGTCCAGGACAGAGAAAGTGACTTTTCCCAGGAAATTTTTGTTTCTCCAATCTCTCGATATACTATTATCTTAGGAAAAATCTTAGGGGAAACACTGGTTTCATATGTTCAGGTTATTGGTGTTATTTTGTTTGGAGTACTTTTCGGAGCTGAAGCATCTTTGATCCAGATTCTAACTATCATTCCTGCAGGCCTTATTGCGGCTTTATTTGGCGGAGCATTTGGGATGTTAGTTTTGGCTAATATGAATAATATTCGCTCAGCTCAGCAAATCTTTCCTTTTGTTATTTTTCCTCAAATTTTTATATCCGGTATCTTTTACCCTGTCACAACCTTAGATCCGGTGATGAAGGGATTAGCTCTGATAGCTCCTATGACTTACGCAGTAGACTTTGTCCGGGGTATTTTTTACTGGGGCAAACCGGAATATAACCAACTGGTTTTATTTAGTCCTTTGACCAATCTGCTAATAATCAGTGTTTTATTCTTAGTGATGATTACAGTCGGAACATATATGTTTGTAAAAAATGAGCGAAATCGATGATTTCGCTCTCATTCCATGATGAACGTAACAGATAAATTCTAAGGGGTTACCAGTTCACTAAAGACAATTGTTCGTTCTGAGTATTCTTTCTTTTCTTTGTTCCATTCCCCACCACAGGTGATCAGATTAACCATTTTTTTATCCCCCTGTCCAAAGACTTCCTCCAGTGGAAATTTATCAAGATCCACCACCCGGACTTCAGTTACTTTAAATTGCTGCTTAGTACCAAGCTGACCATCCACTTCAATTAAATCTCCCACTTTTAAAGTATCCAATTTATTAAATACAGATGGTTTTCCATCAGGCTTATCAAAATGACCGGCAAACACTGCATTTCCCGTTTGCCCTGGTTTAAATCCGAGATTATACCAGGCTACATTGGTTACACCAATTGGAACATCCATTCTTCCTTTATTATCCATCCCGACTGATTCCACCTCTGCCTCAACATTTAACTTAGGAATTACCAACCTTTTTGGTAATTCTGAGATTTCCGGTGATGGTGAAGGAATTAATACCACTTCCGGAGAAGGGCTCGTCAAAGGGCTAAGTGGAGCTGAGGCAGAAGGAAAGGCCAAAACTCCTTTCCATATAAAAAAGGTAACCACAAATATCGCTAAAAATAATAGTAAAGGATATATTTTTTTCATATCAGGGAAAGTGAATCGCGGGAGTATTGATAACCACTCCCGCAAAAAAATGTCAACTACGTCCAGCTGTCTGAACGTAGTCAACTGTTAAAAGATAACTAATCCAACAAGTCTATTAGTTGCCTCCAAATCCGGTAGCCGGAGCTGCGGATGGAACAGTTGTAGTCATTGAAGGAGAAGCTGCTGGAGTTGGACTCATACTTGGTGACTGTGCAAGTGCTGCACCTCCTGCCATTATAAATGAGCTGGCAATCGCTGCGGCTCCAATAATAATTTTTTGTTTCATGATCTCACCTCCCCTTTCGCTTGTGTTTTTGTCAAACATCGCGCTATGTACTAAAGCCTATACGGATGAGGTCAGAATTACTTAAGTGGGAGGAAAGAAACAGGTAATATTTACCTTAAGCAGCTATTTTGGGTATAATAAGAACTTACCTCTTTATATGATTCTGTCCAAAAAAATTCTTGCACTTTCATCTGTTGTCATTTTTGCTTTATTTATCTTTTTCTCCTATCTGGTTGCAAAAGAGACTTTTACCCAACTTGATTTTGATCTGACTGTTAAGTTTCAGGACAAGATTCCCCGCAGATTTGATTATCCTTTTTCACTACTGTCTATTGCCGGAAAAGCTGAAATTACCATGGCTGTCTGGGCATTACTTGGATTATTTTTACTTATTAAACGTTTTTGGCTGGCTGCTTTTTCACTAATTTTACTGCCCATCGCCCTTTTCATAGAGATTTTTGGCAAAGTTTTTGTTTATCACCCCGCACCTCCCCATCTTTTTTACCGCGGAGTGATCAAATTCAACTTTCCAACTGATTTTGTCCATACAGACTACTCCTACCCATCGGGACATGTTACCCGGACTGCTTTCTTAGTAGCGTTTGTAATGGTTTATTTGTATTTGAGATCAAGTTCCAAAATCCAGCTTATTTTCCAACCAATATTAATTGGGATCTTTGCTGCAATGGCAATATCACGGATATATCTGGCTGAACATTGGAGCTCCGATGTAGTAGGAGGCGCATTAATAGGCGTATCCTTCGGCATAATGAGTGCCTTATTTATCCCACTAAAGAAGCATCTCGCGCATCATAAAGAATAATAATTCACTTTCTGATATTTAACTAAATTCAAGATAATGTTGTAATAGTAAAAGAAGAGATAAAGAACTTATTTATTCCCAATTTTTAACGATTCGTGGACTTTTTCTGGCTTCCTGCAACCAGGCACTGAAACTGGCATTAGTTTTCTGTTGTTTTAACTGTTCTGTAATACTATCCCGTAGCTTTGGATCCTGTTTTGGATCAATTGTTGCACCAGTTGAAGCATCAGTTGTCGGAGCAAATGCATCCCCATTTTCAGCAATATAAGCATCAACATCAGCTGAAGTAACATTTGCCACATCTGAGAAAAGTTTTGTTCGGAGCAGCTGCAGTTTAACCAAACGATGGAATTCATTTTGACTGATATTTTGTGCCTGTAAAATCTGAGTCAGTTTATCAGCGCCACCCTGTTGTTCTTCAATTTTTTGGATCTCTGCATTTAACTCATCATCAGAAACTTTAATATTTTTAGAAGCAGCTTCACTTTCCAGCAGTTTCTGAACTATTAACTCTTCACTAATATCATTACCATATCTTTTTGACAAAGTACTGTAATATTCAAAAGCAGTAACTGGTTTTTTATCTACCCAGGCTACAACTAAATATTTATTAGCAGCAAATAGCAAAACAACCAATCCTAAAGCCAATAAAACAGTGTAAGCAACTTTTCGGGAAACAGGTAATTTAGGAAGTCCGGATAAAGTGGCAGTTTTTGGAGCTGACATATCTACCATCATTTCAGAAGATTTACTTGCTTTAGAAGATCTTTTATTTACAGAGACACTCGCTGATTCAGCTTTTGCTGATCTAGAAGGTTTAGTAGTTTTTGTAACTTTTCGGGTTGCCATAGTTGAACTCAAAAGAGTGTATCATGCCTTTTTTTTATATGCAAGAGTCTAGTTTATAGGACAACAAGAGATTGTGTAACAAACACACCATAGGCAATGCTACACTATAAATTAGTATGAAACTAATTAATACTTCCACTAAAAAAACCCTCTCAACCAGATTAAAAATTGCCAATTCTTTAGCTCAAAATACTTTCGGATTACTCAAAGAGGACTCTAATAC
>CAYUPO010000038.1:0-4300 GCA_964446685.1 uncultured Gammaproteobacteria bacterium | reverse complement strand
ATCTGTTACAAATTCTGCATGATTGTTTTAGGATTGGTTGGTGAAAAAGGGTCTGGGAAGCAGACTTTTTCGGATTTTTTGAAGGATTTGGCTGCAGATAAAAAAATTGTTCATATGCGGTTTTCCGATATCTTGCGGGAGACTCTGGAACTTTGGTCTTTGGAACTTTCCCGGACCAATTATCAGCAACTCTCAATTGCAATGAATAAAACCTTTGGCAAAGGTACTTTAAGCAGAGCTCTTTATAACAATGTTTTGAAAAAAGAGGCAGATATCGTCATTTTAGATGGAGTCAGATGGTTGTCTGATGAAGAACTGCTTAGTTCTTTCCCTCACAAATTCATGATTTATATTACTGCTGATGTAGAAAAAAGATATCAGCGAGTTGTTAAAAGAAAAGAAAAAATTGGTGAGGGGGATGCAACACTTGAACAATTTAAAGCTGAAGAAAAAGTCAAAACCGAGACACTGATTCCAAAAATAGGCAAAAGAGCTGATATTAAAATTGATAATAATGGCACACTAGAAGACCTGAAAAAGCTAGTCAATCAATTACTCCACCAACATTTAATCTAGCCGCCATCTTGTCATCATAACTCCGATTAACTTTGAGTGAACTTATGATTGACTGTGATTGTCGAAATGTAAGATGCTGAAACAAGTTCAGCATGACAAAATGTGTCCTTTAATTCAGCAATCTCTCTTATTCATCACTTGTCATCCTGAACCGATTCGGTCTGAGCCTCACGGTCGAAGACTTGTTTCAGGATCTGCCATCAGAAACTAGAATTGATATTTTTCGAGCGTAGCGAGAAATTACATTAATTTAAAGAAATAGTTATTTCTTTTTAGAAGAAACTTTTTTTCCGGTTGCTATATCTATATTCATACTTTCAGCTAGTTTTAAAGCATGTTTTGATTTAAAGAAGAAATAGCCAATCGCTCCAAAAGTAACAACTGGTGAAAGCCAATGCGGTATATGATATCCAAAACCATCCAGCACCATAATTGTTCCCAGGGCTAGTATTGAATACATGGCACCATTTTTCAAATAAATATATCTTTTAATTCGGTCAACATTGGAGACGGTTATCTGTCTGACCACAAATGCCCCGATACCATTTCCCAGTAATATAAGCGGCACTGATAATGTAAAAGCAAATGCTCCTAGTACCCCATCAATTGAAAATGTTGAATCTATAGCTTCTAGATAAAGTATTTTACTAATATCAGATTTTGTTGATGTCATCAAAGTTTTCTCAGCTTTTTCCGCATTTTCTTTAAAACCATGAGTAATAAAAAAAGCGGTCGATCCAACAACTGCAGAAAATGCCAATAACGGATTAATCTGTATTGAATACCAAACAATGGCAGAAAGAAGCACTGATGCTATTGCATAAAACCAAACCCCCTGTGTATAGAAAAACTTTTCACCACGAAGTCCAAAGTTTTTTGGTTCAAGAAATAACCAGTGAAAAAACAAAAGTAGTAAAAATACACCCCCACCCATCAACAGTATCGGGCTGGATTGCTCTATCGCGTGCTGCACAGATGGATCAGAAGAAAAGGTTGATGTAAGCGTTCCGATAACTCCCAGTTGGGGGTTAAGAGCAAATACAATCATAAACGGCAAAATTCCCCGGATAAGAAAAACACCAATAAAAAGACCCCATGTCAAAAACCATCTTCTGGCTTTTTGTCCCATGGTAGTTAACACTTCGGCATTAATAATGGCGTTATCAATAGATGAAATTGTTTCAAACGCCACTAAACCGGCTACAACTAGAAAAGCTGAGAAAAGATCCATGGAGGTATTTTATAGTAAAACTGATATTTAGCCAACAGGCAATTTGTAAGAAGGATTATTTTAAGTTTTTACACTAAGCCGTTTTATTAACTCAACTACTTCAGGCCAATTCTGTGCCAGATACAGCATCTCCGGCTGAAACTGAGCAGCAGTCATAGATTTATTCCAGGGGCGTTCAAATAGGATCAGTGGAATACCTTCTGCAATACATTCGGTGGCATTGACTGGTGAATCATCCACCAGAAGTGACACGCCTGTTTCTTTGCATAGTTTGGCTTTAGTAGTTTTAATCTCTGATTTTGAAAAACTATTAGTTAAATGGATCTCTTTAAAGGTATCGGGGAAATGTTTTTCGACTGCCTGGATCGTGATGTCTGTTGTAAAAGTTGGACGAGCTGTTATTAAAACCAGATCATGCTCATTCTTCAAAGTAGCAAGTGCCTGCTTTGCTCCGGCTAAAGGATCCATCTGCAGAATTTCATTAGAAGCATAAAAATCAAAAACGACATCCATTGTCTCTTCTTCCGTCAGTCCAAGAGTTTGGTCAAGTTTGTACTGATCTTGGGAAGATAAACTGTAATTTGTCTGAAATTTGGCATTGAAAAATCGGAAAAATGTTTCTACAAAAGGGAATAAAACATCATCATTATCAATCGCAATTCGTTTTCTTTGGTGACTCATAGTTAGGCAGCAGCAGGGGTTATTTTGGCCGGATCCTTTGGTGAAACAGTTGTTGGAGCTCTTCTAGTTTTTTCCATTCCATAAAATCGCATCCTATCCCCTCTGAAGATCAGATCAATGTCCCCAGTTGAACCGTTGCGGTGCTTTTGAATATCCAGTTTGACAGCTTCCATATTTTCCGCATCTTCCCGGTAAATAAACATTACGACGTCTGCATCCTGCTCGATTGCACCAGACTCACGCAAGTCAGCCAGCATTGGTTTTTTACTGCCGGTTCTATTTTCAACTGATCGGTTCAGCTGAGACAGCGAAAGAACTGGTACTTTTAGTTCTCGAGCCAGATTTTTAAGTCCCTGAGAGATCTCAGAAACCTCCTGAGCCCGGTTTTCCTGTCCTCTGCCTTTGATTAACTGCAGATAATCAACAATAATAAATTTCAATCCATGTTCAGCCTGCAACCTTCTGGCTTTGGTCCGGATTTCTGAAAGTGAGATACCTGGTGTATCATCAATAAAAATCGGTGCTTCCGCCAAAACACCCATAGCATGGGACAACTTGTCATAATCTTTTTCATCCAGCTTGCCGGTTTTAAGTCTCCAGGCATCAATATCAGCCTGCGAAACCAGCAAACGGTCGACCAGCTCTTCCTGGGACATTTCAAGTGAAAATATTCCCACCGGGATCCCAACATTGACTGCAGCATGCATCGCCAGATTCAGAGCAAAGGAAGTTTTTCCCATACCAGGCCGGGCAGCCAAAATGATCAAGTTGGAGTCCTGCAGACCGGCTAATTTGTTATCCAGATCCCTGTAACCTGTAGGGACACCTCTTAATTTGCCATTGGTCTTTTGCAACTCATCCAGACGGTCAAATGACTGGGCTATAGCGTCCTTCAACTGTATAAAATCCCGTTTTACATGCTGTTGGCTTAAACCAAAGATTGACTGTTCATATTCTTCAAGCACTGCAGCCACTTCAGTTCCTTCATCAAAAGCCAGATCGGTAAATTTGGCTGAAAAGGAGATCAGTGTTCTGCGCATTGCATGCTCACGGATGATTTTGGCGTATGTTTCAACATGTGCAGCTGTCGGGACCATATTGACCAGTTCTGTTAAATATGCCGGCCCGCCTACCTTGTCCAAATATCCCATCTGTTTTAACTTTTCTGTGACTGTCACGACATCGATTGGTTCCCTTTTTTCATAAAGAGTAATTAAAGCGGTGTAAATCGAACCGTGCTGTTCTGTTTTATAAAAATTCTCAGCCCGGAGCATCTCTGAGACATTGGCTATTGCATCTTTATCAATCAATAATGCACCAAGTAGTGACTGTTCAGCTTCAATATTCTGCGGTGGCAGTTTCGGATTTAGGTGACTAAGTGAACTTTGGCTATTGGAAGTTGATCTTGAAGGTTGTCTATTTGCCATAACGAATATTTACCAAACGTGAAGAAAAGTTACAAGTCAGCGAAAAAACTATGGACGCAAATAGTGAATTAGTAGACTAGTGAATTAGTTAATCAGTTGGCGGATAATCAGCTATAAATATATTCTTTTTTGGTTACAATTAAGTAGCTTCATTCTAATGTGCGACTTCCTACATCTAACCCCCCATCGCGAACCCTTGTCATTTCGAGCGTAGCGAGAAATCTCAAGACTAACTCAAGGGTTATAGGTTTAAAAGGGATCTCTCGACTTCGCTCGAGATGACACTGGAGACTTTTCACTAAGCACTAATATTATGCCTTACTAAGTACAACAACCTGCATTTCATCAGGCAGCTTGTCTTTGGTGATACTAAGTTTTGGTAGTG
>CAYUPO010000037.1:0-6186 GCA_964446685.1 uncultured Gammaproteobacteria bacterium | reverse complement strand
CTTTTTTTTCTTTGATTGAGGTTACTATCAGACCCCTTTTACTGAGAATTTTAGCTACCCCTGACGGATCAGCTGTTTCAATCGTTCCTTTGTGGTCAATTCCTGATAAATCTCTGGCAGTATAAGTAAATAGCGGCATATATTAATTTCCCAGGCGTAAGAGTTTATTTAATACAGCCGGGCGGGAAGCATAGTTCATTGCAGTTTCAGTCGTAATTCGTCCTTCTCTGACAAGAGTTGCCAGACAGGTTTCCAGACTGACCATCCCGCTTTCTGCGGCAGTCTGAATCAAATTATCCAACATATAAGTTTTATCTTCTCTGATCTGAGCTCTGACTGCTGCATTGGCAAACAAAATTTCATAAGCTAATGTTCTACCTGGTTCAATAGTAGGGATAAGTCGCTGAGAAATAATTGCTTCTAAAACAGAGGCCAGCTGTAGTCGGATTTGTGACTGCTGGGTTGAAGGGAAGACATCAATAATTCGGTCAATAGACTGAGCTGCTGAATTGGTATGCAGTGTAGCGAAAACTAAATGACCTGTTTCAGCAATTGTTAAAGCAGCCGAAATTGTCTCCAGATCCCGCATTTCTCCGATTAACACCACATCAGGATCTTCACGCAAAGCTCCTTTTAAAGCATTTCCCCAGGATTTAGTATCAATGTTTAATTCTCTCTGAGAAATGAGGGATTTTCCCGGAGGATAAACATATTCAATAGGATCTTCAACCGTAATAATATGTGCAGCCCTGCCTAAATTAATGGTGTTGGTAAAAGAAGCCAGGGTGGTGGATTTACCATGTCCGGTAGGACCTGTTACCAGCACTAAACCCTGTTTGACTTCAGTTAATTTAGCAACAACTCCTGGCAGACCTATTTCGTCCAGCGTTCTGATTTTACGCGGAATCAGTCTAAAAGCGACCGCCCAGGTGTTACTTTGTTTGTAGGCATTAATTCTAAATCTGGCTTTATTTTCATATTCCAGACCCATATCAAGTTCCCAGGTGGTCAAAAGGATATTTTTCTGAGACTCATTTAGCAATGGAAAGATCAAATCTTCAATGTCTTTATTTGTCAGTTTTTGATTTGAAACAGGAATCAGTTCACCATTCAAACGAATTGTTGGAGCGGATTCAGCCAACAGATGCAAATCAGAAGCATTCCTGGCAATAGTCAGCTGCAGTAATTGATAAATTGTTGGTCCCATATTAGTCCTGTGCCACCCGAAGAACTTCTTCCAGCGAGGTTAATCCTTCCAATACTTTTAAGTATCCGTCCTGTTTCATAGTTATCATTCCTTCAGCAATAGCCTGTTTTTCCAGTTCTGCAGTAGAGGCTCTTTCTAATATCAGACGCATTATTTTATCGGAAACCGCCAATACTTCATAAATACCGACTCGTCCTTGATAACCTAAATTACCGCATTCACTACAGCCTTTTCCTTTATATAACTGGAAATCTTTAATCGGGGAGAGAGGGCCTAAAACAAATTTAATATTTTCAACCACTTCAGGTGGGGGAGTGTAAGGATATTTGCAGTGAGTGCATAATTTTCGAAGAATTCTCTGTCCCTGTAAAGCATTAACAGATGAAGCAATTAAAAACGGTTCAATTCCCATATCAAGCAAACGGGGAAGTGCACCAGCAGCAGTGTTGGTATGCAAAGTTGAGAAGACCTGGTGACCGGTCAATGCTGCCTGTACCGCTAAATCAGCTGTTTCAGCATCTCGAACCTCACCGACCAGAATAATATTTGGATCTTGTCTCAAAAATGACCTTAAAGCTGAAGCAAATGTCAGTCCGACCGCTGTATTAACCTGCACCTGATTGGCTCCTTCAATATGATACTCAACCGGATCCTCAACAGTTAGCAGATTTACTCTGGCAGTTGAAAGCCTAGAAAGAACTGAATAAAGTGTGGTTGTTTTACCACTTCCTGTCGGACCACAGATCAAAATAATTCCATGAGTTCTACTCAGTTGAGTTTCTAGTGTCTTTAAAGCATTTGCCCGAAGACCTAGTTCCTGAAGAGTCGGAGGAACATCAGCTTTGGGCAGCAAACGCATAACTACTTTTTCTCCAAAAATAGTTGGCAGAGTTGAAACACGGAGATCAAAATTAATATTGTGGGTAGAAAAGCTAAAACGACCATCTTGTGGTAGACGCCTTTCATCAATCTTTAAAACTGACATGATTTTAATTCTGGAAACTACCGCATCATGTACTTTTCGTGGAAGCAGAATTTTCTCGTGTAAAATACCATCAATCCGATATCTGACTCTGGTCTGATTTTCTTCAGGTTCAATATGGATATCTGATGCCTTGCTTTTGACAGCATATTCCAGAAGCTGAGTTACTATATTGGCCACCGGGGCTTCTCTGATGATCTCAGTCTGATCCAGATCTGACTGTTTTTTATCTTCCGGACTGACTACGGAGACTTCTTTTAAAGCAGATTCAACATCATTGGTTAGATTTTGGGAATACTGGTTATAAATTGCTTTCTGAATATCCTCTTCCAGAGCAAAAAAGCGTTTGACTCGTTTGGAAGTCTTTTTTTCTAGAAACTGGGTAACCTGTAGATCAAGTGGATCTGCCATTGCTACTGAAACCACATCGGCTTCAGATTTAAAAGGCATTAGTTTGTATCTCCGGGCAACCTGTTCCGGGATTAGATTTAATACTTCGGGGGAAATTCCAGAACTTTCCAGTTCTTCCAAACTGACATAAGGAATTCCCATCACCTGGGCTTTAGCCTGGGCAATCTGGCGGGGAGTAGCCATACCTCTGTCCTGTAAAATCTTTTCCTGGGTAATATTGGAATTAATACTTTCTAATTTAATCTGCGAAAGTTGTTCCTGGGTTAGAACACCTTGTTTGTTTAATATATCAACAATCGATAATTGAGATTCATCCATATGGCAGTAACCCTAGAGTAACATCTATTACTACAGAGTATAAACCCTCTCTTGCAGGGTCTTAATTCATTATCCTGTTTTAGCTTTTTATATGTCAATGTATCTGGTATCTTATGCAGATAATGCAGCTTCCATTAATAATTATTAGCACTGATGATAGTATGCGGCAGGATAAAATTGATCAAATTTTGTCTGAAATGTCTTTATCTGAAAATAGTCCGCTTATTTTACGGATGGAGGATAAGTTGGGAATTGAGTCGATCAAACAGATTAAATATCACTTGTTGCTAAGATCTGGTGAAGGGGAGTCAAAGGTAATTATCATCAATCCAGCTGATGGTCTGACTTTAGATGCCCAAAATGCTCTACTAAAACTGTTAGAGGAGCCACAGGGAGATGTAGTATTTATCTTGGGTGTGGTGAAAGAGGAATCACTTTTAAATACTGTTAGATCGCGCTGTCAATCGGTTAATTTGGAGATAAAACCATCTGAGTTGGCAGCAGATGATCAAAAGTTTATTGAGGATTTGTTAGCCCAGGAACCCGAAACCAGATTAGAAATGGTTGAAAAAATTGAAAATAAAAAAGATTGGCTGGAAAAGTTGGTTTTTTATTATCATCAAAAGTTGAAAAATGAGGCGCAATTGTTGAATGATGTCAAAAAAGTGTTAACAGCTCAAAAATGGATCAAACAAAATGTAATGCCCAAAGCAGTTATTGACTATCTGATGCTGGCTTTGGAAAAGCACTAAAATCTTCGCTAGATTAGGTTGTTATACCAACCTTTTTATGTGAGGCTTATTTGCATATTCGACTGCTGCCTGTTACACTAGCTGAGACTCGACAAAGCAGCGAAAGCCGTTGTATACTGGCTGACACTTACTAAACTTATGGCAGATTCACCAAAATCAACAAATTACGGAGCAAATGAAATTCAGGTTCTTGAAGGTCTTGAACCAGTTCGAAAACGACCTGGTATGTATATTGGATCCACTGATACCCGTGGATTGCATCATCTGATCAAAGAGGTGGTCGATAATTCGATTGATGAAGCTTTGGCTGGCCATGCTAAAAATGTCTGGGTTGTTTTACACAAAGATAATTACATCACTGTGGCGGATGACGGTCGAGGTATTCCGGTTGAAAAACATCCAAAATCCGGTAAATCAACTTTGGAAGTGGTGCTAACAATCCTGCATGCCGGTGGTAAATTTGGTTCGGATGGTTATAAAGTGTCTTCAGGGCTTCATGGTGTAGGTGTTTCAGCCGTTAATGCTTTATCAGAATATTTAAGGGCTGAAGTCAGACGTGACAACAAACTGTATGCCCAGGAATTTTCCAAAGGTGTACCAAAAGCTGAAGTTGCCGTAGTTTCTAAAAAAGCTGAAATGCCTTTTGAGTCAGCTTTTGATTGGCAGGTTAAAACAGGTACCAAAGTCACTTTCCAGGCTGACACAACTATTTTTTCCACGATTGAACCCGACTTTGAAAAAGTTGAGAGATCATTAAGACAGGTTGCCTATCTGGTCGCTGGAATCTCTTTTCATTTATATGATGAAAGATCAGAACAGGAAGTGCATTTTTATTTCCAGTCCGGTATTGCAGCTTTGATCAAACAATTAAACCGTAACAAGAATCTGGTTCATCAGACTCCTATTTATTTGCACCGATCAATCAATGAGGTTGAAGTAGAAGTAGCAATTCAGTACAACGACGGATTCAATGAAAATGTTGAGAGTTTTGCCAATGTAGTGCCAACTGCAGAAGGCGGAACTCATGTAACTGGTTTTAGAACAGCTTTAACCAGAGTGATTAATGATTACGCCCGTAAAATTGAAGCGCTGAAAGAAAAAGATGAGAATTTTAGTGGCGAGGATATGAAAGAGGGTCTGACAGCTGTCATTTCGATCAAAATGGATTCAGACAGAATTCAGTTTGAATCCCAAACCAAAGAAAAACTGGGAAGTGCTGAAGTCCAATCTGTCGTAAATCAGATTACCCGTGAAGGAATGGAAACATTTTTTGAAGAAAATCCACAGGAAGCCAGAAGAATAATTGAAAAGATCATGTTAGCTGCCAGGGCTAGAGCTGCGGCCAGAGCTGCGAAAGATGCCGTAATCCGAAAAGGAGCACTTGAAGGCATGACACTTCCTGGAAAATTGGCTGACTGTCAGGAAAAAGATCCATCCAAATCGGAAATTTATATCGTGGAAGGTGATAGTGCCGGAGGTAGTGCCAAACAGGGACGTGACCGTAAATCACAGGCTATCTTGCCTCTAAAAGGAAAAATTCTGAATACGGAGAGGGCAAGACTAGATAAAATTCTGGAATTTGAAGAAATTAAAGCTTTTGTGATTGCTCTTGGGACAGGTATTGGAGATATAGTCCAGTATGACAAAGTCAGATATCACCGGATCATTATTATGACTGATGCTGATGTTGATGGCGCGCATATTAGGACACTGCTTTTGACCTTTATCTTCAGATATTTACCGGAACTTATTCATCGAGGATATATTTATATTGCTCAGCCGCCACTTTATAAGATCCAAAAAGGTCGTGAGATCCAGTATGCCTACTCTGACTCAGAGAGAGATAAGCTACTGACTAAAATGAAAGTTCCGCTGGAGAAAAAAGCAACTGATGATGTGGTCTTGCCGACATTGGGTGATGAAGGCCCGGAAGTGGCAATCTCTGCTGAAACTGAAGTCACTCCAAAAAGAGGGGCTAATGTGATCATCCAGCGATACAAAGGATTGGGTGAAATGAATCCAGAGCAGCTGTGGGAAACAACTATGAATCCGGAAAACAGAGTCTTACTTCAGGTAACAGCCGATGATGCTGAAGCAGCTGATGAAGTATTTACTATGCTGATGGGGGACGAAGTTCCACCAAGAAAAAGATTTATCCAAACTCACGCTAAACAGGCGATATTGGATGTTTAATGGTTTTTGGTTGATTATTTTCTAACATCATTTTATACTCGCTAACATGACATCTGTAGATGTTCGACTCCATATTCCGGCAAACGATAAAGAAACAGAGAAAAACATTCCAATAATAGTAGAGTTTGGTGAGGAGAAGTCTATGAGAGCCGATGGTTTTAACTGGTTAAGCTTCATTCATCCAATAGATATTGCTGGTGATCTTAAGATTTTGGTTCATAAAGCAGATTTAAACGTCTCGGAAATTAATCCTCCTGTTTATCTTCCTCCTGGAAATACTTTCCAAATTTCAGGAAAAAGACCTGATCATGCGCGTCTAATCA
>CAYUPO010000036.1:0-7926 GCA_964446685.1 uncultured Gammaproteobacteria bacterium | reverse complement strand
GACAGGGAGCAGCAATTAGAAAGAAAGAAGACACTCTAAGAATGGCAGATGCAAATAAGGCTTTTGCTCACTTTAGATGGTAATTCTAAATTAGCGAAACCCTTGATTCTCCTTTAATGATTCCCACCTGTTTTTGCTGGTTTATTATTTTGTCAGGATAATGGCTCCGTCTAGTCAAGTAGATTAGAGTACTAAATTGTACTATTAAAGGCAGATATATTATGAGAATAAATAGTTTAAATAAAGAAATTCCTGGAATTGGTTTTCGAAGAGTGAGACAGCATCATGCAATTGCTTTAATTGATGATTCTGACCCGGGGAATGTTCGACATATTATCGGGAGTCTTTCGATTAAACCTTATAAGCCAGAACAGTTAAGAGCGTTAGAAGTTAAAGCGATGCAGGTAGGCTTCACACACCTTGAATCTGAGGAAGTAAATCCAGATCAAAGAATTGAAAGACTAGATCCTTCACTAGAGCAAATCTCTCCAAGTACTCGACACTTAAGAGTAATGGTAGAAATACATGAATGCACTCCTTAGAAATCTTAATTAAGGCTAAAATTTACTTGTTTTTTATTTGAGAGAAGTTGACTTTTGTTTTTTTAATCGGTAATATCTACGTTCTTATTGGTATAAATAAGTCCTTTAAAGGGGCTTTTTGTTTTTTAAAACTTAAGAATAATTATGAGTGAGGAATTGTTAAAACAAAAACTAGAGATGTGGAAGAAGAAAGTTACTGAGCTTGAAAAAGAGTATCAGGAGACTATGGTGGCCCGAGGTGAGGCGGCTCGTGAAGGAGATTTGCGGGAAAATGCGGCTTATCAGATGTTGACTGAAAAAGGGGAGTTTATTTCAGCTCGGATTGGGGATACCAAAAAAATTATCTCAGAACTTAAAACTCAGCTTGGGGAAGATTCGCAGACTGCATAAAGGTTAATTCTTTTTTAAATTGATTCGCGATTGACTTGAGGCTAGATATACGCTAAGATATCACAGAACGTAATCCCTCGGGGATTATTTTTTGTATATACATATTTATGGCTAACACTAAAACAAAACGCGATTTTCCATTAAACCTGATTCGTAATATCGGTATTATTGCGCATATTGATGCTGGTAAAACCACTACTACTGAGCGGATTCTTTTTTATACTGGACGAACTTACAAAATTGGGGATATTGATGATGGGACGACTACTACAGACTGGATGGAGCAGGAAAAAGAACGTGGTATTACAATCGTTTCAGCTGCTATTACGACTTTTTGGACACCACAATCTGGTCCTTTTAAAGATCAGGAATTTCGAATTAACTTGATTGATACTCCAGGACATGTTGATTTTACAGTTGAAGTTGAGAGATCTTTGCGAGTACTTGATGGTGGAGTTATTGTTTTGGATAGTGCATCAGGTGTGCAGTCACAAACTGAAACTGTTTGGAGACAGGCTGATAAATACGGAGTTCCATTGATCGCTTTTTCAAACAAGATGGATGTGTTAGGTGCTGATTTTCTGGGAACTATTCAATCCGCCCGTGATCGATTAGGAGCCAATGCTCTTCCATACAATTTGCCAATTGGTTCAGAAAATGATTTTAAAGGTATAGTTGATCTTTTGACAGAAAAAGCAGTTATTTGGTTGGGAGATGAAACTGGAGCTAAGTTTGAAGAACGAGAAGTGCCTGATGATATGAAAGATTTAGTGAAGGAACATCGGGAAAAATTGGTTGAAGAAATTTCTGGAACGGATGAAGTATTAATGGAGAAGTACTTAAATGGTGAAGAAATTTCAATTGAAGAATTAAAAGCCGCTTTAAGACAGGCTGTTATTGCTAAGAAAATTGTACCTGTTTTAGCTGGTTCTTCACTTCGTAACAAAGGCGTTCAGCCAATGTTAGATGCCGTCATGGAATATTTACCATCTCCTCAGGATGTTCCAAGTGTTAAGGGAAAAATCCCAGAAACAGGTGAAGAAGTTAGTCAATCTAATACAAAGGATGCTCCATTAGGCGCTTTAGCTTTTAAAATTCAAATTGATCCCCACGTCGGACGATTGACTTATGTCCGAGTTTACTCTGGGACTTTGAAATCAGGCTCAACTATTTATAACTCAACTAAACAAATTCGTGAAAGGGTTGGCCGGATTCTTTTGATGCAGGCAAATGAAAGAGAAGAGATTGATGAAGCATATGCTGGTGAAATTGTGGCTGTAGTAGGTCTGAAAGATACCATTACCGGAGATTCATTAGTTAATGAAGGAAATCCTTTGGTATTGGAATCAATTACTTTTGCAGAACCGGTTATTTCCCTGGCTATTGAACCAAAAACAAAATCTGATCAGGAAAAATTAGCTTTAGCTTTGCAAAGACTGGCTGAAGAAGATCCAACTTTTAGAGTTAAATCAAATCCGGAAACTGGTCAAACTATTATCTCCGGTATGGGTGAGCTTCATCTTGAGATCATCGTTGACCGAATGAAGCGGGAATTTAAGGTTGAAGCTAATATCGGTGAGCCACAGGTTGCCTACAAAGAGACTATTACAGCTCCGGCTAAAGGTGAAGGTAAATATATCCGCCAGACCGGTGGTAAAGGTCAATATGGACATGCTTTGGTCAAAATTGAGCCATTACCTCGTGGTACTGGAAGAGAATTTGTATCAGAAGTGGTTGGTGGACGCATCCCTCGTGAATATATCGCTCCTATTGGAAAAGGAGTTGAAGAAAAAGAAGATACTGGTATCTTGGCTGGATATCCAGTGGTTGATATTAAAGTAACTGTTTATGACGGATCTTTCCATGATGTTGATTCTTCTGAAGTGGCCTTTAAAATTGCCGGTTCAATGGCTTTGACTGACGCAGCACAGAGTGCTGGAATGATTTTACTTGAACCTGTGATGAAGGTAGAGGTTTCAACCCCTGAGGAATTTATGGGAGATTTGATCGGTGATTTATCTTCAAAAAGAGCTCAGATTCAGGGAACCGAAAAACAAGGTAAGTCATCAGTTATTAATGCCTTAGTTCCACTGGCTGAATTGGGCGGTTATATTACAGCAATTCGTTCAATGTCACAGGGCCGAGCTACAGCTTATATAGAGCCTTCACATTATGAGGAAGTTCCATCAAATATTACTCAAAAAGTGGTGGCGGATTCAGGTTTTACAGGTCGAGTTGAACGGTAGTTACTGTACTGATATAACTTCTCTATTTTATAAAAACAATCCCTCTATTCAGAATAGGATTTTAAAAAATAGTATTCTAAATCAATAAATTTTTAAATTGTGTGTTTTTAATCACAAAAAATTGATTTTTTGCGCATTGATATAGTGTTCTTACTTGACTTGTATTGGCAATATTAGATTTAATGAATACATGAGATCTTTTCACAGCAATCAAAGAGGAGCAATCCCTGTTTTAATGCTCCTTGCTGCGGTAGGTTTTGTGGCATTTTTGGCTTTAAGTACAACTCTTCCTTTTAAAGATAAATTACTAACTTCACTTTTTCCTAAAGAATCTTCTCAAGCAGCAGGTGTCCCTTGGAATGGAGTACCGGATCTACCGATTAACTATTCACAGGACGTAAAAACTTGGTGGGATGCTCATCCTTTTAATAAAGAATCCCCTAATTACCGCCCTGATATTACTTCACCAGCCAATCAGGTTAATGTTCAGACTCAATTTGGAGGTAATATCCAAGCTGCTATTAACTCACTTCCGGCTTCGGGTGGAACTCTGATTTTCCCTGCAGGTACTTATTCAAGTACCTTTCAACTGATTGATCGTGATAATATTCATTTTATAGGTCAGGGTAATGTGGTGATTAATCTTACTGCGGAAGCAGTCATTGCTGGTTGCCAGATGTCAACAGTATACGCTGATATTAGTGCTCAAGTGGCAGCTAAAAACCCAACTGCTATTGAATGTATTACTACTGGTAGGACCAAAAATATTTACTTTAAAAATCTGACTTTTGATGGAATGAATGCCCGTCTTCAGGCTATCTCTATTTCAGCTTCAAAAAATATCCTGTTTGATGATGTAACTCTGCAAAACTTTGTTGATCCTTTAGATCATCATCGGGGTCTAGTTTCAGGAAATGCAGTTTTGGATAATATTTGGTTTAGAAATACCCATTTTGTTGGTAAAGAACGATTTGCTTTATACCTGGACGGTTTGCATGGAGGAGGAGTTATTGAATCAGTAGTTGAAGGTAATTTTGGTTCAGGTGGATTCTTATTCTTAACAAATGATGATTTATCAAGAGATTACAATAATAATGGCACATTAGAAATGGGTGAGTTGAGAACAGCTAACCATGTTGTTGTAGCATACAATACATACGCTGGACCTGTTTTTAACGGAGCTAATTTTACTGGTCGGGATTCAATGGTCTACAAAAATACTTCACTCAATACCATTGGTAATGCACTGGGCTATTTTGATTCAAAGAGTTCTCATGTTGATAAGAATCTAGTGTATGACTATTACGGAAATATGGTTATTGGCAATAAGACTAAAGGCGTGAAATACTTAATGGAGATAAAAGCTTCAGTAACTTGTCCTCTTCTCACAAACTGTTCACATGAAGGTAGATATACAGTAACAGATAACCTTGTTGAGGGAGCTGGTAATTTTGTAAAAGCGGTAAATGAAGTTAATACAGAATTTGGTTCGATTCTCCCAACTAATAAGACTGCAAACAACTGTATTAATGATCCTGCATGTGTAGTTGCCTCTCCAATTGCGGGCGCTCCGTCTGTAGCTCCATCCCCTGTTGCTTCCCCCGTTGCTTCTGCACCTGTTAATACAGGGTCAAGTGATTTTCCAATAGGAATGTTTGAAGATGCAAATATCGTTTATGGTAATACCACAACTTTCTCTAATATGATTTCAAATCTTAAAGGAAAAGGTTTTGACTCGGTGATGTTTGTTAACAATAAATCCTCCAGAGATGAAGCCTTACTACCAGTTTCGGATGCTCAGAATTTCAATGTTTATATAAGTGCAACTGATGATATTGGAGGATATATGGCTGATACTACTCCAACTTTGGATGAAGCAAAAGCTGCTATCAATCCAGCGATTGATAGATACAAAACCCATTCTTCTGTTAAAGGATATAACATCGTTGATGAACCTCAAAATCCATCTCAACTGCAGCATGCAGTAAACTTGGTTCAGGCTGTCAAAGAACGTGATCCAGGTAAAGTAGCTAGCCCTGTGTTTATTGGATTAAATAGGGGAGATGTGATTTATAACGCTTCACAACCAAATTCATTCTTTATGGACGCCTATCCTTTTACTCCTGCCAGTGCTTCTTGTGATTTTAATATGAGAGGATTTGGTTATCAAAACTTCTCGATGTCATATTATATTCGTGAGCTGACAAAATCTAAGCCAGCAGATCAGCCACTTTATGTTATTTTACAGTCACATAGCTTTGGTGCACCAACTGATTCATATCAGCTGCGGGCTCCATCAGTTCCGGAAATGCGGGGACAGTATTGGGTGGCAATTGGTGAAGGTGCACATGGTATATTCTGGTTCATATATTCATCTCAGCAGGGTTGGACAGGCTTAAAAGATGCAACATCTTTGATGAATGAAGCTTCAGCTTTAGCACTGCGAACAAATCCGTTGAAAACAACTTTGCTCAATACCAATCGAAACGCAACCGAACTATTCTTTGCTAATAACGGTGGATATGCTTCGACTCTGACATCAAAAGATGGAGCTAAGAAATATGCAGTTGTTGCAAATCTTGGGAACTGTGCTGGAACACAAAATTTAACAATTACTTCATCACAGACAGGCCAGTTAAAAGATCTTGAGACAAATCAAGTCTATAATATTGGAGATTCCATCTCATTCCAACCTGGGGATGGTAAGATCTTCGAATTTATTGGAACTGTCGCCACACCAAGTGTGACTCCAGCAGTAAATATTCTGACTAATGGATCTTTTGATACTGGTACTGGTTGGACTTTGGGAACAAATTCAACTATAGATACAACAACATCACATAGTAGTGGCAGTTCACTTAAAATAACCGGTGCTGTTGAGCTTTATACCAGACAGACTCCTACTGTAAAGCCAAATACCACATACGGTTATTCATATTGGGTCAAAACACAAAATGTAACTGGCACAGGTGCTTGGATGAGATATGTTCAATTAGCCCCTTCATCTTTAATAATTCAGCAAACAGGGGCAACAGCTGGAACTAGTGATTGGCAGAATATTACTGGTACATTTACCACTCCAGCCACTTTTGGAAATGGAAGATTTGACCTATATTACAAACTGAATGCTGGGGATACAGTCTGGATTGATGATGTGATGTTGTGTGAAGGCAGTTGTGTTGCCGCTCCTGCACCATCTGTGACCGGTAGAACTGGAGATATAGATGGTAACGGCAGAGTTGATATATTTGACTACAATGAACTGCTGACCAACTTTGGAAAAACAGGTAGCAGTCTTCGAGGAGATATAAACAAAAATGGTAGAGTTGATATATTTGATTTCAATGACCTTCTGACTAACTTCGGAAAGTAAATTTATAGATTTCACTTTTTGCAAATGAATTTTAATAACCGAAATATAAATAATCAGATTGGCGCAATCCCACTACTTATGATAGTGGCTGTTATTGGAGTTCTTGGGATTATGGCAATGGCAAATTTAGCTCCATTTAAGGGATCTTTTTTAGGTTCACTTTATCCAAAAGATAAATCATATGCTGCTTTAAGTGGTCCTATTAGCGGTCCGGTTGATCCAAGTGTTTATCCCTCGCCCACTCCTATTTCAAATTTAATAACAAATGCATCAATGGAACAGGCTACATTAGCTTATCCAAGCGATTGGTGGAAGCGCTCAGGGGGTAGTTGGGACAGCACTATTTCACATACAGGAAAGGCATCACTTAAAGTTGTCGGTCCGGCTGTATTTACTTATTCGCAGCAGAATAATTCTCTTAAACCAAATACCAGATATACATTTGGAGCATGGATTAAGCCAAATAAGGTAAATGGTAAAGGAGGAGGGATTCGTTATGCTCAATTGGTCCCTGTTAGTAAAGTACTTGAAAATACTGTTGGTACTGCAGGGGGAATTAAAGGAACCAGTGATTGGAAATATGTCACCCGATCATTTGTAACTCCAGCTGATTATAAATCTGGTCGATTAGATTTGACATGGGAGTTAAATGCGGGCGATACTATTTGGTTTGATGATATTTTTCTTTGCGAAGGTCTGACCCAGTGTAATTAATATAGTAGGGTATTAACATTTTCTGACTTCCCCAGTTTTTTGTTTAAAGCAAAGTTTATATTTTCCCTGTTTGTATAAACCAAAACTAATTGAATTTAAGAAAAGTGTTGAATCTGAAAATGTGAAATCTAATTTAATTTATATAGTGTGATTATCTAAAAATTTGCTAGATTAATAATTTAATTGAAAATTGATGTAAAGAAATTAGTTATTTTAGAAAATAAAGAGCTGATCCAATCTGGGAAAATAGATGATTGTTTGCCTGATAAACTTTCAACATTAGTTTTTTTAATAGTTGAAGGATCTGACTCTTTCTGAACCACTGATCCAGGAAGAATATTTATATTGTTAGCAGTTAATATTGCGGATTTTTTTGATATTGTCACTGCGTCTGCTGAAGTAGTAGTTTTTGCTTTAAATGTTACTTTTCCGACATAAAGATCGCCGGTTAATGGTGTGGTTGATCCATTTATAATGTTTACTTCGCCATTTCCACCTTTGGATTCCAAGATCATGGTGAAAGGGGACTTTTGGGTATCAGCTGCTTCAAAAGTCAGCTTATCTTCAGGGTAAGACAAATTGGCGATATAAGAAGTTACTGCATTTTCATTGGAATTTAAAGTGATACTGACTTCCAGGGAATCTCCATTCTGAAGAGAAG
>CAYUPO010000035.1:231-8335 GCA_964446685.1 uncultured Gammaproteobacteria bacterium | reverse complement strand
CTGATTCAGGAAAATATCTCCGCCCTCAGCGTCAATGGAGCTCCATTATTTGATCTAGAATCCCGCGCCCGGATGCAGCTGACACCGACCGTGAACACCTATCTTCATTATCAGGCTGAAACATTCAATGAACAAACCGGCCAAAAAGAAATAACTCAAAAAATGGTCAGCCCAGAGCATGCTTTTATTGGCCGCAGTGTGACAGAAGCCCTCACTGGCTGGAGACGAGGTAACGATGCTGCAGTTATGGCCCAAAACGAGGAATTATTTGTTAATTTCGACCAAAAATTTGACCCAATCAAAACACATACTTTAGTCTGGGGCAGTCCAATTGCTGAGAAAGCCGAAGGTCAATTGATCAACAAATATAACGGTGAATACGGTTATCTATACGTTGGAAAAATAACCCATGAAGCAGGTGTCAGAAAAATGCTGGTTCATTCATATAAAACCGATCTGAAAACAGAAGATTACGGAGCAATGATGAAAGAGTTGGGTGGACAGGAATTCTTTGCCGGATTTGGCAAAGATAATACTCCTGAAACTGAGCAAATAGACCGGGTGATGCGAACCAGTCTGATGATTGAAGGAGAGCTCACTCCTGAGCAGGTTTACAATAAAATGTTCAAAATTAAGCAAAATCTTGAAACCACTTCCTCTGTCATCCCCGCGGAAGTCACTGATCCTGAGCTATGTCGAAGGACGGGGATCCATACAAATAAACCAACTATGTTTGGCATTGACCAGCAAACGCTCATGGCAGTACAAGACCCTGAGTTAAGGCAATCTCTTGAAGACCGTGCGTCGACTGAAGTTGCTATATGGTTAGCAGGGGAGATTGCCAGTGGGGCTGACCCGAAAGTGGTACAGGGACTAATCAAAGATAAATATATAACTGCCACAAAAAAAGTGATCCAACAGGTTCAAACTGAAAGAATGTTGGCCAACAGTGCCAAGTTGGATAGGTTAGGAAATCCTCTTGTTGATGAAACGAGAGTGGATATGGCAGCTTTAAAAGAAATGAAAACCAATACCGGAGCTTTCTGCGGCACCTGGGAAACTTCCGGTGGATCCACTCTAACCGGTTCACTGAAAAACTTCACTACCTTTTCCGGTGTTGGTTGGGGAGGAGAATCAAAAAGTTCCAGTGGCGAAACCAAGCACTGCGGCAACTGCAATCAGGACAAAAAATCAGAAAAATTCGGAGCCTGCGGCTTTTGTACCGATTGCTTCCCTGAATAACCTTCTTATATGTATATAATAGATCTATGGACTACGTAGAGCTGGCTAAGAAAATGGTGTTTGATGCTTTGGTAAATAAGCTGGAGTCAGGGGAGATTCTGGAAGACCAATCTCCAGAGATCGCCCAGTTTACTCTTGATAACACCGAAAAACTTTCAAATCACGACCATCTGATAGGTTTTCTTCATAAACTGGCATTGAAATGGCCTGCTTTTAACAATTTAGCTGCCTATGAAGAAGGTAAAATCAAGGTGAAACTTGAAAAGGTTGTTGCAAATGATATGATTAAGTTAATAGCTCAGGGAAAAACCGCTGAAGCCCTTTCATTGGCCGCAACTCTAAGCAATAAATAAAATATGCCTCTCTCAACTGCCGAAACAAATGTAGCTAAAGTCGCTGGAGCCCTTAAGCAAGAAGGAAATACTGGCTTAAGCGTTGAGCAAAAAGCTGTAGCGGCAAAATCTGCAGATAAAGTTGCTAAAGATTTCGAAAAAAGATTTGGTGTTACAGGCGCTCTTGATATCATATCAGAGTCTATTCCAGCTAATAAATTAAAAGCCACTATTGAAGATCGAGTTGAAACTCCTGCAAAAAGAACTAATGCTGAGACTATTGCAAAAAGAGCTCAAGAACTTGGAGCAATGCATTACGGCGCTTTAGCACCAGCCGAGCAGGGCAATGTTAGGGGGGAGGTAGATAAGGTTATCACTCATGTAGCTGAAATTTCGACACTTCTTGGAATGGGAGGTATTAATAAGACAGCCTTTATTGAAGCAATGGTAAATGATCCGCTGTTTGCAAAAAAAGTTCGCGAACAGCTAAAAGAACAATTGGATAAGCCAGTTGAAAAATTTAATCTTACTGAACTTCGTCAAAAAGTAACTAGCTTGAAAGATGAGATAGCAATAAATACTAATTTAAAATCAGTATTAACAGGAACAGATTTAAATACAACTCCAGCAATTAAAACATCTGAATTAAATATACGTCAAACCCAATTAGATGCTGTAAGATCATCGACAAACCCATTAGATCAAATTTTAATAAGAAGAGTTGAAAATTATCGTGCGTTGAGAGGAGAAAGAGCGAATAAACAATTCCAATTAAATAAAGTAAATGCTGAGATTGCTGGAGGTGGGGCAAGCCCGGCAAGACTTGCAGAACTAACAGCCTCAAGAACAAGCCTCTTGACTGAAATTGGTAGTATTAATACTGCTATCACTCCTTTTCAACCAAGTACACCTAGAGAGACTACGACACTCGAATATATGGATACAATTGAAAAAACAGATTTGAGTGATAAAAATTCAGCACTAGATGTTGAAAGAAGAAAGACAGAGCATGAAGCCGCTGTTGCTGAAACTAAATTTAAAACTGCAGAAGATAGTTACATTGATGGATTAACTGGAGTTATCGAAAGATCTACTCAAGAATATCTTAAGGATAAACTAACTGCTGCTGACCAGCCTGATCCTGAAAAACCTCAGGATGAAAAAGATGCAGAAGCGAAAAAGAAAAAAGAGGAGAAAGAGCGCATAGAAAGAAAGGGTTTGAGTAAGATCAGAAATACTTTAAGAAATGCAAAAGGCAAGGTG
Source organism: uncultured Gammaproteobacteria bacterium (assembly GCA_964446685.1). Classification (GTDB taxonomy): domain Bacteria; phylum Patescibacteriota; class Microgenomatia; order Daviesbacterales; family UBA10151; genus CAZWRN01. The sequence goes on along the minus strand of CAYUPO010000035.1, from coordinate 5,498 downwards.
AACAAAGCACAAGCAGACCTATATTTTAGTAAACTTTTAACCGGTGATCCCCGGTCAGCTCTGGAACCCATGCTAGCAGGACTGCCAGTAGCTGAAAGAGACGCGTTACTTGCAGATCCGGCTTTTTGTGAGAATGCCGCAATGCTGATGGTCAGAACTAAGCTTGAAAGCGGTAAAATCACTAAGGACAACGTTAATTCCTTGGCTGATACTGCCTGGGGAGAAAAAATTATTGATGAAGCACTTAAAAAGGAAAACCATGCAACTGGAGTCATAGATAAACTTGATGGAAGGTTACAAGGAAAAAATATAATGGAAAGAATCAGGGGCTTTACTGGTGAACACAAGAAATCAATAATTCTTGCTTTACTTGCTGCAATAGCTACAGGGATGCTCTATCCTGCAGTTGTTGGAGTACTTGCTGCTGAAGGGCTGGTAAGCGGAGTTGGTACAATGGCTGGATCAGTAGCAGGTGCAGCTATGTCCGGACTTGGAACAGCTGCAGCAGCAGGTGCTGCAGGATATGCGACTTATCAGGCGAATGAATCTTAATTGACTAATTTTTCCCCACAGGATACGATGAAATAGATTCAGAGAAATCAGATTAATCAGCTGAGATCGGCAGAATCAGATAACAGAAAATTCAGAAAGATCAGAATTAATATTCTGATTTTTATCTGATAAATCTGTAATCTGAAACTCTGATTCACTGACACACCGATGTTTCTGGACAGAAAGTTGAAAATTCGAGCCTGAAGGAGTATACTACGTGTACTGGTCGCTTCCTTCTTTTATAGAAAGGAAGGATAGGTCCCTAAAAAAGACTAATAAACGGTTAGCGGAAAAGTAGCCTGAAAGGAAATATGATATGGCTAATGAACGCGGTGCCGATAATCCAACTCCAGAAAATACTCCTCCGGGGAGCGGAAACTCTAGTTCCCAAGAAAATCAAACCAACAATCCACAGAATATTGTTGATCGGCTTAACAATTCACTTTTAGAACAAGTAAACCAACTTTCTCCTCAAGAAAAAGTTAATGTTCTTAGAATGTTTGCTGAGCAATTTAATAGAAATCCAAATCAGTCGTCCCCCGAAAATCCAAATCCAGTAAGTGCATCTCAAGACGAACGATCCCGAAGTCAAATCCCAGGCGTAACTGATCAAGAGGAAGAAGAGCAGCAGCCACAAGTCAAGTTGGCAGAATTGAGAGATAGTGTATTTCAAACGTATCTTCCTCCAAAGTATGAAGACGGCGAGTCAGAAGATGCCTACAATGAAAGAGTTCGAAAAGATAGAGATGATTACTTTAGGGCTGAAGAAACTGCCATGAGGCTTGAGAGAACCCGAAAAGGGGCTATTTATTTAATTCAAACATTAGAAAACGCCCGATCTGAAAAAGAAATCCACTGGATTATTGAAGATACCTTACGAGCTGGAGAAAATGATTGGGTCAGCCCAGATACTTTTCAACAAGCAGGACAATCAGTTCTTCAAGCTATAGACACAGTATTCTCAACCGACCAAAAAAGACGTAAAGAATTTAGTGAGTTGGTACGCGGTCGTTTAGCTGGATTTGCCTGTGAATTTTACGCCAGATTTGTCAATGCTGGAAAGCTAGGCGAGAATATTACCAATTTTTTTCAGGAATATTATGAAGCAATGATGAAGCTCCCTGGGGTAACTGAAATGCTCGAAATGATTGAAGACAGAGATGAACAAGAGGGGACAAATTTACGAGGGGCCTACTTCAGAAAGTTAAATTTTGCCAAAAACCAGGCAAAAAGAGATGAATGGGATAAATACTACAATTTAAAAGATCTCTATGATAATGATGGTAAGCCTAAAAAAGATCCCGCCTGGGGACAATGGGTGGTGGATAAGAAATTCCAACTTTATAAAAAAGGATTGGAAGATAAACGTCGGTTTAATTCAGATTATTTGGACCAGTTCAAGGATCCGGAAGATGAAGAACTAGTGAGGGTATTACTAGTTAAAAGTCATAGTAAGAACAATCCAGTTGAAGCTATTAAGGATTTGCATCGGGTAGTTTTTGCGGAAATGTATGAAGGCAGAGATGTTCCTTTACCAGATGATGATCATTTACCAGACGGTATCAAAGAAAAACTACACAACAATAAAAAGCTTGAGCAGTCCGTGAGATTTTTAACTGAAGGTGAAGTATCTATTCGAAAAACTCTGGGTGAGGATAAAGTTACATTGTCTCAAAATGGTATCGGTCTTGATCGGATGATCTATGAACTAAACAGATCTGTCATATTATCTCAAAGAATTGAACATTCTTTTCAATTTTCCACCCACTGGGACAATATTAAATGGAAGAAAAAAGAAGATATGACATTTGAGGAGTACGCGCTTTTTAAAGAAGCCTTAAATGAGATTGGTATCTCAGAAGAAGAATATGGGAAAAATGTAGCAGGAGGACAGATAATTTTAAATCCGGTTGTGGATTGGGCAGTCAAAAGCGATCCACGATATGCAGGCAGCAATGACGATGCCAAAAATAAAAAAAGGGAGCAGATCCAAAAGGAAGCCGATCCCTACAAAAAAGAAGTGCTTCTCAAAGAGTTAGAAAATCTTTCTGGTAAAACACGAAAAGTTAATCTGCGAATAGCGGCCGAGAAGAGGGCAGAATTACACAAAATGAAACGTCAGATTAAGTTTTTAGAAAATGATCCAGAGGAGCAAAAAGCTTTACAAAAGAAAATCGATCATTTATCAGTAGATTACGACATTATTGCAATTGATGAGATGAGAGGAGCTAAAAACCATTTATTTACTATCCAGTGGGACAAGGCATATAGAAGCTTTTATGAAAAATACTGGAGCGTCATCGATTTTGAGGGTAGCTTTAGTGGTGATTCATCAAGAGAAGCTAGAAAAGCTCAATATTTTGGTCGAACGTTGGAACAGAGTGGTGAAGCTGAGCCAGGTAAAAGATTTATGCGGCGATACGCCGATACCGGAGCCAAGGATATTGGTAAATTTTTTGCCTTTGAGTCTGGTTTTGATATGGTTGACAATTTTACTTCTGTCTTTAACCGAGTAAAAAGATGGAGTCATGTAATGCAAAATGGAGATAAACTAAGAGGCACCCTGATGCAAATGCTCAATGATCCGGCTCTTTTAGCCGATCCTGTCAAATTTACCACCGAGATCAAGAAAAACTATCGACCTCATATGTCAACTGATGATGCCTATGATAAGGAATACTATTCTGACAGCGATTATTTCGAAGCCTCACATCATATGGAAAATCAACTAGATTACGTGACGGGACAATGGGCGGAAGCAATTATCGAGTACAACAAACTTCACACCTGGCAGCAGCATGCCGCCGATTTAAAACAAGAAGTTTTGGTCAAAAATGTCGCTTCAATGGTGGCTCACGAGCTGATTACCCCTCATCGGGCATCTCATATTTTGGACAACCAGTTTGGCCCCTGGCCAAAAAGGCTTATTTACGATGTTACCCATGTCATGTTAAAGCCCAAAGAAGGTATGTGGGCACTGATAATGGAGCTAATGGAAGAATCAGGCAAAGCCTTTACTCAGGGGTTTAAATCAGCCTAATTTCAGGTTGAAGAGGTCTGTGGTTGGGCCTGAGCTTTTTTCGCATCTGATGCTTTTCCAATTGCTGATTTTACATAAGATGGTTGAAAAGCCGTAACAAACCTCTCTGTATATCCTCCCAGCCAGCCTGGCCGAGAAAGATGAGCCAGGTCATCAGTTGAACTGTATTTATTTCGTAAAATACCCTCTTTCAAAGCTTCTCGTTGCTTCATAATACTATCGTAACCAGTGTATTTCTTGATTCCTTTTGATACCACCTCACCGCCAGAACCAAACCCGGCCATTGCCACTTCAGGTATACCTTTAATATCCTTCACCCCCAGAGCCTCTTTAACCATTCCAGGAAGGGCGGGGACGCCTAGGATGATCATTAGGCCGATGATGTATTTTATAACTTGTACAGGCAGTCCAGTGAAAAATGGCATGGTGTACTGAAACTGTGTTTGGTCAACTATTTCAGCGTTAAAAAACATTCCGCCAAAAAAGAATCCGGCAAATACCGCCGGAAAAATTAAGGAGTTTGCTAGAATTGTTTTCCACCAGTCTGTCAGACCTTTTCCGCGGCCTGGAATAGAGGACATCAGGATGAAAAAAGGACCTAAAAAGGTATAAACCATGATTGTGATATATGCTCGTACCAAAAGTGCTAACAACCGTACCATTTGGATAAATAAAGCAAAAATCACAACTACTGCAATAAATAAATTTAGCCCATTTTTGCCTAGTTCAACTAAACCTGCCAGAACTGAACCCAATAAGTTGTCTACCTTTAAACTCCAGTTTTGAGGAGTATTGCCAAAAAAGTCATATAAAATAATATTTTTGGTAAACCCATTCCAAAAAGTAAAAATATTGGCATTTTGCGCTACATCGATCAGATGTTTGTAGTTTGCAAAAGGAGTATCAGCCAAAAGCTCTCTGTTATTAATAAAAATATTGGTTGGACTGGCTTGTTCAAAAATAATAGCCACCATTGGAATAAAAAGAAACGCCAGATCAACCAGCAATGCCGAAATTAAATAGCTAAAAGTAATTACAATTAAACCAATTATAAGTCCAGGGAGTGCAGCTTGTACTGAAATAACCGTTTGGGGATTCATTTTTTGCCTAAACATCAGCATCAGTCCTACAACCAGAAATAGAAGTATGTAAAACATATAAGACATGTTACGGATAATTTGCCAGAGGGTTTTAACCGGAGCAATGATATTTGCCCCAGATCCCTGAACATTTTGGGCATAAGCCGGTTTAGCAAATCCTAGTGATGATCCCATATCTGCCAAAGCCTCTTTAGTTGATAATGGAGAAGTGGATACTCCTGATATACCTGCACCTATAAATCCTAAAGCACTTTTTTGCTGAAACAAAGAGCTTTGAGATTGGCCGGGGAGAGACATTTCATTTTGACAGGGTTGTCCGGGGATCAGGCTTTTTCCGGCCAACATACAACCAGCAACTGAATTTAAAAGCGAGTCAACTACATTTTGAGTATTCTGAGTGGTAACTGGCGATTGAGCAAAAGAGGGAGACACGCACCCTGTCAAAATAAACAAACTAAGAGCAATCACCAAACAAATTTGTAATTTGGCATTTAAAATCTGGCATTTGAAATTCTTCCAGTTGGGCATTGCTTTAAGCGTACCTCAGAAGGGGAGTTGATTTCAAGAAGAGAGGA
>CAYUPO010000035.1:0-221 GCA_964446685.1 uncultured Gammaproteobacteria bacterium | reverse complement strand
CTCGAGCGAGGAGCGAGAGATCTCATGATTAAAACCAGGTTGATTCCAAGTTAGTCTTGAGATTTCTCGCTACTCTCGAAATGACAGTGAGTAGATGGAAAAATAGGAGGAACTGTTTTTATGTTCCTGGGAATTGAAGGCTGAATTGAGTTAATTCAACACCAGTGAAGCTCTCTATTAATAAAATAATCACCCACGCAATAGCCATAAAAAGGATTCCT
>CAYUPO010000034.1:925-8658 GCA_964446685.1 uncultured Gammaproteobacteria bacterium | reverse complement strand
ATTTGGTATATTTTCCGAAGTTGAATAAGAGGTAACTTGATATTATGTGTTAAGTTATACATGGTAGGCATGCTACTGGAGTATGCGTACCTTTTTTGCGTAAGACCCTTTTCAGGCTAGCAAAAAGAAATGAATGTATTTTTAGTTTATTGGTCAGGCTTAAAATACGAGTCACAGAGAAGTAAAGATTAAGTAATTAAGAGGCCGTTAGAAATTTTCAAGAGCAGGAATTCATCTGATGCAGGCAACACAATCTAATACTATAAATAATAGAGTCTACTGGGGTAAAAACCAAAGTATTTTAAGCAATGTCCAGCTTACTAAACAGGATTTAACCCATCTTCAAAAAGCTTCTTACCAGAGATTTTTAACCGAAGGTATTGGCGAACTGCTTAAAGAAATTTCTCCTGTTACTGATTTTACCGGTAAAAACTGGAAACTTGAATTCGGTGACTACTTTTTCGGAAAAACAAAATTCACTCCTGAACAATGTCATATTAAAGGTATTTCCTTTGATGCTCCTTTAAGAGTTCGTGTTACTTTAACAAATGTTCAAACAGGTCAAGAATATAAACAGGAAGCTTTCTTTGGTGATATCCCTCAGATGACTGATAAAGGGACTTTCATTATTAACGGTGTTGAAAGAGTAATAATCAACCAGATCGTGCGCTCACCAGGAGCGTTTTTTTCTGCTTCAGATGACCCAATCACCGGACGAAGACTATATGGTGCTGAAATCCGACCACAACATGGTTCATGGCTTGAATTCGGTGTTTCCAGATCCGATGTGTTAACTGTTAAAATTGACCGCCGAAGAAAATTTGCTGCGACTACTCTGCTTCGAGCACTTGGTTTTAGTGAAGATCAGATCAGAGAAGAATTCAAAGGTGTTGATAACAATGAAGATCATCAGTTTATTGAATCAACTTTGGCTAAAGATACTACCAAAGATCAAAATGAAGCTTTACTGGAAATTTTCCGAAAAATGCGACCTGGTGATCCAGTTGTACTGGAAACTGCTAAATCCCTGCTGCAAAATATGTTCTTTAATGCCCGACGTTATAACTTAACCCGAGTTGGTAGATTCAAAATGAATAAAAGACTGGGTGTTGATGTACCAAACACTCCTGAAAACTGGACTCTTTCTAAAGAAGATATCATGTCTACTTTAAAATATCTGATCAGTCTGGCAAACGGTAAAGGACGAGTTGATGATATCGATCACCTGGCCAACCGAAGAGTGAGAATGGTTGGAGAATTGGTAGCTCAGAACGCTTTCTGGATCGGTTTACAGAGATTGGAAAGAGTTATTAAAGAAAGAATGAGTCTGTTATCTCTGGATCAGGAAATTACAGCAGCTGGTTTAGTTAATGCCAGACCAGTTATTGCAGCTATTAATGAATTCTTTAGATCATCTCAGTTGTCTCAGATCCTTGATCAGACTAATCCGCTTTCAGAAATTGATCATTTAAGAAGACTTTCTGTGACTGGTACCGGTGGTATTTCCAGAGACCGGGCTTCATTTTCTATCCGCGATATTAATCACTCTCAATATGGTCGGGTTGACCCGATCCGTTCTCCTGAAGGACCAAATATTGGTTTGGTTACCTACCTGGCTTTATTTGCACGGGTAAATGAATATGGTTTCTTAGAGACTCCATACAGAAAAGTTGTTCAGGAAAATGGCAAAGTCCGTGTGACAGATGAAGTGACTTATCTGACTGCAGATGATGAAGAAGATATCTATATTACAGAAGCTACAGTTGAAATTGATGAAAAAGGATATATTATGCAGCAGAGAGTTCCTGTACGTCATCAGGGAAGTTTCTTTGAAGCTGATGCAAAATTAGTTCAGTTAATTGACGTATCTCCTCAGCAGATCGTAGGTACTTCAGCATCTTTGATTCCATTTTTGGCTCATGATGATGCTAACCGGGCTTTGATGGGTACTCACATGCAATGTCAGGCTGTACCACTGCTTTTACCGATGGCTCCGGTTGTCGGAACTGGTATGGAAACTTTAATTGCTGATTCAATGGCAAGAGTTGTCAGATCCCCATTGGATGGAATGGTGACATTGGTTGAAGGAGACAGAGTTGTAGTTGAAGGAAAAGACGGAAAACATGAATTTAAAGTTAATAAATTTGTAAATTCTCCAAACATGACCTGTTATTCTCAGAAACCGGTTGTTAAATTAAACCAAAAAATTAAAACCGGAGATTTGTTGATTGAAGGAACTTCTTCGGATGGCGGAGAATTAGCTTTAGGAACAAATCTGCTGATTGCTTACATGAGTTATGACGGACTTGGTTATGAAGACGCTATCGTGATCTCAAGTAGACTGGTTAAAGAAGATGTTTTGTCTTCTATTCATATTGAAGAATATTCCACAGACGTTGTTGAAACAAAATTAGGTCCAGATGAAGTAACACCAGATATTCCAAACGTATCTGAAGAAGCTTTGGCAAATCTGGATGATAGAGGTATTATCCGAATTGGTGCTGAAGTGGGACCTGGAGATATCCTGGTTGGTAAAGTTCAGCCAAAAGGTGAAACAGAATTGACAGCTGAGGAAAGATTACTGCGGGCTATCTTTGGTGAAAAAGCTAAAGAGGTTCGTGATACATCTTTGAGAATGCCTCACGGTGAAAGAGGAACAGTGATTGGTGTTGAAATTCTTTCACGGGATGCAGGTGATGATCTGGGTGCAGGAGTATTACAGAGAATCAAAGTTAAAGTAGCACAACTTCGAAAAGTTACTGCCGGAGACAAACTTGCCGGAAGACATGGAAACAAAGGTGTTATTTCAAAGATCGTTCCAGAGCATGATATGCCTCATTTGGAAGATGGAACACCGGTAGATATTATTATCTCTTCCGTGACTGTGCTTTCACGTATGAATTTGGGACAGTTGCTGGAAGCTCATTTGGGATTTGCTGCTAAAAAACTTGGTTATAAGATTGCTGCTCCGGTTTTTGAGAAAATTCCTGAAAGCATTATTATTGAAGAATTTAGAAAAGCTGGTATGCAGCCATCAGCTAAAAGTAAATTAATTGATGGACGAACAGGTGAATATTTCCAGCAGGATGTGGTTGTAGGATATTCACATTTCCTGAAATTGATCCACATGGTTGAAGACAAGACTCATGCACGATCAACTGGACCATACTCACTTGTTACACAACAGCCTTTGGGTGGTAAAGCTCAAATGGGTGGTCAGAGATTGGGAGAGATGGAGGTTTGGGCACTTGAAGCATACGGAGCTGCAAATATCCTGCAGGAGATGTTAACTATCAAGTCAGATGACGTTGTTGGAAGAGCTAAAGCTTTTGAGGCAATCATTAAAGGAACTCAGATCCCACAGGCTTTGATTCCTGAGTCATTTAAAGTGTTGGTTAAAGAGTTGCAGTCACTTGGTGTATCAGTTGATCCAATTGGAGTTAAAGAAGCAGTTGTTGAAGAAGTTGTGGAAGAAGCAACTAAAGAACAGGTTCAGTTTATTGATCAGGCTAAAGAAGCCTTAGATGTTGCAACAGTTGGAGTTGAACAGGAATTGACCGCTGAAGAAGGAAATATGGAAGTGGTTGACCCTGCAGTTGAAATCGATGATAATATGGACGCTCTGGCTGATGAAGCTGCAGCAGCTATGGAAGATGGAGAACCAGAAGAAGAAAAGGAGGAAATAACATAAGTTCTAATTAATAATTTCTAAATCCTAATTTGAATATTGGGATTTATTTAGAAGTTAGAAATTAGTGTACTTAGAAATTTTAATAATATATGCAAAACAATTTAGTTGACTTTACAGCATTACAGGTACTTATCGCTTCACCGGAGCTGATTCGTTCATGGTCTTTTGGAGAAGTTACCAGACCAGAAACAATTAATTACCGAACTTTGAAAGCTGAAAAAGATGGTCTATTTGCGGAAAATATTTTTGGTCCGACAAAAGATTGGGAATGTTATTGTGGTAAATATAAGAGAATCAGATACCGAGGTGTGATCTGTGATAAATGTGGTGTTGAAGTTACACAGTCCAAAGTTCGACGAGAAAGAATGGGCCATATTTCTTTGGCAACTCCGGTAGCGCATATCTGGTTTGTTAAAGGTGCTCCATCAAAATTATCTTTGATTCTGGATCTAACCATGAAAAACCTGGAAGCAGTTATTTACTTTGCTTCATACCTGGTTATTTCAGTTGATGCAGATGCTAAAGCAAAAGCAATTGAAACTCTTCAGAAACAGTTGGAAGTTAAACTTGAAGAATCAAAAGCTAATTTAAATAAACAGATTGAAGAGATCGAAAAAGTTCAGGCAGAAGATGCAAAAGAATTAAAGAAAAAAATTACTGATAATGAAAAATATGAATTAGCAGCTTCTGAAGCACAACTTCACAGCAGACAGCAGATTGCCAAACTTCGTGAACAAAATCAGGTTGAACAGGGTCAGTTGGAAGAGATCTATAAAACAGTTACTGATCTACTTAAATCTATCACTGCTTTGAAACTTATTTCAGAAGATGAATACAGTAAACTTTTTGAATACGATGTAGCTGATTTCCTGAAAGTTGGTATGGGTGCTGAAGCACTGCTTGAAGTGCTAAATGTAATCGATCTGGACAAATTGGCAGCTGATCTGAGACTTGAAGTATCAAAGTCTAGTGGACAGCGACATATTAAAGCTACAAAAAGACTGAGACTGATAGAGGGAATGAGAAATTCTAAGATTAATCCAGCCTGGATGATCTTAAATGTATTGCCTGTTCTTCCACCAGATTTGCGTCCAATGGTACAACTTCCTGGAGGACGATTTGCTACATCCGATCTGAACGATCTTTACAGAAGAGTTATTAACAGAAATAATCGTTTAAAGAGACTGATTAATCTGGGAGCTCCGGAAATTATTTTGCGAAATGAAAAACGAATGCTTCAGGAAGCTGTTGATTCACTGATTGACACTACTAACAGAACTACCAGAAGAGCTGGAACTCACCAACTGAGATCACTTTCTGAAATGCTTCGTGGAAAACAGGGACGATTTAGACAGAACTTGCTCGGAAAACGTGTTGATTACTCAGGACGATCAGTTATTATCGTTGGTCCAAAGTTGAAGCTGCACCAGGTTGGTTTGCCAAAAGAGATGGCATTGGAGATGTTTAAACCATTTGTTCTGCGTGAGTTGATCTCAAGAGGTCTTGCTTCCAATGTAAAAGGCGCAAAAAATGTGCTTGAATTCAGACCACCAGAAGTATGGGATATTTTAGAAGAAGTTATTAAAGATCATCCGGTATTGATCAATCGTGCACCAACTTTGCATAGACTTGGTATTCAGGCATTTTTCCCAATTTTGATTGACGGAAATGCAATTCAGATTCATCCATGTATCTGTGCCGGATTTAATGCTGATTTTGACGGTGACCAAATGGCTGTTCACGTGCCTTTGTCTGAAAAAGCTAAAGAAGAAGCAAAAACTTTGATGATGGCAAAAGAAAACATTCTTCGCCCATCAAATTCCAGTCCAATTAACGTTCCAAATCGTGAAATGGCACTTGGTTCATATTTCGTGACTTCAATTGATAAGAAAATTGAAGGGTCTGACAAAGTTTATGGTACAGAAGAAGCAATATTTGCCTATCAGATGGGTGAATTAAATCTCAGAGCTCCGATCAAAGCCATGATTAATAATGAGGTTTTGGAAACCAGTGTTGGAAGAATTATCTTTAACAGTTTCCTACCTGAAGAGCTGAGATTTGTTAATGAAACAATCAACAACTCAGGAATTGCTAAAATCATCATGATTGCTTTCAAAAAGTTTTCTAAAGATGAAGTAGCTAAGCTGATTGATGATATTAAAGAATTCGGTTTCTGGGGAGCAACTATCTCAGGTCTTTCAGTTGGTATCTTTGATAACAATATTATTCCGGAAAAGAAAGATTTGATCCGGGGTGGTGATAATGAAATCCTGGAAATCGAACAAAATGTGCTTAAAGGACTGATCACAGACGAAGAACGAAGAGCTTTGGCTCAGGAAGTATGGACCAGAGTTGGAGACGAGATCGTTCGAAAAACTATTGCGGCTATTCCAAACGATAGTCCGGTGGAAATTATTATGAGATCTGGTGGAGCTCGTGCAACTACAGCTCAGATTGCTCAGACCGCTGGTATGCGAGGATTCTCAGTTGATCCAACCGGAAAAATTGTGGAATTGCCAACAAAATCTAACTACCGTGAAGGACTTGGTGTGTTTGAATACTTTACTTCCTGTAGAGGTGCTAGAAAAGGTGTTGCAGACCGTGCTATTAGAACAGCAGATGCCGGTTACTTAACCCGACGTTTAGTTGATGTGTCACATGATGTTATTATCCGGATTCCAGATTGTTTGACTACTAAAGGTACTATTTTGGAAGTTCCAAAAAATAATCCTGGACAGGTTTCAACCAGATTCTTAGGACGAAAAGTGCTTGGAAAAGTAGTAGATCAAAAAACTAAGAAAACCATTATTGAAGATGGAGCTTATATCGAAGAATCCGAAGTTGATGTATTGGCAGTAGCAGATGTTGATGAAATCACAGTTAGAACACCACTTACTTGTGAATCAAAATATGGACTTTGTGCAGCATGTTATGGTCTGGATCTTTCAAGTAGACTGCCGGTTGAACTGGGAACTCCAGTTGGTGTTGTAGCAGCTCAGGCTATTGGTGAACCAGGTACACAGCTAACAATGAGAACTTTCCATTCCGGAGGTGTTGTTGGTGCTGATATTACACAGGGTTTGCCTCGTGTTGAAGAGCTTTATGAAGCACGAATGCCAAAAATGGTAGCTCCTATTTCAGAAATTGCCGGAAAAGTCACTATTTCAGAGACTGAAGAAGGTACTGTTATCAGAGTCAGAACTACATCTAAGCCTCATACCGAAAGAGAATATGCAGTTACTAAAAATGTGGCAATTTTAGTTAATGACGGAGATAGTATCGAAGCTGGTACTCAGTTGGTCGCCGGACATTTGGATATCAGAGAAGTACTTCGGGTTAAAGGTCTGAGAGCTGCACAAAGATATGTGGTTGACGCTACACGGGAAGTGTATGAATCACAGGGTGTGCAGATTAATGAAAAACATTTTGAAGTTATCGTACGAAAGATGTCTGATAAAGTTCGGGTTGAATCACAGGGAGATACAGTATTATTACCAGGTGAAATAATTAACAGAACTAAGTTTGAAGAAGAAAATACCAGAATTTTGGCAGAAGGTGGAGAACCAGCAACTGCAGCAGTGATTATCTTGGGTATTACCAGAGCATCACTTCAGACTGAAAGCTTCCTGTCAGCTGCATCATTTGTTGAAACAACAACTGTTTTGTCAGAGGCTGCAACTACTGGAAAGATCGACCGCTTGCTTGGACTGAAAGAAAATGTTATTATAGGTCGACTTATTCCAACAAGTGGAGACAGAGCTAAATTAGATACTGTTAGAGCTTAGTAGTTTTCTAAGTTCTAAATAAAGACAACCAAAGTTTGTATTTAAATTTTGGAGTAAACTGAAAAGTTGAAGAATGTCTTGATATATGATTATTCATACCTCAAGTCTTTCGTAAATAATTCAGTCAGAAACTAAGTTATGCCAACTATAAGCAGAGCTTGAAACAAAATTTTAAGCAGAGCTTGAAGTTGTCATTATAGGTAAATATTATGCCAACTATTAATCAATTAGTAAAAAAAGGTCGAAAACCGGTAGTC
>CAYUPO010000034.1:0-915 GCA_964446685.1 uncultured Gammaproteobacteria bacterium | reverse complement strand
AAAAATTAAGGCTACAGCTTTAAGACGTTCATATAATGCTCTTGCCCGTGCTTATAGTACGTCTCCAAGTCCTCAGAAAAGAGGGGTGGTTACTTTAGTCAGAACTATGACACCAAAGAAACCAAATTCAGCTTTGCGAAAAGTTGCCAGAGTCAGACTTTCTAACAGAACTGAAGTGACTGCATACATTCAGGGTATTGGTCATGACTTGGCTGAGCATGGTATCGTTTTGGTTCGTGGTGGAAGAGTTAAAGATTTGCCAGGTGTTAAATATCATTTAGTTCGCGGAAAGCTGGATTTGTCAGGAGTACAAAAGAGAAGTTCATCACGTTCAAAATATGGTGCTAAACGCCCAATGGCTAAAGCAGCATAAAGAAAGGAAAGAAACAGATAATCAGTGAATCAACTAAATAGTTAATCAGAAAAAAGATCTAATTAACCAATTCACTAATCATCAAATTAACTAACTATGAGAGGTCGAAAAGCAATTAAAAGAATAGTTTTACCTGATCCGGTATATAATTCCCGGATTTTGACAAAACTGATAAATAAAATAATGTTTGATGGTAAAAAAACTGTGGCCCAGTCTTTGGTCTACAGCGCCATGCAGGAAATCGAAAAAACTGGTAAAAATCCGGTGACTGTTTTTGATACCGCAATGTCCAACATTTCTCCACGAATGGAAGTTCGTCCAAGACGAGTGGGTGGAGCTTCATATCAGGTTCCGGTTGAAGTTCGTGGTGATAGAAGAGAATCACTAGCTATCCGATGGTTAGTAAATGCAGCTAGAAATAGAGGAAATAAAGAGTACAAAACTTTTGGTAAAAAACTTGCAGCTGAAATAATGGACGCTGCAAATGGACAGGGAGCAGCAATTAGAAAGAAAGAAGACACTCTAAGAATGGCAGATGCAAA
>CAYUPO010000033.1:0-8895 GCA_964446685.1 uncultured Gammaproteobacteria bacterium | reverse complement strand
CTCTAGTTGGCACTTTTATTTTCTAAGAGTATAATGTCTGTATGCGCAAGTATCGTTCTAGTTTTACTCCCCGTTCGATTCGTAAAACTCAGAATAAAGCCCGCAACCGGATAATTTTAGGTATTGTGGCTGTTGTAGTAATTGGTTATCTCTCTATTACCTGGGGGCTACCTGCATTAATTGGCGGATTAACCTATATCACTCATTTTAATTCTAAACCTGTTACCAAAGTTGTATCTGATGAAGATATCGCAATACCTCCTCCGGTATTAAATATCCCTTTTGAAGCTACAAACTCAGCCTCTTTTGTAATAAATGGCTATACCTCACCTGACACCAAAGTTGAAATCTACTTTGATGATGAACTAAAAACCACTATTGATGCCAAAAGTGACGGCAGTTTTTCAACTGAGCCACTATCACTGGTAACAGGAACCAATAATATCTATGGCAAAACAGTTGTTGGCGATAAAAAGAGTTTATCTTCAAAAAATATCCGGGTTTATTATGACAATGAAAAACCTGAACTAACTATTACTTCTCCCTCCGATAATCAGGAAGTAAAAGGCGGCGATAAAAAAGTCAGAGTTAGTGGTTCAACAGATAGCCAAAATACAGTTTCAATTAATGGATCGACAGTAATTGTTAATGGCAATGGTGAATTTGCCAGCGATTTAAGTATTAACGAAGGTGACAATACCATTTCTATCTCTGCCACAAATAAATTTGGCAACAGCACCCAGATTGAAAGAAAAGTTAAATACTCACCTTGATCTCCAGCCTTCAATCAGTGCTGCTACAATCCAAAATTCTAAACTAAGATCATTCTTAAAGTAAGGCACGTCTACCATTCCATGAACCATCCAGTAACTTAGCATCGCTATTAGAGACGCACCCAGTAACGGTCTTTTACTAATCGATAAATTGCGTATCAAAACCCCAAACAGTGAAACAATCAGCCATAAAAAAGTAAACAGTCCAAATAAGCCCATCTCTGTCCAAAAAGTAAGCAACAGATTGTGGGGATACTGAAACTGCTCCTGATACTGCACCGGACGATATTGATTTGAATAAAGAGTTTTAAAGCCATTCAAACCAGCTCCAAACAACCAGTGATCTTTTAGTAAATTCACAGTTCCTCCCCACAAAAAATACCGGATTTGCAGAGTATCACCAATTGTATAAGGCACAGAATAATCAATCGGGAAAAAATCATAATTTTGATAAAAGTAGGTTAAAAATATCATTAATCCTGAAACAACCAGTAAAGGAACCACATACCAAATTTTTCTTAGAAAACGACTTTTAAGTGTTAAGACTGCATAAGTAAAAACTGACAATCCAGCCACAAGTCCAACCAATCCTCCTCTCGAACGGGTCAAAAAAATAGCCAGCAGAAAAAATAAAAATAACCCCAAATACCCCCATCTGATATATTTCTCTTTACTCAAAAACTGAGAAAAAACCAGTAAGGCAATTGGTCCTAAAAAAAGAGCCAGAGAATTACCACTATTGTAAACAGCTGTCATTCTTCCCTGATAATATTCAACCGGAGTAAAAACAAAGATTCCCAGAGTTTTTTGTAAAACAGCTAAAACACTCAGCCATAAACCTACCCCTATCAATGCAGCCAGAACAAAATTCATTCCTTTTTGACGAATTACAAAAACTAAACAATAGAAAAACAAAACAGGTTCAATAATATAAGCTTTTAATATTCCTAATCCACCGATAAAGTTATAACTTGTGTATACAGCTACCAGCGCAGCCAACACAAAAAGGCATATTAACGGATCAATAGCTGTTTTCAATTCTTGGAATTTGTATCTGCCTTTTATAAAAGTGATCCCAGTCACAAAAAAACTAAGTAAAATCATCAGTTCCAAAAATGTCCACGGCAGGTAAAATGGAAAAAAACCAGTATTAAAACCTCCTCTTAAAATATATAAAGGCGAAAGTAAAATTGTTAAAAAAAGTAATAGTTGAGATAATTTAATCATGCCACCCATCCTCCCTGTAGAAATGACCAGAACAAAATCTGCTGTATAATAAATCCGATCAACAGATAAAGAATTCTGACTATTGTATTACTCATCCGGTAAAAAGCAATGAATAAAGGAAATAATACAATCAAAAATCTGGGGAAAGATAAAAAAGTTGAGGTAGATAAAGGAATTAGGACTGAAAATAAAGCATAATACCAATAAATCTTTGGTAAAAAACTGTAGGATCTGACCAGCAGAATAATCACACCAAGAACTAGCAATAAATCAAAAACCACTCCAAAATTACCAAAACTTATTCCCTGCGTCAATAAAACATGCAGCGAGTTTAATATACTAAATCCCGGATACATCACCAGACGTTGCCAATTTTCTTCAGCATTGATCAAAGCAAACAAATTACCAGTTTGTAAAAAAGAATAGTAAACATATCCCACTGTCCCTACAAAAGGAATAAAAAATAAGGCCGGATTTTTTTTCAGTCTAATCTGATCAACAATAATAGCCATTACCAGTGCCACCCCAGCCATTCGTGTCAGAGTTAACAAAAACAAAAAAAGAATCGTCAGATAAAACTTTTGTTTTTTATAATAAAATAAAACTAAAACAGATAAACAAAAAAATAAAGCTTCTGAGTAATAAGTAATAAAGAAAAAACTAAACGGAAACAATAAATTTAACAAAATAATAAATCCGATTTCCTTTTTTTTAAAATCTATTTCAAGTAACTTATGCAAAAAAAACAGACCTACTCCCATAATTATCCAGTTAAAAATCAAACCATTGCCCACCTCACCAAAAGGTATAATCAAACTAATACTTTTAACTACTAAGGGAAATAACGGGAAAAATGCCAAAAGAGAATCCAGATAATATCCTTGCTGAATAATTGACAAAAAATTCTGACCATCCCACTGTGCCAGCATTTTAAAAAACTCACTCCCTAAACATCCATTCAACGATTCAACACATAAATATATCTGACTTAGTAAAATTAAAAGACTAAACCAAATGGAAAATAAACCAACCCCAAGTGGTGGTTTTTTATAATTAAGAATTTTGTTTAGAGTCTGCATAATAAATCCCCATAATTATAAAAAATATCAACATGATCTGAGGATAAAACAAACTGTTTATAAACTGAGATTCAATTAAAAGTCCAACTAAAATCCCAGTTAATACTAAATATTTTTTGCTTAAAGCCTGATTATTCTTTGATTTTTTTATAAATCCTACAATCAGGCTTAAGTAAAAATATCCATAGCTTACTATCCCTATTACTCCTGTAGTAACTAAAACCAATAACCAGCTGGAATCTATCCCATTCCCACTATTTCCTCCATCCGGTGTAAATGGACGGATCAGTCCCTGTTCTATACTGACTGTTTTAATATTATTAAATCCTATTCCTGTAATAGGACTTAATTTAAAAAGATTAATTCCTTTCTCCCATGACATCAACCTTTCACTAGCGCTGATATCTATGAAAACAGCTCCGAGAATTCTTTGCTGTATTCGCGGAACAAAAATTACAGACAAAAGAGCTAATACAATTAAACCAACAACAATTTTTTTAGGTAAAAACCAAATTGTAAATAAATTAACAATTGCAAAAAATATCCAGGCAGATCTGGAAAAAGTCAAAATAATTGCCAGAAAAAGTATTAGTAAAATACCTGGAAGCAACCGATCTTTATTCTCAAAATATTTAATTAGACAAACTGCATAAACAATAGTTAAAAAAGCACCAACAAAATTTGGATCCAAAAATGTTGAACTAAGACGAAAAATATGCGGATCATATCCAAATTCTGTTAAAAAAGTCAGATCAGGAAATAACCACAATTGAATCCCACCCAATACTGCAATTATTACGCCTACACTAATGAGAGTGTTTTGTATTACATCTCTTTTACCATCAACAGCAATTTGATAACCAATCCAAAAAAACAAACTATAAAAAATAAATCTAATAAGATACAACACTCCGGAAAAATTATAATTAAACACAAGCGATAATAATCCAATCACTGAAAACCCCAACAGCACCTTAGATGGTTTTGGTATCTCCAGCTGTTTTTTAATCCCCACTTTCCAAATTAGAAAAAATGAAACGGTTACGGCGACTAAAATATCCAATATATTAAGAGCATTCCCCACCTGTCCAAAGGGATATTTAATAAATTCACCAAATACTATTGCTATCAAGCACCCAATTGTCAAAAACCTGATTAAATTCATCGCTTAATTCCCCAAAAAGTCACCGGCTTTGGTTGTAAAAACTGCTCTATATATTCATCACTTACTTTTCTACTTTTTTGAATTTTAATTCGTTCAGAAATCAAATAAGGCAAATTCCAGAGTAAAGAAATAGTGACAAAAAGCGGTGGCCAGAAAAATCCATTTCTCAGCTGATATAAAATAGTATTAAAATAAACCAGTATTATCTTCAGCCATCTCCAGTTTTTTAACAAAATAGAAGTTGGAAAATCTTTAATAATAGTCATATACATATTTTTAAATTGCCAGTATTCCAGTTTATCCAGTCTTTTGCCTGAAGTGGCCTTATGCTTGTGATAAACAATTGCTTTTGGACAATAGATACTTTTATAGCCCAAAAATTGTGCCCGAAATGCCCAGTCAACCTCTTCTGAATACATAAAAAAATGTTCATCAAACATCCCAACCTTAATAAAGATATCCCGCTTAAATAATGCCCCTCCTCCGGTGGCTCCTAAAATAAACATCTCTTTTTGATACTGACCCTCATCTTTTTGCTCCCATCCGATAGATCTGGCCTGACCAACTTCATTAATCTGAATTCCAACTCCATCAATTTTTTTCCGATCATCAAAATTTAGTAGTTTGCTACAAACTGATGCTACTTCAGGATTATTTTTAGCACACAAATACATCTCTTTGACCCAGTTTTTATCGACTTCTGTATCATTATTTAAAAATATGACATAAGGACATTCAGTATTCTTCACTCCGGCATTGATAGCTGTTGCAAAACCGTAATTTTTATCCAAAGTAACTATTTGAATATGAGGATAATTTACTTTCAAAAATTCAACAGAGTTATCTGTTGATCCATTATCAACTACTATCACATCAAACTCCTGAAAAGTCTGCTTAACTAAAGCATCCATTGATACTTCAAGCAATTTTCTGCCATTCCAGTTTGGAATGATTACACAAACTTCATTTTTCTTCATATTATTTTTTCTTTTGGGCTACCACCAGTAACCCTTCTCCAAGACCAATTTTAGCCAAAATGTTATTCAGCCAAACAGTCAACCAAGTCGCCCGGTTATAATTTATCGGTACCCCGATTCTTTTCAGTATTCCTCTAAACAAATCATAATTGGTCAGCTCCTCAGTTTTTAATATTTTAATTTCAAAACCTGATTTTTCGACAACTTCTCTTAATGATTTTTTTGAAAAAAACTGAATGTGATAAGGCACACTCCAATGCGGCCAAAGTGACCCAAAAATCTTAGCATGAATTCCGTAACTATTTGGGGTGGCAATAGTGACAATACCTCCAGGCTTTAAAATATGATAGACATTTTGCATTAACTCAAGCGGGTCTTTGACATGTTCTATTGAATGTCTTAAATTGACTGCCTCAAAAAAATTTCCCGGAAAGGTTTTTTTATTTAACTCTGAGATCACTAACTGTTTACCTTTTTTTATTTTTAGCCTTTTTGCAACTTGCTCTATAGCATATTCAGAAACATCTAACCCATATACTTCAAAACCTTTATTTTGAGCCAGTTCCATAAACAAACCACTCCCTACCCCAATATCCAACAGCTTTCCTTTTTTAAAATAAGGGGATATTTGCTCCAAAATTCTGGCATTTCTCGGATACTCAATCTTGTCAGCTTTTTCCAGTTCTGAGAAATATTTTTGTGTATACAGCTTATCCATTTTTTCTCCTTCCAAAAGCCATATATATAATCCCAGAATAAATCAAAAAAGCCGCTGTTTGAGACAAGACCGTCATCCATGCTGCAGCACTAAACCCATACTGAGGAATAAAAATTACATTTCCAATAATATTAAAAACTAAATTAAATAAAGAAACACCCAAAAGTATCCGAAGATATTTTTCTGATGACAAAAGGAGTGCTCCCTGAGCTGCTAAAGCAAAAATAAATGGAACAGCCAGTGCCAATATTTGAATTACTCCAATTGATGGACTGTAGGACTCTTGTAAATAACCATTTATTAATAGTGGCACCAAAAACCAAAAACTAACAACAAATGGCAGAGAAAGTAAAAGAAGCAACCCGACACTTTTTAAATATAAAACAAATAAAGATTTTGATTCCTGATGCATCCGGCTTAAAACCGGGAAAAAAGCCATTTCAAAAGCTGATGGAATAAAAACAATTCCTTCTAAAAATCTATACGCTGCACTATAAATCCCAGCTTCATATGGTCCTTTAAGATAAGACAGTAACAAAGTATCTACTTTAAAATATATCAGTCCCAGCATACTCATAATTCCATAAAGCAATGAGCCTTTGACAATCTCTGAAATAGTTTTGACTGAAAAATGCTGCTTTAGATTTTTTAAATCTTTGGTTGACAAAAAAAGCATCACCAATACTCCTGACATATATAAAATATGTCCTAAAACTACAGCTATTAACGCATTAATAGCACTGGCACCCTGGCTTATCATCAACACCCCTATTCCGATTGTCGATATATTCAAAAGCAATATTCCTAAAGCTGAATATTTAAATTTATTTTTAACAATCAGACCAGCATCAAATGTCAGACCAACTGACTGAGGAATAATAGTAAAAGCCGCAATAATAGAAAGCAGAACCCTGATCTGATCTGAATCAGTTAAATATAGAATAACTCCAAATCCAGCCACCAGTGAAACGGAAAAAAATAACCTTAATACCAGAGCATTAACAAATAATGCGGAAAATAAAACAGCCTTTTTGGAAACTTCCCTTATCAAATACCTGGAAACTCCCAGATCAACTATAGAAGACAAAACAGCAAAATAAGACAGTGCTACAGAATAATTACCAAACTCAACTACTCCCAGTTGCCTAGCCAGATAAAAAGCATAAAAAAACGAGGCAATTTTAGCCGTAAATTGAGCGATTAACAGATAAGAAGAGTTCTTTAAAATACTTTTTAGCACTCTGATAGTCTAGCAAATACTGAGCCTTAAAAGAACCTGTGACTCCAATCACAGACTTGCACACACGCAACCTGTTTTGAGATAATGGCACACATGGTTCCCGACTACATCACAACCGAGCAACCAGTTCCCCAAACTTCTTTTAAAGAACATTTTGTTGAACTTTTCCAAACACTGGTAGTATTTGCCACCATTGCTACTATTTTATATTGGCTAGTTGCTCAACCTCATAAAGTTTCAGGAGCTTCAATGTTTCCTAACTTTAAAGACGGAGACTACATTATTACTGATAAAGTTACTTACAAGTTTAGCGAACCTGCCAGAGGAGATGTCATCGTTTTTAAAAATCCACGGGATGAATCCCAGGATTTTATTAAAAGAATCATGGGTCTGCCAGGAGATAGTGTCAAAGTCCAAAATGGTCATGTCTATGTGAATGGTCAACTAGTCAATGAAGGATTTCTCAAACCAGAAGTAGTCACCAATCCTGGATCTTTTATGCATGAAGGACAGGAAGTAGTAGTTCAACCAGGTGAATATCTAGCCATGGGAGATAATAGACCGCATTCATCAGATTCCAGAGAATGGGGTTTTGTGACAAAACAGGAAATTATCGGCCGGGTTTTCGTCAGATACTGGCCCGCCACCGAAGTAGGCCTCTGGCCCGCAGCATACCCAATTAAAGTAAATTAATCATTTATAAGCGGTCTGATAAAATCTATTGCCCATACAAAACTTTCCATTTGATCAGATTTAGCATAAAAATCTAAAGTCCCCAATCCAATATGAATCTTATAGCAAAGTAACCTTTCTTCATAATATGGCAATTTACGACCTAAGTTCTCATAATATTGAGAGAAAACATGAGAGTAATTAATTTTTTCATCAGCATCAACCAATTTATCCCAAAAATCTAACCATGCAACATCATATAAAAAATCTCCAACTTTAGAATTTTCCCAATCTAAAATTCCCGTAATTTTTTCTTTATTCGAAATTATATTGTTATAACCATAATCACCATGGATTAAATACCTCTCTTCAGGTAAGTATTTGTACAACGCCTCATACTTCTTCCAAAATTTCGACTCAATATTCATATCAGACAAAATTTTTCTGTACTTTTGCTCCCATTTAGTTGAATAATTACCTTTTATATCTTGTAGAAATTGCAACCAACTGTCAAATTGACCTTTTCCATTAATATCTAAATCGCCATATTTTTCAGTCGTAATTTTAGAATTATGTATATCATCTAAAATTTTAACTAACTGAGGTAAAATTGGAATTAATTCTTTTTTAGAAAATAAATCTAAAGGTTTCCCAGGGGCTAGTTCAGAGATGGCAAACGAATAATCTTCATTAAACCTCCCTATCTCCATAACTTTTGGAATAGGTATATTTGCATTTGCGAAATTTTCATATGCATACTTATCTTTTCTAAAACTATACTCATTTTTATTAATTCTGATTATATAATCCTTATTTTCCTTTTGATATGAAAAACCTTGTGACGTTTCACCACCATGAATAATTTTAAAATCTTGGATAATTTGGGGAAATTTTATATGCAAAAATGCTAGTACTTCACTATCACTTATTTGAGTTTTTAGTTTAGACATTTAAACTTAATAATCTAGGACGGATTGTAGAAAGAAGTCAGAGCCTGGTAAATTCTTTGGATCTGTTCGTTGGTTGTTTCTGGTTGACCATCCA
>CAYUPO010000032.1:0-9812 GCA_964446685.1 uncultured Gammaproteobacteria bacterium | reverse complement strand
TGATAGGTGGGATATCGAATCTGAGGGCTTTTCGTGCTAGAATCATACGTGATGAATGAGACACTGAAAAATTTACTGGAACAATATAAACAAAAGATCAGCTCAGCCGAAAGTTTGAAAGAACTTGATGAGTTGTTTTTGGCGTTGTTTGGTAAAAATGGGGAAATTACGCTGGTTCCTAAAGGATTTAAAGATCTTTCTAACGATGAATTGAGAGAGGTAGCTCCTTTGTTTAATCTAGTCAAATCTCAGCTTGAATCAGAGATAAGCAAAAAGAGACAAGCAATAAGAGATAAGAGTTATGAAGATTTAAAGAGTGAAAAGCTTGATTTAGAGATTGCTTCGTCGCAAGCTCCTCGCAATGACGGAAACCGTCTTGCTCACCCTGTTCGCAATGACGTAGTTAGGGAAGGGCAGCTGCATCCTTTGACTGCTTTTCAAAATGAAATAAAAGATTTATTTGGGAAAATTGGGTTTCAAGTTTATGAAGCGCCTCATATTGATACTGATTATTATAACTTTGAAGTACTTAATATTCCTGAAGAACATCCCGCACGGGATCTTTGGGACACTTTGTATATTGATATAGATTCCCGCTTACGCGGGAATGACGGTGAAGATAAATCGGATGATTCTCAAAATAAGTTATTACTGAGAACCCATACTTCTAATGCACAGGTCAGAGTGATGAAGGAGGTTAAGCCGCCTTTGAGAGCAATGGTTTTGGACTGGTGTTTTCGGTATGAGAATCTGGATGCCCGGCATGAACATACATTTGACCAGTTTGAAGTGGTTTGGGTGGAAAAAGGGCTGAATATGGGGCATCTGCAGTATTTATCAGAGTACTTTTTTAAAGCTGTTTTGGGTGAAGATACTCAGGTCAGACTACGTCCTAAATATTATCCTTTTGTTGAGCCTGGTGCAGGTGTTGATGCAACTTGTCTATTTTGTAAAGGAAAAGGTTGTAAGATCTGTGGGGGAGTGGGTTGGTTTGAGCTCGCTGGAGCAGGAATGATTCATCCAACTGTTTTAAAAAACGGTGGAATAGATCCAGAAGAATACTCAGGAATTGCCTGGGGGGTTGGTTTGGGAAGAATGTTGATGCTGAAATATGGGATTGATGATGTGAGATTGTTTAAATCGGGTGATTTGAAGTTTTTACAAAGTTTTAAGAAAGGAGAAAGGGGTTATCCTGAGCGGAGCGAAGGATCTCTCAACTCGTTTGAGGACAAGTAATCTCGCATACGCGAGAGATATTTCGCTTTGCTCAATAAAAGTATACAAGTATGAAAGTTTCTAAACAGTGGTTAAAACAGTTGGTTAATTACTCAGTTTCTGAAGAAGAGCTGATTAATTTGTTTAATCATAAAACTATTGGTACAAAAGAAGTTACTCCTGAATATATTGAGCTGGATATGAAAGGATACAACAGAGCTGATCTGTTGTCTTTGAGGGGAGTGGCTTTTGAAGTTGCCGCTTTAACTGATTCCAAACTGCTTTTTACTGAGCTGATGGATTCCCAGATGTATTGGGTGGAGAAACAGTTAAATCAATTAGCAGTTGAAGTAGAAAATGATCAAATGAGTCCTTTGTACTGTTTAGTGAAAATAGAAAATCTGAAGGTGGAAAATTCACCTGAAGACTGGAAGCAAAAATTAGCTGCTTCTGGTATTAGAAGTGTTAACAATGTCGCAGATGTCACCAATTTGATAATGCTTGAGTATGGTCAGCCACTTCATGCTTTTGATGCTTCAATGATCTCGGATGAAAAAATCATTGTTAGGCAAGCTAAAAAGGGAGAGAAACTGATTACTCTTGATTCAAAAGAGAGAGAGTTAACTGCTGGCGATATTGTTATAGCAGATCCTGAAAAAGTTGTCGGACTAGCTGGTGTTATGGGTGGGAAAAATAGTGAGATTACTGAAACAACTACGACAGTGCTTTTGGAAGCTGCTATTTTTGATCCGGTTACTTTGAGAAAAACTGCTTCCCGTTTGGGACTCTCTTCTGAAGCCAGCAAAAGATTTTATCATGGTCTAAAAGCTAAACGACTGTTTCAGTCTCTTAATGCGGCTATCAGGTTGTATGAAAATCTTGGGGGAAAAGTTACTGACATGCGGATTGTTGGAGAGACAACTGACCAATTGAAAACAATTCCATTGCGGTTATCTAAAATTAATAGCCTAATAGGAGAAAATTTAACTGCTGAAAAGGTTGAGGAATTACTAAAAAAGCTACATTTCATACTGGAAGACAAAGTTATTTCAGGGGAGCAGATATCCTGGGTGGTGACTGTGCCTTATTTCCGGCTGGATATTGATCTGGAAGAGGATTTGATAGAAGAAGTAGCCAGAATGTATGGTTATGAAAAAATAAAGTCGCAGAAAGCCGATGAAATCAAAACTGCTAAGATTGATCAGACTAAATTTAATTTTTTGAGAAGTTTGGGTGAAAATGCTGCAAAGTCTGGATTAACTGAGGTTTCAACTTACCCTTACTATTCGACAAGAATATTAGATGCATTGGGTTGGAATACTGAAAATACTCATTTTCTTTTAAAAATTAAAAATCCTATTTCCAAAGAAACTGAATTTTTAAGACAAAGTGTCTGGCCAAATCTGATTGAAGTGATAGATAAAAATGTCAGACAAGGATATACAGATATTGCGATATTCGAGATTGGGAAAGCTTATTATTTTGATGAAAAGGGGAGTCCAAAGGAAAGTTATCGTCTTGCTGTGGCACTGATGAATGGGTCTGAAAACCCAATGGCTGAATTAAATTTGATTCTGCAAAAGTTAAATAAAGATTTAAAACTTGGTTTAGAAGTAAAAGCAGAAAAACCAGGAGATATAGCCAAATATTTCGTTCATCCCACCAGATATACCGAAATTTTTAGAGATGATAAACAAATAGGTGGTTTTTCAGAGGTTCACAAAAGGGTAATGGACGGGTTTGGAGTAGATAAAAGAGTAGCTATTTTTGAGTTTGATCTAACAAGTTTTGTGGAGTAATATCTAACTATGCCAAAAAGAGGTAATAAACAAGACGGTGAACCATTACCTGATAGAAATAAAAGACTAGGAATTCCATTTGTTCCATTTGTTTGGCCAGATGGTGAGAAGTTCGATTTAGCATTTAGTAAGGCAGATAAAAAATGTATGAGAGAAAGAGATATGACTAATCTCGAAGATGTTCCACTAAAATTAAGTCCTACCGGGATTCGTAAAATAATTATTAACTCATAAAATTTGTAATCTTAGTTTTTCTTCAAGCTTTGCAATCCAAGCAGAATATGAGAATTTTATATTTCGAACGAAGTAAGCAGAGCTTTCTTCCTTGCGGAAGTGAGAAATTACATTATTTTTATATAGAAATTTCTCGTTACACTCGAAAAATATTCTACTTCAGAGGTTACATGTTGACTGTGACGTTGATGGAGCTGGTGTGTTTTTGATTGTTAGAATTTTCAGTTCTTTAAGTTTATTCGCGAGTAATTGGACATCTCAAACACTATCAAAAATAAAATTTAATTTTCTAGGATTGTTTACTAGTGCGTGAGCGTCTTTTTTTTGCACCTTCTAAGACTTCGCGTTTATCGCCAAAATATAACTTCAACAAATAAAATCCGTCTTTAAGAATTTTACCGATTCTGCCTCTTGAAACATCAAACTCAACAGCCAATTCTTCTTGAGTAATATATTCGTCTAATTCAATTTGTTTTTCTACTATAACGCGTGTGCGGGTTAGTAGTTGAGATAAGGCGTCTTCAACAGTATCAGAGTCTATCAAAGTAGCTTCCGGATTACTAGAAATGTTGTCGTCTTGTACAAGTTCTTCAACCTGTCCTTCCAGGGAATTAAGAGAATCTGGATGTATATTGCCTGAGGAGAGTGGTTTACCTTGTCTTAAATATGGTCGACGAACCATATGTAAATGAATCTGTTTAAATTTATCAAAAGTGGTTTTATCCATGTTACCTTTTTTTTGGCGATCCAGCTCAGTTTGTTCATACCATTGAGCTAGAGAAGGCTCTCCTTGTGCTTCTTGAACAGCATCAGTATATGAGCGCTGAATTTGGTATCCATAAAATTTATCCTCTAATGGCATATAAAAAGGTTGTTCCAAATCAGTTAATCCAGACGGAGTCCTCAAACTTTTTCTAAGAGATTCCATGACATAATTAGGAAAACTAGACCCTTTCTCATCATCATAAAGATCTATGCAGGAGTTGATAGTCATAAAAGCAGCTCCAATGAATTCTTCAGGTGGAAGATGGCGTGGGGCATATTTGGATATAGCCCGAGGAATTAGTCTCATCACTGATAAATGAACTTCAGCACGTGCAGTCGCACGAGATGAAGCGGATAAAGTAGAGGATCTGGCAACGTTAATGAGATCTTTGATAAGAGGTGGGGGTAAGGGTTGAGCATCTGAACTTTTTAAATCGTTGATAAAAGCCCCATAGATATCAGATTCTGGTGAATGAAATTTCATAGGGGGCATTTTAACAGATTTTTAAGCTAAAGACAAAGGTAGGTCACATGTTGACTGTCACATTGATGGAGCTGGTGGATTTTTGGCCGTTGTTGTCTTCTAGTTCTACAGTAATGGTGTGAGTTCCTTTATCGCCATTAGGAAACTCAACGTGTTGGGCAAAGGGGGCTGTTGTCTGGACATTTTTGGTTGCTCCATCGATTGTCCAGGTGACTTTTTTGACACCCGCAGGTGAGTTAGTCTGGGCTAATACATCAAAGACACGGGGGACATTAGCACCATTTGGGATATTCGCGATAGATATTGGTCCGCCTGAGCCGCCGCCTGGTGCAGAAAAACCTGGAATATTGTCACAGCCTTTGGCAACTCCAACAAACAGGGGATTTGAGGCTGTTAATACCCAGGTATCAATACCGGATTGCCATTTGTTTGCACCGGTTGGATCGTCTTCTTTCAGCATAATCACATCTTTATCTTCGGCATCCTGACCATCATTGGCTATACGGTGAGGATTATTTTTACAGACTCTTTGTCTCTGGTAGGCGGAGGAAATATTAGTTGGCTCACTGCCTTTGAGGAAAAACTCTTTTCTGACAGGTCCACCTTCTTTTGGTTTACCGCCCATTAATCCATCAACATCAATTTGTACCACTGATTCTGGCTGAGGAGGTTTTTCATCCTGTTTACCTTTTAAGGCCGCAATCATTATTTTTTGCCAGATAGGAGAAGCACCTGTTACACCAGAGGCAATCCGGGGATCCATCACAGTATTATCGTTGTTTCCGACCCAGACACCTGTAACAACTGATGGAGTGAATCCAACTGTCCAGTTGTCTCTTTTTTCATCGGTTGTTCCGGTTTTGACAGAAACTGTTTTTCCGGGAATATTTAATACTGAATTGGTGCCAAAAGCCTGAGCTCTGGCATTATTGTCAGACAAAATATTAGAAATGATAAAAGCATTGCCTTCATCGAGCACTTTAACACCACTTGTTTCCCGGTAATCAAACAGATCTTTTCCTTTTTCATCTGTTACTTTAATAATTGAAATAGGTTCCTGTCTTCTGCCCTGATTGGCGAACACACCGAAAGCCGAAGTAAGATCTAGTAATCTAACTTCACGTCCTCCCAATGTCAGGGACAAACCGGCTGAATCAATATTTTTCTGTGTCGGTTCCCAGGTAGTCAAACCCATTCTGTAACCCTGATCTAAGACGTTTTTGACACCTACCAAAGCTAACATTTTAACAGCCGGGATATTGTAGGAGTTTGCCAAAGCCTGTCTGACCTGTACCGGGCCACGGAACTGACCGTCATAGTTTCCAGGAGCATAAACTGGATTTGAAGCACCACCAGGAAAATCAGTTTTAACATCCATCATGGTGTAGGCTGCTGTGTAATTTTTTTGCAGGCCGACTGAGTAGGTAATTGGTTTAGTTGAAGATCCGGGCTGTCTCTCCCGCAAAGCCACATTAATATTGCCTTCAAAGACACAATTTTTGCCTTCGGTACAGCCTTCAGGTTCTGATGGAGCAAAGTAATCTTTACTGCCGGCCATAGCCAAAATCTGGCCATTTTTTGGATCCATCACAATCGCTGCGGCATTACCAGCTTTAGCACTTTTTAGTTTATCAACTTCAGTTTTTACTATTTTTTCGACTTCCTGCTGCAATTTGTAATCAAGTGTAGTTGTGACTTTTAATCCACCCTGCTCAACCATTTTGTCACCGTATTGTTCGATCAATTTGGCTTTAACATAAAGTACAAAATGAGGAGCTTTAAATCCCTGTTCAGTCTGACTGGTTCTGTAGGTAAGAGTTTCCTCTTTGGCTGCATCAGCCTGCTGCTGGGTGATGTATTTGTCTTCTACCATTCGGCGCAGAACTTCGGTTTGTCTGACTTTAGCTAGTTCCGGATTGGTGCCGTAAGGTGAGTAAACAGAAGGACGCTGCGGTAAACCAGCCAGAAGAGAAGCTTCAGCTAAGTCGAGCTCTTTAGCATGTTTACCAAAATAAAGATTGGCTGCGGCTTCAATACCATAAGCTGTACCGCCATAAGGGATTTCATTAAGATACATTTCAAGTATTTTGTTTTTCTCATAGGTTCTTTCTACCTGAATGGCAATAATTAACTCTTTTAATTTTCGGATAAATGAGGTGTCACTGGTCAAAAGAGCATTTTTCACCAGCTGCTGGGTTAGAGTAGATCCTCCACCTTCAATTCTGCGGTGGATGACCAGTAACCAGCCTGACCTAATAATACCTGTAATGTCAAAACCCTGATGTTTATAAAAATCTTTATCTTCGATGGAGATAGTAGCCTGTTTCATTACTTCCGGGATATCTTCGAGTTTGACCGGAGTCCGGTTTTGATTTTGGAAGATATCATAAAGCAGCTCACCGTTGCGGTCAAGAATCTTAGTCGAAGCCGCCACTTCCCGGTTTTGCAATTCATCAGGGGAGGGGATTTGGGTAAAGAAATACAAAATGACTCCAATGACGACAATAATACCTGCCACAATCAGTCCTAACCCGATTTTAGAAAGAGTAGCCAGCCATCTAACTTTTTTAGCTGAAGAGTAATCTGCTGACCGATGAAATCTGCGTAAAGCCATATATTAAGTGTATCACGAATTCGGTTTTTTGAATCAAGTATTTAATTATTCAACAAAAATTCTTTAACCAAATTTATTCTCCAGGGAGAAGTGTCATGCAGGATTAGTGATGCATCTGGATGTATTTTACCAGCTAGCAAACTGGAATGCCAAATACTGGATCCGATTTTTTCTTTGTTTAACCACTGATCTATTGTCTCCGTAGGCACGGCGAAAATAGCAGTATTTTCATCATGATCCTGAGCCGAATACCATTTTTCAGCGAGTTTTTTTGCTGTATGACCAGAATCAGCGATATAAGCTAAAGCCATATAAGCTGTATTTTTTTCAACCCCAACTCCTAGCATGCTAATATTTTTCTGCGAAACTTTAATATTTAATTCTTCTTTATAACTTCTGGATGAAGTGGCAAAGGGTGAGTTGTCAGTTAACTCAGTTTGTTCTTCTTCACTAACCGAAACTTTTCCTTCATGGAAGCCTTGTCTTTGAGAGCGGACCATCATGATAATTTCGCCATTGCTGGTAACTGCAACGTTATGAGTACAAATACCAGCGGGACGGGTTGTTTCGAAAATCGCATCCTCTGGTTTGGTTGATTTATTTATTACAATTTCATCCTGATATTCCTGAAATGTTTTTTTTGCCGCTTCCGGTAATCCCCTTAATGTAAAGTAATCTGTGGTTACTCCCGAGATATCTAAAATCCCATCTGTTAGAGATAGTCTCTGAACAGCTACTTTTGATCCATTAAAATCGATTGGTCTATGATTTTTAGTAAATTGCCATGCTTCATGTAAAGGAATAACTAATTCTTCAGGTAGATGATTTTTTCGTACATGTGGATTACCACCAATATAAACTGATCTGTCAATTTTATATTTAAGATGGTCTCTTTTCCAGCCATCGGGATTTGATACAAGTTCGGTAACATTACCAAAAATTCGTGGTTCTTTACTTATAGGCATTATTAAAGTCGAAGAATACTATTTAAAGAGTTAATAAGCAAATTGAGTATTACTTGAAAAAATATGGGTGGTTTAACTTTCTTTAAGAAACCATGTTTATATGTCCCCCTAGTAAACAATTTTAGAACCCAGATACCCGATTTAAATTTTGAAGAGGAATATTTATTTAGGAATTTTAATTTTTGGGTCATCCTATAGTTGACTGTTGAATTATTAACTATTAAAATTCCTGGATGACTGTAAAAAGAAGAAAATATGTTAATGTTTTGGGAAAGCATTATCCAACTTGGTGGAGAAAATTAAAATCAGGGTATGTTGAGAATGTATACTCTAATTATGTAGGACATGAGACTTTGAAACTTTCAGCTGATATGGAATCTTTAACTTGCATACCTCAAAACAATGAAGGAGATATTGAAATTATTTCGAGAGTGTCTATAAACGCCTTAGGTAGAATTGGTAGTGGTTTGAGGCGTGATGTTATGTATGAATTAAAAGATGGTATCGAAAATGGCAGGATTGAATTTGCCTGGGAACCGACGTTACCTTCTCAAGCCAGAAAGTAGGAATTGAACCTGTCTAGGCTCAAAAAACTTCCAAATTTAATTTTGTCCGCAGGGTAGGAGTCGAACCTACTTGGCACAGATTTACAGTCTGTTGCATCAACCGTTCTGCCACCTGCGGGTATTAATCCCCTTATATCCAAATGTTTCTGTCTGAGAATGACAATTTGGACATAAAAACCTCAAATTTTCTAAGCTATTATTAGAGCTATCTCCATTTATATGATCAATCTCTAAATTTATATCTTTACCTAACCATTTATCAATTAAACATATAAAGCATTTATATTGTATACCAGATTCAATCAATGCTCTTCTTAGCAGATGAGACT
This sequence comes from uncultured Gammaproteobacteria bacterium, assembly GCA_964446685.1. Lineage (GTDB taxonomy): Bacteria > Patescibacteriota > Microgenomatia > Daviesbacterales > UBA10151 > CAZWRN01. The sequence continues at coordinate 841 of CAYUPO010000032.1, read as the reverse complement.
TCTGTCTCATTCCCACAATAAACACCTCTGCAGGAGATTTTCTTTTGTTAGAAATTTGACCCCTGTTATGAGCTCTTCCTAAAAAATGACTGGTATCAACCCCATATTTCAGGATCATTCTCCTCAAATGTTGGTGTTGGTTACCTCCCACAGGTTTACCTATTAACTGTCTCGCTACATCCTGAATAGATACTGACTTCGAAACCGCTTTAGCTAATATTTCCTTGGTATACTTCACTTTCACGAACTAATTATACTGTAAATGAGCAGCGCCATGAATCTGGTGTAATTGACCGTTCTACCATCTCCGGAAAATGAACTATGCTATTGTAACAACTTTTAGCTTTACTTTCCAGTTTTATTGGTATATAAAAATTCCATGGGTGAATTTGCAAGAGGGGATAGAGTTTTATTTCGATCTATGAGTCCAGGTTTGAGAAGAACGTATCAGGAAGCTTGGGGAGATATAACTCCGAATGTTCTAAAAAATATTCCTAGAAATATTATAAATATATATGATGATCATTATGCCGGTTCTATTCTTCAAATTGATCCAAGTTTAGGTTTTCCCTTTTATCATGTTCAGCTAGATAGAATGGTATTTTATGGAAGCTATTTATCGGATGGAACTCCATTTGTTGAAGGTCTTAAGGTTGTGCGTGAGAGTGTAGGTAATCTAATTAAAATACCTAATCAGAATGATGATCTTGCTCTTCAGAAACCAGATTTCTTCTCGGTTAGAAAAATGCTTAACTTCTTAAAGTAGACCATTATCTTGCTACAGGAGTTTTGGTGAAAGATATTTTTTGAGCGACTCTTAATGTAAAAGATAAAAGGTGGT
>CAYUPO010000031.1:0-10625 GCA_964446685.1 uncultured Gammaproteobacteria bacterium | reverse complement strand
AAAGACTAGATGCACCAAAACAGGTGGAGTCGCCAGTGCTAGAAGCTAAAAGCTTAAAACTTCAAGCTTCCAGTTTTAATGTAGTTGAATGGGGCGGAATGGTTAAAAATGATCCAAATCATCCATTTACCTGCTCGCAGTGAACAAGTTCCTGCTCCGCAGTAAAAATTACAAATCCAAAATATCAAATAACAAACAATATTTAAAATTCAAATAAATAAGTTCCAAAATCTAGAGGTTTGTGTATTTTAAATTTATTATTTTGAATTTGTTTGTAATTTGCTGCTTGTAATTTTGAATTTTTATTTTAATGAAGCTGAAGATGTGGCATTAAAAAGGACTGCAGGATTCAGTAAATTGTCGGCATTTCCGCCTAAGACAATAATTATTACTCTGACAATAAAGAAGGCTCCAACTGAGACAACTAGGCCAATTATGGCAAAAGTAATCTTTCGTTTGGCGGCTGCCAGCCTTTCCGGATCTCCTGAAGAAGTAATCCACTGAATACCTCCCCACATTAACATCATTATTGAAAGGGCAGTTGCTGCATATAACAGTAAATTAATACCTGTCTGAAAAAAAGCAGCTCCGGAGTTACCGATATCCCCTGATAATCCCTCCGGAATTCCGGATGGTGTTGCCAAATTTTGTGATGGCTCAAAAGTGGAACTGGGCAATTTTAGAGTAAGTTTCATGATCAAATAGAAAAATCAGAGCTTCAGCAGGATCAGGGTTTCAGATTATAGAAGAATTCAGAAAGATCAGATCTTGGTTCGGATTTATCTGATATATCCGTTATCCGATCTTAGCTGATAACGCTGATTCTTCTGACTTCTCTGTTTAAGTAGTTCCTCCCACAGCAGTGGCTTGACCTGCCCCTCCGCCACTTCCTGCATCTACCAATTCCTGAGGGGCTTCCCCTGTTCCTTGTGCTGTTTCTGTTACATTTTCCAACCAGTCAGGTAACTGTTTCGCTTGTCCGGCACCGCCATCTGCAGGAGGTGGTACGGGTTGATTTGGATCAGCGGGTGAGGAAGTGATCTCTGGAGGCGCTTCATCAATCGGTAGATTACCGGGAATTCCAGTTGGTGCCTGAGGCAATGTCTCAGCTCCAGTCTGAGATGGCTGCTCATTCATAGGCGCAATTGAGCCATCCGGTGCAACAGGTGGGGCAGCTGTTGCCTGAGCTCCAGTTGCTGCATTCGCTCCTGCCTGCTTAGTAAAAGTATAGGCATCTTTACTACTGTCATAATCAATCATAATAGTATCCCCTTCACCAGCTGAGCGTTCGATTAGATAAATTGCAATTGGATTTTCGATAGATCGCTGAATCAGTCTTCGTAGCGGACGGGCGCCATAAGCTGGGTCATACCCTTCTTTGGCCAACTGACTCAAAGCGGTCTCAGAAATCTGCAGATCGATCCCTTGCTCTTTCAGCATCTTCTTGGTTCCTTCAATACCGAGTCTGGCAATCTGCATCATATTTTCCTGAGACAAAGGCTCAAATATAACAACCTCATCAAACCGGTTGATCAACTCCGGGCGGAAATGTTTTGTCAGTTCCTGCATCACAATACCGGAGAGTTCTTTAAACACTTTATTTTTAAGGACTGTCGCAGGATCAGCATCTTCCCCTGTAACCTGACTAACTATTGAATTGGCAGGCGCGACTGGCGGAGGTGTGACAGCACCAGGAACAGCTGGAGTTTGTGGAACTGTTTGAGCTGGTGTAACTGAAGGATCTTGTGCAGGTGATCCGGGAACAGGAGAAACAGTCTGGGCTACCGGATTATTCGGATCGACTGGTTGGCCTGGGGCAGCAGCTACTGGCTGATTTGGGCCAACTGGAGCACCCGGTAAGGGTGTTGGATTTGCAGCTGCTGCTTCAGTTCCAGGAGACGGAGGAATCATACTTTGGGTGGCAGATGCTGGATCATTAGTCATTGGTGAGCCTGTTGGCGCATTTAATTCCTGCAATTTCTGCTGAATCATGGTTGAACCAATATTGGAAGTAGCAATGATAACTGTATTTTTGAAAGAAATGGTATTGCCTTTATTGTCTGTCAGCCGGCCATCTTCCAGTAACTGCAGCAAAATATTAAAGACATCCGGATGGGCTTTTTCGATCTCATCAAGCAGCACAATTGAATAAGGCTTAGCTCTGACAGCTTCGGTTAATTGTCCCCCTTCTTCATATCCAACATACCCTGGAGGGGCACCAACCAGCTTGGCTACTTCGTGCTTTTCCATATATTCAGACATGTCCAACCGGATCATGGCATCTTTTTTACCAAACATGATCTCAGCTAAAACTTTGGCCAGCTCTGTTTTACCGGTACCGGTAGGACCGAGGAAGATAAAGGAAGCAATTGGCCGGGAAGCTGAAGCCAGTCCAATACGGCCTCTTCTGATCGCCTCAGAAACTGCAGTAACTGCCCTTTCATGATTAATAAAGTTTTTATGGATGATATCTTCCATATGAAGCAGCTTTTCTGATTCTTTTTCAGTCAGTTTAGTAATTGGAATACCTGTCCATCTGGAGACCACTTTTTCAATATCAGTATCTTGGACGACAAAAGCTCCACCAGGAGCAGTACTGTTTTGGGTAGAATTTGGTGACGATTGGGCGTCTGTAACAAGATTATTATCTTTACTTGGGTCTTTTTGTTCTTCAGATGGGACAGCCTGAGCATTTGGATCAGTCTGCTTGTTTGCTTCCTCAGCTGGTTTTGCATCAGGATCGACCGGTGTTGAAGTTGTGCCATTTACTCCCCCTGAATGATTTAGTTTAACTTCAGCGGCGGCTTCATCCATCAAGTCAATTGCTTTATCAGGTAAAAATCTTTCTCCGACATATCTTTTAGAGAGATGAACAGCCGCTTTGATCGATTCATCGGAATATTTCACTCCGTGGAACTTTTCATACTTTGGCTGGAGCACTTTAATCATCTGAATGGCTACTTCTTCAGTCGGTTCATCACAGACAATTGGCTGGAAACGTCTTTCAAAAGCCCGGTCTTTTTCAAAGTTTTTGCGGAATTCACTGGTAGTTGTGGCACCAATGATCTGGATCTGGCCCCTTGAAAGATAAGGCTTAACTATATTTGAAGCATCCATTGCGCCATCGGTAGATCCAGCACCGAGTAAAGTGTGTATTTCATCGATAAAAAGGACTATCTGCCCCTGGGAAGCCATTACTTCTTTTATAACTCCCTGCAATCGTTCCTCAAATTCTCCCCTGTGTGACGCGCCGGCAATAAGTGAGGAGATGTCCAGCTGAATTATTCTTCGTCTGGCTAGATCTGGTGTTACTTTGCCATCAGCCATCATCTGGGCTAAACCTTCAACTAAAGCTGTTTTACCAACTCCAGCCTCACCGATAATAACGGGGTTATTTTTTGTTCGACGAAGCAGGATATGCACCATCCGCTCAACCTCTTTGTCCCGTCCGGTTACCGGATCCAACAGCCCTTTTCTGGCTTTCTCTGTCAGGTCTACACCGTACTCTTCGATGACAGATTTTTTGCCGGTTTTAAACTCAGTAGATTTGGAAAGCTTTTCCTCAATTTTGGACTTTTCAACTCCTTCTTTTTTGAGAGGCGCTGTAACAGCTGTTTGTTTAGAGAAAAAGACCAACAGAATATCTTCAGGTGATAGGTAAGCTACTTCTCTTTTTTTGGCGTTGGTGAAAGCTTCTTCCAGAATCTGTTTGGTCTGTTCACCAAGTGTTGGTTCACCGGCGAAAGTGCCCTCTTTTTCCTGCTGCTGGACATCACGGGTCAGTTTTGCGACATCTACTTTAAAATCCTGCAGTAATTTGAATATTTCCCGATCAGAAATAAGAGCTAAAAAGAGTTGCTCAGGCTCAATAAAAGATTGTTTTATTTTTTTGGTCTCTTCGTAGGCATGGACCAGGACCTGTGATGCCCTTGGATCCATATGGGACAAAGCAGTTTTTTCCTGCTCTTTGACTGGATCAACTGATGAACTGACGACAGATGAATCCTGTTTGGCCTGAGCAATAGTTGAAGTGACATCACCGGCTGAGGGTAATGCAGGATTAGAGGTGGGAGAGGAATTAGATGGATTAAAATTGGAACCATTTTGGTCAGCTGGTTGCTGAGGGTTTTGAGGTGTGGTTGTTTGAGATCCATCAGCAGGTGGCTGATTTGCTTCATCTGGGTGCTGAAATAGTTGTGACAAAAAACTAGACATTGGGCAGTGCAATTTAGCTTATAGCTGTTAGCTTGTAGCTGCTAGTCTTTTTACTAGAAGCTGGAAGCTATTACCTAAAAGCTTTATTCATTTCATTATGCATTACCAATTGACAAATTTCTAGTAGTCTTCTCCCCTTTTAATATTGATCAACTACATTAATTACGCTAAGCTGAGAACAATGAAGAAGTTTTTGGTTTTTTTGGCATTATTTTTTGTTTTATTCATTATTCCTGGAAAAGCAGAGGCGCTATATATTGATAATATTGCCGGTCAGAATAGTTATAGTAATTATATTTTTGCAATCAATGCTTATAACGATGAGCCGAGTCCTCCTGATTATATAAAAGATACCAGCACTATCAGGATAGATATTTTTGCTCGTGATGCGTCGGGTAATGAAGCCTCACCTTTTTCAACTAATGAGTCATACGCCATTTTATTTGAGTCCCCTGGTTACAAATGTAACAGAGATTATGATCCTGGTCTGGGATTTTATACAGCCGTAAGAAAAACAAGTGACAGCAAAAAATTAACATTTGATGTCTGGTCAAAAACATTAGTCTGCGATTTAGTTCCTGGAACCTATTCAATTAAAGTCTGGTCAAAGACCGATCGAAAAGTACTATTTGAATCAGTTTCTTTTCCAATAGGCTCCACTACCGGTGGGACTGCGGTAAAATTGGCCCCCATCTCAACTGAGAATAATCTGATTTGTAAAGATCGGTTGACTGAAGCCACAATTGAAAATGCTGAAATTGGCAAAACTTATAATGTTTGGTGGGATGGAGACAAGAGAAATTTTGCCTGGAGTGGTCCTGCTTCTAACAGAACCTTTACTATTTCCCTGACCGGAGGGGATCATGGCAGTAATGGTAATGAAGATTTTAAAGAAAATAGTAAAGCTTTATTATGTATAATTGAAGGTGATCTTTGGATAAACAACCCCGGTTTGAGATTTTCTGGTTGCAACAAATCTACTGCACTGGAATATACAGTTGGAGATGCAGCGAAATGTGCAAGTAATACCCAAAAAAGTTGCTCGGCAAAACCAAATCCTCTAACAATCGGCACCAATAAAAAAGAAGCCATTATCAGTGGTAAAAATTTTCCAGGAGAAGGATTTCCATCAGGAATAGCTACTTACCGCGGTGATCTAGTCGATACTAAAAATACATCAGCTGAACCAAAAAGATTTCCCAATTTGACTCCGACAGGAAATGGTTCCTTGACAGTAAATACTGGGGAGATCCCCCCTTCAACCTATGTATTTAACTTCTATCCACAAACAGGTGATGCCGCCGTCGACTCAAAACTAGTCTGTCAGGCCTCTTCATTTATTATTGATAATAAAGTTGAAAGCGGAAATACACCGGTGGAAACAACGTTTAAACCAACTCAATGTGTAGAAGGAGAATGTTCTCAGTCTGCTGGACAATATTGTGATACAGCCTCAGGCAGAGCACTAGAAAAAGGTAAAACAGGTGATGGTGTTTTGACAGCAATAGGTTGTATTCCAACAGATCCAGGCAAGTTTGTAGCCGGATTGATGAAATATATTACCGGTTTTTCAGGAGGGGTGGCTCTTTTACTGATGGTTTTTGGTTCATTTCAGATGATGACTTCCGGAGGAAATGCAGAAAATCTTAAAAAAGGCCGTGAACAGTTTGTTTCAGCAGTAATTGGACTCCTTTTTGTGATTTTTTCAACCCTGTTACTACAAATTATCGGCGTTGATATCCTTGGGCTTCCAGGTTTTACCAAGTAAACCTCTCCCCCTTTCCCTAACTACATTAACGTCTTTGCGAGGAGTGTAACGACGAAGCAATCTCGCAACCAGGAATTAACTTAGTAACTTAGCTGATTCTAAAATACAGATTGCCGCGCGTTAATTCCAAGTATATTCGCTCGCCACGATCAGTTTCATGATTGTGGCTCGCAATGACGAAATACGTCTTGCTCACTATGCTCGCAATGACGAAATACGTCTTGCTCACTATGTTCGCAATGACGGAATGAATTCTGGTGCTACTTTACACATTGTTACAGAAGTTTTATGCATAGCTTGATATTCGCTACCGCTCATTTTAAGCATAGCTTGATATTCGCTACCGCTCATATTAAGCTGATATTAGAATGAATAAAATTTCTCTTAATCTGCCTGGACTAAAAGGAGATACTAATATTCCCAATCCTGAAGGGCTGCAGTTTACCGGACCTGAACAAACATCGTTTGGTTATGTTGCTTCACAGTTTTTGAATCTGATCTTTTATATAGCCATATTTTTAGCTTTTATCTGGTTTGTCTGGGGAGCTTATGAATATATGGTCGCACAAGGGCAGAAAGAAGCTTTAAATTCTGCCAAAGAAAGAATCCGCTATGCTTTAGTTGGATTTATTCTACTGATAGTCGCCTTTTTAGTTGGTAACTGGGCTCCCACTATTTTTCCTTTCATCAGAACTTTTTATGCAGGTGAAGTGCCGCAAATTCAGGATGGATCACAAAATAATTCAAATAATCGTTTTACTCAACCACAGTGCCCTGCCGGACAGACTGAATGCTAAAAATATGAAAAAAACAAGTTTGCTGCTAGCTCTAGTAACTTTACTATGTCCAACCAGAGTTCAGGCAGCTGTTGAACTAAGTGGTAACTTTGCTTTTGGTAGCGTTAAGTCTTTTGGTGAGTTAATCAGCTATCTGGTACCTACAGCCTTTATTGTTGCCGGTATCATGCTGGCATTTTTCTTCTTTACTGCTTCTTTTGATATGATAATTTCACAGGGAGATAAGAACGCTACTGCCGCAGCCCGGGAAAAAATTGTACATGCTATCATAGGATTTATACTACTGGTTTTGTCTTTCATAATTGTCAGATATTTACCATATTTCTTATTGGGTGAGCAGCCATTTTGGTTCTTTTAAATTATGAAACTTGCATCGAATTTTACTGATACTTTAGGAAAAGTGACTCCACCTGAGGTGGTAAACAAACTCAATCAGGGTGATTTAACGGGAGAAACTGGTATTAATAATTTTCTTTCGACTATTATCAATCTTTTCTTCATGCTGGCGGCGATTGCGGTTGTTTTTATGGTTGTTTGGGGAGCTTATGACTTTATTATTTCATTTGGAGAAAAAGATGCTATTTCCAAAGCCAGACAAAAAATAACCTGGGCAATTATTGGATTGATCGTTCTTTCACTATCTTTTGTCATCTTTAAAGTTCTGGAACAGATTACTGGTATTAAGTTTTTGTTGTAGATAGTTGGTCGTAAATGGTGGATGGTAAATCGTATATCGTTAATCGGAAAAAACAGATAAAAGACAGTTCTGGTTTTTGTCTTCCGATATACGATTGACGATGAACGATATACCAAAAAGGCTGTTACTTTTATGAAAATGAAAAGATTTAACTATATTTTAATAAGCTGGCTGAGTGTATTTGCCTTGTTTTTTACGTTTGCCTGTCCAACCTATGCTGCTTTGGGAATTAAACAACCGGTAGAAAACGCTGGAGTTCAGGTTAATGGACTTTCAGCAGATACATTACTCGGTGGTGTTTTTAGAAACGCTATTACTTTGATCTTTACTATTGCCAGCGTTAGTGCTGTTTTAGTCTTTTTGTGGGGAGCGGTTGACTGGATTCTGTCAGGTGGAGATAAAGAAAAAGTGGCCAGTGCTCGCAAAAAGATCACTAATGCGCTGATTGGATTGATAGTTTTGGCTGTATCATTCTTAGTTCTCAGCCTGGTCGGCACTTTCATTGGAATAAATCCTCTCAAAGGGTTAAAAATTCCTTATCTCGGAGAAAATATTTCAACTTCTACCAATGGAGTAAAAGTGAAGCCATGAGTATTCCAATTAAACTAGTCGCACTCTGTTTGGTGGTTATGCTCTACTCTACCCTTTTTACTTCTATAAACGCATTTGATATTGCTGTTCCCAGTTCAGTTCCGCAACCTGTTTCAAATGCAGCTGAAGCAGGCAAATCCACTCAAAATGTCTTAAATACCATAATTACCCTGATCTTTGTTGTGGGAATGCTTGGGACACTGCTTTATACACTCTGGGGAGCTGTGGAATGGATTACTTCAGGTGGGGATAAAGAAAAAGTTGGCAATGCCCGTAAAAAGATCACAACGGCCTTGATCGGTCTGGTGGTAATGGCTATGGCTTTTGTTATTGTTACCTTGGTGGGCAAATTAATCGGAATTGATTTTGCTAAACTACCGGCAGTAAATCCTCTTGGCACATTCAAATAGTGACCTCAAAGTTTAAATTATTAGCTCCTAATTCCACCCCATAAACTTGCTTTTGCAGCCCTGATGTTGTATAATTATAGGCCTAATGATAAAACTGCCTAAAAGTTCTCTATTAGCTTTGATTCTGGGGGGATACTTAATCCTCTCCCCTATTACTTCACCTGCATTTGCAGCTCAGGCTGACATAGACTATGCACCAGGAACTATTCAGATTCCTGTAACTAGTGCCGATTACGCTCCTGGAAATATTCAGATCCAGCAAACCCGTGTTGATTATGCTCCAGGAACAGTTATTATCTCAGAAAATAATGAAATGACACCTTATGCGCCTATCAGACAAGTTGGTCAGACTACCACTTTTGGCGAATATGCTCCCATTAGACAGGTAGGACAAAGCACAGGATTTGGAGACTATGAGCCTGTAAGAACAGTCGGTCAGTCAACCACTTTTTCATCATATGAACCAATCAGAACTGTTGGCCAGGTGTTAAGCCAGGTTTTTTATGATCCAATCAGGAGTGTCGGTCAAACTACTGCTTTTGCTGCTTATGATGCGGTCAGACGTGTTGGACAAAATACGGCTTTTTCTCAGTACGATCCAATCAGAACTGTGGGTCAGACTACAGCCTTTTCAAATTACGATCCTATTCGCCAGGTTGGTCAGACAACTGCTTTTTCTCAATACGACCCAATCAGACAGGTAGGACAGTCAACCACTTTCTCAAACTATGATCCTGTACGCCAGGTTGGTCAGACAACGGCTTTCTCAAACTATGATCCAATCCGCCAGGTCGGACAGAGTACTTCATTTTCAAATTATGACCCGATTCGTCAGGTTGGACAAAGTACTGCCTTCTCAAATTACGACCCGATCCGACAGGTTGCACAGAATAATACTTCACCCAACTATGATCCGATCCGAACAGTTGTTCAGCAAAACACTTCACCTAATTACGAACCGGTGAGAACTGTTACACAGCAAAATAATGGATATAGTTATAATGGCGTACAAACAGTTACACAGCCAAATAATGAGTATTCATATGCACCAATACAATCTGTCACACAGACAAACCCATCACCTAGTTTTAATCCAGTGGTAATTCCAAGTACCGGAAATACCCAGGGTACATTTAATCAGCCACAGATAATAGTGGTGGATCCGACACCTTATCCATACAGCTCTGTTAGAGAACTTCCTCGAACAGGAATGTAATCAAAACCCTTAACCGTCATTGCGAGGAACGTAGTGACGAAGCAATCCGTTTCTTTGCGCCCTTGGGGAACCTTTGATTAACAGATTGCCACGTCGTTTCACTCCTCGCAATGACGTTTACTAAACTTACAAAACCAGAAGCTTGACAAGTAACTTGGTTGCTGTCTATGATTAATTCAGACATGAAGAAATTAACTGCCGGAATCGCTTCAACAATTGGTTATCTCTCACTTGCTTCCTCAGCTTTAGCTTTACAGGTAAATACCCCAACTAATATGGGCATTGATCCAAAAACAGCTCCTTCAACTATCTTAACTAGTGCTTTAACTATCGTTTATATTGTGGCTGCTTTACTGGTACTCTTTTTCCTTATTTTGGGAGCTTTTAGATGGATTACTTCTGGTGGAGACAAAGATTCAATTGGCAAAGCTCGTGGAGCTATTGTTAATGCTCTGATCGGTTTGGCAATTCTAGCTCTGGCTGTAGTTATTGTGATCGTTGTTGGAAAAGTGCTTAATATTAATATCCTTGGAAGCTTCACTATCCCCAACCTGATGGGTACTGCAACTGATATTTAATAAATAATCAAGTTTCCAAGAAACAAGAATTCCAAGCAATAATTAAATTCAGATCACATTGATACAAACGTCATTGCGAACATAGTGAGCAAGACGTATTTCGTCATTGGGAGCCACAATCATGAAACTGATCGTGGCGGGCGAATTCCCAAAGAACTAACGCGCGGTAATCTGTGACTGAGAACTAACTAAGTAACTTGGTAGATTCCTAATTGCGAGATTGCTTCGTCGTTCCTCCTCGCAATGACCACAGGTCTTGCTTCGCAATGACGTTTTTAACTTGACTCGGATTTAGATATTAGATATTAGATATTAGATATTAGATATTAGATATTAGATATTAGATATTAGAT
>CAYUPO010000030.1:2660-11110 GCA_964446685.1 uncultured Gammaproteobacteria bacterium | reverse complement strand
GCGAGCGAATTAATTAGGAATTAACGCGCGGCAATCTGTATCTGAGAATCAACAAAAACTCAGTTAAATCATATTTTCGAGATTGCTTCGTCGTTACACTCCTCGCAATGACATACTTAAATTAATAATGAATATTATAAAGCGCTTCATCAATTTCTATCAAAAACAAGATGCTATCCTTTTTTGGTCCACGTCCAGCTCCATATTACTCGCCCTTTTTTTAAGTTTTATCTTTTTAATTTATCTGGATCAGCTACCAAATCAAATCCCTTTTTTCTATTCACTTCCCTGGGGAGACACTCAACTAGCCAATAAAGGACAGTTCATTATCTTGCCTTCTCTAATTGTTTTAGCAGCCATGGTAAACCTAATTATTACCTGGCATCTTCATACTTCTCAACTGACGATGAAACGGATAATTTTGCTTTCAACTACTATAATTGCTATCCTAACTTTTATAGCCGGGCTGAGAATTATTTTCAGTATTGTATGATAGATCTATATCTTCCATTTGCCATAAGTTTTATTATCACTCTTCTGGCTACTCCTCTTACCATTTATCTGGCAAAAAAATATCAGTTAGTGGATGACCCAAACCTCAGACCTCATCCGGCTCATATCCAAAATCGGGTTATCCCACGAGCTGGCGGTTTACCGATGTATCTGGCAATTGTCTGCTGTCTGATTTTATTTGTTCCCCTGGCCAAAGGAATCATCGGAATAATATTAGGTATTACAGTACTACTCATCCTGGGTCTGATGGATGATAAAATCCACAACTTCAGTCCTTTCCCACGTCTTGCTCTTCAACTTTTAGCAGCTCTTTTGGTAGTCTTTTCCGGAGTGGGAATTGCTTTTGTAACAAATCCTTTTGGTGGAATTTTAAGGCTCGATATAATCAATATCCCTGTAACTTTTTTTGGTCAGCATCAGATTATTTTAATTGCCGATCTGTTTGCATTACTTTGGATTACCTGGATTATGAATGTCGTCAATTGGAGTAAAGGCGTTGACGGACAAATGCCGGGCGTAATGAGCGTGGCTTTTTTAACGATCGGCTTTATCTCCTACCGTTTTTTTCTGCAGGGGGACACAAATCAACTGCCTATTGCTATCATCGCTTTTATCACAGCTGGTGCGGCTTTAGGATTTCTCTTTTTTAACTGGCATCCGGCTAAAATCTTACCGGCTTTTTCCGGCTCAACCATTTTGGGTTTTATGCTGGCAACTCTAGCAATCCTCTCTGGCGGAAAACTAGCCACTGCTTTGATTGTACTTTTGGTTCCGGCAACCGATTTTTTCTATACTTTTTTTAGAAGGATACTTTCGGGCAGATCACCTTTTTTTGGTGATCAAAAACATCTGCATCATCTGCTTTTACACCGCGGATGGTCTCATCAGCAGATATCATCTCTTTTCATAATCAGCTCAGCTATTCTGGGAATTCTGGTGGTAAATCTGTCTTCTGAAGAAAAGCTTTTTACAGCGATCCTTGGAATAGTTATAATAACAGGTGCAATCGTATGGCTACAGCTATTTTACAAACGCGGTTCTTAAAAACTTTACATAGCAATCAAAACATGATCTTTCTTTGGGGATTGGTTAAGGCTGTCAGACCCAGACAGTGGATCAAAAACCTGGTCATTTTTGCAGCCCTTATCTTTGCCGGACAACTAGATAACCCATCCGCCGTTAGTTTGGTTTTTCAAGCCTTTATTGTCTTCTGTGCCACAACCTCAGCTGTTTATCTAATCAATGATATCTTTGATATTGAGAGAGACAGACTTCATCCTTTCAAAAGCCGTCGTCCGATCGCAGCCGGAATAATCCCTGTTTCATCTGCACTGGCAATTGCTTTGGGGATAATTGTTCTGATTTTGCCCATCTCTTATACCATCTCTCCGGCACTTTTTCTGGCAGTATTAGCTTATTTATTTCTCCAGCTGTTTTACTCTTCTTATTTAAAAACTACAATTTTACTTGATGTCATGGCAATTGCAGCAGGTTTTGTTTTAAGGATTTATGCCGGAGTCTGGGTAATAGATGCTCATTTAAATGTCTGGTTCCTGCTGACAGTTACTTCATTTGCTCTTTTTCTGGCTATTGGAAAAAGGCGTTCTGAACTTACACTGCTTCAAGCACAGGCCTCAAAACACCGGGAAACATTACTACACTATCCGGAAAACTTACTGGATATTTTAACCAGTATGTTCGCAAATTCTACCTGGTTGGCTTACGCACTTTTCACTTTTTTGCAGCCGCCTATTATCGCCAGACACCGGCTTTCAATATTGTTTGACAATTTCTCTCTGCCCTTTAGTCAGGCAAAATATCTGATGGCAACAGTTCCTCTGGTTATCTACGGAGTTATGCGCTATCTCTATATTATTTACGAGAAAAAAGAAGGCGAATCCCCTGAAAGAGTTTTACTAAGAGATAAACCACTTCTGATAACCGTTATCATATGGATAATAATGGTAGTCTTCATCCTCTACTACTTCGGAGCGTAGGCAACTAATATTTTTCGAGTGTTTGACGAGAAAATTCCTAATAAATTACTTCTTTTTCTCAGCATAGGATGAAGAAATATATCCTTCTTTTCCATCAGTTAATCTAATCCTGTACCAATTTGGTATCTCCTCCAGCATTACTACAGTTTCTCCTGGTTTGACCTGTCCGACTTCGGCTGCATTAATCGATGGAGTATTTCTAACCCTCAGAAAACCAGTTGGAGTGTTTTTAATAACAACCTGAGCTGTTGAGGAAACCGGCACTGTTGGTAATTTAGTTAGATCGGCTTCAGCAATCGCTAAGTCAACAGTTAACACCAGATTAAATCCTTCCACCAGCTTTGCTCTGATACTTCTTTTAACAAAATTTTCTTTACTTAAAATAAACTGATGGTCACCGGAAGACATATCAGACAAAGTTATCGGAGTACGTCCAACAACCACACCATCAACTGTCACTTCTGCTTCCGGAGGGGTAGAAACAATAGTTACTCCTTTACCTGATTCCAAAGTTATCACCTCACCGGAAGAAGCCTGGACATTACCTTCCAGATTGCGGTTAACCACCGTTAAAGTGCCCGGATTGAGCTTAACATACCCTTTCCAGGGAACTGCTGACACACTACTCTCTTCAGCTGATTCCAGCGAAACTAATAGTTCACCTTCAGTCAGATTGTTATCTGAAAAAGGAGTTTCACCCACTTCTTTTCCACCAATCAAAACTTTTGCTTTAATATTACTGTCAACCTGCAGTCCACTTCTACCGCTTGCTCCCATTACTTTTTCTAAAGGACCTTTACCAAATTGAATCAGAATTGAAATCAGACTAATAAAAACCAGTAAAATAAGCAGGACTTTTTTCATAAAGCGAATTAATTATAACTGATTTACTACCCTTAAAATATCTGCCAATACTAAAAACCAGACCAATTATTAGTTAAGATTTAGTACTGTCAGAAGGCGCTAAGTTTGACTTTTGACCCCAAAACATGCTATTATTTCGCTTCTGCCCATCATGCTTAAGAGTATGGTGGGTTTTTTGATGGTCAACGGACTAAGCAGAGTGGATTTCCATTGGGGTCATCCATACAAGCAACTGCCCGCCCTGAAACAATCTCTGGCACAGGTTGTTCATCTCTTGTCTCTGGGCGCCACCCGGTACCAAGCATTTAGTTTGAACAAAGCTAAAACAGTCTTGGGGGTTCTTTGTTTCTCTTTTTTCAGTCTTTTTCCTCAAATAACATATGCCCAATCTAGTCAGCCGCTCCCGGTAAAACAAGTTATTAACCAGGTCAAAAACCAAATCAATCCTTCAGAATCACCTGCTATAACATCACCAACTCCGGTTCCAACACCCGTTCCACCTCCACCTGCCACAAATTTCCAATTACCACATCCTGGATATATCACGACTACTTTTTCCGCTTATCATCCAGGAATCGATCTCTGTATTGGACTAGGTATGCCAATCAAACCAATAGCAAAAGGTGTGGTAAGTGAAGCCGGTTACAATTTCTGGGGACTAGGTCTGATGGTCGAGGTTGATCATGGAAATGGATTTAAATCCTTATATGCTCACATGGGGAAAATTTATGTTAACAAAGGCAAAGAAGTAAACACTGATGATTTATTGGGAGAAGTAGGTATGACCGGACATACTTCAGGTCCACATACTCATCTAGAACTTACATACAATAACCAAAAAATAGATCCAAGACCTCTTCTACCGGAAATTCGGAGTTACCCAAAAGAAGAAGATTTCATAGTCCACCAATCATCAACACCCTCTGCAGTATTAGTACCAACCCCAGTCCAACCATCTGCATCTCAATCTGCATATATTCCAGTCTTCACACCAGAACCTGAAGAAAAAAAGCCGGAAATAGAACCAATAACTCTGGAAAAAATTTCCGAAAGTACTTTAACAACTTTACTGGAAGTAACAGAAGCCACATCATCACCAATGCCGGTATTGTCCCTTATCCCTGATAAAAAATTCCCAACTCCCAAAAACCCAAATGTGACATTGGAGGAAGTATTAACTTTATCCAAACCTACCCTTTATGTAACACCAGAAACAATCCAGGTTTTGAATAGTTCTAAAATAGCAGAACAAACTCTGGAAAAAATGCTGGCACATTCAACAATCGCTCCATCACCTCAGCCAGTTCCGGTAGGAGGAAGAATTAATTTAATATCTTTAAATAATTTACTCAAATAATCAGTCAACCAGTTCACCTTCTAAAGTAACAACTGGTCCTGTAGATCCACCAAATCTTTCCCGTTCTCTGTTAATAAGCCGCTCTAACAAATTTTTAAATTCCAATGGTTCATCAATATTTAAAATCTTAATCTCATCATTTCCGCCGCCTGCTGTATGAATCAACACACTACCATGTTTCATAATCAACCGATCCATCAGACTCTGGTCAACTTCAATGTGGGTAATTTTGTCATACAAAGCTGATTTAAGTTTAACCGCAATCAAACCCTGTTTAATAATCACTCTTCTGGTAGTCAGCAAAAATCTGTTGGCATGAAATAGCCAAAGTGTCTTAAAGTAAGCATAAACGATCGAAACAGCCATCCCACCAAGCAACCCATACCCAATATTAAACTGATAATAATAAGCCAAAGCCCCACCAGCGATCCAGGCAATCCCACCAGGAATCATCATAAACAAAGCAAACTGATGCCTGATATAATTTTTCCCAAAACCAATCGCCAAAACTAATTCTTCATCCTCAGACAAATAATGCCCAAAAGCCTTCTTATCCTTCGGCGAAGCCCCATCAGAAAACTTAACTTTTTTCATTATAGATACATCATACTACATTTAAAGCTAGCTAGCCGCAACTTTTGGAGCAAAGAATGTCTGTAATGCAGGAAAAATATCTTCCTTTTTAGAAATTTGGGCAATAACCATTCGAGGATCAGTAATTCTTTTCAATGCTTGAGATAACGAAGATGGGTTTGGACGCCCGCCCTCCCTAACTTCGGCATATCCAAACTGATTACTATTTTCAAGCAATTTTTTAGCCAATTCAGTTGACCGCTCATTATCAGCACCACCCATTGTATCTCCATCCGAGAAATGGAATGGATATGTATTAAATTTATCTCTTGGATACCTTTGACCAATGATGTCCAAAGCCAGTTGATAAGCCGGCGCAACTGTAGTTCCACCCGACTCACCTAAACCAAAAAAAGCTTGCTCATCTACTTCCTTTGCTAGAGTATGATGGGTGATAAAAACAGTATCTACTTTGTCATATTCAGTTCGCAAAAACCTAAGCATCCAAGCATAAGAGGCTCTAGAAACATATTTTTCAAATTCACCCATACTTCCTGAAACATCCCGTATAGCTATCAGAACAGCATTTGTTGTTGGATCAGTAGTTTCATTCCAGGTTCTAAATCTCATATCATCCTGTCTGATACCCGGCTCTAAACTTGCTCGACCTGTTTCACGAGCGTTTCTAATAAGAGCATTTTTTATCATTCGTCTCCTATCTAAATTACCCATAGGTCCTTTTTTCCTAATATCATCAAATACCAATTTATTTTCGCTCACTTCTTGTTGTGCTTTTGGTTCCAGAAATGGCAAGCCTAAATCTGCAAAAACCATCTGAGTAAGTTCATCTATTGTGAATTCAGCCTCATAATAATCAATTCCTGGAATCTCCCCAGCTCCAGGACCTTTACCCGGGCCACTTCCAGGTTGACCTTGTTGACCCAATATATCTCCTACGGTAGAATCCCCATTTCCCTGACCAACCTGATCTTTTTTATTTTTAGGATCAAATCGAAAACGAGGAAGCTCTAATGACCGGATTGGTAATTTAACAATTTTTTTACCATCACCAGTAATAATACTTTCATCGGATAAGATACCAGGAAGTTGTCCCGAGATTGCTTCCTTAACTTTCTCCTGATGACGCACTTGATCTATCGGACCTTTTCGATGAAGACCCCAATCGTTTTGAGTAATAGTTGTAGTAAATGTCGGTCTATCAACTGACATGGATTTCCAAATTATAGTTTAATAAATTGTTAAAACAAGAGCCAAAAAAAAGCCTCCTGTAGGAGACTTTTTATAATTTTATAAGCGAAGCTTGCAAGCTTACGCTCTTAATTTGTAATTTTTAATTTCTAATAATCACCCATACCCGGCATTCCGCCGCCTGGCATTTGTGGTTTTTCTTTTTCTGGTGCTTCGGTAATCAATACATTGGTTGTCATCACCATGATCGCTACAGATGCTGCATTTTGCAGAGCACTTCTGGTTACTTTAACTGGATCAATAATTCCCAGTTTAACCATATCTTCAAAACTCTCAGTCATAACATTAAATCCGGTATTAATATCTTTCCTTTTTGAAGCTTCAAACTTGTTAGTTATTTCTCTTACTACCCAACCTGCATCAACACCAGCATTTTCAACTAATCTTCTTAGCGGGGCTTCAGCTGCTTTCTTAACTATATTTACCCCTAACTGTTCTTCTCCTGCGAGTGTCATTCCATCCAGCGCCAATCTGGTTGCTTTTAAGATCGCCACTTCTCCGCCAGGTACAATTCCTTCTTCCAAAGCTGCTCTAGTAGCTGATAAAGCATCAATTGCCCGTTCTTTTTTCTCTTTTAACTCAGTTTCTGTTGCGGCTCCAATATTCATAATGGCGACTCCGCCAGTTAATTTAGCCAGTCTTTCCTGTAACTTTTCTTTGTCAAATTCAGAATCAGTTGCTGCAAGTTCGCGCCTGATCTGAGCGATTCTTTGATCAATTGCTTTTTTACTACCTTTTCCGGCTACAATTACAGTTGATTCTTTTGAAGAAATAACTCTACCGGCTCTTCCTAAATCTTCAATCTCAATTGAATCCAGTTTTCGTCCTGTTTCTTCTGAAATAACAGTTCCACCTGTCAGTACTGCAATATCTTCAATCATGGCTTTTCTTCTATCACCAAAACCTGGTGCATTTACAGCCAGTACATTAATTGCTCCCCGCATTTTGTTTAAAATCAAAGCAGTTAGAGCCTCTCCTTCTACTTCTTCTGAGATAATAACCAGAGTTTTCGAAACAGGAATTAGTTTTTCCAGAAACGGCATCAGTTCCTGCATATTGGAGATTTTTTTATCTGTCAGTAAAATATATGGATCTTCTAAATTGGCTTCCATCCGCTCAGAGTCTGTCATAAAGTAAGGAGATGCAAAACCTTTATCAAACTCCATTCCTTCTTTGTAATCCAGAATAGTTTCCATCGCTTTACCTTCTTCAACAGTAATAACTCCATCTTTGCCAACTTTGGCAATTGCTTCTGAAATAAGTCGTCCGATCTCATCATTCTGTGCAGAAATTGTGGCAATCTGAGTAATCTCTTCCGCTGTAGTCAGCTTTTTACTCATTTTTCGAAGTTCTGCCACCACCGCAGTAACTGCCTGATCAATTCCTTTACGTAACACCATTGGATTAGAACCAGCCTGGACACTTTTGAGAGCTTCTGAAGCGATAGCTTGGGCCAATACTGTTGCAGTTGTTGTACCATCTCCTGCAATATCATTAGTTTTTGAAGCAGCTTCTTTTAGGATTTGGGCACCCATATTTTCAAATGGATCTTCCAGTTCGATTTCTTTAGCCACAGTGACACCATCATGAACCACATTTGGAGAACCCCATTTTTTATCAATCGCCACATTGCGCCCCTTAGGACCCAAAGTCGCAGCCACAGCCTCAGTCAGGGTATTAATACCCTTTAAAAGCTTCTCTCTTGCATCACTATCAAATTTTAATATTTTTGCCATATTTACCTTTATAAATAATTAATCTTAACTTCGTTCCGCAACACTCAGTCTAAAAGAACTTTTTCTTAATGCTGTTACTGCTCTATTTTCTAATCCATGAGAAATAACTACACCATTTGCTCTTAAATCTAATAAAGTTTT
>CAYUPO010000030.1:0-2560 GCA_964446685.1 uncultured Gammaproteobacteria bacterium | reverse complement strand
TATTATTTCATTTAGTAACAAAAACTGTGAGCTAGATTGCTTCGTCGCTCCGCTCCTCGCAATGACGAGCATTTCATGTATTTGAAATTACTATTTAAATATAGTTTCGAATTTCGTGCTTCGGATTTCGAATTTATGTTAAAATACCTGCATGACTATTTACTTTGTCAGGCATGGTGAATCGGTTAACAATTTAGCCAAAAAATATCAGGGACCTGAAGTATTACTCTCGGAAAATGGTGAAACTCAGGCTAAATTTGTTGGAGAAAGATTTCAGAATATTCAGATCGACCGGCTTCTTTCTTCCACTTATATCAGAACTCAGCAGACAGCTCAGGCAATTAGTGAAGTCACCGGCAAAGAGATTGAACTATTAGATACTCTGATTGAAAGAAAAAGACCGTCCTCTTTTAGCAACAGACCCTATGATGACCCAGAACTGGAAAAAATCCGTGAATTAATAGACTCTCATCCAGATCCTGATCACCATCACTCTGATGAAGAAAACTTTTTTGATGTTAAAAAAAGAGCTGAAGCAGTGATAAAGTTTCTCGAAAGCTGCCCTGAACAATCGATAGCTGTTGTTTCACATGGAATATTTATTCAAACAATTTTAATGTCGATGTTACTGCAGGAATCATTTACCCTCGATAATTTTCTTTCTTCAAATCATGTGCTAGAAACAACCAATACCGGTATCTCAGTCTGTGAATATAAAGAAAATGGCAAATGGCGGATAAAAACGATTAACGATATCGCTCATCTGGCTGAAAGAGAAACAGTCCCCCAAATCGCTGAATGAATTATCTAAGTAAAAGCTTTTTTACTTTTAACTGATATGTCCGCAATACCTCCACCCCGCTGTCTTCTGGATGAAAATAAAGCGATCGTTGTTTGATCACCTCATCACCCTTAATCTTTCCCATATACCTTCGCTGTAAAAAACCTAAAACTTTTTCAAAAAAATCTCCGGCAATCCATGTTTGCCTACTGTAATTTCCTAACTGTCTCTCTACCGCACTCATACCAATCCAGTTTGGTAAATATTTTTTAGTCCACGAGTTGTGTTCTAAAAATTTTTGGTAAGTTTTTTCTCTTTCCCAAAGCACTTTCATCTGCAATACTTCATGTGCAATATAAAGATTTTTGTTGGACTGTTCTAAAACATCCTCACTAATCAGCAAATTTAAGCAAATTTTCCCGGCACCCAAAATCCTTGATTCCCCCCGTTTCCTCCTCTGCCCTAACAATTCCAAAATTAATGCACAAAACAGCCGTGACAACCAAACCCGATTTTTCCGGGTTACCACAAACAGATCAATATCTGCATTTTTATCCGCATTTCGCATTGCCAGACTTCCGGATATCCCAACTAGTTGAACCCACGGTATGATCCGGAAAAACTGACTGACCCATTGAGCTTTACCATAAAATTGATGTGAAGTTTTTTCATTTGCCAGACGTTTTTCAATCATATTTTTTTTACCTCGCAAAAAAAACATCTCCTCTTTTTGGCTAATTTTCTTATCTCTAACCAACTTGTTTAATTTTTTCTCAATTTGTTCAATGCTGGCTTCTTTTTCAATTAACCATTTATGTATTTCATAGGCAAACAAAGGGTAATCAAAAATATCAGCATAAATCAGTGTTTTTAGAATCGCTTTTTCCATAAATATTTCAATTATCTCTTCTCACTCCATTAGGAGTAACAATGCATCGAGAATACCATACCTTCTTTAGTAAGTGTTACAATTTAAAAGATGTCTTTGGATTTAATAGAATTAACAACTTTGGGAATTGGCGGACCAGCCAAAAAAATAGTTGTAGTCAAAACTGAAACAGAATTAATTAAAACAGTGACTGATGCAGTCTCTAAAAAAGAAGTTCTACTTTTTTTTGGCAGCGGCAGCAATTTATTAATTGCTGATGAAGGTGTTGATACAACAGTTATAAAAAATGAAATTACCGGTATTTCCCAAAACGGAAATTCTCTCCTGGTAAAAAGCGGTACTTTGCTACAGGATTTAGTTGACTATGCCAATGATCATTCCCTGGCCGGTTTAGAACATCTGGCCGGAATTCCCGGAACAGTTGGTGGCGCAGTTTATGGCAACGCCGGAGCTTATGGCCAATCAATCTCCGATCATTTAAATACAGTCCGCTGGTTTACCCGGATGAGTGAGGAAGAAAAAACATCAACCAAAGCAGAATGCCTCTTTGGCTACCGTGACAGCCTGTTTAAACATCACAAATCAAACGCTTATTTTTACTCTGATGATTTTATTTTAGAAACTGAATTTACACTCACTCCGGGAAATTCAGATCAGTTAAAGCAGAAATCAGAAGAAATAATCAAAAAACGGGAAGAAAAATATCCTCCTGGTATTAAATGTCCCGGCAGTTTTTTCAAAAATATCGTGGCAGAAAAACTCACTCCGGAAATACTCAGTAAAATTCCACCGGAAAAAATAGTCTACGGCAAAATACCCGCCGGAACTCTCCTGGAAATGGTCGGAGCCAAAGGTGACTCACAGGGAGATATCGAAATAGCCGATTATCA
>CAYUPO010000029.1:0-11118 GCA_964446685.1 uncultured Gammaproteobacteria bacterium | reverse complement strand
GTTAATACCTATAGCTTGCATTTAGCTTCAAAACTGTGTTAAAATTGGGAAAGAATTGATGGTAAAGTCAAATTGATTTATACATCTTAAAAAATATCAGTAGGTTGTGCGTCCCATTTAACTTCAGAATTAGACGGGATACGACAATTAGGCAGGTGCACAATTGCTG
This sequence comes from uncultured Gammaproteobacteria bacterium, assembly GCA_964446685.1. Lineage (GTDB taxonomy): Bacteria > Patescibacteriota > Microgenomatia > Daviesbacterales > UBA10151 > CAZWRN01. The sequence continues at coordinate 10,949 of CAYUPO010000029.1, read as the reverse complement.
AGTGAGTCCCACAAGGACTCGCTCTTTTTTTGATTTTTAAGCGGAGCTTGCAATATGCTTCGCAGATTTTAGGCTCAAATATATGATACAAACTTTAATTGGCATTAAAAAAGACATGACTTCAAGTTATGATTCCCGTGGAAGACGAGTTGGTGTGACTAAAATTCAGGTTACTCCAAACTTTGTAACTCAGGTTAAAACCACTGAAAAAGATGGCTATAATGCAGTCCAGATTGGAGCTGCTTCCAAAAAAAGTGTCTTAAAACCGCAGCGCGGACATTTTAAAAAAGCCGGAGCTCCGGAGACTTTAAGATTTGTACAGGAGATCAGAGTTGAGAGTACTGAAGAATCAACATTGGGTCAGGAATTAAAAGTCGGAGCTATTTTTAAAGTTGGCGATATTGTTAAACTGACCGGAACCAGTAAAGGTAAAGGTTTTCAGGGTGGTGTAAGACGACATGGATTTCACGGTGGGCCAAAGACTCATGGTCAGTCAGATAGACACCGTGCTCCTGGATCTATCGGATCAGGTACTACTCCAGGTCGTGTATACAAAGGAAAAAAGATGGCCGGGCATATGGGATCAGTTACATCGACTATTCGTAATGTAGAGATTATTGAAGTTGATAAGAAAAACAATATTTTAGTGGTAAAAGGTAATGTTCCAGGATTTAACGGAACTGAGATCCGAATTACTAAACTTGGTGTAGTTAAAGGATATACTCCTCCGCCAGAACCGGAAGTTGAAGAAGAAGTTCCATCTGATGTAGAACAAATGGCTGGAGTCACCGAAGAACAAGCTCACGAGTCAGTTCCAGCGGAAGAAGTAGTTGAAGCAGTAGAAGCAGCTGAAGAAGGCGCTCCAGTTGAAGCTCCAACAGAAGAAGTCGAAACAGAAAAAGTAGCAGATGAAGGAGAAACAAAATAATGGCAACTAAAAAAGTGATAAGTGATAAGCAAGAAGCAGCAAGTAAGGAGATTGAAAAAGCTCCTAAAAAAGTTGTTAAACCTACAAAAACTGATGGGTTTAGTGTTGTAGCATATTCTTTGCTGGGTAAAGAGGCTGGAAGTTTAGATTTGCCAAAGTCGATATTTGAAGGTGAAATTAACAAACCGTTGTTATCACAGGCTATCAGAGTCTATTCAAATAATGAAAAAGGACATTTCTCTAATACTAAAACCAGAGGAGAAGTACAGGGTTCAACCAGAAAAATTTATAAACAAAAAGGTACAGGTCGGGCCAGGCACGGAAGTATCATGGCTCCTATCTTTGTTGGTGGAGGTATTGCTTTAGGTCCGAAAGTCAGATTAACAGTAATGGAATTGCCAAAAAAGATGAAAAAAGCGGCTTTAATTGCAGCTATGAGAACAAAATTTGCTGAAAATGAGATTTTGGGTGTAGCTGATCTAGCTCAGTCGACTGGTAAAACAGCTGAGTTCAGTAAGTTTTTAAAAGGAATGCAAAAGAAAACAGCCTTACTTGTTTTGGATACACCACAGGATATGGTTATCCGGGCTATAAGAAATTTGAAAGGTTTATCTGTAACCACAGTTTCTGAGATAAATGTATTTGAAGTGATCAGACATCAAAGTCTGTTCATGACAAAAGAAGCAGTTGCAAAGCTGGAAGAAAGACTAAATGCTGAAAAAAGTGAAAAAGGAGCAGCTAAATAATGAGAGCCATTATTTTAAAGCCTTTAATTAACGAAAAATCAATGCTTTTGGCAAAAAGTGATTTTTATACTTTTGCAATTGATTTAAAAGCAAATAAAGAACAGGTGGCACGAGTTATTGCTGAAAAATTTGGAGTTAAAGTAGTTTCTGTCCGAACAGTCACTTTACAGCCTAAATTGAAACAGCAGAGAAGCCGAAAAGGTAGTTATTTAACACCAAAAGTTAAAAAAGCGATAGTACGGGTGGCAAAAGGTCAGAAAATCGCTTTATTTGAAGAAGCAACTAGAGAACCTGAAGAAGAAGTTGAAGTAAGAACTGCAGAAGGTGAAAAAGTAGCGGATGTAAAAGAAAAGAAAAGTTTGTTAAGAGGAACAAAAGTTAGAATTGAAAAAATGGACGAAAAGTTGGCAGGAAATAAAGCAAAAGTTGAAAAAGAAGAAACTATGAATCAGGCACAGTCAGGTAAAGAGAAAGGGGAGAAGTAATAGTAATTTCTAATTAACCTAATTTCTAATTTCTAATCAGTGGATAAAGATCCAAGGTTCTAGAAATTTTATAATTGGGATTTATTTAGATAAATTAGAAATTAGAGTACTTAGAAATTTAAATTATGGCACTAATATTACATGCAGAAAAAACTAATACGAGAAGATTTTCTTCTAAAATAGAGAAGCCAAAAAAGGCTGAAAAAAAGATTAAAAAACTGCATGTTTTGCTTAAAAAACATGCCGGAAGAAGTAAAGGTCGTATTACAGTCAGACATCAGGGTGGCAGACATAAGAGACAGTATCGATTAATTGATTTTAAACGTAATAAGATGGGTGTTGAAGGAAAGATTGAAGGGATCGAATATGATCCAAACAGAAATGTAGATATTGCGCTGATTTCTTATACCGATGGCGATAAAAGATATATTTTACTACCAAACGGAATGAAGAAAGGTGATAAGCTTGAGTCTGGTGAAAGAGTTGAAGTAAAAACTGGAAATGCCATGAAACTTAAAAGTATGCCAGTTGGTACTTTAGTGCATAATGTTGAGATGACACCAGGTCGTGGTGGACAGATTGGACGAAGTGCTGGGACTAGTTTGGTGATCCAGGCAAAAGAAGGTGGGTACGCTCACTTGAAAATGCCATCAGGCGAGATTAGAATGATCTCTCTTGAAGCAATGGCTACAGTTGGAGTTTTGGGTAATGAAGAATGGAAAAACGTGGTACTTGGAAAAGCTGGTAGATCCAGACATATGGGTATCAGACCAGCAGTTCGTGGTGTAGCACAGGATCCAAGATCACACGCACATGGTGGAGGAGAAGCTAAATCAGGTGTAGGTCGAAAGAGTCCAATGACTAAATATGGTAAGAAAGCAGTTGGTATTACCAGAAATAGAACAAAATGGACAAATAAATATATAGTTAAAAGGAGAAAGGCATAGAAGGAACGAAGTGGTTATGAGGCAAAGCCTCTATTCGCTTCTCTCTATGAGAAAGAAATAAATTATGTCAAGAAGCTCATATAAAGGACCATACGTAGACGAAAAATTATTGAAAAAAGTTATGGCGCAGAAAACTGGTGGAAATAAAGACTCCATCAAAACCTGGGCTAGAAGATCAACTATTCCACCTGAGTTTGTGGGACATACTTTTATGGTGCATCAGGGTAAAAACTTTATTACTGTCTATATTTCAGAAGGTATGGTCGGTCATAAACTCGGTGAGTTTGCGCCAACCAGAACATTTAGAGGACATGGAAAGATGACTGAGAAATCAGTATCAAAGACTTAAGGATTAATTATGCAGTACACAACAATACAAAAAAATATTACTATGTCACCACGAAAAGTTCGTTTGGTGGCTGATATGGTTCGAAGTATGGATCCTTACAGAGCTTTGGATGTACTGCAGTTTACAAATAAAGCAGCAGCTTTGCCTTTGTCAAAAGCTATTAAAACAGTTTTGGCAAATGCCGGAAGAACTGAAAATCTAAGTTTTTTAACGATTGAAGTAAATGAAGGTTTAAAAATTAAAAGATATAAAGTCGGAACAGCTGGAAGAGGACGTGGACGACCTTTCAGACGACGACTGAGTCATATTAAGATCGTTTTGACTGATGATGTAGAGAAAATGAGTAAGAATGTTAAATCTGGAGTAAAAAATATGGTGGCCGCTGCCGCTAAAGAAGAAGTGAAAGTAGTAGAGGAACCAAGAAAAGAAAATGAAGTTATCGAAGCAGAAATAGTAGAAACAAAGAAAGGAGCAACGAAAAGTTAATCAGTGGACCAGAGATCAGTTAATTAGAAAAATCTGATTAACTAATTCACTAATTAACTAATCAACTAAATTTATGGGACAAAAGATTAATCCAATTGGTTTTAGACTTGGTGTAGGTGCTCCTTGGGAAGCACGTTGGTTTGGTGCAGGTAAAAAATATCAACAGAACTTGATGGAAGACATTAAAATCCGAAATCTTTTGATGAAAAAGCTGCGCCCAGCTGGAATTTCAAAAATTGAAATTGAAAGAGCTGTTAATAAACTAAAAGTGATTTTGCATGTATCCCGTCCGGGTGTTTTGATTGGACGCGGTGGAAGCGGACTGTTAGATCTGAAGAAATATGTGATGAAACAGTTGGGAATGAAGGAAGAAAACAATCTGGAGATCTCTCCAATGGATGTTAAAAATCCTGATTTATCAGCTTATTTGGTAGCGCAATCTATTGCTGAACAATTAGTCAGAAGAATGCCTGCTGCCAGAGTAATGAATCAAACATTAGACCGGGTGATGCATGCGGGAGCTAAAGGAGTAAAAGTAGTGTTAGCTGGTCGTATTGGTGGAGCAGAAATTGCCCGACGTGAATCAAAGTTTGCCGGAAGTATTCCACTGCATACTTTGAGAACAGATATTGATTTTACTGCTTATCCGGCATTAACTAAATCCGGATATGTTGGTGTAAAGGTGTGGATTAATAGAGGGGAGAATAAGATATAAACTATGCCACTTCTATCACCAAAACGAGTTAAGTTTAGAAAAGCTTTTCGGGGAAAAAGAGGCGGAGTTGCAACCAGAAACAACACGATATCTTTTGGAACTTTTGGATTAAAAAGTGAAGAAGCTGGTTGGGTTACTTCCCGTCAGTTAGAAGCGGCGAGAAGAGCGATGGCCCGATATACACAGCGAGGTGGACGTATTTTTATCAGGATTTTTCCAGATAAACCAATTACAAAACACCCGGCTGAGGCTCGAATGGGTTCTGGTAAGGGGGATGTGGTAGGATATGTCGCGGTGGTCAAGCCGGGAACTATTATTTTTGAAATGGGTTCAGTTGCTGAAGATATTGCTAAAGAAGCAATGAGACTGGCATCACACAAGATGGCACTGAAAACAAGGTTTATTGTGAAAGGGGCTTTGAGTTAATTACTCACTGAATAAAAATGGCTGATAAATTTGATATAACAACAATTAGAAATATGGATATTAAATCAATTTTTGCAACAGCAAAAACATTGCGAGATGAGATCGCTGATTTGATGGTAGACAAAAATCTGAAAAGATTAAAGGATTTGAAATCAGTTCAGAAAAAAAGAAAAGAGTTAGCAAGAACAATGACTATATTTAATCAGAAAAAAGTTTTAGTAGCTTTAGAAGAGGAAGGAGGAAAAGTCGACGCGAAAGTATAAGGAATTAATCCAAATACTGGAGTTCGAATATAAAAATTATGATCGGAAGAGTAGTATCAGATAAAACAGAAAAAACAGTCACCGTTTTGGTTGAAAGCCGAAAGACTCATCCTCTTTATAAAAAGACGTATGCCTGGAGTAAAAAATATTTGGTTCACAACGAAGTAGGCGCCGTGATAGGAGATGTGGTTACTATTGAAAAATGCAGACCTATCTCAAAGAGAAAACACTGGATAGTAACAAAAGTTGTTGGAAGAGATATAGTGCCAATGAATGAAGAAGCTTTGAAAAAAGTATCACAGGAAGATATTGAAGAAGTTATGCCGGAAGAGAAAGAAGAAGAAACAGTTGAAAGTGAACAACAACAGCTAGTAGTTGAAGAAGCTGTTAAAGAAGAAAAGCCAAAAGAAGTTAAAAAAGCAAAAAAAGTAAAGGGGGAGAAAAAAGTTAATCAGTGAAACAGAGACTAGTTAATTAGATAAAAACTAATTAACTAATTCACAAATTAACTAATCAACTAACAATGGTACAGCATAGATCAGTTATTAATGTGGCAGACAACAGTGGAGCAAAAAAGCTGCAGGTTATTCAGCCACTTGGTGGAACCGGAAAAAAGAAAGCATCGTTAGGCCAATTGGTAGTAGCAGTGGTCAAAGGAGCTGATCCTAACGGACAAGTTAAAGACCACGAAGTGGTTCGAGTGGTAATAGTACGTACCAGAAAAGAAGTTGGCCGGGATGATGGATCACATATTAAATTTGATGATAATGCGGGTGTGATTATAGACAAAGACGGCAATATGCGGGCCACCCGTATTTTTGGACCAGTAGCCAGAGAAGTCAGAGATGCAGGATTCACAAAGATTGTATCTTTAGCAAAGGAAGTTTGGTAAAGAAAGGTAATAATCAAGAAACAAGAGAACAAGAAACAAATTTTTGTAACTTGGTGATTGGGTCTTGGTAAATTTAAATAATATGCAAAAAATAATTAAAGGTGACAATGTAAAAGTTCTTATCGGAAAAGATTCCGGTAAAACTGGTGTGGTTGAAAAAGTATCAATCAAAGATTTTAAAGTTTTTGTTGGTGGAGTAAACATGTATAAAAGACATGTTAAAAGTATGCAGGGAATTGAAGGCGGTATTATTGATCTGCCTAAACCAATGAATACCTCTAATGTGGCTTTGGTTTGTCCAAACTGCAAAAAAGTTACCAGAGTTGGATTTAAGATTGAAAACGATGTTAAATCAAGAATTTGCCGAAAGTGTGGAAAAGAAATAGGAGGAAAGAAGAGTTAATCAGTGAATCAGAGACCAGTTAATTAGTTTTGATCTAATTAACTAATTCACAAATTAACTAATCAACTAAATATGAACAGATTGAGACAAAAATATACTGATGAAGTTAAAAATAAATTACAGGAAGAGTTTGGTGTGAAAAATATTCATGCTCTGCCAAGACTGAAAAAAATTGTGATAAATATGGGATTGGCTGAGGCAAAAGATAGTGACGGAGTATTAGATAAATCTTTAGCTAACTTAACAGCAATTGCAGGACAAAAACCAGTGGTAACAAAAGCTAAGAAATCAATTGCAGCTTTCAAAGTTACTCAGGGTCAGTCAATTGGTATTATGGTGACATTAAGAGGAGAGAGAATGTATTCTTTCCTGGATAAACTGATCAATATCGTGTTGCCAAAAGTGAGAGATTTTAGAGGAGTTCCACCAACAGCTTTTGATGCACAGGGAAATTATAATTTAGGGATGAGAGAACAGGTGCTTTTCCCTGAAGTAGATTATAAAAATGTTGATAAAATCCGGGGTATGCAGATTACTATTAATACCGGATCAAAAAATATGGAACAGGGCAGACGATTTTTAGAATTAATGGGTATGCCATTTCAAAAAATGGCATAAGTGCAATTTAAGTAAGATTGATCTATAATTATAGGTCGGAAGGAAAAATAAAAGAAACAAAATATAAATCATTTGAAATACTTGATTATTATTTTTAATTATTAAATAAAGTTATGGCAAAGACATCGAATGTAGTAAAAAAGAAGTTTAAATTTGAAGTTCAGAAAGTGAACATCTGTCTTCAGTGTGGACGTTCAAAAGGTTATTTGCGAAAATTTGGTATTTGCAGAATTTGTTTTAGAGAATATGTTTATAAAGGATTTCTTCCAGGTGTTAAAAAAGCATCATGGTAGAAGAAATCCTTTGCGAGAACTTCGCTACTATCGAAATAGATTTTTCGATAGTACTACGTTCTCTTAAAGATTAGGCCTAGTTTCATCTAGGAGAAAGAAATAATAAATATATGGATATAGTAGCTGATAGTTTAATACGAATTAAAAATGGATATATGGCACAAAAAGATGAAGTGCTTTTGCCATACTCCAAATTGGTTATTTCAATTTGTGAAGTTTTGAAAAAAGAGAAATATATCAGTTCCTGGACTGAGAAAAAATCTGATAAAAGCAAAGTAAGTGTTGGAGTGATGGTTACTTTGCAATACAACGACCGTAAAGCTGCTATGACTGAAGTTGTCAGAGTTTCAAAGCCAGGACTAAGAATTTACAAAGGAGCCAAAGCTTTACCTTATGTGTTGAGTGGTTTGGGTATGGCACTTATCTCTACTCCAAAAGGTGTTATGACAGATAAAGCCGCTAGAAAAGCTGGTATGGGCGGAGAGGTAATGGCTTACATTTGGTAGAAAGGAGTGTTTCAAGAGTCACGCGTCAAGTGTCATTAAGACCTGATGCATGATACTTGATACATGAAACATTAAATTTATGAGTAGAATCGGAAACAATCCAATAGCAGTTCCACAAGGAGTCGAAGTAGTTTTTGACGGGGTATCGATGGTGGTTAAAGGGCCAAAAGGAGAGTTGTCTCTGGATGTACATCCGGCTGTTAAAGTAGTTCAGGAAGATGGAAAATTGATTGTTACCAGAAAAAAAGAAAATCAACTGAGTAAATCTTTGCATGGACTAACCAGAACATTAGTAAGTAATATGGTAGTTGGAGTTTCAGCTGGATGGACCAAAGGTTTGGAGATGGTTGGAGTTGGATACAGAGCACAGGGTGGAGGAAATACTTTAACTTTGAATGTTGGGTTTTCTCATCCGGTGAAGTTTGAAGCACCTGAAGGTATTACATTTACAGTAGCTGATAATACTAAATTATCTGTGGCTGGGATTGATAAAGCGTTGGTTGGACAAGTGGCCGCTAATATCCGGGGAGTAAAACCACCTGAGGTATATAAAGGAAAAGGTATTCGTTATGTTGGTGAATATGTGAGAAAGAAGGCTGGAAAAGCTGGTAAGGCAGCTGGAGGTAAATAAACATGTATAAAACAAAAAGATTACATCGTCATACAAAAGTACGAAAAAAGATTGCCGGAACAGAGGAGAGACCTAGAGTGGCTGTTTTTAGATCATCACAGCATATTTATGCGCAAATAATTGATGATTTAAAAGGAATTACTTTGGTTGCTGAATCTGATCTGACTATTAAAACTGGTAAAAAGCAGGATAGAGCAACACAGGTTGGTGAGAGTCTGGCGAAGAAAGCAATTGGAAAAAAGATCAGTAAAGTTGTTTTTGACCGGGGAGGTTTTATGTATCATGGTCGGGTCAAAGCACTGGCTGAAGGATTACGAAAAGGTGGTCTGGATTTTTAATTAATTACCAATATGGATAACAATCAAAGTCAAAATCGAAATACAAACAATAGACCAGGAGGAAATAGACCTGGAGGAAACAGGCCTGGTGGAAACCGTAATATGCGGGGTAATCCAAATGCTGGTTCATCTGAATTTTATGAAAAAGTAGTTCAGGTAAACCGGGTTTCCAAAAAGACAAAAGGTGGCGATAAAAGATCACTATCTGTTTTGGTAGTAGTAGGAGATAGAAAAGGTCGGGTTGGGGTAGGTCTTGGAAAAGCGGCTGATGTACAGTCTGCTGTTAGAAAAGGTACTTTGCTGGCTAAAAAACATTTAATTACTGTTCCAATGAAAGACGGAAGAACTATTCCACATATCTTAAATCTTAAATTTGGAGCAGCTAAGTTGGTTATGAAACCAGCTCCTGAAGGAACCGGTGTTATTGCAGGTGGTCCGGTCAGAGTGGTGGTTGAAGCTGCAGGGATTAAAGATATTGTGACAAAACTTTTGGGAACAAAAAACAAAGCCTCAAATGTTTATGTAACACTTGAAGCTTTGCGAAGAATTAAAGTTGGTTCAGGTGACAAAGCAAAAGTTGAAGTTAAGCCAGAAGATGGCAAGGCTGCAGAAGTAGCAAAGGTAGAAGATAAAGAAGTTAAAGCTGAAACAAAAAAAGAAGAAGTAAAAGAAGTTAAGACAGATACTAAAAAAGAGGAGAAAAAAGCTTAAGCTTTTTATTTAAATATGCAACTACATACATTAGAAAAATTATCTAAAAGATCAGCTAAAAGATTGGGACGAGGTATTGGATCCGGACGGGGTAAAACCAGTGGACGAGGTATGAAAGGGCAGAAAGCCCGAGGTAAAATACCGGCAGCCAATGTCGGTGCAGGACTTTTATACTTTAAAAAACTTCCTTACCGAAGAGGATGGGGAAATTCTAAAGTTAGTGCAAAACCAGCGTTACTGCAGGTTTCCAAGTTGAATGCTTTTAGTGCAGGTGCTACAGTAACTGTTGCTACACTTATTGAAACTGGTTTAACAACAGAAAAAGCAGTTAAGCGAATTGGTATTAAAATAGTAAACGGGGGAGAGCTGACTACAAAAAATCTTACTATAGAGGTACCGGTAACTGCATCAGTTAAGTCAGTTGTAGAGCAAGCCGGAGGCAAAATTGTCTGATCTATTAAAACCGATTACACAAGCTTTTAAAATTCCTGAACTTCGAAGAAAACTTATTATAACTGCTGTTATATTAATCATCTATCGATTGTTTGCTCATATCCCTCTTGGTGGAATTGACCTGGTTGGTCTTAAATCTCTTTTTTCAGGTAGTCAGTTACTCGGTCTTTTAAATATTTTTTCAGGTGGTACTTTAGCCAACTTTTCGATTTTGGCAATCGGTTTAAATCCATATATTAATGCTTCAATTATTATTCAGCTTCTGACAATTGTTTTTCCCAAACTTGAGGCCTTAGCCAAAGAAGGTGAGTATGGTAAGCAAAAAATAAATCAATATACCCGTTATTTAACGGTTCCTCTGGCTTTGCTGCAGGCCATAGGTGTTTATACTTTGCTGAAAAATCAGGGATTGGTGCTGGTTGAATCGCCGCTGCAAATTATTGCAATTGTTTTGGGAATGGTGGCAGGGACGATGATTGCTGTCTGGCTGGGCGAACTTCTAACTGAATATGGAATTGGTAATGGTGTATCAATTTTGATTTTTGCCGGAATTATCGCTCAGGCTCCAACAATTTTATTTCAGACAGCTTCGGTATTTGACAGACAGCAGGCTTTAAACATTTTGATTTTTGCGGCGTTATCATTTGCTGTGACTTATGCCATTGTTTTTGTGAATGAGGGTCGAAGACAAATTGCCGTAAATTATGCTAAAAGATTTGCCGGTAATAAAGGGAGTGGTCCGGTTCAGACATATCTGCC
>CAYUPO010000028.1:0-11342 GCA_964446685.1 uncultured Gammaproteobacteria bacterium | reverse complement strand
AAAGAACTTCCTAAAACAGGTTTACCACTGGCCGCCGTAGCATTTGCTTCAATGCTTCCAGCTGGATCAAGACTGAGAAAATTAGGCAAGAAAAACACTGAAGAAGAAACAGCCAACTCAATCTGGATGAACAAACAGTTGGGACAGTAAGCTTCAAATTTCTAATTTCTAATTAATCTAATGTCTAAACAATGTCCAAATGTCTAATTTTATGTAATTAGGATTTAAGATTTGTTTAGAGTACTTAGTAATTAGATCAATTAGAAATTAGTTTATTCTTAATTTGGAGCTTGACAACTGCCTCAAAGAATGGGACAATTCAGAAAGTACAAATTGCCCTTTTGTTTTCCCAAACCTTGCCAATTAAAGATAAATAAATTCCTAGAAAAATAATATCCAAATGCCAACACGTTCCTTTAAACCTAAAGATATCAATAGAGATTCCGATCAAACATCTGCTTATACTGCGGATGCGATGGTTGGTGCTCCTTCAGATAGTGGCTCCCGTGAAGATGGGGGAGGCTATTCCTATAACAGTAATGATTACTCACGTCCTAGCGGAGGATTTAGAAGACCGGAACGGCCAGTCAACAACGACCGTGATGTGCCCACTGAACAGGTGTCAGGTTTCTTAGATATTATGGGTGAGGGACATGGATTCCTCAGACCAAAATATATTCCTTCTGATCGTGATGTTTATATTTCAGCTAGCCAGATCCGTCGATTTAACCTCAGAGAAGGGGATTTTGTGGAAGGTGGAGCCAGACAGCCAAAAGAAAATGAAAGATATTTTGGTCTGCTACAGGTTGACAAAGTAAATGATAAACCAGCTGAAAAGATGGTTGCCGAGGCTGGACAGAGATTTAAAAGAACTAAATTCGAAGATCTGACAGCTATCTATCCAAACAGACACTTAAAGCTGGAAACCGGCAAAACAACCTTGTCTCAAAGAGTGATCGATCTTGTTTCCCCAATCGGTTTTGGCCAAAGAGGGTTGGTTGTTTCACCGCCAAAAGCTGGTAAAACATCGGTCTTAAAAGATATAGCAGCTGGTATCAGTCAAAATCATCCGGATGTTATTTTAATGGCTGTTTTAGTTGGAGAGAGACCTGAGGAGGTAACAGATCTGTCTCGTTCAATCAAAGGTGATGTCATCGCTTCAAATTTTGATGAGCCGGCCGACAATCAGACCAGAGCAGCTGAAGTTGCCTTGGAAAGAGCAAAAAGACTGGTTGAAGAAGGAAAAGATGTAGTTATTTTGCTTGATTCGATTACCCGTTTAGGCAGAGCTTACAACTTGTCAGTTCCGCCATCAGGTAGAACTTTATCAGGTGGATTTGATCCGGTTGCTTTGTATCCGCCAAAACATTTCTTTGGTGCAGCTAGAAACTGTGAAGAGGGTGGTTCGCTGACTATTATTGGAACTGCTTTAGTTGATACAGGCTCCAGAATGGATGATCTGATCTATGAAGAATTTAAAGGTACCGGTAATATGGAGCTTCATCTTGATAGAAATCTGGCAAACAGACGGATCTTCCCAGCTATTAACATCGAATCATCCAGTACCCGTCAGGAACAGCTGATGTTCAAAAAAGAGGTTTATGACAAAATGGTTATAATGCATAGAATGCTCAGATTACTGAATGATAACGAACAAACTGACCTTTTCCTGCAGCAGCTGATGAAAACTGAATCCAACGAAGAGTTCCTAGCTACCCTCAAAGATTTTAAATAACTTCCGATTTAACTCAAGCTTTGATATAGTTATTATAATGCCTAATCCAGAAACCTTTAAAAAAGGTTTTACACTCATCGAACTGCTGGTGGCAATAGCCATAATTGCAGTTATTAGCGTTGTTGCTGTCGCTTTATTCTCGAATGTGCAAAAAAATGCCCGTGATGCCAGAAGACATAGTGATGTTGAAATGATATCCAAAGCCTATGAGATTAATCGGACTAGCAGCGGGCAGTATCAGACATTAAATCCAACATCTTTCTCCAAAAGTGAAATACCCCAAGATCCCAGAGGAGGAGATTATTTTAATGTTCTGGCTTCAGATGGATCAGGTTTTCGAGTCTGTGCCGCCTTGGAAGGAAATGCAGCCTCAATGTGCAATGTTGGATCAGCGAATTGTGTCTGCAAGGAATCAGCATTGGGCACAATTAGTTCAACTGCCACATTAACCGGTCCGGGATCTGGTATGGGTCTGCTAGCGGGCGGAGGCGGGGGAATAGAGCACCCATTAAGTTGTGATGCATCCGGAACTTTGGATGATCAGTTAATATCTTATTGGAAGATGGATGAAAGCAGCTGGACCAATGACTGTTCCACTGATTCGGCAATGGATGCAGCATCTTCCAATCATGCAGATTCCTGTCCGGCTGGTGGAGGAATGACTACTCCCGTGGCTGGTAAATTTAGTAATGCGGCTAGTTTTGACGGTGTTGATGATTTTCTAAATGCCAGATCTGCCGCAGCTCTTGATAATCTTGGCACCGCTGGGATGACACTTTCTGCCTGGATCAATCCTGAGCCTTTGGGTGCCCAATCTTATCTATTAATGGCCAAATCTACCTCTGATACTCCAGCTCAGGGATGGAAATGGGTCATTACCCCAGTAAGGAGAATGGAATTTCATGTTGATTTTGGAACTACCAGTTCAGATTCACTTTTTAGAACCTCATCTACCACCGTCACAACTGGTGCCTGGAATCACATTGCCGTGACTTGGACTGGGAGTAATGATTTAAATATGATGAAGATGTATATCAATGGTACTGAAGTGGCTTATATTAATGGTAGAAATGGCTGCAATGATGGTACTCCTGTCCCATGCAATTTTGTCTCAGATGCGATCCATGATTTAAGAATCGGTTCTGCTCCTACTATGAGTGTTTCAGCCCGCTATTACGGCAAAATGGATGATGCCCGGGTCTATAGTCGAGTCCTGACGGCTGGTGAAATAAGCAGTCTCTATAATGGTGGTACAGGATGTATCCCTTCATAATGCATTACCACATCCTGTCAATTTGACAATCAATACTTCCAAGCTGTTAAAATACATCTGGTCTTAAAATCTGATTAAGAAAGATGTAAGACTTCTTTATGAATTCACTCCGCGCTGATCTCAAATCACTAGCTAAATTTCTGGTTGTTTATCAGGCCAGAAAAACAAAAAAACTGGCTGTATCTTTTGAATATCTTAAAAACTCCACTGTAGAAGTACTGATGCACCGAAGGGGGAGGCTACAGAAACACTTTTTCCATTCATCCATGGTTGGTCTCGCCTCAATCGGACTTTTATCTTCCGGTTTGTTCGGCTCTGATGCAATGATTTCTAAATCATTCCCAGGTGTGGGTGGACCGGATCCACGCATCATTGAGACCTTTGATCCAAATGCCAATGGTTTGAGCCTGGAAGCGTTGACGGACTTTAAAACTTCTGTTTCAGACAAACCAAGGGCAGAGATTTTAGAATATGAAGTGAAATCCGGTGAAACATTATCTGGAATCGCTCAGAAATTTAAAATTGATGTTGATACGATCAAGTGGGCAAATGATTTGCAGGGAGATACTGTTAAACCAGGCCAAAAAATCAAAATCCTGCCTGTTTCAGGTGTTGCTCACACTGTAAAATCCGGTGATACTCTGGAATCAGTAGCCAAAAAATATGATACAGAACAGCAGGGGATTTTGGATTTTCCCTTTAATGATGTTCCGGATGATTTAAAATTAAAAGTCGGACAACTTCTGATTGTGCCTGAGGGACGTCCGCCAGAAACAAAAACACCGGCTAAACCGAAACTTCAGCCTCAGTATCTGGCTAATGATCCATCAGGTGGTAAATCCAACAGTGGACCTTCTTTCTCAGCACCAGGCGGAGGATCATTCTCCTGGCCAACAACCGGTATGATCTCCCAGGGATTTGCCTGGTATCATCCAGGTGCTGATATCGCCAGCAGGGCAGCTCCTCCAGTAATTGCAGCAGCTGGAGGCACAGTAGTTGTTGCCGGCTGGCCGGATAATTATGGTTATGGCAACCGGGTGATGATCGATCACGGCAACGGATATCAGACACTTTATGCCCATTTATCAAATATCTATGTCTCAGTAGGGCAAAAGGTTTCCAAAGGCCAAGCAGTAGGCAAAATGGGCTCCACAGGCCGTTCTACAGGCACTCATTTACACTTTGAAATCCGCTTCAAAGGTATAGCCGTCAACCCTCTGGCCATTCTTAAATAACGTAACTGTTCGGTTATTCCTCGTATGCGGGTCCTGTCAGAAATTTCCCTCCCAATCATGCTCATTCTTGCGCGTGATTGGGACCCTTCCATTCCTGCCACCCGCTGCTTAGGCTTGTACTGGGAAATCCTGAATATTACCAATTAACCTCTAGAAGAAACTACCAAAAACAAGTAAAATTGCAAAACAGATCTTAGTAATTGTCGAGTTATAATCTAGATAATAATATGACTTCGATTGGATGATTCTATAGTGAGACTCAATAAAATAATATATGGTAGAAAGAATCATCCACAGAGGAGAGACAGACGTAAGCTGGAGCAATTTTGAAATTGCGGAAGCTGAAGTCTAGTCTCGACGAGGGCCGGTAGCGCAATGGTAGCGCACTTCCATGGCATGGAAGGGGTTGAGAGTTCGAGTCTCTTCCGGTCCACATGTGGTAGATGGTTCGATTTAAGATTTAAGATTTGAATAAGTTTCTGCTTCGCAGTAAGAATTAAAACTCCAAAAATTATTTATCATTAAGTAAAAGAATAGAAGGATGGACTTATTGTTCTGGTTGGGCAGCTTTTACAGCAGGTGGAGTAGCGTTTTTTGGCTCATCTTTAAGTGCTGGTAACTCTACTTTTGGTAACTTGTCATTTTCTAAAGCACTATTTGTTTCTGCTACAGGAGGGGTGATCTGGGATTGAGAGGCACTTCCTGTTGCAATTCTAGCCTTCAAATCAGCCAGATAATCTGCTGCAACTTTATAATCGGGATTATTAGTATCTTTTTGCAGTCTTGAAACCAGCTTTTCCGCAATATCCTGAGATTCTTTTAGGTTTCCTTTATCTCTTAATGCAACTGACAAATTGTAGTAAGCGTTGTCATAATCAGGCTTTAATTTTACAGCATCATCAAAGAATCGGATGGCAAGATCATAATTTTTGGCTGAATAATACACACCACCGATATTAAGTCTTAATGCCGGGTTTAAGGGATCCAAAGCGACTGCTCTTCCATAACTGTCCAGTGAGAATGATAATGCATTTTGTGCCACACCAGAGATCTGTCTGTAAATAGAGGCAAGAATTTCCCAGTTAGCACTATTTCTTGGGCTCAAAGCTACTGCGTTTCGTCCTTCAGCTACGGATTGAGAAAGAAGTGTTTGGATGTTGGCTTTATCAGCATCTGTCAATGATCCTCCTGGAGAAGCTTCAGTTGGCCCTTTTGAAGCAGCAATAGCGTTAGCTAAAGCAAAATTAGTCTGAGCCAGATCAACCCGGTACAGATCAATTCGTTTGTTCATATTTTCAGCCATAATTAAATAGTTGTAAGTATCCAGAGCTTTGACTGAAGCTACATTGAGGGCTTTTCTGTGATAAACATCGGCTGCTACAGCTTTGTATGTTTGATATGAAGTCCAGGCAACAAAAATTAAAATAGGGATCAGCAAAATAACCGGTAAAATATCACCGACCACCATATTATTGATATCGTAACTGGTATTTTCTCTCATTTTTGAAGCTTTAATACCGATTGAGAACTCATCAACTTTGCCGCTTAGTTGTTTGTGAAGAGTCATCAGCATCGCAAAAACCAAAAACATAGCCACAATTACGACAGGAGTTGAGGTATGCAGAGCTAACATAACTACTGATACAAGTGAACTGATAGCCAGAGCTGTGGCGATGTTATTTTCATGCTGGAACAGCCCTTTCCAGGCAAAGCTAATGACCATTACTGCCAAAAATATTAAAGCCATCAGACCAAGTCCACCAATTGTTCCTAAGAATTGTAAATATTCATTATGAGCGGTATCAAAACGGATTGCCCATAAATTAGTAGAATTTACCGCAATTGGTTTGTACTGGGTGTAATTAAATAAGAATGATTCCGGACCTGTTCCTAAGAAAGGATTATCTGTAAAAGCAGAGGCAGCAACTTTCCAGGAGTTATCAAAAGAGAGTTGTAGCTCTGCTGGAAAACTTTGCTTTTTATTGTAAAGCGGGTTAACATTTCCAACCGGAACCATACTTAGTCCCCAGACAATTGCTCCGATTACTACCGGAAGAACTACTAAAGGCAGCCCTTTGATCAACTGTTCTCTTTTGGAAGCTAAAACAGTAATCAGTAATACAACAATAGTTCCGACCAGAGCAGCAGTATTTCCAACTAAAGCAATGGTTACGGAAAATAGTATAGAAAGTACTAAGGCGATGACTTGAGGGATTACTTTATTTGGTTTAATCAGAGATGACAGAAGAACCGGTAAAATAATAACCATCAAAAAAACAGCTGAGAATGAATTTGATCCAGCCGGATTAAAACTCGCCACTTTAGCAAAACTAATTGGCAAATAAAGTCCAAAGTATGACAACAAACTGATCCCCGCAACTAATGTAGTTGACCCTAACATGGCATAAATTAAGGTTTTTATCTGGGTGATATTCTTCAGATTTGAGGTAACTATAAAATAAAACAGGATATAAGCCACCCAGCTGATAGCTGATCCATGCATTCCTGGCATGTTACCAAAAATTGCTACATTTCTAGTTACAGAAAAGAATGTTGATAGTAAAATTATCCCCAGTATCAGAAGAAGTGGTAAATCCAGAGGGGTTCTGGTAATGACAACTTTTCCATCAATCACCCAGCTAATTGACCAAAGGGTTAGTAAAAGCAAAACTGCACAGACAAGTAAAACTATTTTTGGTGTTTCATAAAATTCTGTGGTAAAACTTGAGAAAAATAGAGGAATGAGAGCTGCCACTGCAACGACAACGCCAAAAATTACCGTATTAATAGTGGCAGTTAAATGTTGTCGCATAGTCCGTCTGTCTACTGTCTGCTCAACCATTACACAAAGTAAGGTTGATAACTAATGTAGATACTTTTACTAGAGATGTCAATATGCTGAATCACTCAAATACATATAATAATGAAGGTTACGATTCACACGTTTTATCACTTTGGAAACATAGCAATGTACGGGCAAGATATTCAAAGTTGTCTTAAGATATATAAAATAAACTAAAAATATAGATTGATGTATTATGTTGTTAATTATAAAAACTGACTGGATTTACGGGTTTTTTAATAAAAATGTTTTTAAATTAATACTGAAAGCTTATTCACTAGTTATTCATATTAATTTAATTTGGCCACTTTTAGTCAGATAGGGAGTTGATTACTTTGATAAATGATTATGGTAAAAAAACAGTTTAAAGTTATAAGATATTTTATAAAACAAGTCGTTTTTATGTTGTCTGTTAATAAGAACCTGTGTAAAACAGATTGGTTAAATATACTGTGTAAAAATGCTTGAAAAACAAAACAATATATTTATATATCGTAATACTTCATTCCAATACCCGCTTAGGAGGGGAAAGAGTTTAATAACTAAAAAAGCGTAGTAACTCATCCTTAAAAAGCATAAAAAGAAATCAAAAAATATCAAATTCATTTTTCACACGTATGTGAAAAATATCGTGAAACTTAAATGAAGATTATTTTGATTGTTTTACACAGCCATTCTGATAACAACGAAAGACTTGAGTAGAACCATAAGTTACCTGGCGTATATGAAATTATAGGTTCATTTGGTTTTTTGTGAAAAGGCTGGTACAATAAATATTATGGATAAATACCAACCAGTAAAAATCGAAAAAAAGTGGCAGGATAAATGGGAAGAAGCTAAAGTTTATAAAACTGATGATCTTTCAGATAAACCCAAAAAATATATCTTAGATATGTTTCCGTATCCCTCGGGGGAAGGACTACATGTTGGTCACTTCAAACTATATGTCTCATCAGATGTAATATCTCGTTATCACCGGATGAAAGGATTTAATGTGCTGCATCCGATGGGCTGGGACGCTTTTGGCTTGCCTGCTGAGAACTACGCCATAAAAACTGGCATCCATCCACGCATCACAACTGAGCGTAATATAACCAATATCAAGCGTCAGATGCAGATGACCGGATTGTCTTATGACTGGGATCGTGAAATCAATACAACTGATCCAAACTATTACAAATGGACTCAGTGGATCTTTCTTCAGCTGTATAAGCAGGGTTTAGCTTACGAAGATGAGGCTCCTATAAATTGGTGCCCCAAAGACAAAACAGGCTTAGCCAATGAAGAGGTAGTCAATGGTAAATGCGACCGCTGTGGTACTCAGGTCGAGCGCAAAACCATCCGCCAATGGATACTTGGCATCACAAAGTATGCTGACAGGCTACTGACTGATCTGGAGGACTTAGAATGGCCGGAGTTTATCAAAGAGATGCAGCGCAATTGGATCGGAAAAAGTGACGGGGCGTTAGTGGTATTTGATGTAGAAAACAAGGATTTTGTACTAGAAACATTCACTACGCGGGTTGACACTCTTTTCGGTGTTACAGCCGTAGTGGTAGCTCCAGAGCATCCTAAGCTTAAGGAGCTTGTTACCAATGAGCATAAACAAAGTGTGGAAAATTACGTTAAAGCCGTGCAAAGCAAAAGTGATTTAGAAAGGACTGAGCTTAGCAAAGAAAAAACCGGCATTTTCACAGGCTCATTTGTGATCAATCCGGCTAATGGTGAAAAAGTGCCCGTCTGGGTTGCTGATTATGTATTAGGCTTTTACGGAACAGGTGCTGTAATGATGGTTCCCGCTCATGACGAAAGGGATTATGAATTTGCTCAGAAGTTTGATATCCCAATAGTTGAAGTAATAAAGTCAGATAACTCAGAATCAACATTGCCCTATACCGGGAAAGGGATCTTAATTAACTCCGGAGAATTTACTGGTCAACCAAGCGAAGATGCCAAAAAAACAATAACAAAACATCTCATAGATAATCATAATGGTAGTACAAAAACCACTTACAAACTGCGTGACTGGATTTTTTCCAGACAGCGATATTGGGGAGAGCCTATCCCTTTAATACATTGTGGTACTTGCGGTATCGTTCCAGTGCCGGAAGATCAGTTGCCTGTAGTATTACCGGAGGTAGAGAAGTATGAGCCAACAGGCACAGGTGAGTCGCCTTTAGCCACAGTTGATGAGTGGGTCAACACTACTTGTCCTAAATGCACTAAACCCGCCAAACGGGAAACAAACACTATGCCGCAGTGGGCAGGCTCGTGTTGGTACTATTTGAGGTTTTGTGATCCAGTTAATGATGTAGAAATGGTTGGTAAAGATATAGAGAAGTATATGATGGAGGTAGATTGGTACCTTGGGGGTGCAGAACATGCGGTCTTACACCTACTTTATGCTCGTTTCTGGCACAAAGTGTTATATGACATCAATTCTGTTAGTACAAAAGAGCCATTTTTAAAGCTTTCCAGTATTGGTCTAGTTTTGGGACCGGATGGCGGAAAAATGTCAAAATCAAAAGGCAATGTTATTTCTCCAGAAAGTGTAATTGAAGAATACGGTGCCGACACTTTGCGGATGTATGAAAGTTTTATGGGGCCTTTTGAAAACACCATTCCCTGGGAACCATCAAGTATTAACGGGATCTATAAATTTATCACCAGAGTTTGGGAGATAATCCATAAAACAGACAGTGATGAGAATTCTAAAGAAATTGATGTGGCACTAAACAAATTAATCAAGAAAGTTGAGACAGATATCCTGGATCTGAAGATGAATACACCGATTGCCGGGATGATGGAATTTGTTAATCTGGTTTATCATCAGTCACTTTCAAAAAACCAGAAAAAAACCTTCCTTAAATTACTATCGCCATTTGCTCCTCATGTCACCGAGGAACTGTGGTCAATTATCGGGGAAGATTTTAGTATTCACAAAAGTGAATGGCCAACAGTTGATGAGTCATTGCTAGTGTCAGATGAAGTAGTAATAGTGATCCAGGTTAATGGTAAAGTCAGAGATCAGCTTAAAATAAACCGGGATATTTCAGAAAAAGATGTCACAGAGATGGCATTAAAAGGTGAGAAAATCAGTAAATATACCCAAGGCCAAACTATCCGAAAAACCATCTATATCCCTGCTAAAGTTCTTAATATAGTAATTTAATCAAAAATCCTCTTTCACTCAAGGGCATCTTCTGCTAAGTAGTAATACTACAAATTTTGAGGCTAAATAACCTTTGAGTACAAAAAAGTATATATAACTAAATGTATCACATCGTCAATAGATAAAAACATTTATTACGATATAGGATAACTTATAATATTAATATCCTGGGAAGGCTCGATCTATTTGTGAGGGAGTATTAAACTTTCTTGGATCAGGAGTGGGAGTTGGTGTCCCATGGTTTACAGATAATGTTACCCCTAACGGAAATGGAGTTGGAGTTCTTGTGGGAACTGTTCTTAGTGTCGGGGTATAAGAAAGTAGTGCTTCTTGTTGTTGTGCATCAGGTAAATGCATAAATGTTAAGATCACCAAACCTAATCCAGCCACCGTCAAACCAATACAGGAGAAAGATTGACGCCAGGTTGGAGGCTCAATGAAACTCGGGCGGGGTAATTCAGGATTTGGTTTTCTATCTGGGGATCGCATTGGATGAGTTTAAGATTTGAGCTTTTGAAAATCAATCATCAGATTGACGAACAATTGTCAGAAGACTAAAATACCTCTACTCATGCCCAGCTTTGATTCTCAGTTTAAATTGCCTAATCTCAGAACTGACCACTCAATAAGAGACAATATCTGGCTTCTTTCACGCCTGGATCATCTCTGGTCAACTTATTTTTCCGATGTGACTCAGGATAATCCGATCTTTATCCAGTTTGGCAGATATTCCAAGTTCCGCTTAGGCTCAATCAAGTACGATCCAGCCAGGAATAAATCGATTATCACTATTACTTCAATGTTTAAGGATCCTTCCATTCCAGTGGAAATAGTCGATCATACCATCGGTCATGAACTCTGCCATTATACGCACGGATTTTCCTCTCCCAAAGAAAAAATGCACCGCTACCCACATTCAGGGGGCGTAATTCAAAAAGAGCTCGAAGAAAGAAACCTCCATCACTTGGTCAGAGCCTACAAACAATGGGTGAAAGAATATCGGAATAAACTAAAGAAGGAACGTGGCTGGACCTGAGATGAAGAAAAAGGATTCAAGATTTATGATTTATGATTCAAGAATAAAA
>CAYUPO010000027.1:6789-11869 GCA_964446685.1 uncultured Gammaproteobacteria bacterium | reverse complement strand
TACTTTTTATTATAATTTTTGCAGTAGGTATATATGCCGGAATATCCGTTATTCGCTTTGATCCTCAACTCTTTCATTTAAATCCTATTCCTGAAGATCAAATCGAGGCAACTCTTCTATCAGAAAAAGTTGGAAAACTAATGGTCGTCCCGACCGATGAACTTCCGATTGTCGAAACTATTACAGATTTGACTCCTTTGAAAGATAGACCTTTTTTTATCAAAGCTGAAGTGGGCGATAAAATATTAATTTATAAAAATGCAACTAAAGCAATTTTATATCGCCCATCAAAAAATATAATCATAAACACTTTATATCCAAATTATGAAGAAGCAATTATTTCTATGACCTCACCAACACCCATTGAAACTCCAACCCCCACACCTACTCCAACACCAACTCCTGAACCCTCACCCTCAGAAAGCCCTTCTCCTACAGCTACTGCATCCGCATCCCTGGCACCCACAACAACTCCTAAAGCTTCAACTCGGTAATAATTCTTTTTTTGAAAATGATTCTGGGTGAGTGGATAGACTTAATACTAACGAAACAAGTATCAAAATCTTTCTTACTTTGTACCCAACTTAAGCCTAGATTGTTATTTTACCCATTAAATTTGGTACCATTAACTCATGCATCATGCGAAGGGGTATATAAATATAGGTATTATTGTTTTATTAATAATATCAGTATTGGCAGTAGGAGCTTTTATTAAGAAAAACTACTTCTCACAAAACACAATCCTCCAGGCATCAAATAATCAAACATCAAATTATGGTTTTAGATTTGATACTCAATATGGTGGTCAATTTGATATAAATTACCCACTTAAATATTTTTCTGGTCAAGACTATTTTAATAAATCAGTTAATTTTAAATTGACTGATTGCCAGGAAAAATGTGAAACATTAATAGTTGCTGCAACTAAGCGTGACCTTTCAGGGGCCAAAGACTACACCATTGAAGGTAAAGACTATACTCTTAAAAAAATTGCCAATTCCGATGGAAGTACTACTCTTCTTATAAATCCAAAATGGACAGATAGATTGGGATTAATTGAGATTAAAAGCTATCTGGATATAGATGAACCATCAGACGACTTTAATAAAATAATTGGATCTCTTCAATTTGTTAAAGAAATCGAGATTAAAAAAGCCCAACAACCATCATCCTCAACTGTGTTAGTTCCCACATCACTACCGAGTCCTGTACAAACTTCATCATCTAATAAACCAGTACTTATTCAAACTACAATCACTACAATAGCACCAATAGATCTCTCAGCAAATTATTTGTCTCAGACAAAAGTGTTTAATAGTTCATTATTTTCATTGCGTTATCCTAATAATTGGGAGTTAATTTCTCGTTCCGACTATTTTGATACTACCTTTTATGATCCTGCTGGTGCTGAAAAAACCTATTCTCATGCTGGGACAATTTATAAGAATTCTATTGATCTAACTGAAGCAATTATGACTACACAGTCGGCTGAAGATTATATGAAAGTACTTGATACAAAAAGATCTGCAGCAATAACAAGATCTTATGAATCATGGCAAGAATCTAAAGCCAAAGATCCAAAATATCCTGAATATGTTCAGTCAGCATGGGACCAACCGTATTCTAATAAACAAAAAATAGTAAAAGGAAATGTAGAATACATAATCTACTATGATAATAGTGCCAGCAGTTACTATTTTATAGTCTCAAACCGCAAAGTTTTAATTCAAGGCAGAGGGAAATTAATTAACGACAGAAATAGTATCGAAAGAAAAATACTTGAATCAATTACACCTAACTAACATTTTAAGGGTTCAATAATCCCATCAGTGGTATCAAAAAATAGCCTCAAAAATCTTTTGGATCCTCAATCATGAGTATCTAGACTCTTTAATTAGACAAATGATGTATTTGAAAGGTTGTTTTGCTATAGTCTGAGTATGGCAATTACAGATACAAAAGAGCAAATAATATCAAAAAGAGGTTACAGAAATAATATACAAGGTGATCAATACATTCTGTATCTTTCAAACTACCCAATAGCTGCAAAATATTTAGCATCAAGATTAAATGGAAATACTTTATTAGAACTATGCTGCGCTTTGGGAATTACTTTAGAAGCCTTATCTCCCAACTTTAATAAATTAATTGGAGTAGATATTGATACTAAAGTCTTAGAAGATTGTGAAAAAAATCTACAAGATGCAGGTGTAATAAATAAGATTTCTTTAATTCAAAGTGACATCTCAGATGAAAACCTACTAAAAAGCTTTGAGGCTGATGTTGTAATTTATGATATTCCTTATTGGGTTTCAAAAGAACTTCCTGATGGTAGTAATGTTTTAGACAAGAATCCAGATTTGCAAGAAATTGTCACAAATATTAGAAAATATATTACTTCAAATATTGTCATATTTGCGCCTCCCTATATGGAATATTTCACTGTAAAAGAACAACTAGGTATTTGTGAATATGAGCAAATTTATATTAATGGAAGATATGATAGAAATTACATATATCTTGGAGAGTTAATAAGAAATAATGGAATTATTAAAAAAGATCTAAATTACTAATTGGTTCTAAATATGATTAAGGGTAGAATGTTTTTGAGGCTAAAATTACTTGGAGTCCTTAATGATGAGTATCTAATCCATTATTAAAGAAATATTCCATTTAAGAAAAGTATTTCCAATTCAAGTATTTATGATTGACGGTAAATTTTAAGAGCATGTATAATTTTTATAGTTAAGGGAATTTATGAAGAAGAAGTCTAAACCCATTCTCAGAGTAGTATTACTTGCAGCAATCCTTTTTGTAATTCAATTCGTCGGCATATCTTTTATTGGTGGAACACCTATACTGGCTTATACGCTATTTCTTCCATTAACAATATCAGTAGTTTTAACATTTGCTACAGGGAGTTCTAATATATGGCCAATCCTTATTTGCATATGCGTTTTTATTGGTCTTTTTGTAACTGTTATTGGAGAATTTTTTCGTTCTCTCCGAAAAGAATAAATTAAAAGACTGAGCTCTTCAAATCCAGCAAGGAATACCGATTCTAAATATCATTGTGATTAGTAATTTTTTGTGTCTAAAAAACTTGGAGCTCAATGATGAGTATCTAGAATCACTAATTAAACAAATTAATAATTTGAAGGAAATTTATCCTATTTATTTAGGAGTATAAAACAAATATTATGAAATATTCGGTTATCTTACATAATTAAATAAAGTTTGAGCACCTACAGTGGCTCCCATCATTACCATTGTTTCAACTGGAGAATAGTACTTCCAAACCTGGAATGAATTGTTAATTCCCTTAAACATGATACGTGGTAAATCTTTTTTTGACAGAGTCTGAGTTTTTGGAGGTTCTTGCAAGATATTAGTTCCATCAGTCATTGCTAATTCATGTACTGGCTTTACACTATGATTTTCAATAATTTTTCTAGTGTTTGATCCAAAAGTTGGAGCTATTCTTGTTAATAATCTTGCTTGACTCAATGAAATCGCAAAATTTCCAGATGCATAGGCAATATCTATTCCACCACGAATGTAAAAAGATGGATCATCAACTGAATAATTATGAGCAAGAAGTTTTTGAAAAGCTTCAACTCCTATAATTCCCTGATAGAAATGAGCTACAGAGAATACCCCTAACAGTCCCAAAGCATTAGTTAATGTGACCTCTTTACTATAAATATCTTTTTCTTTTAAACCCTCTATAACAGTTGACGTAATTATTAATTTTCCACCAAAAGGCAGTTTGTTCACAACCTTACAAACACTATCTAAAGGTCTAAGAGTTACTTTTTTATATCGATTAAATCTTTCCACATCGGAATTATACCTGATTATAGCTTAAAATCAAACTATAGGATAAAAAGATCCTCAATGATGAGTATCTAGAAACTATTGTCAAAGAAATATCCAAATTAAGGAATACCTTCTTCTACTTTGCTTAATAATTATGATACTGTTTATTTAATGCTTAAAATAATTGGTTTAATTTTGGTATTAGTTCTCTTATTAGCTGGCTACTTTGTTTACAAGAAAAATCCAAGTATTTCAAAAGTTGACCAAGTATCTTCTGAAAATTTTAAAGAAACTACAGAAAAGTCTCCAGCAAATTCATCATTGAAGCCTAATTCTCAATCTGAAGACATCCTCTCAAGAGTTATTGTGAACAAACCGCAAATCTCTGATTACTCAATGAGAATTGAGAGAGTTGGAGGAACTATTCAAGTTATTATGGAATATCGCCCTAAAGGACAGGTCAATGACTTTCCTGTTTTGACTATAGGTAGATGGGATATTAAAGATAGGCCAACTGATACAAACTTTGAGAATTTAACAATTAATGGCAAACAAGCCAAGCACTATAAAGATAAACAAATGATATTTATTGAAGATTTACCTTTGCTTATAAAATACAACAGAGGCACAGGGCAATTAGGGTATCTGTCAGATACTGAATTTCAGTCCTTACTAAATAGTGTCCAAATTAATTAATTTGTTAAGAGTTTGGTTCAATAAACCCCACAGTAGTACTAAAAATTGAAGCTAAAATCCTTGGGGTCTTCAACGGCGACTATTTAGGAGTTTTTTCTTCGTTTACTTAATATCTTAAGTTTATCGATATTTCCTGCAATTAGTGCTTGTTTTTTGGCTTTTGTCCATCTTTTTAACTGCTTTTCTCTTCTCATAGCTTGTAGCAAGGTGTCATATTCTTCTTTGTAAACTAGTTTAAAATTGCCGTTGTCTTTAATGTATTTTGCAGATTTAACAGCTTTGTGGATGTGTTGGTATTCTCTCTTTTCTAAAACACCAGATTGGCCAATATACAGATGGCCAAATTCATCTTGCATAATATAAACACAATAATCCATCAGTGTGTAAGTTTGGAAGGCAGAATTTCTTAGGAGTCCTTCGACTCCTTAACAGTCGCTCAGGACATTCACCTCGCCGGCTATAGCCATGAGCGAACGGAGTGAGTCGAATGGGTGATCGACGGGATTCGAACCCGCAACCGCTGGTACCACAAACCAGTGCTCTACCATTGAGCTACGACCACCAT
>CAYUPO010000027.1:5050-6689 GCA_964446685.1 uncultured Gammaproteobacteria bacterium | reverse complement strand
CCCGCAACCGCTGGTACCACAAACCAGTGCTCTACCATTGAGCTACGACCACCATATAAAATAACTGCTATTAAACCAATACAAAACCTAAAGTAATCTTTAGGATGCTCTTCCTGGGTGATTTTTATTATAGTCCTGCTTCGCAGGTAAAATGTATTTCACCCGCTTAAATGTCGTTTAGACATTTAAGCCCATTGAGCTACGACCACCATATATGAAAAATTCTAAACTCTAATTTCTAAATCCGAAACAAACCTGTCTCGAGCAAAGTCGAGAGATCCAAAATTCCAATATATAAATTCAAAACTTCCTGGGTAATTATAGCGTAAATTGAGCTTGAGATCTAGAATTAATTACTTTACTAAGAATTTGATGTGAAGCTAAACTAAAAGATCGCCTATTTTTTTAACTAATTCGCGGATGCCTTCACCTGTTTTAGTGGAGATAAATTGAGGCTGGAAGGCTTCGTATTTTTCTAAAAGTGCTGCTTTGTCAAAATCTTTACCTTTCATCTTATCAATCTTGTTAAAAATATAGATTCGGTTTTTTTGTTCTATTTTCATTCCTCTTAAAATCTTATTTACTTCCAACAGCTTACGCTCCATATCCACATCACTGACATCAATTACCTCCAGTAATAAATCAGCATGAATTGATTCCAGTAAAGTCGATTTAAAAGCCTGTACCAGCTGCGGAGGCAGATCACGGATAAATCCGATGGTGTCAGAAACTAAGACGTCGTATGGTTCATGAGCGATCTTCATTTTGCCGGTTCCGGTATCAAGTGTTACAAACAATGCATCCTTCACCTGCCTGTTTTTACCGGTTAATGTATTAAAAAGTGAGGATTTGCCGGCATTGGTATATCCAATGATCGAAGCAGTTTTAAGTCCCAGTTTATTTCTGTTTTCCAGCTGCATTTCCCGGCTTTTAGTCAGTTTCTCCAGATCATCTTTCACTTTTCGGATCTGTCCCCTAAAATGACGTTTCATCCTTTCAGTATTTGTTTCACCAATACCACGGGTTCCAACCAACCCTCCCTGTCTGGACATCTCATCACCCATACCATAAATTCGCGGACCCATATGTTGCATTGTGGCAAGTTCAATCTGAAATTTAGCCTCTCCGGCTTGTGCATGCTGTGAAAAGATTTTTAAAATCAGATCCACTTTGTCCCACACCTGCACACCGTAGAGATGTTTTTCCCAGATAGTCTGAAGATGAAAAATCTGAGCTGGTTTAACAACTCCATTTAATACCACTACATCAATATTTTTTTCAGCAACCAGTGCTCCGATTTCATCAATTTTTCCCGACCCAATATAACTACCCTGTGAGTTAACTTCTCTTTTTTGCAGCACAATATCGATTACTTCACCGTTATATGACTCAATCAGAGCAATTACTTCCTGAACATTCAGAAAAGCTTTTTCATCTGATAATTTTTGGGGGATAATACTAACTATTAAAAATCGTTTTTCTTCGCCAGACAAAGCCATGCAGCCATTATACTCTAATGAATAAAAATAAGTACCAATACCCTATAAATAAGTTTGGAAATTTGATATTAGATATTAGATATTAGATATTAGATATTAGATATTAGATATTAATTATTCAGTATCCCAGTTTCTTATCC
>CAYUPO010000027.1:0-4950 GCA_964446685.1 uncultured Gammaproteobacteria bacterium | reverse complement strand
GATATTAGATATTAGATATTAGATATTAATTATTCAGTATCCCAGTTTCTTATCCACTAACTGCGGAAGTGTTTTCTTTTTTATATATGCTTTTAAATTTTCACAAAAAATAGTTATTACCCGATCAAAATAATGCGGATTTGCTCCTGAATAATGAGGGGTGATGATCACATTCTCCATCTCCCATAAAGGGCTGCTTTCCGGTAGTGGCTCAGTTGCAAATACATCAAGTCCTGCCCCTTTAATTTTTCCATTTTTTAATGCTTCAATTAAAGCCACTTCATCCACTGACTCACCTCTGCCAATATTGACAAAAAAACTATTAGATTTAAATTTACTCAATCTGTTTTTATCAAAGATATTTTTGGTTTCAGGTGTTAGTGGTAGACAATTTACTACAAAATCACTATTTTTCAACTCTTTATCCATTTCTTTAACGCTCACTACAGTAAATTTTCCCTGATGTTTCTCCGGATTTCTAACTACCCCCACAACATTCATCTCAAATGCTTCCCCCAAAAGAGCTACCCTTTCTCCTATCCTACCCATTCCCACAATTAGCAGTTTCTTGCCTGCCAATTCTCCCGGCTGATAAATATTAATATTTCTGACCCACTTTTTTTGGGTATATTGAATTTTTACAGCTTTGTGCAATCCTCTGACTAACATCAACATCAATCCCAAAACATGTTCTGAGATAGGAATCGGATGGACTCCTGAGGAATTTGTAACCAAAACATCTGAATCGATCATTTCCTGAGACAAAGTATTTGCTCCGGCTGAAGTAATATGCAACCATTTCAGCTTTGGAGCTTCCGTTAAATAAGTAATATCGTTGGCCTGACCAATCACAATTTCTGCTGTTTGAAGCATTTTCTTTGCCTCCTCAGATCCTTGTGATGCAACAGTAACTTTTGCTTGGGCATCAACTAATTTAATCTGTTTTAAATGACTGGAATTTAATATTTTGGGGACCGCATTACCACTCTGATCAAGAATCAAAATTTCCATCCATCAATTTTAACACACCAATAAAATCAGTTAATCAGTTAATCAGTTAATCAGTTAATCAGTTAATTATTATCCCGAGATACCTTCAAACCTTCTATTGTCATTTCGAACATCGTGAGAAATCTCAAGACTCGACAGGAATAAACTTGGTTTTAAACTAGAGATCTCTCGCTCCTCGCTCGAGATGACAATTTTTAAGTTAGAAGATGCTTAGTTTTGCCTTTTCCCCTCATAAGTGTTATACTACCCAAAGATTTAGAACAAAATGATTAGTGATCCAACCCCTACAAATTCCAAAAAAGCCTCTGATGAAAAAGCCGAATTAAGAGAAGCCTGGCATAAGATAGTTGTTAAAGTTTTATGCTGGAAAGATGGCTTAAGTCAGCAAAATGTAATCACTCTGACTGACAAAATCACCGCTGAAGAATGGAAAATGTATACTGAAAAAATGCTTCAGATCAGTGTTGAAGCCGGAAAAGATAAAACAACTGAAAAACTAAAAAAGATCAAAGAAATGATCCAAAAACACAACGGCTTCGCTTAAATTCATTTAATTCTCCAGTTTAATCCAGTAACGCAATTTTCTTGGTAATCCTTGTCCCATATCTGTGGCGTCTTCTAAAATGCCACCATTTTTTTCGATTATTTTGGCAGATCCGATATTAGTTTCATCACAGGTTAATAATGCTTTTTTAATGCCCAAAGATTTAGCTACTTTTAGGGATAATTTTAATATCTTAGTACCATACCCTTTTTTTCTTTTTGAAGGCCTTATCAGATATCCAATATGTCCACCAACACGCAACAGGGAATAATTTAAAACATGCCGGATAGAAGCTTCTCCAATAAACTCATCCTGATCGACCAACCATAAAACAGTCTCAGGAACAAATCCATCCGGTAGTCCAATACCCTCCGGAAATTTTTCAACTCTTTCTAAATAATCCTCAAACTCTTCACCTTCCTGAAGTCCACGGTATTCTAAACTGCGATTTTCTTTAGCAAATTCTGTTAATGCTTTTAGGTAACTGGAGTGATATTGTTTACCTGGTTTGACCAAATCAACCATTAAATAATTGTATCACTTAGGAGAAACTAATTTGATTTTTTACCAGTGTGGCAGTCACCGTATACCCACATACATTGCTAAAAAGGCTCTAAATCAGCACTATCTGTCGCATAAATATCAACTTCATCATAAATCGAAGTACCATCTTCATCCATTGCTAAATCTTCCATCATCAAAGGAATGTTGAGAATTTTTAGGGTTAAAAATGTTAATATTATTCCCAACAATATCCCAATTAAGAGTATTTTAAATTCAGAACTTTTTAGATTTAACATATTTATATTCTACACTATTCAAAAAAATCTTCCTGAAGCTGGGTACTCACATATTGAAGCTAATCAATTATAATATAGGTCATGGACAACAAACTGCATCTAAACCGTTTTACCAATTATCTGATCAGACATTTCGATGAAGCAATTATAAAGACATCCGATCCTAAAATATCTGTCAATCCAGTTGTTTCAGAAGTAGCCACCTGGTATGAAAAAATCCGTAATGCCATGGATTACAGAGAAGATGATGTTATCCTCAGAGCTTCGATTGAAAGAATCTTAAAAAGAAGACTAATGCTAGGTGGACGAAAAGATGTGATCGCTGAACCATTAGTCAGAGAACTGGTTTGGGCACGCTACTTTCCAGATTCATCAGTTCCGGAGTCTTTAGTAGATAAAATCTCCAAAACAATTGATCTTCACTTTTCACTGGAAGAAGCAATCCGTTCCAAACACAAAGTCAATCGTACCAAACTCAGTGAATTTATTTTAGAACTTTTATCATCTGAAATCGAAAATATACTAAGTCCCAGTAAAGATAAAGAAGTAATTATTAATTTCATGTTTCAACTTTACCGGGAAAAAATCCAGATCGTTGATGATACTGAAGAGACAAGAGATGCGCAGGTTTTTATTGCAGTCAGAAGAACTTTTGGCAAACAGGATTTACCGATTTTGAGATATCACCTTTTTAAACAACTTTTTGGAGTTTTAAACACTGAAAACAAAGATAAAATTGCTGAAAATTTTATGAAAGGTTACAAGCAGATTGAGTTTCAGCTGACCTATCCTTTGGCTTCACAAATTTATACATTTATGAAAAAAGAAACTATCCCCTTTTTTATTATGTGGGATGTTTTCAAAAAAAACCGTGGTCACAATATGGATCTACTGGAAAATAAAGAAAATTTTAAATTAGCTATTATCACTGAATGTACCGCTCAGTACAAACGGATCAAAACCAAAGTTCACACTGCAATTATCCGGGGTGTTATTTTTATTTTGATTACCAAAGCCGTCTTCGCTTTAGCCATTGAGGGAACTTTTGAAAAATATTATTACGGCCGGGTCCTCTGGAATTCTATCGCCTTAAATACCCTTATTCCCCCAATTCTGATGGTCTTTGCCGGACTATTGATTCACACCCCAAATAAGACCAATTCCAATAAAATCTATGAGCGGATAGACAATGTTTTGTTCAACCCAGAAAAAGTAAACTCTGCCAATTTCAGAAGATACTCCAAGAAAAATAACACAGTTTTATATGGCATGTTTATGCTGCTTTGGTTTACAGCATTAGTTTTATTTATTGCTGCAATAAATTATGTTCTTCATTTACTTGAATTTACTATCATCAGCAGAGGAATATTTATCTTCTTTTTATCAATAGTTTCTTTTATCTCCTACCGTATTTATCAGACAGCTCATATGTATACCATAAATGATAATAAACAGGATCTTTTCTCAGTTTTATTTGATTTTTTGTTTATGCCTTTTATTCATTTTGGCAGACAGCTGACTGAGAATATTTCTAAGATAAATATTATCCTGTTTTTCTTCGACCTGTTTATTGAAACACCATTTAAAGTGATTTTTGCTTTTTTTGAGGAATGGTTTCTTTTCTTAAAAACACAACGGGAAAAATTAGGGTAATATTGAAATTATCCCGTCTGTCATTCTGAAATAGTCCTTCGATAAACTCAGGACCCTGAACTTGTTGAAGGGTTTCAGAAACTACCTTTATGTGTAGCTTTTGTTATTTTATTATTTTTAAAAGTTCTTTTTGAAGCTTTTCCACCCTTTGATCCCTGAAGTGGCATATAATTTGTAACAACTTTAGCTAGTCTATACCCATTTACAGGCAAATATTTCTTTGCCAGATGATCAGCAATCATTCCGCCACCAAAATGAAGCACTTTTACAGCCATATTTCTGGTTTTTTTATTAAACAAACCCATCACAAATACAGTCATTCCAATTAAAGCGAGAATAAGATTAAATTCATTAACAGTTTTAGAAGAATTATTCATAAGAAAAATCAGTTGAAGGGTAAGTCCTAGATGCTAATAGAAATTTGGGTAAAAAGTGTTTTTCCTGATTGCATCCGGGTGATATTACTTACCCTCACCCTGATTAATATTTAGTGTAAGCATCTAAAGTTAAGGGTTTAGAAAGATTATGTAAGATTATTGCAATAACTCTCCCAATTTATCCGAAAATCTGTTAAAGTAACCTCTATGGCTCAATCTGTCATTCAGGTCCAGAATTTGGTTAAGCGGTACAAAAAAGCTACCACTAACGCAGTCGATGATATCTCTTTTGATGTCAAAAATGGTGAATTTTTTTGTTTTTTAGGCCCCAATGGTGCTGGAAAAACTACTACTATCTCCATTCTGACAACCACACTGTCGAAGACTTCCGGATCCATCACAATCGCCGGATTTGATACAGAAAAAAGGTCAAGTGATGTCAGACAGAATGTCGGCATTATCTTCCAAAACCCCTCCCTTGACCAAAACTTAACCGCAGAAGAAAATCTAAGGTTTCATACTATTTTATATGGTCTTTATCCGTTTAGTCCGACCTACAGCCTGA
>CAYUPO010000026.1:0-13064 GCA_964446685.1 uncultured Gammaproteobacteria bacterium | reverse complement strand
TGGGATAGTGGGGGATCTTCTGGCAGGCTTCGGACTGAACTGGGTATTTTGCCTCCGGGTGATGCGAGAAGGTGTCTGATTGCTTTGATGGAAGATGATACTCAGCGTGAAGTGGCCTTGCAGCTGTTTGAAGATCGATTGGAAGGAATGGGGAGTCTGGAAGGTCAGGCAGTGGGCAATCTAATCATTGCCAGACTGGAGAAAGCGAATGCTGGCCAAATGTCAGGCATGGATGCGGCTAGTATTCTTTTTGGAGTTAAAAGTCATATTAGACTGGTAAGTACCAATAAATTGACTTTGATGTCAAAAACAGCGGGGGGAATGGAGCTAGAAAATGAAGAAGATATTGACCATATGTGGAAAAAAGAGGGTTATTCTGCAGATGACAGAATTACCAGCATATTCTTTGAATCTCCGGCTAAAGCCAATCCGGCAGTGCTGGATGCGATCAGGGAAGCCGATAAAATTGTTTTTTCAATGGGTTCTTTATATGGTAGTATATTGCCACATTTGCTGGTTCCGGGGATCAGAGAGGCTATTAATGAGTCCAAAGCTAAAGTTTATTTTATAGTCAATGTGATGACTGAAAGAGGCCAAACCAGCGCTTTTCATTCAGCTTCAGATCATGTTAAAGAGTTTGTCAGATACCTGGGGAATGCTGAAAAACTGGATTTTATTCTGGTGAATACCAAACAGTTATCTGAGGAAGTAATTGAGATTTACCAGCAGGAAGGGCAAAAACCGGTAGAAATTAATGAAGAAGAGTGCAAAAAACTTGCCCCACAGGCTCAAATTCTCAGTGGATCACTGGCTGAATACTTCCCAAATGAACATCTTTTAAGACATGACGCAGATAAGCTGGCTGAGCTTATTTTAGCCTCATAAACCCCGAGAAAAATTTCTAATTACTCTAACTTCTAATTAACCTAAACAAATCCCAAATCCAAATTACTAAATTATAATTTAGATATTGTTTAGTAATTAGAAATTAGGTAAATTAGAAATTCTTTACTATCCTATAAACTTGCTATTTATACTACTATAAGCTATAATATACAACATATCCTGCAGTATGAGCAATCGTACATCAGGGTTTTTCTACGAAAGATTTCTTTCGCAGGAAAACAAAAATATGCAAAACAACTCTTTTGGTTTTATAGCAAAAAGGGCTTTATATTTATTCGTTGCCCTATCTTTTCCTTTATTTAGTTTGATACCTTCACAAGGTGTTAAAGCTCAGGGTGAGAAATACGTGGAAGAACAGGTGATGGTTGTAAATGCCAAACCACTGGATCCTCGTGCTCAGATCCTGAAAGATTATCTTGATAAACACAATTCACCTTTGGCTGTACATGCACAGGACTTTATTGATGCAGCTGATATGTACGATGTCGACTGGAGACTGGTTCCGGCTATTGCTGGTACTGAATCTACTTTTGGTAAAAGAATTCCTGGTGGTCATGATCCGCTTTATACTTCCTATAACGCTTGGGGTTGGGGAGTTTACGGAACTCAGGCTCTGGGATTTGAATCATGGAAAGATGGTATTTATACACTTAATAAAGGCTTAAAAGAGGATTATATTGCCCGTGGACTTTTGACACCTCAGCAGATGAACAAACGTTACGCTTCATCTCAGGCTTGGGGTGGACATGTTGCCCATTTTATGGCTGATATTGAACAGTTTGCTATTACTCATAAAGCTAACAGAAGTACAGATATCTCTGATGCTTTCTTACAGCCACAAGTTGCTGGTCAGTCCGGACAGTTGGCTTTTGTTTTAAACTAAGTTAATGATGGTTAGTTATAGCCGTCATCCCCGCGAAAGCGGGGATCCATTCCCATAAATTTTCAGTATAGATGGTTATTTTTGCTCAGTTAGTTCCTAGCGAATAAGCAGAGCTTGATGCTTCGCATTAGATTCCCCTTTTCAGGGGAATGACGATTGTGAACTGGTTATTCAGCTTCCTTTTGGCTACAATGTTGCTAATGATTAAATCATTTTTGGCTCTTTTAATCGGAAAATTAATCTCTTTTTTAACTAAATTTTTGAAAGCTGGAGGAGGAAGCGCTGCTCCTGGACTCTATGCTCTTAAAGCTGATCCTTTGCTTATTCAAAGACTGGCTTCTCAAATACCAACTAATATTATTGTCACCGGAACAAATGGAAAAACAACTACTGCACGATTGCTGCATCATTTTTTAACCAAACAGGGAATCAAAACTATCAGAAATGGAACAGGTTCCAATCTGGAAAGAGGAATCGCCTCTGCTTTGTTGGCTAAGGCTTCATTTTGGGGACAGATCAAAAATATAGATGTTGGGATCTGGGAAGTTGATGAAGCTGCATTTAATACTCTGGCCTCTAAATTAAAACCAGATGTGATTGTGTTTTTAAATGCTTTTAGGGATCAGTTGGATAGATATGGTGAAGTAGATAGTGTAGTTAGAAAATGGCAGAATACACTTGATGGACTGAATAAAACCTGTGTTTTGCTGATAAATGGAGATGATACTGGTACCGCTGGTTTAACTTCACCGGATGCATGTAAAGTGGAATATTTTGGAATTAAAGGAGAAAAAATAGTGGGGGAGAAAGCTACCAAAAAAACTGAACATTCTCTGACTATGCAGGCTGAGGATATCAGCTTAAATGGGATTGCAGGCAGTAGTTTCAAGCTAAAAACTCCTGAAATGTCCCTCCCTGTCAAACTGCCTTTGCCTGGTCTTTACCAGGTTTACAACTTTTTAGCTGCAGCTAGTGTTTACAGAAGCCTTAATATGCCTCAAGACAAAAAAATCTTTGATCTGATTGATTTTAAAAATGCTTTTGGCAGAGTTGAAGAGATTAATTATAAAGGACAGACTGGATACATATTGCTTATTAAAAATCCGGTGGGTGCAACCAGTGTTTTTGAAACTATCCGTGAGGAGATTAACAGCAAAGATGTTTTACTGATGGCTTTAAATGATAATTTTGCTGATGGGACTGATGTTTCCTGGATCTGGGATGCTGAATTTGAGAGATTTAAGAATCAGGATACAGGATTTAAGATAATTTGTAGTGGTTCCAGAGCGTATGATCTGGCACTGCGGGTGAAATATGCCGGTTTTGAGGAGGACAGAATAATTGTTGAGCAAAATATAGATAAAGCGTTTGAGGAATCATTTAAGGCTGCTCAAGGGAAAGTTTATATATTGCCCACATATACGGCTTTATTAGAATTGCAGAAGCTGTTGGAACATAAGAAAATTAAGAAACATTACTGGAAGGAGAATTAATGTAATGCTTCGACTCGTTCCTCGCTCAGCAAAAATATTACTTCCTGAGCGAAGTCGAAGGAATTCTTTATTTATATAAACTATGAAATTAACAATTGGATACTTATATGCTGATCTGATGAATATTTACGGTGATACCGGAAATATTACGGCGCTGCAAAAACGAGGCGCCTGGCGGGGGATTGATGTTGAAGTGAAGCCAATTTCGATTGGGGACACTCTGAAAGCGAAACAGATTGATCTATATTTTTTTGGTGGAGGTCAGGATCAGTCGCAAATTGATGTGTCTAAAGATCTGATTAAAAGTGGTAAAGGAAAAATCATTAAATCTGATGTTGAAAGAGGGGTACCACTTTTATCTATATGTGGTGGATACCAACTTTTAGGGGATTATTACGCACCGTTTGATGCTCCAAAATTGGAAGGAATTGGTGTTTTTAATGCGTATACAGAGGCTTCTCATGATCGAATGATCGGTAATATAGTGATTTCTTCAATGTTTGGAGACTTGGTGGGATTTGAAAATCATTCAGGAAAAACGAGGCTAAAAAAAGGCTCGATGCCTTTTGGTAAAGTTGAGGCTGGATTTGGTAATAATGGGGACGATCAGACTGAAGGATGCATGTATAAAAATGCTATTGGTTGCTATATGCACGGTTCACTTTTGCCAAAAAACCCGGTTTTAGCTGATTGGCTGATCAAGAAAGCTTTAGAGGTGAGATATGATAAAAAAGTGGAACTTGAGCCTTTAAATGATGCTTTAGAATCCAGGGCTCACATTAATGCTATTAAAAGATTTAAATAAAATTATGAAACGTTTTTTAATCTGGTTGAAAAAAGATCCCTTTGTTCACAGTATTGTGCTTTTTTTAAGTGTGCCGATTATTATTTTTTTTGTAATTGCGGGCATTTTTATCTATTCATTTCTTAGTATGTTTCATCCAGATTATCGGGAGTTTGGTCCAAAAGTAGCTTTATATCAGTCTCAAGACTGTGCGGATATTAGTGTAGAATACCCTGAAACTTCCGATTGTTTGTTGTTAGATTTTTATATGGAAAGTATGTGGAAAAACAGTCCAAAATCTTTAGATAAAGTAGTACAAGGTGCTGCAAATGCTCAAGAATATGATAAAAATCAATCGATAATTAAGCAGATTGCTTTATCTTTGATTAATCCAAAACCTCTGTCAGCTTTAAAGAATTATCCAAAAAAAGGAAATGAGTGGAATTGTAGTCAAAAGGGCCGAATTATAGAGGATACAGCGAATGAATTAGTTATTCCAGCACAATACAAATGCTGGCCGAAATAGTTCATATTAAAGCTGTTAAGTTTATATTTGACAAGCAATCAACCTGGCTATAAAACCTAGAATGTCTCGAGATGAATGATCATCTTCAACACCTCCACACCTTGCCCTAAATTCAGATTGTTCTGATCTTATCAGATCTGATCTGATTGTGCCCGAGAGAGGACTCGAACCTCCACGCCGTAAAGCAATAGTTCCTAAAACTATCGTGTATACCATTTCACCACTCGGGCTTGTCCTTGTGAGGTGAAATGTCGAAGATCCGCATTTCCCCTGAGTTATATGTATTTAAAATTTCGGCTTACGCCGATAGATGAATATAACTCGCTTGAATGTCATTAGAGACATTCAAGCCCACTCGGGCTTACGTGACAAATTGTAACAGAATGAGGCTAAAAAAGAAATTTCTTAATAATAATCTCTGTTTAAAGCTCATCATTTAAACCTATAGTACTGTATTTTTAGGCTCAAGTATGATATAATTAGCCTTAATTATGGCAATGGTTCCGTATCAACAATTATCCGGAGATGAGATCAGAAGACGTACCCAGCAAAACCGTGAGAACGGGGAAGTTGAGCCTGGGAATTTTGAGCAGGAAGATACCGGGGAGCAAGAACCTGAGTATAAACAGTTTGGTTCATTTGAAGAAGTCAGGGCTTATCAGGTTCAGTTGTCTGAGCAGTATAAAGATGATTTAAGAAAACTGCTGGGTAAAAATGAACAACCTATTCCGTCCCATTCGGAAATTGGCGAACGGGTTTTTAAAGCTGAGGAATTTAATAGTTATGAAGCTGTTAGCTCAAATGAAAGTGAGACTAAAGCTGAAAAAAACGAATTTTTGATTGGAAATCTGAAAGAAATAAGTAACTTTAATCAACCAAAAATAGAAGCCACAGAAAACAAAACAAATAATGTCAAAGATTCTGCGACTGAATCAGCTTTAAATAATGCTCCTTCATCTTTGGCTGAAATTACTTCTTATGTTGATTTTGGAAAATGGACGAAAAAAGGTGCAGGTACTGTGATGGGGCTTTTTAAAGGATTATTTGGTGGATTTAAAGATGTCTTTATGACAGCTGTGAAACAGGAAAAACCAAAAACTGAAGCTGAACAGAAAGCTGCACAAAAGAAAAAAGAACAGGGAGCTGAAAAAGCGGCTTTTTACAGTAGACTGGAAAAAACCATGGCTGAAGCTCGCGGATCTGTTCAAAATACAGTGGCTAAAGTCTTAGTTCGTTTAGGTCTGGGTGGAATGGGAGCTCAGGATATGAATGCTTATATGGGTAATACCCGAAATGCTTCAAGTGAAGAAGTAAATGTGTATACTGCCTTTGAGGTAGCCAAAAAAGC
Source organism: uncultured Gammaproteobacteria bacterium (assembly GCA_964446685.1). Lineage (GTDB taxonomy): Bacteria > Patescibacteriota > Microgenomatia > Daviesbacterales > UBA10151 > CAZWRN01. Next base: position 7,124 of record CAYUPO010000026.1, on the reverse strand, counting down.
TGAAGAAGCTAAGAAAAATCAGGAAAAACAGGTTAAAGATATGCAGATGGCAGAGTCGCAAGGACCAGCTATTAATATTGATGCCGCAGTCGAAGGTGGTACAGGTGGTGGTAAAGCCAATATGTCAGCTGTGTCAGCCGGAGGATAGTCTTCACGTCATCCTCGCGAACGCGGGGATCCATAACTATAATTTTCCAAATAGATGGTTTAATCCTAACGTTTAGATTCCCCTTTTCAGGGGAATGACGGGGTTGTGTATAATTGTTGAGTGAAGATTAACTGGTGGTTTCCTCTTATCGCAATTTTTATTCTGGGTTTTCTTCTTCGTTTTGTCTATCTCGGTTCGTTGCCTTTTCCGATCAATGGTGATGAGGCTGCTCATGGTTATAATTCCTGGAGCATTGCTCATTTTGGGACAGATGAATTTGGTAACTCTTTTCCGCTATATTTTCCCTCCGCAGGTGACTATAAATACCCGGTTTACAACTATCTAAGTGCTCCTTTTGTAGCTATTTTTGGGATGAACGATTTTATGACCCGATTTTTATCGGCTTTGTCGGGTGTTCTTTTAATAGGAGTTATTTATAAATTAACAGAATTACTAACTAATGAACGCAGAACAGCTTTGATAGCAGCTTTATTTACAGCTATCTCACCTTGGAGTTTGATTTATTCCAGAACTGCTTCACTTTCCAATGTTGCATTGTTTTTAGCCACTACGGGGATTTATTTTGTTGTTTCAGGTTTGCTGGATCATAAAAGAATAGTTAAAAACCTGGCAATAGCTGGTTTATTTTTTTTGATTGCTATCTTTACTCATCAGTCCGCCAGAGTGTTTATTCCAGGCTTTTTAGGGCTTCTCTCTCTGTACATAATATTTAACCGAAAGGCTAAGGACTTTTCACCTGTCTGGAAAAAATTGCTGGTTTTTGGAGTTATGATAATTGTACTGACAGGAGCTTCTTTGATTCCTTGGGAAAGCCGGGCTAGGGCAGAAGGATTGTCTGTTTTTAATAATAGTGCCGGAAGAGAAAAATTAATGACAGAAACTGCCAGAGAGATGGGATTGGGAGATCCGGTACCACCAATTGTGACCCGGATATTTTTTAATAAACTGACTTTGCTGGGGTGGGAGATTGGAGGAAGATATTTGTCCCATTTTTCGCCTAACTATCTGTTTATACAAGGAGATATCGTTCAACTAAACTCGGTGCCAAATATGGGTGTGTTGTATGTCTTGGATGGATTGTTTTTGCTGATAGGTTTAGCCCTGTTTATAACTAAACCGACTTTTCCCCGAATGATTTTATTGTTTATTTTGCTGGCAAGTCCACTGCCTGCTGCAGCGTCAATCGAAACTCCAAGTGCTCAAAGGCAGGTGATTGGTTTAGCTGGATTTGTCATTACTGTTGCAATCGGACTTAGTTTTTTGCTGGATAATATAAAAAATAAAGGATATCTCAAACACCTGGTAATATTTTTAATAGTGGGGGGCTATTTGTATTTCTTTTCATTTTTTCTGGTCAACTTTTTCAAAGTTAAAGCAGTACACCAGCCTTATGGATCCGATCAGGGTTATCAGGAGATGGTGGAATATGTCTGGCAGGAGAAAGGTAACTACGACAAAGTGGTAATGCCTGTCAGTCCTTATATTCATTTTCTTTACCGCAAACAAATACCGCCTCAGGATTTTTTGAGTAGAGCCGAAATCATTCCTACTTCAGTGCAGCAATGGGACCGGGTCAAAAGTCTGGATAATATAATCTTTAATATGCAAAGCAATTGCCCGAAAATTGGTCGGGAAAATGTCTTGTATGTTTGCAAAGGTCTGGAGATTCCCCGGAATGCCAAAGTTTTAAAAGTAGTCAGATTTGGTGATCTGATCCCGGCTTTTACAATGTTAAAATTTGAAGCACTTCCTGTGGAAAAACAAGCTAAAGAAGAGCTGCCATTTATGCTCAACTACATGGTAGAAGGTGATGCCAGATATCCAACAGGAGTTTTTGCTAAGGAAGAAAACAGATATTGGTAAATAAATTCTGTATAATCTGAGTATGAATCTAACATTTGTTCGTTTTAAAGCTACTGATACTGTTGAACTTCAGGGCTGGCTGAGTGAAGTTGCAGGTGACACTGCTGTTTTGCATATGCATGGAATGTCCGGTAATGGGTATGAAAATTATTTCTTAGACAATCTGCGTGAGATGTACACTAAACATTCTCTGACTTTTTTTAGCTTTGATAATAGAGGCAGGGGCGTTATGACAGATTTTAGACAGGGGGATGGATCGAAGCAATCAGGAAGTTGTTTTGAACTGATTGAAGAAAGTATTCATGATATTGCAGGTGCTATAGAATATTTGAAATCACTGGGTAAAACAAAAATAATATTGCAGGGACATTCACTTGGATGTATCAAAGTAGTTAATTATCTGATAAATAAAGTTCAAAGTGAGATAAGTGCTGCCATACTGATCGCACCAACCGACATGGTTCACTGGGGAGAGGCTGATGCAAATCATGTAGATTACCTTGAAAGAGCCCGGAAAATGGTGGCAGAAGGCAAAGGTGATGAGCTTGTAGAAGGAAGAATCTGGTCACAAAAAACTCCAATTTCAGCCAAAACATATATTTCCATCTGTGCCCCCGGTGGTCCGGCGGATATTTATGGAGATAGAGAAGATGGTGCGTTGCTGGGACAAATTAAAATCCCAATGCTATTAGTTTACGGAGACGCAGACACCGGTTTGCAAAAAACTTATGGTTCAGTAGAAAATTGGGTTAAAAGAGTGGAGGAGATTAAAAATTCCAAAACTCATGTAGAGATAGTTAATGGTGCTCAACATGGATTTAGAGATCATGAAAGTAAGTTAGCGCAAATACTTAAGACTTTTATTACTAATTAGTTATAAGCAAAATGGCTTTATCTTCCTGCACCTAACCTAATTGCTCTTTTTTTTATTCTCCCGTTTGGCGTTTTTTTGAGTATCCCATTTTTAACTTCGTAATCTTTCATAACATTTCGAAGTGATGAAAACAGTTTACCAAGGATATGTATCGCTTTTAATGCTTCGGCCTCAATTACTAGACTTTTTTCAGGTCTTCTTGGATGTATCCAGATATTTCCTAAACTATATAATTTATTAAATAAATCACAACTTTCTTTATCAATTATTTTAAAATTTTTCGATGGATTGTAAAGAAATTCATTGACAATTTTACGAAAGTCAAGATTTTCCGCTACTGATGAAATAACTTCTGAATTACCCTCTAAGTCTATTTCTTCATAAAAAATTTCGTACGCTAAATACTCGGCAGTTGATCTGCATATAGTTATTGTTGGAACAAAGTATCCTAAACAAAACAAATCTTTTGCTTGATCATACATCGCTACGCTGAGAGTATCGTAGAATACACCATAATTATTTATTTGTTTTTTTCTTTTGCCGATTGATGAAATTATTGGTTGAAATTTGTCGAGAACTGCAGAAGCAGCAGATTCTTCAGTAATATCACCTTCTGGATCGAGATCCAAAAAAACTTCTAGAGTTGATTGCTTCATTTAATGGTGAACAGTAAGGGACTTGAACCCCTGGCCTTCTCTACGTCAAAGAGACGCTCTACCACTGAGCTAACTGTTCGTATAGGGCAAATTTTACTCCAAATGCTGGGGTAATTCAAGGAAAGGGTGTTTTAAAATTAGTTAATTCCTGATTTGTCTCACCATCTCAAATTCGTTCGAAGCAGGAATTAATACTCTGTCATCTCGAGCGAAGTCGAGAGATCTCATGATTTGAATCAGGTTAATTCCTAGCGAAGTTTGATCTTTGTTTTCGACAGATTTCTCCACCCGTATCACTTCGTGAAACGATGTGGACGGGTCGCTCCTCGCTCGAAATGACAGGGAAGAGAAGTTAGTAATCATAGGGAGATAAGTCGTTAGCTTTTAGTTTACTTATTTATTTCTTGCTTGACACTTGACTCATAAAACTTGTTACACTGGAAGTATGTCAACCAAACAAATTGAACGGCATTTGACCGCGAATAGTTATATGAAGAAAAAAGATATTGTGGTGGGTAATTTTTTGGGAGGGATTGCCTGGGGTTTGGGGACAGTAATAGGAGCTTCTGTGATTGTGGGTATTATTGTTGGTTTTTCTAAATTTATTGGCTGGGGAGATGTGGTGGGACAGATATTTAGTAAATGAGTGACCAGAGTTTGGGGTTGACTAGATTTAGCTTTGGGCATACAATTGTCTAGTAAACGTTGAACAGACTTCACCAATCTGGGAGTTTTCCGTTAGAATTGACGTTGCAATCAAAAAGAATAATAAAGGGTGGAACCACTTCTTACTGGAGTCCCTGAAGTCGCAACAGCGATTTTGAGGGACTTTTTTTGTGGATTAATAGGTAATAACTGCATGTCAAGAATTATCGAATTTCCATTTGAATATACAGCCGATGGCAGGCAAAGAAGAATGATGGGATTACCTGTTAAATCTGAGGGGCTTGTTTATCGGGAATCAGATGAAGAAAGAGCAAGTAGGTTAAGAGAGAGTGGTATAGTAGTGCTAGAGGTTCGGGAAGATAGAACGTTTAGAAAAAAAAGAATATTAGACCGATTTAAATCAGCGGCAAGCAGTATATTAGGTATTGATAGAAGACAGTCAATCCCAGTTAATATACATAAATATATTGCACGGAGAAGATGGGAATAGATTAATAATATGGATAAACAACAACAATTAAACAATTTAAGACACTCAGCTGCTCATCTTTTGGCTGCGGCGGTGATGGAGATTTATCCGGAAGCTAAGCGGACTATTGGTCCCTCGATTGAGAGTGGATTTTATTATGATTTTGATTTTGGTCAGCAGGTGGTAACTGAGCAGGATTTGACACGAATTGAAAATAAGATGCGGGAGATGAAGAAAAAATGGACTGAGATCAGGGGTAGAGAAGTTTCTGTCCAGGAAGCTAAGGAATTTTACAAAGACAATCCATACAAGTTAGAGCTGATTGAACAGTTTAGTGGTGAAGGTCAGACTTTGACTGTTTATGATTCGCTGGATAGTGAAGGAAAGGTATTTTATTCTGATTTATGTAAAGGTGGGCATAGTGAAAATCCAAAAGAAGAGATTGGGGATTTTAAACTTCTAAGTGTAGCTGGAGCGTATTGGCGGGGAGATGAAAAAAACAAAATGCTAACCCGGATTTATGGAACTGCTTTTTCCAGTAAAGAAGAGTTGGAGAAACATTTAGTTTTGCTTGAAGAAGCTAAAAAAAGAGATCACCGGAAACTGGGGCAGGAACTTGATTTGTTTGTTTTTTCTGATGTTGTAGGCAAAGGGTTACCTCTTTTGACGCCCAAAGGAGCGACCATCAGACGTGAACTGGAGAGATTTATTGTTGATGAAGAGTTAAAAAGAGGCTATTTGCATGTTTTTACGCCGGATTTGGCAAAAATAGATCTGTATGAAAAATCAGGTCATTATCCTTACTACAAAGATTCGATGTATGCGCCAATTACAATTGATAATGAGCAGTTTATGCTGCGTCCAATGACCTGTCCGCATCATTTTGAGCTGTTTTTGAGTAAACCAAGAAGTTATAAAGAATCTCCTGTCAGATATGCCGAACTGGCCAATTTATACCGCTATGAAAAATCAGGTGAGCTGACTGGATTAATGCGAGTCAGAGCGTTTACTTTGGCAGATGCACATATTATTGCTAGAAAATCCCAGGCTGAGCAGATGTTGGAAGAAGTGCTGGATCTAATTGAATATGTTGCCGGAGTTTTTGGTCTAAAACCTGAAGAAAATTACTCCTACAGACTCTCTTTGGGAGACAGATCTGATGAAAATAAATACTTCAAAGATGACAAGGCCTGGAATGAAGCTGAAGAAGTATTGCGAAGTGTGTTAAAGAAAAGAAATGCGCCATTTGTCGAAGCAGAAGCTGAGGCGGCTTTTTATGGACCAAAAATTGATATTCAGATGAAAAATGTCGCCGGTAAGGAAGATACCGCTTTTACAGTCCAATATGATTTTGTAATGCCGAAAAGATTTAAACTCAATTTCCTGAATGAAGAAGGAAAAGAAGAAGAGGCAGTGGTCATTCATCGTTCTTCTATAGGGGCACTTGAGCGGGTGATGGCCTTTTTAATTGAGTATCATGCCGGAGCATTTCCGACCTGGTTGTCTCCTACCCAGGTGGTGATAATTCCGATTGCAGATAGACATGCTGAGTATGGTCAAAAATTAGCAAAGCAGTTATTGGCTGCCGGTATCCGGGTGGAACTTGACTCAAGAAGTGAAAAAATGCAGGCTAAAATCCGGGATGCGCAGACTCAGAAAGTGCCATATATGATTGTTGTTGGTGATAATGAAGTAGAAGCCGGATCTGTTTCGATCCGCAAAAGAAGCGGTGAAAATATCAATAATATTGAGTTTGATAAGTTTCTGACAGATCTAAAGCTGGAGATTGCCAATCGAGGCTAATTCTGTTAGAATAGCTTATAAGTCATTTCGACCTAGTGCGGAGTGACATTTTTTTGGAGGCATTAACTTATAGCAGGACGAAAGCCATATCAGCATAAACCGCAAGGTAAATATTACCGAACGAACCACAACCTGCCGCCCGGGGAGTACCGGGTTGTAGATAGTAAAGGTGAAAATTTGGGGGTAATGACGAAAGAAGCGGCGATGGCATTGGCTCAGGAACAGGGTTTGGATCTGGTAGAAATAGCTGCACAAGCTAAACCACCAGTTGCCAGGATCGTTGAGTTTCAGAAGTTTCGCTATGAGGAAAGTAAAAAAGAACAAGCCGCCAAGAAAAATGCTAAAGAAGTTGAGTTAAAAGAGATTTGGCTGACTCCACGGATTGCTGAACATGATTTGCAGACTCGTTTGCGAAGAGTGGAGGAGTTTTTGGCAGACAACAATAAAGTGATGTTTCGGGTGAAGTTTAAAGGACGCGAAATGGCACATATTGATCAGGGTTTTACTTTAATTAATAGAATTATTGAACAAATGGGTGATAAATTGGCTATTGAAAGAGAACCAAAACGAGAAGGTAGAAATATTACTGTAATAGTTGGTAAAAACAGGGGAACTAAAGTAGAA
>CAYUPO010000025.1:11901-14561 GCA_964446685.1 uncultured Gammaproteobacteria bacterium | reverse complement strand
AAAAATCAAATGAATTATCTTTACTCATTCATACTAGTATACTAGTATACAAGTACTTAGTCAATACCTCTTTAATATTACATTCTTCTAGGTTGCGGGGGCACGATTTTATCAATTCGAGCGCTACCAATCTTCCCTTGTCGTGTTAATCTGTCTTTATCTGCATCAAATTTGCGTCCTGTTGATAAATTTATTAACCCCACTCTGTCAACGCCGATTGAAACTAAGGCTAAAGTCTCTGTCCCATGTCTTCTATCACGCGCCACAAATGTTTGCCCTACTTCAACTCCAAATAAAAATCCACTTTTACCTAATTCTTGATCTCTTAACATTTAGCTTACCTCCTTTCTGGTGTAGTAATGCTGTATACAAATGCTGCTGTTGGTGTCATTGGAATTTGGTAAAATCGCCAACTTCCTCTGTTGTTTTCAGCAAATCCATCTCTTAGAAAATCACTCCCTACAATAAATTCTCCACCAGTCCTACCTACAGCTCTCAGTATTACTTTTTTAGAATCGCCATCATCCTTCACACCATGAACAATACCAGTGCGTAAATTTTCAGGATGTTCAACTTGTTGAATAAGTACCAACCCGTGATCAACAGTTGCTCTTCCCACTATCTCAAATATTTTTTCTTTTGATATATCTTTCATATTTTTTTCTTTCTTTTATCTTTTAAACGCAAAAAAACCGCCATTCTTTTTTGGAATTAGGCGGTTATTGGTTTTTTTATTTTTTGAAGCTCTTTACTGCTTCATCCCCAATACCGCCTCTGTACGAGAGGTAATGAGTTGGTGATATTTAAAATTAAAGCACATTTGTTTCATAGTTTTTTGTTTCTTACGCAAATATTTTGCTCTTATTACAGTAAATATTACTGCTGCTCTTCCTTGGAGTCAAGTAAGAAATTACTCGCTTTGTTAATTCATAGAAGCGTAATTTCTTGATTCTCCTTCGTCGAAATAATAAATTTCAAAGTGTTCTAATCGGATCATAACTCTTTTTTTAAGAATTTTGATCTTTACTGTATAGAGGCTGACCATGAATACCTGCACCCTCATGGTGTCTTTGTAGTTGCTGAAGCTCATTTCTTAATGCTTTATATTCAGCTGTTACATGTCGCCAATTTCGTTCGTCTCTCCAAGCAAAAAATCTTTCAACCCCTCGCGCGATCATCATACCTGCCATTCCAATCGCAGCACCAGCCAATAGTGTTTCAACTTTTGATCCATTTTCTCTTCCAAATTTCATATGATGAGTATTATACTCCCAAAAAACAAATATTTCAACTATAGGGTATTATTTTGTATTTATGAAGTGCGCTGATAGCCCTGGTGCTCTGGCTATGATGAATATGGCTATTCCCAACTCTGGCGCCAGACCAAATCCGCAAAATACTGCGGCGATAGCTCCATCGATGTTTACAGGCAGGCTTTTTCCAGATTGTTTTTCCATTTCATCTCGCAGCTGATTTACTATTTTGACATATTCCTCTCCAACTCCATTATCAACAGCTGTATTCATGATTAACTGGGCTCTGGGATCTAAATCTTTGTAAACTCGGTGTCCCAGACCAGGCAGTCTCTCCCCTTTTGCCAACTTTTCTGCTACAACTTCCTTGATACTTGACTCTTGATTCTTGACTCTATAAATAATTTCCATCAACGGACCACCCGCCCCGCCATGACGATCACCAATCTGCGCCATTCCTGCCCCGACTGATTCCCCCATTGTTTTTCCTTCTTTAGTGGCTGCAATAGTGGCGACTGCGGAAGGAGAATTGGGACCGTGATCAATGGAGAGATTGAGAATTAAGTTTAATAGTTTAGTTTCTGCATCGGATGGTTTTCTCTCGGTCAGCATCTCAAAAATCATCTGGGAGAAGTTGTGGTTTTGAGCAAAGTCCAAAAGATCAGCTTCGCCAAATAAAGCTGGTTTTGTTTCATCATTGTCTATATGAGTGATAGTTTTTGCCATTTACTTTCTTACTATGAAAAACCAAATAAATAATATGACTGTTGGAAATCCAATAATCCCACCCACGAGCCATGATACTGAAATGCCCCATTTGTTTGGATAAAAAAACTCTTGCAAACTAAAAATTGAGGCTAAAATATAGCCTGCAACTAAAACAAAGGGCACTGCTAATAAAGTTATATAGATATTAATCCTCTGCTGTTCATCTTTTTCTTGATTGATTCCTGTTTTCATATTTGTCATGCCGAACTCGTTTCGGCATCTTCCATCTCACTTAAAAATGTCTCTTAATGATTATCATATTAATTAAATCCATAACCTTGGAAGATCCTGAAACAAGTTCAGGATGACAATAGAAGGTTATTTGATAGCCGATTTTAATAGTCCAGAAATCTCATCAAAATTCTCTGCCACCAATACTCCGCACTCTTTAAGAAACTTTCTTTTGAAATCTGGTCTGCCTCTTTCACCTTCAATTATGGCACCGGCGTGACCAAATTGCACTTCTCCAGGCAAACTCATGGTAAAGTCTCCCCCGATAAAGGCTACAACTGGTTTTTTGATTTTGCCCTCTTTTACCAACTCACCCACCCGCTGCTCATAAGTACCGCCAAGCTCACCAAAAAATACTGAAGCGTGAGTATTTTCATCATCCTCAACAGCTAGGATAAAATCTGCAAA
>CAYUPO010000025.1:0-11801 GCA_964446685.1 uncultured Gammaproteobacteria bacterium | reverse complement strand
GCTGAGTCTGAAGCAGGTACTTTTTCAGTAAAGATCAAAATAAATTTAATTCCGGCCTCAATTGCTTCAATAACAGCACCTTTAACAAAAAGTGGTGGAACATAAATAACAGAGCCATCAACCTGCCCTACAGCAGACTGAGCCTCTTTCACAGAGTTATAAATTGGAACTCCCAAAACTTCCTGTCCACCTTTGCCTGGTGTCACACCAGCAACTACTTGGGTCCCGTAAGCCAGCATGGTAGGCAAACCTTTGGATCCTTCAGAACCAGTAATTCCCTGACCTATTAATCTAGCGTTTTCATGTAGTAATAACATAGTTTTAAATCCAAAACTCAAAATAACAAATATCAAACAAATTCAAATATTTAAATTTTAAAATTCAAAAAGTTTTATATTTTTTAATTTTAGATTTGTTTGTTATTTTGTGCTTGTGATTTTGAATTTTTCTTAGCATATTCTTTTGCCAATTTTGCCATTATTACAGCTGACTGACTAATTGATGTCTCTTCCCCATACAGATGAAGATCAAAATCTTTAACCTGTCTGAGCATCTCAAAGGCTTCTTTATCCCTCGGCCCGCCACGTCTGATGACGATCGGAAAGTTGAACTTAATATTAAGTTCTGTCTGAGCTTGTCGAAGACCTTCTATAATACCGCTTAGCGTCTCATAGACATCAGTAAAATTTGCCACGGCTCCAACAATCCACAGGCCATTTAAATCAGGTTTGGAAAGCACTACTTTGGTTAGTTTTTGAACTTTTTCTTTGGAGGGATTGCCTGAATACTCAGTGTAATTGGCTGGTTTGCCACCATTTTTAATCAAAGCATCCATCGCGGTCAAAGAAGCCCCGCCGCCAGAAGACATCACAGCGATATCACCATCAATATCAAAAAAAGCCGAACCAGCTACCCCTTTATAATCACCTTCATCAATCTTTTTAGCTTCTATTTCCCGTTTGGTAGGAGTATGTCCGGGTGCACTGCGGGGTGAGAAATCCCAGTCTTTATGCCTTCCCAAAGCTGAATCATCAAGTTTAATCTTGGCATCCAGCGCCATAAATTCACCATTTGATGTCTTAACTAAAGGATTAATCTCCAAAAGAGTTGTATCGAGCTCGAAGAATAGATTAATAAATTTGGTTACCAAATCACTTGGTAGAGGTAGACCCTTTTTCTGAGCGGAGCGAAGAATCTCTGAACTTGTTTCAGCTCCTGGACTCGCATTCGCGAGAGATCCTTCACTATCGTTCAGGATAAGCGTCTGGCTAATTGGATTTATAGGAAAAACCTGAGCTCCTCTTTCTTCTATCCCTGTTCCCCCTGATTCTGAAAAAGTGACTATGGGTGAACGAAGATCAGTGTCATAGGAGAGAGCGATGTAATATTCTGCGGCAATATCAGCTTTTTCTTCAACTAAAATCTGATTTACTTTTTCGTTATTAATTTCTTTAGCAAAGAGATCTTTAATCGCTGTTTTGGCTTCCTCCTCATTTTCGGCAAATAAAATTCCTCCGGCATCTTTTCTTTTCCCGGAAAGAACCTGGGCTTTGAGGACCACCGGATATTTTAAGCCAATTTGATCATCCGGATTATCAAGTAACTGAGATGTAGGCACAGCAATCCCCGCTCTGATTAATATTTTTTTACCTTCAAATTCGTATAAGATCATAGAACAATCTTTCCTTTACCCATCATTGCGAGGAGCGAAGCGACGAAGCAATCTCGCAACTTGGAATTAACTTAGTAACTTAGTTGATTCTTATTCATCCCCAGCTAATCTTGAGATCTCTCACCTTCGGTTCGAGATGACAGGGGTAGAAATCCTAAATACATTGCGGCTTGTGTGATGGCTGCAATGCATTGGGAATCATTGATTTCTCCTGTCTTAATCATAGCAAAAGCTTCTTCAAATGAAACATTTTTTGCTTCCATAATTCCCTCTTCTTTTGTCTCTGCCTGATCAGTCTGTTTAAGATCGCGGGCAATATAGGTGATCATCTCTTCATCGGAAACACCGTTATAGGCAAAACACCTGCCGGCTTCAGACCATTCTCTGGCGATCAGACCTGTTTCTTCCTGTAGCTCTCTTTTTGCATCATTTAAAGGATCTTTACTTTCCCTGTCTCTGCCTCCTCCGGGAACTTCCAGCGAAAAAACTGCTGTAGGGTAACGATACTGCCCAATTAAAACAAATTTATCTTCAGCATCCAGAGCAATAACGAATACTGAACCAGGAGATTCCAAAACATCATATGTTCCCTTTTGCCCATTTGGCTTTATTACCTGATCCTGGCGGATTCGGAGATAATCAGTCTCATAAACTACTTTAGAAGATAATGTTTTCCAGGGATTTTTCATAAGTTTTGGCAATTGTAGCAGAATGGTTTGTGAACTGAAACTAAATCTGCTAAAATTAGGCTCACTTGGCAGGGTAGCTCAGTGGTAGAGCACAGCACTCATAACGCTGCGGTCATGGGTTCAAATCCCATCCCTGCTACATAAAATTCATCTTCAATTATTTGCATTTCTTGGTGAAATTAACGACCTTAGTTATTTATTCAGGAACAATACCGGAGCTTTTAATTTTTTCTGCTTCCATTCGTAATTTATCACCTACCTCCAAAAAGACCATACCTGGCAGATTCGCAGCTAATTGACCAAACTGTCTAACTCCTTCTTCGGATTCAAAATTGATTTTTTCTAACTGATCCAACTCGTCTTTGGTCATAAATCCAAGCATAACATCTAGTACTTTTTGATTATAATAATCAATGATTTTTTCCTTATTTTGAGACTTTTGTTCCTCGGATTGCATAGAAAATTTAGCAGATTTTATTATTTCATCAGCTAGATTGTTTAGATAGTTTATTAGTTTTTCGTCCATCATGGTTTAGAATTATTCATTAAATTATAAAATTCTTTAAAATCAGGAACTTCGTAACCTGAGCTACTTGGGACATCAATAATAACTTTATCTATACTTCCATTTTCTTTTCTTTTGATCTCAACCTTATTCTTCATGTCACCAGCACGGATTTCATTATTTGCCAGATAATCCAAATACATATCTTTAGCCTGACTAAATTTGTCATTAGACTTAAGTCGATTTAATAGATTAATGTCGTCAGCATTACGCATATTAAAGTTCTTTTCAGCATATTCTTCAGCATGCTCAGCTTTGTACTGTTTAACCCATTCAGCATCAAACCACCCTCCAAAATCAGCTTTTCCTTGACTAATATTCTCTCCAGCAGGTCCTATTGTAGGGAAATGTGCTTTTGTTTTTGGTAATAGATCTAGTTGAGATGGTTTTTTCGCAAGTTCAGGCATGGGAACATATGGTGCTTCATTCACAGGCGGAACTCCATATTCAACTACCGGATTTGCTGGTCCTCGATCTTTTGCAAATAACATTAAGGATGCAAGTCCAACCATAGCCAGTCTTCTTCTCCAGATTGGAGAAATCCCAAGAGTACGCTGTCTAACTCGGTCTCTTTGTTCACTAACAGTTGGATCAGCCGTATCTCTATCAACCTGATCTGGTCTTCTGATAGTTATGTCTCCAGGTTCGATTGGTTGTTCAAACCTATCGACCTGCTCATCAACTCCTCGAGAAAAATCGTCTGCTATGATACGACGGGCATTTTCACCAAATTGACCGGTAACTTCATTCTCAGCAGCCAATACACTAGGGTTTTGGTCAGATTGCTCCAGTCTTTCCTGATTTTCATAGTCACCATGGGCTTTGATCCAACCTTTGCCAGATTTTTCTCTATCAGCCTGGGCTCTTTCTGCATCTGCTTGATCCAGCTTTCGGTTGATTTCATTCATTTTTAAATGTCCAGAAACATCATCTTCCGCCTCTATTACACTTTGGTTTCTATCTGAATTCTCAAGCCTGACAGAACTAGCATTATCACGATGTGCATCAATCCAGCTATCACCAGACTGAATACGAGATGTTTCATCTGCCTGATGCCTGATGTTATTAAGATTCAGATGACCAGCAACATCATTTTCAGCCTCAATTACACTAGGGTTACCGTCAGAAAATTCAATTCTGGGTTCTGGTGTGGAATCATCATTAAAGATTGGTCGCTGATTTCTTTTATCCGCTTCATGCTGCTCCTCTATCTTTTTAGCCGCATTTTCAACATCTTCCAAACTATCATAATTTCCAGTCTTATAAAGATCCTTCCGTAAGGTATCTCCATCAGATTCCCCGCTGTTAAACTTATCTGTTGCATTTTTTTCAGCCCCTCCATTCATCCTATTTTCTGTATCACTTTTTTCTCTTTCCATCCAGGACGTTGGATTAAAAGCGTTCAATTGGAGTTCATCACGGTTTTGTTGATAGGTGTTGTATTCGGTTGGATCTCCCGGGACAAGCTGGTTTGCAGCTTCAGCCTCTTGGACTGCACGGGCTTTTGCTTCCTGGTCAACAACTACTTGACGTTCTCTCTCTTCATTAGCTGAGGTTGGTCCGTTTTTAATAGCATCCGCCATCTCTTCATATTTAACATGGTCAGCCGTGACAGGTTCAAATGATGGTTTTTCAGGAATAGCTGGTTTTGACAGTCCTGTTTCAATGATACCCATATCGGTTGAATAAACAGGTTCACCTTCTTTGCGGGAGTCATCTCGGCCTAAATCTTGCACATTTTTATTATTTGTTGCTCTGCTGAATAAACCATGTACTAATTTGGCAGCTTTTGCCCTGACATCATTGGCATCTTTTCGAAGTAGGTCTACACCTTTTAGTTTTTGATCTGTTGGAGTAAATTCTTGAGAAACAATCCCATCATTATCGGTTTTATAGTTATTTTCGGCCATTGGGCAATTTATTTATTATCTTACAATCATTATTTGCACCCTTCTCAAGGAATGTCAAGTTAATCTTTTTGCAGCGCCCCATCCCAGTACACTCACTCCAATATTTAAGCTCAAAGGTATCAGCATAAGAATACTCAGCTGTTTGAAAAAATCATTTAAATTGATAGCTAAATACTGATAAAAAACAGAACCAATCCAGCCAAAACCAGCTAAGTAACCTATTAAAAGTAAGATCCCAATACTAATAACAACCCCTAAAGCACCCTCTAAATCTTTTCTGCTGGAAAACATAGTACTAGCTATCACCAAGACCAAATATCCCAACCCTATCCAACTCCACCAGGGAAATGTAGTAAGCAGTGGATAATAAACTCTGACTCCCCAGAGTGAACCAAGCAAAATACTAAGACCTACAATAACCGGTGCAACACCGATCAGAAGTCTTCTGAGCGGATCTGTTTTAGCAATCGAAACACTGCCAAGCTTGATAGCATCCCCCTGTACCTGAGGAATAAATTCCATTCCGGAAGTACGAACAAAAAGTAGTTTTGCCATCAGCCAATGAGCTAATTCATGTACCAAAGTTCCCGGGAAAAATAATAATGAAAATAAAATAACAGACCCCTTTTCACTACTTGTTATAGAATAAAATAACCGTAAAAAATATGAGCTAGAGTGTCGGGTAAAAAAAGCTAAGATCAGGAGTTGAATTAAAAATACCGGAAAGAACGTCATATCTTTATTATATCTATTTTTTTGCAATCTTGATTATTACATCCTATAATATACAGATGACTGAATCCTTAAATATCCCAAGAACACCAATAGTAGTGCGATTTTCTGGATTACCAGGTGTTGGAAAAACAACATTTCTTGAACAAACGGGAGTCCCTTTTGTAGATGTTGATAGAAAAAGAAAAGAGCTATTTGGATATAATCCGGTACTTCCGCCTGACCTAGAGAGGGCACAAATGGAAGAGGCATATAAAGCGATGTACTTGGAAGCAGCTGAACTTTTAAGCGATCACCCTGTTGTAGCAGTTGGGGCTACTTTTAGGGCTAGGGAAAGCAGAAATTTTGCAAGTCAGTTTGCTAGTAGAGTTGGCGCCAGACTCTTTCCTGTAGCACTGGTTTTTTTTGATGAAACAGAAGAAGAAATAATTATTAAAAGACGATTGGCGATGAGAAACCAACAAGGAAGTGATTCAAATATACGTACATATGAAGAATATTTAAGAGTTAAATCCGGGGCTATTCCTTACGATGAGCCAGGTACACTCCTTCTGGATGCGGCAAAACCGATACCTGTTTTGATGTATGAATTTAAACAATCTCTTGCAAGATAGTTTAAACTTCTGTTCTGTTATTATATTTAAAAGTGGTAAATCTGAAACAAAATTTTACTAAAAAATTCACTTTTGCAAAAAAAAGTTCTATTTCCTGGGAAGAGTTTGTTTTGTTAGCTAGTGAAGCTGCGAAGAAATATCATTTTCCAGCTAATGTACTTATCTGCCAGGCAGCACTTGAATGTGCCCGAGGGACTTCTTTGATGGCACGGACCAAGAATAATTATTTTGGGTTTATGGCTTATGATAATAATCCTGGGAAAGCTAAACAGTATCAGACGGCACTTGACTCTATTATTGATTATTTGGAGCTTGTAACCAATTCTCCCAGATACGCCGCTGTCAAAAAATGTAAAACACCTCTGGAAACGATCCAGGCTATTAAAACTGCTGGTTATGCAACAGATCCTCTTTATGTGCAGAAAATCACTTCTTTAAAAGAATGGACAAGTTAATATTCGCATTCCTATAATGGATTATGCAGAAGATTTGGTTTTGGCTGATTATTTTACTAGTCATAACCGGATTTGGACTCTGGTTTTGGTATAGCAAGATGATGCCTTCTACTAAACAACCCTCCGCTTCCAGTGACGAAATTACTTATATTGCTTTAGGTGACTCATATACTATCGGAAATGGTGTACAAACTGAGGAACGCTGGCCAAATGTGCTGACTGCTCATTTAAAATCTTCGGGACAAAACATCCGTTTGATCGCCAATCCAGCTGTCTCAGGCTACAAAGTATCCGATGCACTGGAAAAAGAACTACCAATTGTTGAACAGATGAAACCTGATTTTGTGACAGTTTTAATTGGAGCAAATGACAACTTTGGTGGCAAAGCTCCCGCTTTTTTCCAGGAAGAGTTACAAGAATTTCTGGATCAGTTGCAAAAAACGATGAAAAACCCTCAGCAGATCGTTTTGATAACCATTCCTGACTATTCAAAATCTCCTTCAGCTTCAGGCTATGACACAACCGGAGTAACTAAAAGTATTCAGGAATATAATAGGATTATTAAATCTGAGGCGGCAAAACGTGATCTGAAAGTTGCTGATATCTTCCCTCTCAGTCAGGCAATGACTGATCCAATTGATTTTATTCATGACGGACTTCATCCTTCTGCCAAAAGTTACGCCAGATGGGAAAAAGTTATATACCCTGTGGTGCTCGAAGTCTTGAATAAAAGAACTAAATAACTAGATTGAGCCTGCTTATTTTTTGTTGTCTGTTCCAGGATTTGATCTCAATTTCCTTTTTTAAAGCCTCTGATTTAGTTGCAAACTCTGCATGATAAATTATTTTCTTCACTTTATGAGAACGGGTATATTTACTCCCCTTGCCAGACTGATGCACTAAAAATCTTTTCTCAACATCATTCGAACTCCCAGTATAAAGACTCCCATCTTCACAAAGTAAAACATAAACAAAATACATCGTTAATGTACTTTATCAAAAATAGACCTCATTTTTGACTTTGTCATTAAGTCCCTGGATCCATCCCCTAATTTGAGGTAGCATAGCAGTACTTTTTCTGACTCTAATTCTCAAAGTTCCAAAATAAGTTTGTTTATGTGGGTATTTTTTTTGCAACTTAGCTTTTTGTAAGAAAGGTTTATTAAACTGCTCTAGTGTAATTCCAGTTATGTTGGACCAATGCGCTTCAATTTCCTCTTTTCGTTCCAAGTGTTCAGCGTTAAACTCAACCCTTAATGTAAAATCACTCTGCCCCAGATGAAGAAATTTTTTAAACCATCTGAGCATAAATATAATCATTCGCGGATCAGAATTACAAAATCCAATTCGCCCTTCCGATAAATTTTTAAATCCTTCAGCCCAGTACAAAGCAATACCAGCCACAAAAAACTCATTTTTTGTTAAAAGTTTCACTTCATTTTTTGCTTTATCAAATATTTCCTGATCAAGGCTTACTTTTACGAGATGCTTTTTAATGCTTAAGGCTTTTAATAATTCGTAATTGACGGATTTTGATTTAAGTTTTTCTAGTTGCGCTGTTGTCAGCTTGATTTCACGACACCATAGACTAGCTGTACTGGAGCTAATCATTAATTTTTTGGCAATTGACTTAATACTCTCCCCTGATTGACGTAAAATAATGGCCTGATTATATAAATCGATCTTTCTGATCATTGGAAATTTTTACTATTATAGGGGTTCTGTGTTGCATGTCAATCTAGCCGTGTGTATAATACAGGAGCGGGGTAGAGCAGTGGTAGCTCGTGAGGCTCAAATTGGGCTCTTTAGAAGGTAACTTCTTATAGATATCTCAGCTCACAACGGTGAAACCCTATACGGGCAATACCGTGGGAGGATAATAATTTTTATTATCCCCTGTAACGACTTCTGTAATTGCTTAAATGATTGCAGTAATAGTAGGTACTGGATATTCCAGAATTAAACTACTATTAAACGCTGAGCTCCTGAACTATTAGTACAGGATGAAGGTATAGTCTACTCAGTCAGTAATGATTGAATGCATAATCTCAAGGTCCTAGGTTCGAATCCTAGCCCCGCAACAAATAAGTCCTATAGTTGTAGTTTGGCTTCAAATCTCCTATAATTCCACAATGGAACGAGTTCTTTTTAACGACCGGAAAAGAATAAATGCGATTACCTCCTCGCCAGATGGACCAGAAAGTTTAATCTTTGGTCTTAGAAGATTTCCGTTTGTTTCAGTAGATAAGCTAACTGTTTTAGATAGTACATATCAAGATCTACAAGGTAAGATGAGGCTAGTTGGTGCGGAATTAGGACATCAACCCTTAACGGCAGTTTTCTGCAACGCTGGGCTATACAGATCTAAGCTAATAGCGAGGCACTTGAGGGAAGATCAGTTAGTAGAGCTATCTAAAGCAAACTTAACTCCGCGAGCAGCAGAAGTAGTGGGTCGTGGTAAAGAATTTATTAGCTATGCTGGTTTAGGATTCTCTGATCAAGGCTTGGTTGTTTATGATAATGATCCGAGAACCCTCGAAGCTCTAGTTCTGACACTTGCAGATCAGTTTGGAAGTAGAGAAACATTAACTAAGATAGCTGCAATATTAGATCAAGGTCTACCTAGCGTGACCAAACCCAGAACCCCATTGTCTATTATTTGGCTCAATGGAGATGAAGACTCGTATGATAAATGGCTTCCTAATCAGACATAAAAGTTCTAATCTTATCCATCCCCCGCAACCAAGTATTTTTAGCCTCAACAACTACATCAAACTAACTCATGGATTGGACATTCGAACTCTTAACTTAGGAGGGTTAATGAATAAACAGTTTCAGCCAGCCTTCCCAGTTGGCTAGTTTTGGTTCTTCTTTTGGTTTGCTTTCTTCAACTACCCTGGTAATCAGTTCATCCGGGATCATCACGATGGTTTCTCCCGGTTTACTCAGATTTAGCTCATCTCTGGCTATTTTTTCGATGGCATCCGGAGTTTGAGCCTGAACCAGCTCTTTTTTGAGCTGGTTATTTTTTTCTGTTAGTTTTGTGACCCGGTTTGCCTGTTCTTCTACCCTTTTGCTGGCATTGAGTGCAGTAACGATTTGCTTGGACAGACCAGTTAAAATACTGATTGCGACAATAACTATTACTATAATTGAAATAACTTTGTTCATTTTATTGACTTGACGGCTTGTGAAAAAGACGGTAAAGTAGGTCTATCAAGCGTGACACTTCTATTTCCCAGCTTGACTTTTGTAAGAAATTTCGGTATATTATGGGATACTATCTGAAAAAGATTGTCGTTCATAGTTTAATAAACTCAGCCTAAAATTAAACTCATAACATTAATTATATGATAACACTAAAAGACGCACATCAACAATTTATAGGCCATTTAAAAGGTCGCTCCCGCGCCTCTGCTACTATCTTAGCCTACGGCAAAGACATTGAGCAACTTGTAACCTACCTTAACAGCCTTGGAAAAGATAATGTTCCTGAAGTAACTGTGGAAGAATTACAGTCCTTTATGAACAAATTAGCTAAGGAAAATTACACAGCTAAGTCTATCTCCCGAAAAACTAATTCTACCAAAACATTCTTTAAATTTCTGAAAGTATCAGGACTTCTAGAAGAAGATCCAGCCAGAGCTTTAGAACATCCAAAATTTGAAAACAAACCACCTAGAATCCTGTCTGAACTTGAATACCGGGCTTTGCGGGATGTTTCACGAGGTGATCTGAGAATGTTTGCGATCATTGAACTATTTTTACAAACAGGTATCCGGATTGGTGAACTGGCAAAATTAACACTGGATGATGTTGATCTGGATAGTGCAAATCCTTCAATGCACGTTAAGCCTGAAGAAGGCAGTGTTGAAAGAACTATTCCACTGAACAGACCAGCTGTTGAAGCACTGAAAAAATACATCGAAGTTAGACCAAAAACTCCAAACAGAGCTTTATTTGTAACAAAAACAGGTAAACCATTGCTGATCCGAAATATCCGCACTGCAATCGACAGATATTTCAGACTTTCAGGTATTGTAGAAGCTAAAGTTAACGATTTGCGCCACACCTGGATCGCTCATCACTTAAAGAGTGGTACATCACTTTTGCTTATCTCTAAATTAGCTGGGCACAAAAGAGTATCCACCACAGAAAGATACCTTCAATTCATCCAAGGCCGAGCCCCAGAAGGCAAAGTCCAACTAGAAGAGCTTTAAATGGCAAATATTGCTGAATTAGATTATATGCCTTTTTTCTGCAGAGGACCTGAGCCAGATAATCCTACTGTTAAAAATAAGATTCAAGTTCAAATTCAACTGACAGTTGGAAGAAATGATCAGCCTCGCAGAATAGCTTGTGATTTTTTAGTTCCAAATGAGACAGCTCCGCGATGTAGTGTTTTAAGCAGATTGGGAATATCTTCAGAAATTGATTCTAAACAACATGAATTAACTGGGATATTTTTTGGTGAAGCAGTTTACTCACAAGACCCCACTCTTAATTTTTATAAACACCTACCTACCCCTCAAAGTAATATCGTTAATATTAATTCAGAAACGCTTCCTATATGCCGATTAGTTGATCAATGTATGATTTAATAACCCCTCTTAGAAATTTATTGTCATTCTGATCCGCCAGCTGGCGGAGAAGTCTTCGACTCTGAGGGATGAGCCATCAGGCTCAGACTCGAAGAGAATCTCTCAACTCGTTTGAGATTCCAAGAACTCGCATTCGCGAGAGATGTTTCACTACGCTCAACAAAAAATATGATAATATATCAACCAGATGAACTCAGAGAATCCATTTTCAACGTCTGAACTAAAAACTACAACTTCAACTTTGGGTATTTCTACGCATGGTGGTTATATCACTAACTGGCAGGTTAAAAATACAGCAGGTGAAATGGTTCCGGTATTTTATGTCCATCCAGAAAAGCTTAAACGGACAGGAATCCCTCCCCTTTTACCTTATTTTGGACCTAGCAAAGATGGTCAGCATGGGTTTGGCAGAGATAGTGAATGGAAATATTGTGAGTTAGGCAAAAACGAAGGAATTTTAATTCTCAGTTCTGAACAGATTTCTGATGAAACGAAAGCAAAATATCCTTATGAATTTCTGGCTACAATTGATGTCAAAATTGCAGAAAATACACTTTTCTACC
>CAYUPO010000024.1:0-15007 GCA_964446685.1 uncultured Gammaproteobacteria bacterium | reverse complement strand
GCAGTCTGGTTTTTGGATTATGTTAATAATCACTTTTTCTATCAACTAACTTCTCTTGATACTCATGATTTTTTTGGTGTTAATTACTATTTCAACAGATACATCTCATTTAACGGCGAAAGCGGGGGTAGACTCCCACAACTAGTAGATGTTTCAACTACAAAAAAAGAGGTGACTGATATGGGTTGGGAGATCTTTCCTCAAGGGATGTTTGACACGATCATGGATTTGTCTGATTATCACAAACCAATTTATATTACTGAAAATGGTCTGGCATCGACCAATGATGATAGACGCTGCCGTTTTTTAATAGCTTATCTGCAGGAAATTTTTCATGCTATTCAGACAGGGGCCAAAGTTAAAGGGTATTTTCATTGGTCTTTGACAGATAATTTTGAATGGGCTGATGGGTTTAACCCTCGTTTTGGTTTGATTGAAATCGACTATAAAACTTTAAAAAGACTACCCCGTCCGTCAGCTTATGTTTATTCTACAATTATTCAGCATAACGGAATTCCGCATACTTTACTTCGCTTTTTAGGCCATACGGTCCATGCCGATGAAGTTTTGTCACTGGAGCACAGCTGCCCACCTGGGTTATGTCCGGTTGCTCCACAGGATCTGGCAGCTTTGACATATCAGCAGGCATAAATACTAAATACAACTCAGTTGCAATTAGGTTTTAAATTAGTTAATATAATCTTAGATATGTCACCTCTTATTCCAATAATTATCAGTTCTCTAGCTATTAGCTCTGTTTCACTAATCGGTGGTTTTAGTTTAATTCACCGATTCACTAAAGATCCTAAATTTTTGTCTTTATTTGTCTCTTTTGCTGCCGGAGTAATGCTTGCAACATCATTTTTTGATTTATTTCCGGAAGCACTTGAACTTGGCGGTGGTGAAAATATATTTATGCCGGCTTTTTTGGGAATTGTTTTATTTTTCTTTTTGGAAAGATTTGTGCTTTGGTTTCATCATCATGACGATCATCCACAGGTCCATCCATCTGCAGTATTAATTACCGTTGGCGATGCCATTCATAACTTCATTGATGGTGTTGTTATTGCTGCAACATTTATGACAAATCCTTCACTGGGAGTAATTACTACTTTAGCAATTGCAGCTCATGAAATCCCTCATGAACTAGCTGATTTTAGTGTTTTGCTGCATAGCGGAATGTCCAAGGCAAAAGCTTTATTTTATAATTTCCTATCTGCCCTGACTGCTCTGTTGGGTAGTATTCTGGGGTTTTACTTTTTGGAACAGATTGAAGGAGGACTACCATTTTTTCTGTCATTTACCGCTGGTATGTTTATCTATATAGCCTGTTCGGATCTAATCCCGGATTTACATCAAGAATTTAAAAAATCCCGCAGCTGGACACAGGTTATGCCTTTTATAATAGGTATATTTCTAATCTATTTTGTGATTAGTTTTGTTGAAGGACACTAATCCATTTGGATGATATAATTTCCAGGATGCTCAAGAATATCCGTTTTTATGTTTTATTAATCAGTTTTCTTTATTCTGTAGTGATCTATTTTTGGGTGACATCTACCTTTGCGGGGGAGAAACTGCAAACAATCCGGTTAACTCAAATTTACTCCCTGACAGCTTTAGCGTTCCTTTATTTGGCAATGCTAATTGGCCCTCTTTTATATGTTGTTTATTCATTCCCCTTTAGAAATCAGATCACTAAAGCTCGCAGAGCCATTGGAGTATCAGTTTTTTACTTTGCCTTACTTCATACTTATTTTGCTTTTTTTAAGCAACTAGGCGGATTTGACGGATTGGGATTTTTGAGTAATAAATATTTAATTGCGATCGCTTTTAGTGTGACTTCTCTGGTTATATTGTTTTTTCTGACAATAACCTCAGTTGACAAAATTATTGCCTGGATGAAATTTAAAAACTGGAAACTGCTCCAGCGGTTAGTTTATCTCTCCTCCGTATTTACCCTAATTCATGCCCTAATGCTTGGGACTCATTTTGCGGATTTATCAACCACTATTCCCCAAATATTTATTCTGGCTTTTGCCTTTCTCTGGCTCCTGGAGGCAAATAGAATAGATTATTTTTTAAGAAATAATTTTAGGGGATATCCGCCTTTTGGACTGATCTTTTTTATTTCATCAGTGGCAGTCGGGTCCGTCCTGACTTTTACTCTCTTACCCCCATCATCTGGAGTTTCTCTTGGAATACATGCTGCCCATATTCAGATTGCCAAAGATGCACAAACAAATAATTTAGCAACCAACAATAGTTCAGGCCCATTAAACCAGGCTATGACCGGAGACAGGACAAAGCGTTTTAGCGTTTCTTATGACCATCCTGAAACTATCATTCCAAACCAACCGGTTAAATTAAGTTTTAAAGTCAATGATGCTTCATCAGGCAATAAAACAGTTTTGTTTAATACCATTTATGAAAAAAAGATTCATTTAATAATTGTTGACAGCAGTCTGCAGTATTTTGATCATGTTCATCCTGAAGCAAATGCTGACGGATTTAGTATTGATTATACATTTCCAAAACCCGGGGAATATCATTTATATGCCGATTTTCAGCCGGTTGGTGCTATCGAACAACAGTTTGCTTTCACACAACAGGTTGGAAAAAGTCAGATAGCTCAGTCAACTGATCAGCCGGATTCAAATCTGACAAAGCAATTTGGAGAATATTCTGTCACACTGGATTTCCCAAAACCGCTTCAATCCAGCAAAATATCAATTGGCAGTCAGAAAATTAGTTTTAGTTTCAAAGATTCATCTGGGAAGGCTGTGACAACTCTAAAACCATACCTTGCCTCATTTGGACATTTAGTTATGATAAATACTTCGACATATGATTATATACATGTCCATCCAACCAATCTAACAGCACCCAAACCTGATCAAAATGGCGGACCAACTGTTGAATTTTTACCTCTGGGATTGTATGGTCCAATTAAACCTGGTATATATAAAGTCTTCGGCCAGTTCAACCCTCAAGGCACACTAATGGTGACAGATTTTGTAGTTGAAATTAAATAAAGCAAAATTAGTAAACAGTATGAAAATGAATAATAACCATATCTTTAAATATATTTATACTTTGTCGTTTTTTTTACTGTTAAGTGTTTACTGTTCACTATCAACTACTTCTGTTTTCGCTCATGTCCTGTTAACTGATGGTTCTATTGGTGCGGTGGTGCATGTTAATCCGGAAGACGATCCAATTCTGGGACAACCTGCTAACTTCTTTTTTGAATTTAAGGACAAACAAAATAAATTTACTCCGGCTGATTGTGAATGCCAATATTCACTGGAGTTAAATGGTAAAGTATTAGCCCAGGGAGATTTGTTTGCCGACATCCAAACACCATCACTTGATAATGCCAGCTTTTCTTATACTTTTTCCGAAAAAGGGGTTTATTCAGTTATAGTGACCGGTAAACCAAAAGTCACTGATAAGTTTCAGTCATTTAGGTTGCAGGATACCATTAGAGTTGAAAGAGGGGATGGAAATCAGTCTGCATCTTCTGACTCTTCCAGCTGGTTTTCGCTCCATACTATTCATTTTGTAATCTTTGGTGTTGGTGCTTTGATAGCTTTGGCAATTGTCTTTTTTGATCGCAGAAAAAAACCGTAATGTCAGAGCATTTTTATCACTTATTACCATCTTTTTTTCTTTTAATTTTTTTACTGTTTTATTTTGCCCAGAAAATCTCATTTCAGCCGTTTAAATTATTCGCACTGTTAGCATTATTTTCATTTCTCACATTTCATGCTTTTCCCCTGCATAGTGTTCATGCTGTTTACTTGGCAGATCAGAGTACCCACCAATGCTGCCTCCCGACAGCTGTAACACCTGTGGTGGCTTATGAAATTGTTTTACCAGACAAAATAATTGCCGAAGGATATCTGGTTTCGGAAAAATATTTAACACTTAATACCCTTTTTTTTAACTCCGGTCGTTCACCTCCTCTGGTCTAAAAATATTCATTCCCACTTAAGTGCATATTTTCTCAAAGAAAGGAGGTGATTTATATGAAATTACAAATTCAAAATTTCAAATTGCAAAAAACGATATTTGTGCTTCTTATGGCAGTAGTAATGCTGTCAATGGCAACTGTTGTTAAAGCTCATGTATCAGTCAAACCGGCTCAGGTTGGAATTGGGGCTTTTCAGACATTTACTGTTGGTGTTCCAAATGAAAAAGAGGTACCTACAACTGCTCTCAGACTGGTTATTCCTGAAGGTTTAAACTATGTTACACCAAATGTTAAACCAGGATGGATTATCTCTGTTAAAAAAACAGGTGAAGGAGAGGATGCCAAAGTTACTGAAATTTCCTGGACAGGTGGATCAATACCAGCTGGCCAGCGGGATGAGTTTAATTTTTCAGCTCAAACTCCAAAGGAAAATTCTGAGCTAAAATGGAAAGCTTACCAGACATATCAGACTGGTGAGATAGTTTCCTGGGATCAGGATCCTAATGCACCTAAAGCATCTACTACTGGAGATGAGGGGGGGATTACTCCTTACTCTGTGACTAAAGTAATGAACGATTTACAGCCGTCAGTGAATCCAATGACTGTTAATAATGTTGAAAAATCTGAGAATAACTCCCCGATGATTTTTTCAGCGGCAGCATTGCTGGTCTCATTTGCAGCTTTGGGGATTAGTCTCCGTAAAAAAAGTTAAGTTTTAAAGTGGGAATGAATTTAATAAGAGGGAAGCCATACATCGGAGGGTGTATGGCTTCAGCTCCTCTTCTCCCTTACCAGGCTATTTTGGTATAGTAAGATAATGTACTACCTGCCGCTGACACTTTTGGCTTATCTTTTAAACAGCGTTTCGGTAACGATCGATAAATATTTACTGGTTAAAAAAGCTCCCAATCCATTTGTCTACATCTTTTTTATCTCTCTTTTTTCTTTACTGGTTCTGGTTGGTTTACCTTTTGTTGAAATACCAACCTTAAAAACATTCATCTATGCTTCCCTATCTACTATTTTATGGACAGCCGGAGCCTACTTTATGTTCCTGGCTCTAAAAGTAGGTAATCCTTCCAGAGTAATCCCGGTTATAGGGACATTGATTCCTATAATATTAGCTTTTATTGGATTTATCAGCGGCACACTTTCAATTAATGAAGCCTGGGCAATTATTATTTTAGTATTTGGTTTATTTTTTCTAATTTTGCCTTATATCCGGGGAAAAATTTCTAAAGACGAAATATTATCCGTTGTCGTTTCCTCACTATTTTTTGCAAATTCTTATGTAGTTTTAAGCTGGGCTTATCAAATAGGTGAGTTTGCCTCGGTTTTTGTTTATTCAAGAATTATTCTGATTCCTTTTATTGTTTTTATTTACACTATTCCTTTTCTACGGAAGAAATATCTGGGACATGGAGGATCTGCCACGCCAATAAAATTTCTGTCTAAATCCGGAATGCTTTTTTTTGCAGGACAGGCTGCTGGAGGAGCATCTCAGTTATTGCTGACATTTTCCATTTCTTTAGCAAATCCGGCATTGGTTAACTCCTTACAGGGAGTCCAATATGTTTTTCTGATGATTTTTAGTTTTATTCTGGCTAAAAGATTTCCAGCAATGTTTGGAGAAAAGTTATCAAGACTTTTGTGGTTAGGCAGAATAATAGGTATTATACTGATTGTAATCGGACTATTTATACTCGCTATGAATGATAAACCGCTAACTCAAAATACTAAAATAGGTGTCACATTTTCCCCTCGTTACGCTGCTGAACTAGGACTTGATCCTGAAAAAGCCTATAGTGATATGTTAAATAAAATGCAGGTCAAACATATCAGGCTACCTGTTTATTGGGATGAATTTGAACCTATTGAAGGAAAATTTGAAGACAGATATCTTAAATATTATTTGGATGAAGCTCAAAAAAATAATGCTAAAGTAATTGTCGCAACAGGTTACAAAGCCCCGCGCTGGCCTGAATGTTATCCGCCGGAATGGGCCAGAACACTATCTAGAGAAGAACTCCAGGCCAGAATTTTACTGATGCTTCAGAAAACCATTGTCCTCTATCGAAACCATCCAGCAGTTGAATCATGGCAAATCGAGAATGAACCATTTTTATCATTTGGTGACTGTCCGGCTCAAAATCCACTGACTTATGAATTTGTAAAAAAAGAGATTCAGCTGGTTAATCAGCTTGATACCCGCCCCATTCTGATCACTGATTCCGGAGAGATATCCAGCTGGAGGAAAGCAATCGGTTTAACTTCTTATTTTGGAACGACAATGTATCGGCAAGTATGGAATCCTTATATCGGTTGGTTTGACTATCCGTTGCCTTCATTTTTCTATAACGCCAAAAAATGGCTGATGGAAAAAATCACTGGCAATCCAAATGTGCTGGCAATTGTATCTGAATTACAGGCAGAACCTTGGGTTCCCGGAAAACAGAGTTTGACACAATGGAATATTGATGAACAGTACAAAGCTTTCCCTCCGCAGCGAATTAATAAACATCTGCAGTTTGCTTTATCTACGGGTTTTCCGGAAATTTATCTATGGGGAGTAGAGTGGTGGATCTGGATGGATAAAAATGGATACCCAGAATATACTGATACAGCAAAGAAAATCTTTAATAAAAGCCTGTAGTCCTTAATAGCATCTTTCTATAAGCTGATCAATATTAGATTATATTTTATAATTCAAAATTTATAATTTAAAAAATATGACTCACTCTGATATATAAGATAATACTATCTTTTGGGTGAATGCTATCCTACAATGACCCTATAACCCCTTAGAATTTAGTAAAATACGTTATACTATAAGCGCTTCTAGCTAAAACTAGAGGTCGGTAATTTTTATGGCCAAAAATAAGCATCAACCACTATCACAAAAAAACAATTTATTACTGCCATTTCTAGTCGCTTTATGGGGACTGATTAAACTTGGCGAATTTGGAATTGGTTTTATTATTTTCACCTGGGTGATTATTAAATTTATAATTCTGTCACCGTTTAAAGCTTGTTATATAGTCTTTTCTCAGCTTAGTTCCTTAACTAAACCTCTGCCCTCGAAAATAAGAAAAAAAGTTCCACTCGGTTTTTTGCATCGCAAAAAAAACAGAGGAAGACCAAACAAACAACCATTTTTTGTCCGCTTTATTTCGCACCTTAGTCAGTTTTCCAGAAGATTGCTACCTTCTAAACTGAGAATCGCGGTAATGCTGGTGGTGCTTTTTATCGGTTTTTTTTCTTATTCTGTAGGCCTGATATTTATCGCTCATGAGCTGCCATCTCCTGAAACTCTGTCCAAAAGCACCTCGCCTTTAACCACTCAGCTTTTTGACCGCAACGGAACTCTGCTATACCGGATCTACGATGAAAAAAATCGGACTTTAGTAACCCTGGATGAATTACCTCCGGATTTAGTGAATGCCACCATCGCCATAGAAGACAAAAATTTTTGGGGTCATCCGGGAGTTGATTTATACGGAGTAACCAGAGCTGCACTGATTTTTTTTGATGGCGGTAATCTGCAGGGGGGATCAACCATCACCCAACAACTGATTAAAAATACATTACTTACTCCTGAAAGAACCTGGCAGAGAAAAGTTAAAGAAGTTGTTCTGGCTTTTTGGGCAGAACGAGTGTTTTCCAAAAAAGATATTTTACAAATGTATTTTAATGAAGTGCCTTACGGTGGACCGGCCTGGGGAATTGCGGCTGCGTCCCAAACTTATTTTCATAAAAAACCTCATGAATTAAGTTTAGCTGAAAGTACTTATCTGGCGGGTCTGCCGGTATCCCCAACTACCTATTCCCCATATGGATCCAATCCGGAATTGGCGAAAGAACGCCAAAAAGAGGTCCTAAGGCGAATGGTGGAAGATAAATATATCTCACCGGAGCAAGCTGATGAAGCTCTTAAATCCCCTTTGGATATTAAACCAAATACCGAAGAAATCCAGGCGGCTCATTTTGTGATGTATGTCAGAGCAGTCTTATCTGAGAAATATGGCGAAAAAATGGTTTCACAGGGTGGACTTCAGGTGACTACCAGCCTGGATCTTCCAACGCAAAAAATGGCAGAGCAGGTTGTTGAAGAAGAAGTTATAAAACTCGCTCCTTTAAAAGTCACTAATGGCGCAGCAATGGTAACTGATGCTAAAACAGGTCAAATACTGGCGATGGTCGGATCAAAAAATTACTGGGATTTAAAAGGAGGAAACTTTAACGTCACAACTTCCTTACGACAACCAGGGTCTTCCATCAAACCACTCACTTATGCTGCAGCTTTTAAAGAGGGTTTGTCTCCGGCAACTATTGTCATGGATGTTCCGACCAGTTATAAAAATGCCTGGGAAAATTACTCACCAGTTAACTATGATGGCCGATTTCATGGACCGGTTACTATCAGAACTGCACTTGGGTCTTCCTATAATATTCCGGCGGTTAAAGTTTTAAATGAAATTGGAATAGATAAGCTGCTGCAGACAGCTAAAGATATGGGGATTACTACTTTCACTACTCCTGAAAGATATGGCTTGTCCATCACATTAGGAGGTGCTGAGGTCAAAATGTTGGATATGATGACAGCTTACGGCACTTTCTCCCAAATGGGTAAAAAATACGACACTCAACCAATTCTGAAAATTACTGACGCAGAAGGTAATATTTTAGAAGACAACGCCCAACCTGAGGGTAAAAAAGTTCTACCTTCAGGAGTGGCATACATGATCGCCAGTATTTTATCAGACAACAAAGCCAGAACACCGGCATTTGGTCCCAATTCACTGCTGGTTATTCCTGGTCATACCGTAGCAGTTAAAACAGGAACGACAGATTCTAAAAGAGACAATTGGACTTTTGGATTCACGCCCGAAGTAGTTGTTGGTACCTGGGTAGGGAACAACGACAACACCCCAATGGATCCGCAACTGACATCTGGAGTAACAGGTGCTTCTCCGATCTGGCATAAAATTATGGTCGGACTACTGGATAAAAAACCAGATGTGGCCTTTGCTAAACCAACAGATATTATTGAAGGATTGGTTAACGGCAGAAAAGATATAGTTATAGCCGGAAGTTTAGCCAGAAATAATACCAACAATAGAAGTTTCCTCTCAAAAGATAGACAAAACGTTGGTAGTAACGGAACAGATGGGTCAACAATTACTTTTACTGATCCTCTAAATACTTACGCCACTAATACAACTTCTCCTTAAGTAAATTTGATTTTAGATCCAAATATGGTATAATTATAGGATATGTCAGCTGAACACGGAGAAGACAGAATTACAAAAATTGGAAGATTGATGCGCCATGGGGGTATTTGGGTGATTACTGCTGCTGCTGCAGGATTGATCACTGGTACTACATTAGCCCAGCTTGTTCTAGCAGGCGGGATTGGCAGTATTTTAGGAACAGCTTTAGAGAATAGAAAAAAATATTTTGGAACTCCTCAGGCTGCTTCACAAAAAGCATCGGCTGCTGGTCATCATTAGTTTTACTTTTTACTGATCTAAGACCATCCAACCCCTTAAATCTCTTTTTTCGATTTTTATCGGAGAAGTCACGAACTGTTCTATTTTTCCCATCTGAATTATTGTCGCAAATTTACTACCCTCATGTTCCTTATAATAATTCTTCATCTCAGCAACGGAGCCAAACGAAATTTTTTGCCCGAATTCAGTTTTAATCCATTCCCAATCTTTCTCGTCTAGTCCCTCTATTGAGATGATTTTTGTGGCTACAAACTGGCCTGATAACTCTTCACCAGGAGGCTTCATATAGATGATGTCCCCGACATTGACCATCCCAAATGGGGCAATTTTTTTCTTGGAAAACCTGGTTTCGACTGTTTTCTGGCCGCTGACTATCGCTTTGATGGCATTTCTGGTAAATATTGCTAAATGTTTTTTCATGCTTTGAGATTATAACACTACAGTTAATTCATTAAATGTGCTAGAATAACTCAATATATGAAAGCTGTTGACTTCTTACGCGGAGTTAGGGTAGAATTGTCAAAGGTAGTTTGGCCCTCTAGACAAGCTACTCTTAGGCTTACGATTCTAGTTATAGTGATAACTATCATCGTAGGCTTTTTTATTGGTTTGATCGATTTATCGTTTAGTAAGGGTATGAGTTTACTATTAGGATAAATTGAGCGAGATCAAACCAGGAGACGAACGTAGTGAGTCTCATTGGAATAATCGATTTATCATTTAGTAAAGGTATGAGTTTACTTTTAGGTTAAATTATAAAGCGATTATTCCAAGAGGCGAAGCCTCATTGGTCTGATTGATATTAACAAAAGATTATGGCAGACGAAGATACAAACAAAACAAATACTCCAGATGAAGCTCCTGAAGAGATGATTGTTGATGCTCCTATGGATGAAGAAACTGAACCTCAGACTGAAAAAACAGTCGAAAAAACTGAAACCGGATCAGATGAAGAGGCTCACATTGAAGAGCCAGCAATTGAACCAGCAGAAGAAGCCGAATCTGCAGATGAAACTCCAGTAGAACCTAAAGAATCAGGTGATGAAGCATCAGATGTACAGGTTGAAGAATCCCAGGCTGAAGAAGAAACACCAGTTGAAGAAAAAGCTGAAAGTGCAGAAGAGCCAAAAGAAGAAACACTGGCGGATGAAGCTCCTGTAGCTAAAGTTGATGATTCGATTAGCTCAAAAGGCCGTTGGTATGTGGTTCACACATTTTCCGGACATGAGAACAGAGTTGCAGCTACACTTAAACAAAGAACTGAATCAGAACATTTGGACAACCTGATCTTTGATGTGTTAGTGCCAACTCAGGATAAAATCGAGATCAAATCCGGTAAAAAAGAGACTGTAAAAGAAAAGATTTTTCCTGGATATATCTTGGTTAAAATGCTTTTGACTGATGAATCATGGCTGGCTGTCAGGACAACTCAGGGTGTTACATCATTTGTGGGTGCCGGTAACAAGCCAACTGCTATTTCAGAAGCAGAAGTTGCATCAATTGTGAAATTCACCACACAAGGGGCAATGCCAACATTCAAAGAGGTCTTTATGGTTGATGATACAGTTAAAATTATTGACGGACCATTTGCTGACTTTATCGGAAAAGTTGATTCAGTTGATGGTGAAAAGGGGAGACTGCGGGTACTTGTTTCTATCTTTGGACGGGAAACCCCAGTTGAACTTGACTTTTTACAGGTTACTAAATTATAAGTATGTTTGACGAGAGACATGAACAGCCGGTAAGAACTCGTGAGGAATGGAAAGGAAGATTACGACCAACTTTTCCAAGTTGGGGAGTTGATGAATTATGTTTTGCAATGTCATTAGTTCAGAGACAGGAACAAAACAGAGGTGCCGCAAGACCAATAAGACAGGTTTTGCAACAAATAGGGTTATTTAATCAAGATCTGGTTAAAGCTCGTGAGCAATTAGATGTTTTAACTGTTAACTATCTAATGGATGAAAACGGTTGGAACAAAGTATTAACGCCCAGAAGGATCTTAGGATAAATTAAAAATATGGCTAAAAAGATTAAAACATTTATTAAATTAAATATCCCAGCAGGTGCTGCAACTGCAGCTCCTCCTGTTGGTCCGGCTTTGGGTCAGCATGGTTTGCCGATCATGGACTTTGTTAAAGCATATAATGAGCGAACCAAAGAACGATCAGGAAATATTTTGCCTGTTGTTATTACTGTCTATGAAGATAGAACATTTACTTTTATTACTAAAGAACCACCAATCGCGGAAATGATTAAAAAAGCTATCGGTAAAGAAAAAGGGGCTGGTAAAGCTGGTCATGAAACTATTGCCACTTTGTCAAAAGCTCAGGTTGAAGATATTGCTAAAGCCAAGTTACCAGATCTAAATACCAAAAATATTGAGGCAGCCGGACGAATCGTTGAAGGCGTTGCCAGAAGTATGGGAGTAAAGGTTAGTCAGTAATCTTAAAAAATATTATGGGAAAAAAGAAACCAGTAGTAATGGATGATTCAATAATTGAAGAAGTTAAAGAACCACGCAAAAAACTAAATCAAAATCCGGCGACTGAAGTTGCTGCAGAAACAGCACGTCCACAACTTAACCCAAACCGGGCTAAACTAAATCCAAACAAAGCTAATGAAGCTAAAACAAGTGAACCTGAAGCTAAAAAAGCTGAAGAAAAAGCAAGCCCTAAAAAGGCCGAAAAAACAGAGGAAAAGAAAGAATCCAAAGTAACTCATGGCAAGAAATATCAGGAAGTCCGAGAGAAAGTTGAAAGAAACAAAAATTATGCAGTACCAACTGCTGTTGAACTGGCTAAAGAAGTTTCATACAGTAGTTTTGACGGAACTATTGAGATTCATATCAATACCGCTGCTAAAAATGTCCGTGGCTTAGTTTCTCTGCCATTTGCATCTGGTAAATCATTAAATGTAATTGCATTTGGAAAAGGGGCTGCAGAATCCGGAGCTGATATCATAGGGGATGATGCTAAACTGGCAGAAATCGCGAAAGGCAAAATTAACTTTGATGTAATTGTGACTGATCCTACATGGATGCCAAAACTGGCTGGTGCAGCTAAAGTATTGGGACCAAGAGGGTTAATGCCTAATCCAAAAAACGGTACTATCGCTACAGATCTTAAAAAGGCTGTTACAGAGATTAAATCAGGAAAAGTTGAGTATAAAACAGAGAGAAATGGACAGGTTATCCACCTTAGCGTAGGCAAGGTATCCCAATCGAGTGAAGAAATTACTCAAAACATTAAGATATTACTTGGTACAATTGGAAAAACTAAAATCAAGCAAGCTGTTTTGGCTCCAACCATGGGTCCTTCAGTCAAAATAGACGTTTCTACAATATAGCTCTTTCCTTAATCGTCATTCCCATGAAAATGGGAATCTGTAAATCCTGATTGATTCTTTACCATCAAATTAAAGACAGAAGATTCCTGCTTTCGCAGGAATGACGTATAAATGTTGTAAGATATTACAGAATTTACTTTGAACGATTACTTAATTTTTCCCAAACTAGCCTCAGATCGAATTTCAAAAGATATAGGCCAAGCAATCCAAAAATAAGCATAAAAATTAAGACAAAGGCATGGTACAAGAGGGTAGCTGCAGCAACAGCTGTTTTATCAAAACCCAAACCCAAATTAAAGACAGCCAGTCCTGCGGCTTCAGCAGAACCGACATATCCAGGTGCTGCCGGTATCAGAAAGGTGAGTGCATTAAGCATTGATCCCAGAAGTGCAGAAAAATAATTAAGTGATATGCCGAGAGAGGAGAGGAGTATGTACCAGACAAAAGCTTCAGAGATAGTTGATGCAATGGTATAAAACATAATGAGTCCCATCTTTGGCAGATTGTTTTGAAGCAGAACTCCGATATCAATCACAAACTCAACCAGCTGGATATATATTTTTTTCACGAATGAAAAAACCAATAGTTTTTTTAAACTGAGTAATATTTTTTTTAGTTTTTCCGGAAATAATATCAGAATAATTGTGGCTAAAGTAAATAAAAATAAAATAATAATCAAACCCTGAACCAATGTTTGAGGTAAAGTATTTGGAATTAGAATTAATAATATTAAAGACAAAAAAACTACCAGCCAAAAATCAAAAAATCGATCCAAAAAAATCAATGCGACTCCTCTGCTCAATGGAATTTTATACTGAGTTGACAGATAAACCCCTTTAGTTATCTCACCTGCCCGTATTGGGATCAAAAATGACAGTAACTGGCTTAAAAAATTTAAATTTAGAACATCTTTGAATGTCGCTTTTTGTGGAGCCAGAAAGATATGCAGCCTTAAAGAACGAAAGACCGTCAGCAAAACAAATAAACTAATACAGGGAACAATAATTAATGGATTTACTTCTTTCAGTACTTTTACTGTAGCTTCCAGATCAACTAGTTTAAGCCAAAAGTAAATTAGGACTACCCCTATTCCGGTGTTTAACAATATACGCAGAATAAGCTTGGAGTTCATAAGGCGTATTAAGTATAAAGTATTAAGTATTAAGAGAAAAGGAGGAGGCAGAAATAAAGTTCTAATTACTAATTGCTAATTACTAAAGACGAAGTCGCAAGCTTTGCTTATTTCTATCCACTATTTGCTAATTACTAATTTGCTACTACTTCTTATATACTGTATCTATGAATAATCTGCTCAAAATGTTTGGCAAAAGAGAAAAAATTATTTTAGGAGTGATTGTTGCGCTAATGGTTTTTATTCCTTCCGGATCTTTTGTTTTATCAGAAGTTTTGTTTAGTAATAATACTGCAAATGATATTGATACAGATTACAAACCGGTATCTTCACCCCGGGAAGTACCGGCAGATACACCTTTATCAAAACTGGTCAAAGAGCTGCATGCTTCCCCCAGTGCCTCCCCTGTTTCCAAGATAATTGATGTCACCCCGACATCAACTGAGAGTGCTACCCTACTTTTGGGACAGACTCTTGGATTTAGAATAATTATGGAAGGACGACCGGCTGATCAGAATGATGCCAAAGTTTTTCTTGGTTTGGGCAATGGCCAGCCTGCTAATAATCCAAAATACCTACTGTCTTTTCTGATTAATGTTGGGAAAAATGGTATTTATACCGGATTACCTTTGGCCGGGCTGGATGATGGACAAACATACACAGCTTATATCAAAGGACCATCGCAACTAGCTACAGCCTCAGCTTTTACTGTCAAACCAACACCAATTGACCTGGGACTTCTTAATCTGATTACTGGGGATGTAAACGAAGACAATGTCATTGATTCACTTGATTATAATCTTGTCAAAGCATCTCTTGGTTTGACAACAGCTTCTCAAAGATGGAATGATATTTTAGATTTTAACCGAGATGGAAGAATTAATTCACTCGATTTAACTGTGGTCAGCAAAAACCTGGGAAAAATAGGCATGTCAGGCCCCTGGTATTCTAGTCAACAGCAGGCCACCAAATCCGCGACCATCTCAGGTAGTTTAAACCCAGCCGGCAGTCCTGATAACGGACCACAAACTGGTAAAGGTT
>CAYUPO010000023.1:3424-15257 GCA_964446685.1 uncultured Gammaproteobacteria bacterium | reverse complement strand
GAAGTGGATCAATATCGAAAAGATTTAATTGAAAAGCTGGAAAAAGTGTCCAAAATGGGTGTTGATGAAGCAAAAGAAGAGCTTTTAACTGCAGTTGAAAAAGATTTGTCAGTTGAAATATCCAAAAAAATAAAAGCAGCTGAAGATGAAATCAAAGTTCAGTCAGCTGATAAAGCAAAAGATATTTTGGCTGATGCTTTGTTGTCAGGGGCTGTTGATTACATGAGTGAATTTACTACCTCTACGGTTAGACTGCCGGATCAGGAGATGAAAGGAAGAATTATCGGTAAGGAAGGTAGAAATATCCGAGCTTTTGAACAAACAACTGGTGTTGATGTAGTTATGGATGATGATTTGCCTGATTCACTTATTTTGTCTTCTTTTGACCCTGTGAGACGAGAGATCGCCCGGATTACTCTGGAGAAGTTGATGGCTGATGGACGGATCCAGCCGCAGAGAATTGAGGAACTGACTGAAATTGCTAAAAAAGAAGTTGATCGTTTGATCATGCAAGCTGGTGAAAAATTGGCACATGATGCTGGAGTATTTTCACTCCCGGCTGAAGTTATCCAGACAATGGGTAAATTTAAATACAGATATTCTTATGGTCAAAATCTGATTCAGCATTCATTGGAAGTTTCTAAAATCGCTGTGGCTGTTGCTGAATTAATCGGTGCTGATGTTAATACTGTTAGAGTTGCTGGATTACTGCATGATATTGGAAAAGTTGTTTATGACGGTGATGAAGGAACCCATGTAGAAAAAGGGGTGCAGTTTGCTAAACAGCATGGTTTTCCGGAAAAAGTTATAGCCTGTATTGCTGAACATCATGAGGATATTCCGATTTCCTCAGCTGAATCAATTTGTGTAATTTTAGGAGATGCTTTTTCTGGTGGTAGACCGGGTGCCAGACACGAAAATGTGCAAAATTATGTCAACAGACTGGAAAATATCGAGAAAATTGCCATGTCATACAACGGTGTGGATAAAGTTTTTGCAGTGCAGGCTGGTCGCGAAGTCAGAGTTATTGTAATGCCTGAGAAAATTAATGATGAAGAGTTGCCAAAATTAGTTCATGATATAGGTGTGGAGATCCAAAAACAGGTGATGGTTCCAGGAGCTGTTAAAATAACAGCTGTTCGTGAAACAAGAGCTACTGAATCTTTTCTAACATCTGGTTCTTAAACTTACTTAAATCTATCGGCTTAATTACCTAATTTTTTTGAGAAATACTTATAATTTACTCCTAAGGAGGTGTTACTATGGATGACATTAATAATGCAGCTAATAATTTAGAACAACAAGTTGAGAGAGTAGACAGCCTTGAAGCACAACTTGAAGAAGCAAAAGCCGAAAAACAAAGAGCAGCAGATGAGCTTCGGTCAGCGGCCGATAATACAGCATCGGAGTACGAAACTTCATAGAAATACCATATGGTGTCAATGGCTTTACAAAGTCCAGTTTTTAGGTTATATTTTGTGAACGCTTAGTGTTACTTAAACTTCAGGTTTCTAAAGCAGAAAAGAAAATCAAATGACAAAAAATCAATTAATTGAAAAAGTGGCTAAAAAGTCACATTTAACAAAACGCGCTGCAGCTGATGCGGTTAATGCAGTATTTTCCCTAATTAATGATAATTTTGTCAGAGGCGAAAAAACTGTTATCACCGGATTTGGCACATTTCTTTTAAGATCCAGGGCTGCCAGACGAGGACGAAATCCTCAGACAGGGGCAACAATTCAGATCCCTGGCAAAAAATTGCCTTCATTTACAGCAGGTAAAACCATAAAAAGAATGGTAAAGTAACCATTCTTTTTGCCTTTACTTCGTAAACTTAAAACGAATGGTTAAGTAATTACAACTTTAATTATTTAAGTAGTATTTCTTCTTTAGGCCCTATTACAACTGGCAGTTTTATTTCTGTTGGATAAAATTTTCCGTTTATAAAAAAACTTGATTTTAGGTATCTATTTTGCAAAGTATTGACCATATAGCAGTCTCCAGAATTAATTATCTTGGTCTGATTAAAATATGTTGGTTCTATTCCGAAGCTGGCACTTAATGGGATTAGTTCAATATTAATATCCCTACTCAAAAAACAAAGAGGTTTTTTTAAGTCTGGACTTTTTACCTCAACTATCAGAAAGTTGTCGTTTTCAAAAGTTGTGATATTTTTAATTACTGGATTACTTTGCTTTAACTTTGAAATATATTCAGCAGAGAGTCCCGGTTTATGGAAAATAAGATAGTCAACTTTTAAGGCATGTAATTTCTCAAAAGATTTTAGATCCGGATTTTGTTCAATATTTTTTATCAGATTTATCCAGTCTGTCGGGAAGAAGCCACTATATCCATTCACAAGTCGTTCTTTATGAATGGTTGCTAAATTGAGATAGGGGATTTGTTTTTCAAATGATTCAAAATAAGTTGGAATGTGTAAAACTGTTTTGTTTTCAAGAAATTCGAATTTGCGGTATTCCTGGATAATAGGAGGATTGGTTGTCAGAAATGAGACATCATCCATATCCCAGTTAGTCAGATTTTCTGCCATTATCAATATCAGGAAAAAAATAGTTAGCAATAAATAATTAACTTTGACAAACTGTTTTATTTTTGTAAACCCTACACCCACAACTAAAGCAAAAGGGATATAGAAAAAAAACTGAAATCGGGTTGGGACTCTGATGCCTTCAAAAAGATGAGTAATACTGTTGAAATAGTAATAGGGTAATACTATGTGTTCCCATTTTGGTCCGAAAGTAAACAGGGATGTCCCTATAAGCAATACGATGACTGAATAATACGCCAATGGATTGTTTTTAAATATTTTTTTCTCAAGAAAAATAATCCCCACGATAAATAAAAATGTTGGAATTAGATTGAGAGCTAAGGTGTGTTCTGAATAGTTAACCTGTGGGTACCCTGCCCTGATATCAGCATATGAATAAACAAAGTCGCCATACAACTTGCTTGCCGGAAAAGGAGAAAACCAATCAATCGGCTGGGCAGAGTAATAAATGCTTTCATCAATAGTTCTGATTGCCCCTTCTTTTTGGGAAAACTGTTGATAAGGTAAAAGGAAAAAAAACAACACTGGCAGGAAAACAACCAAAACTAATCCAGACAGTAAAAGAGTTTTGAAATAGAAAAGATTTTTCTGAAAGATATTTTTTATCAGATATGGTAGTGAAAGTAATAATACAAAAGGGACTGAAATAATAAAAAAATTAATTGATGATAAAGCATTTAATGTAAAAAATAGTCCCAGGAAAAAAGTATTCTTGATAGATGGTTTTGAAAAAAAATGAAGTGCCCATAAAAATATAAGAGGTAGAAAAAACTTACCAAGCAGATGAGTATGACCGGGGAAGTGGGCAGAAGTCAAAGGATTAAAAGTAAAAACTATGGCGGCGATCAGTGAGGAAGTATTATCATGCAGGAATCTTTTAAATACATAAAAACTGATTATAAAGGTAATAATAAAAGTGGAAAAAGTATAAAAGTTAACTGATAAAACCAGCTGATTTGTCAGCCAGTAAACAGGAGCAAAAATTAATGAGGGGAAGAAAAGATTTTCTGAAAATGCTAATGAATATCCCCAGGGATAAAATTGGAAAGCATTAAAATAATCGGTAGAAGAAAAAATCCGGCCTGTTAAAAATGAGAGCTGGTTGTACCAGAGTATCCATCCAACCAGACTATAATCTGAAACATCATTATATAAAACTGCCAGTTTATCCAGTAATGGCCAGGTATAGATTGTGGTTAAAAAAAAGGCGATAAAAAAGACTGAAAAAAAATGTATTAGGGCAGTTTTTGATGGAAAGAATTTATTTAAATGGATTTTTGGTGAGGTTAACATCAAAGAAAGATAACATCAGGTTTTTTGGTAATGGTATACCTGTTAGCATCGGATATATAAAAATAAAACTGATAATAGTCAGAATTAGTATTGAATAAAAAATCGGTCTTTGTTTCTTTTCATTGTATAGCTCATACATCTGATAGGCTAAAGCCAGACAAAGGAATGGGACTGAAGGAGAAAAGTGATATAAAAACATAATTCGGGGCGAAGTAAACCATGGCAGCCAGAATCCAAAAAATCCAAGTAGTATCAGCAGCAGCGCTTTTTTTCTGGTTTTGAAAAAATCCCAGATCATAACTATCACTGAACCAAATCCAAACCAAAATAAAAGCGGATTGCCTGAAGCAAAGATATTGGCAGTTTTACCACCTTCGAAATATTGGACATAGTACCAGACCGGATATAAATTAAATGGCCAGGACCAAGCTGGGGATGAATAATCATGAGAGGCTTTTAAATTGGTGTGGTATGAAAGCATTTGATTTTGTAGACCATAGGTGTAGGGACAGGGGTTTTCCAGTTTAATTAACTGACATTTAAATAAAGAGTTAAAATCGATAAACTTATCCCAGGTATGTCCCATCCAGAAAAATGGGATATAAGTAATCATATATATAATGAGGGGTATTACAAAAAATAGAGGAATGTATCTCCAGGCTTTGGTATAGAGTAAATAAATTGATGCGATCCCAATTAAATAAAGACCGGTCCATTTACTACTAAGAGTTAATCCGACAAAGATACTGGCCCAAAAATATTTTTTATTAAGTAGCATGATAAATGTCAGCAGAATAAAAGTGACAACATAGATATCATTCATTCCGGTTCGGCTTTGGACAAAAACCAGACCTTCGATGGTAAAGAAGAAAGCAGCTAGGGACGCAACTAGTTCATTATCAAATAGTTTTTTGCCAAGCAGATAGACTAGGTATGTAGAAAATATGCCCAGAAGTGCTCCGGGAAGTCTCCAGGCCCAGGGATCGGTTGATCCGAAAAGAAACATAGAAGCGGTCATTACTTCTTTTGCCAAAGGTGGGTGTGTCCATTCAAAAGCGACTCCTGGAGGCGGGGTTGTCCACCATTCCCAGGCTTCAATATTACCTTTTAAATACTCTTTAGCTGTAAAAGCGTGGTAAACCTCATCAAAGACATACGCATTCGGAAAGTCTAAACGAAACAAATGAAGGAAAGTTGAAAGGAGCAAAATCAGTACGAGCAGGCGATGTTTTTTGCCAAGGAAAAAATGTTTTAACTGATTTAATATGTCCAGTGGTGTGAAAGATTTCATAATTATTTCGCTAATCTTAAAAATACCATAAATATGAGTAGTTCTCCACTTCAGTTTGACTAAGGAGTGTAGTACTATTTCAGGTATGATAGGGGCAATCCTGATAACAATCAATATTCTTTTTGTGGGGATTATTTTAACTTACTTTTTTCAGTTAAAAATGTGGCTGGAGCAGCGGTTAGCTGCTGCTTTACTAATAGGTCTTATTTTACTTTCTTATATCAGTTTTACTCTGGCTCATTTTTTGGAAATGAGTCTGGCAAATTTAGCAGTCAGTTTGTTAGTTATAAATATCGCCGGATTTTCAGTCTTACGAGCACATACTTTTGGATTACTGATTGAGGATATTAAAGATTTAAAATCCAGATATCAAAAAAAAAGCTGGCAGCTTTTTGGTGGGGTGATGCTGGGGTTTATTTTGGTTTTTGGTTACCTGGTGTCACAGCTGATGACTTATCAGGAAGGGACCTATTTTGTTCAACCAGTCCATGCCTATGGTGATATCTCTTTGCATCTGGGGATTATTT
Organism: uncultured Gammaproteobacteria bacterium; assembly: GCA_964446685.1. GTDB lineage: Bacteria > Patescibacteriota > Microgenomatia > Daviesbacterales > UBA10151 > CAZWRN01. The sequence continues at coordinate 9,577 of CAYUPO010000023.1, read as the reverse complement.
CATCATTTGTTTATGGGAATAACTTCCCCCCGCAGAACCCTAATTTTTCCGGTACTCCTATTTCCTATCCCTTTATGGTGGATTTTTTAACGGCTTTTTTTGTAAAACCAATCGGTTTGTCAGTTGAACAGGGGATTGCATTTACCGGGGTGATTTTATTTACCTCACTAATTGTTTTACTAATTTATTTTGTTTTAAATATTACCGGCAGCAAAAAAGTGGCAATTATTGCTTTGAGTTTATTTTTACTCAATGGCGGATTTGGCTTTGTTTATTTTTGGCAGGATTGGGTGCTATCTGAAAAAAGTTTACTGGATTTTTTATGGACATTGCCAAAAGATTACACTGCAATCAAAGAGATTGGTTATTGGTGGATAAATGTAAACTTATCAATGCTTTTGCCGCAAAGAAGTTTTTTGTATGGTTTTGGTGTTTCATTGCTGATACTGACTATTTTTCAGCAGCTTAAAAAAAACTTTCAGTTTAAACCTTATATTTTGGTTATCGGACTTCTAGCACTGCTTCCGCTGATTCATGCACACAGTTTGGTGGCGCTTTCTATTTTTGTTTTATATTTTCTGTATTTTATTATTAAAAATTTAAAACAAGAAAAAATATTATTTTTTTTAATTGGATTAAATGGTCTGGTGATTGCGTATCTTTTAAGTAAAATGTTTTTAGCTCAGTCAGGAAATTTACTGTCGCTTTTTTCTTTTCAGATTGGCTGGATGTCGGGACAGGAAAGTGTAGTTAGATTTTATATAAAAAACTTTGGTTTAATTTTATTTGTTCTTCCTCTGGCGTTTTATTTTGTCAGGAAACAAAAGGAAGTTTTTTTGTTGGGTCTGGTCTCGCTGGTCTGGTTTTTCCTTCCAAGTCTGATGAGTTTTCAACCTTGGGATTTTGATAATATTAAACTTTTTATTTACTGGTATTTTTTTGCATCAATTGTAACAGCTGCTTTTTTAGTACAACTTATTCAGCGAAATCACTTGTTTAAAGGAATAGCGGTTGGGGGTTTAATTGTTATGATTTTGGCGGGATCATTGGATATTTTTCGAATATTAACCGCTTCAGGTACCCGTTATCCGATATATGGAACTGAGACAATTGCCCTCGGCGAATTTGTTAAACAGAATACTTTACCTAGCGCTGTTTTTTTGTCAGCTGATAAATTTGATAATCCGGTTGTTTCTTTGGCCGGAAGAAAAGTGGTGATGGGATTTACTCCCTGGCTTTGGACATATGGATTAAATTACAGTTCCCGCTCGACTTTGGTGACAAATGTTTTGGGGGGAAATATTGATACAGAGGCAATAAAAAAACTGGGTGTTTCACACGTCATTCTTTTTCCAGCTATTTCAAACTACACTCAGAATCAGCAGTATTTTGATAACACGTATCAATTGATTTATAACCAAGATGGATACCGAATTTACAAACTCTAACAAACTTTTATGTATTGTCGGCCCAACTGCAACAGGTAAGACTGATATTGCTCTTGAATTGGCAAAATTACTTAATGCAGAGATCCTGTCTTGTGATTCAAGACAAGTATATAAAGGGCTTGATTTGGGAACAGGGAAAGAGCCGGGTGAGAAATTTTCAGTTTCTAAGTTTGAAAATTATTGGATTATTAATGGAGTTAAAATCTGGATGTATGATGTGGCATTTCCTAAGGAGCAGTATTCAGTTAGTAATTATATTCAAGATTCAAAAAAAATTATTTCCCAGTTGTGGAAGCAAAATAAGTTACCGGTTGTGGTTGGAGGAACTGGGTTTTATTTGCAGGGACTGCTGGATGGTAATGACACTGCATCTCTTCCTCCAAATGAGCTAATCAGACAAACACTTGAAGCAATGAATTTACCTGAGTTACAGGAAAAATTTAAAAGCTTGTCCCCCCAAATTTTTGCAAATTTAAATAATTCAGAAAAAAATAATCCTCGCAGACTGATCCGTAAAATTGAACTTGCCCTTGCTCCAAAAGGAGAAAAAATAACCGGGCTAAGAGAGATAAGCAACTGTCTGATCATTGGGCTTGTGGCTGATAAACAAATTTTAAATGAGAGGATTGAAAAAAGGGTTATTAAAAGAGTGAATGACGGGATGATACAGGAAGCAATTGATTTACATTCAAATGGTTTATCTTATCAAAGAATGAGACAGTTGGGTCTGGAGTATGGAGTGATGGCAGATTTTCTGGAAGGAATTATAAAAAGCGAGCAGGAGTTTATTTTAGTGTTGCAGCAAAAGATTAAACAGTATGCCAAAAGACAATTGACCTGGTTTAAAAGAGATAAAAATATAGTTTGGGTTGATATAACAGAAAAAGATTTTCGGCAAAAAGTGGAAAAGATGGTTCAGGATTGGTACAATGGCTAAGTAAATTTCTAAATTAGTAATTTTTTATTATGAACAGATCAATTGATATCTCTTATAAAACAATTCTTTTTACTACTGCTTTTTTTGCCCTGTTGTGGGTTATTTATCTGATAAAAGATGTGATAATGCTGCTTTTTGTGGCGATAATTTTTATGTCTGCCTTGTCTCCGATTATCGAGCGGATGGAAAAGTTTAAAATTCCTAAAGCAGCTGGGATTGCAATTACCTATCTGGTAGTTCTTAGTTTAATTGGTCTGATTATTTCTTTTGTAGTAACACCGGTAGTTGTTCAGACTGGAAATTTGTTGACGAATTTACCCCATTATTCAGCTCAGCTCTTGCCTGAAAATGGATTTATAGACAAAGGAGTGATTCAACAACAGCTAGGGAGTTTTTCTAAAAATGCTTTGGAAGTCAGTCTGGCTGTTTTTAATAATATTCTGGCTTTTATTTCGATTGCAGTGATTACTTTTTATCTGTTGCTTGACCGGGATAAGCTTGATAGTTTGGTGATCCATTTTTCTTTTGGTAAACAGGTGAAGGCACAAAGAATTATGGCCAAAATTGAAGAAAAACTAGGTGGATGGTTGAGAGGACAGATTATGCTGAGCTTTATTATTGGAGCGGCTGCCTATATTTTACTGTCTATTTTAAATGTGCCTTATGCGTTGCCTCTGGCAGTACTGGCTGGAATTATGGAAGTTGTACCTGTTATTGGTCCGATTGTTTCAGCTATTCCGGCAATTTTAATTGCTTACATCAGTTATCCTTTATCTGCTGCCTGGGTTGCGCTAGGGTTTTTTATTATCCAGCAGTTGGAAAATCATCTGATAGTCCCACAGGTTATGAAGTATTCAGTTGGTTTGAATCCGTTGGTGGTTATTTTAGGTGTAGCTATTGGTGGAAGGCTGTTGGGTATTTCAGGAGCATTGCTTGCTGTACCAATTACCGTGGTTGTCCAGATTATTATTGAAGAAGTTTTAAGGGAAGAACCCGTTTAGTCTAATCTATTTTTCAGTTAATTAGTTAAATATTATTTGTTTGGGAAGAGTGTAAGCAAAGCTTGTACTCTTCCACCATAGGAATATTTATTTGTTTGGGAAGAGTGTAAGCCAGATTCTGTTTTAGTGGTAATCTATCTTTTGGTAAAACCTCAGTTTCACCGGACGCTCCATATTCTGACTAAAGAGCGAGCAGCTCAGCCATGTCTTGGATTGCAGCGGGGAGGATTGCCCTTCGACTCACTTCGTTCGCTCAGGGCTGTAGCCCTTTACAAAGTTAGCAAGTGAATACCCAATAGCTTGGTCGTTTCACTGGACGCTACTCCATTCGTCACTGTTGCTCTAACTGGCAGTTACCTGCTCCATCTTACAATGGACACCCTGCTCTTCGCTGTCTGGACTTTCCTGACCCTTCGACTAGCTCAGGGCCTAACCATTCGTCTTCCCAAACATGATAATTATACCTTTTTATGGCCATTTCAGCAATTTTTTGGAGGTAGGTCTTGACATCTTATAAAAAAATCGACTACTCTTAAGAGGTCTACTGAAATACGCGTTTACGTAGGCTAAGTTAGAGAGTATTACTTCCTAGGTACAGAAGTCTTTAACGATTTTGGGTGTTTGCTGGAACGGTCTATATCAGTTAGTAAGTGAGGGTATAGATTGTCTACTTAGCAAAGCTCGCATTAAGCCCGGTGAAGAGCCGGGTTTTTTGCGCTTAAAATGAGGTTTTTCTCCATATTTCCTCTCTTGACTTCGGGATATATTTGGTTTATCTTTCGGTTAGATTCTGGTCAAGCCAGAATGACAATTTATTTCTGCCCATGGAATTAACATGCTGGCAAAATTGACTTCTGGTACTACTATTGGACTTACGGCTCTTCCTGTTGCGGTTGAAGTAGATGTTGCTTCAAATGGACTTCCGGCTTTTTTTATAGTTGGTCTGGCAGATAAATCTGTAGAAGAGGCGAAAGAACGGGTCAGATCTGCTTTGAGAAACTCGAATTTTGAATTTCCAGCCAGAAGAATAACAGTCAATTTAGCTCCGGCTGATCTTCCAAAAGAAAAACCTATTTTTGACCTGGCTATTGCTGTTGGACTGATGATGGCTTCAAGTCAGATTGAAACTGATACTTCAGATATATTTATGGTGGGAGAGTTGTCGCTGGATGGTTCTTTGCGATATACGCCTGGGGTTTTAGCACTAATTATGCTTGCTAGGGAGTTAGGTTTTAAAAAAGTATTTATTCCTCAGGAAAACGCTGTAGAAGCCAGAGTTATTGATGGTATAGCTATTTATGCCTTTGAAAATCTGACTGATATAGCTTTGTATTTGTTGGGGGAAAAAGAGATTGTGCCTGTTGTTCATCAGAATTTATCAATCGCTGATGATGTGGTTTTTGAGGCTGATTTTGCATCAATAAAAGGTCAGGAACAGGCTAAAAGAGCGATGGAGATCGCTGCAAGCGGAGGGCATAATGTTTTACTAAATGGCACTCCTGGAGCTGGAAAAACAATGTTAGCCCGAAGTTTTCCTTCAATTCTACCGCCGATGTCAGCGGAGGAGACTTTAGAACTGACTCAGATTTATTCTATAACCGGAGCTCTTTCAGGTAAAAAAGGCTTTATTACTTCCCGGCCTTTTCGTGCTCCTCATCATACTGCCAGTTATGTGGGGATCATTGGTGGAGGAAATTCTATTAAGCCAGGTGAAGTTTCGTTAGCGCACAGAGGTGTATTATTTCTGGATGAATTACCGGAGTTTCCCAGGCAGGTTTTGGAAGCATTAAGGCAGCCTTTGGAAGATAAACAGGTGGTAGTATCGCGGGCATCGGGTTCAGTCGTATTCCCAGCTAAGTTTATTTTGATTTCAGCTCAGAATCCCTGTCCCTGCGGATATTTTGGTTCAACTGTCAAAGAATGTACCTGTATGCCGTCACAGGTTAACAGGTATAAGAAAAAGATCTCAGGTCCACTGCTGGACAGGATAGATTTACATTTAAATGTTCCGGCAGTTGATGTGGAAAAATTGGCTGGTGAAGCAGTTCCTGAGTCCTCTTCCGAGGTCCGAAAAAGGGTCATTAAAGCCCGTGAGATACAAAAGAAGAGATTTGGTAATGGAGATATTCTGACTAACTCTGAAATGACAAATCAACTGATAAGAAAACATTGTGAGCTGGAGGAGGATGCCATGGCTCTTCTTAAACAAGCGATGGTCAAAATGAAGTTGTCAGCCAGATCATACTTCAGAATCCTGAAGCTTAGTAGGACAATTGCAGACTTAGCCGAAAGAGAAAATATTGTAGTAGAAGACATAGCCGAAGCCCTCCAATACAGAATGAAAGAAGATTAACGATAGTTTCACATTGATAAATAATATTCTTCGAACGAATAATCAATGAATTAACGTGAGAAGTTTCCTTAATATAATGAGTGTTGCATGGAAATGGTTTGTATATATATTAGAACTGAAGAATTATCAGTTTTATACTGGTCTCACATGGAATATTTCAGAAAGACTTGAGCAACATTTAGCTGGAAAAGGAAGTAGATATACTGCAAAATATGGTGTTAGAAAGTTGGTGTATGTTGAAGAGCATCAAGATTTAGAAGTTGCCAGACTAAGGGAAATACAAATTAAGGATTTTAGTCAAAAGAAGAAAAAAGAATTAATAAGCATATTCGAAGGAAAAAATAAAAATTTAATGTAATTTCTCACTTCGTTCGAAAAATATAATCCATTTAGTTTTAAACCAAAAAAATCCCC
>CAYUPO010000023.1:0-3324 GCA_964446685.1 uncultured Gammaproteobacteria bacterium | reverse complement strand
ATTTTATACATTCCGGTTCCACAAACAGGGCATTTTCCCTTAGTTGCTGGTTTTCCGTTTTTCATTGTTACAGCTTCCACATCTTCAGCATCTCTTTTGGTTCGGCATTTTACACAATACATTTGCATGGTAATACTTCACCCCCTTTCAAAAGTTGGTCTTGTTAAGTCTTAAGGGATAGGTATTAAGTATAAAGATTAAACTCTAGCTTAATACTTGATACTTACCCCTTAATACTAGAACAGATGGAATACATTCAAATTGATGATTCCCTGAGAAGATAAATAGTAGAGGACCAGCTGGCTGCCAATCATTAAGAAGCTGAGAAGAACCACTTTCATCAGGTCTTTATTGAGGAATACTGCCTCTGAAGCATGGGCATGAGAGACAGAGGACATGGGAGCGGACGGAGTGGATTTTACTGTAATACTGTTTACGGATCTAACAGTTTTTGAATTCGTAACCGGACGATCTTTACCGAAGAGCTGCATCCTGATCTGCTGCAATTTTTTTTCTTCTAAAGTGAGCTTAGACATCGTATGAACATGAGCCTAACATGATCAAAACAAGCTTGTCAAGCACAGTTAGCCTCGAAATACCTATAACACGAAGATATAAAAATTATGAGTCTTAATTACGATTTTGTTGAATTTTAACTGCAAAAATGATTCTTCTGAGGTGTGCTTTATTACATATATATAATATGTTGTTTAATTGACACTGCTACTTTGTTTCCGTATTATTAGAAAAGTACTTTATGAATATCGGAGCAGCGTATATCATTGGGGGAGTGTGTTTGGTGTGGTTAGGAGTACTGACTTACTTTTTTCTAAAGGAAAGAAGTTATCTGCGGATGCTTTTTCCTCAGGATGAAAGCCGGGATATACGGTCTAAGCTCCGGGAAGTGGTGAGTGCGGTCAGGGAGTTTAAGGAAGAGAATACACTCTTAGCGCAAAAACTTGATGAATTGGTTTTGGATGGTTTGAAGCATATGCAGCGGGTCGAAATAATCCGTTACAACCCGTATAATGATACAGGTGGTGATCAGAGTTTTACTGTTGTATTACTGGATGGTAAACTAAATGGACTACTGATGACTAGTTTGCATAGTAGAACTTCTACTAGGAGTTATACTAAAATAATTAAATCAGGCAAAAGTGATCTGGAGCTGTCAAAGGAAGAAAAGGACGTATTGGAGAAAGCAGTTAGGTAATTTCTAATTAACCTAAATACTAATTTCTAAATAATGACAAAATGACAAATGTCTAATGATTAGAATTTATTAATTAGGATTTATTTAGATCAATTAGTAATTAGAACTTAGAAATTTTTATTATGAATAATTTTTTGGATAATCTCACATCAACTCAACGCAAACTAGTTATAACCATTATGGCAATTATTGTCTATGTTGCTGCAACGACAGTAACTTATTCAATGGTAGCTGGTAATAAAATAGGAACATCTTCATCCAGTGACGGTAAAGTTGCTGATCTGCCAGGTTCAACTGGTATGAAAGAGGAAGATGCTTCAATTCCCCGAACAGAAGAGTGTATTACAAACGGTACAAAGCAAACAGCTAATGCAAAGAAATATTGGGATACCAAACGGCCTTTGGCTGTGATGATCGAAAATCATCTGGAAGCACGTCCTCAATCCGGTCTTAGTTCAGCTGATGTGGTTTATGAAGCAGTTGCTGAGGGTGGTATTACCCGGTTTATGGGAGTTTTCTACTGTGGTGGCAACTTTGAGTTAAATGACATTCAGGTAGGTCCGGTCAGATCTGCCAGAACTTATTTCCTTGACTGGCTTTCTGAATATGACGCTTTATATGCTCACGTAGGTGGAGCAAATACTCCAGGACCAGCTAATGCTTTGGGACAGATCATTGATTATAAAATCAAAGATTTGAATCAGTTTAGTATTGGATTTCCTACCTTCTGGAGAGATTATCAAAGACTTGGTCGGGCTGTGGCAACAGAACATACAATGTATTCAACAACTAAAAAGTTGTGGGATGTTGGGGATAAAAAAGGCTGGGGTGTGGCTGACGCAACATCTGGTGTGAGATGGGATAAAGGATTTACGCCATGGAAATTTAAAGACGAAGCAGCTGGGGGCGACGTTAAAACAATAACTGTTAATTTCTGGGAAAGTCAGACTGATTATAAAGTTGAATGGAATTATGATGCAGCATGCAACTGCTATCAAAGAAAAAATGGTGGAGCAGTGCATAATGACTTAAATACTAATAAACAGATTGCACCAAAAGTAGTGATTGTCAGAATGATGGTTGAAACTCATGCTAATGACGGCTATGAGAATAATGCTCATTTATTACTGGCCAATAAAGGACCACAGGCTCCTTCTGGTGATGCTTTGATTTTTCAGGATGGAAAAGTAACTAAAGGGACATGGAATAAGAAAAGCCGATTGGCCAGAGAAACATTTATGGATGCTGCAGGCAAAGAAATAGAATTAAACCGAGGTCAAATCTGGCTGGAAGCTGTTCCAAAAGGAAGTACTGTTACTTATTAAGCTGCCCCCGTTATCTGCCTAGAAAACTGAACACAATTGGTATACAATCTACTTAGATTAACTGTCCAGGCTATCTATGGAAGAATTATTTGTTTCGAAAGTACGAGTTAAAATACTACATCTTTTTTTGACTTCACAGGAAGATATGCTTCATGTCCGGGAAATTGTCAGACTGGTTGATGAAGAGATTAACGCAGTCAGGCGCGAGCTTGCTCGGATGGAAAAATATGGAATGGTGGCTTCTGAGTGGCGGGCAAACAGACGTTTTTACCGATTTAAAAAAGAATACCGTTTTTATTCTGAACTGTTGGGTATGGTGACAAAATCCAGTGGGTTGGGTGGGGCAATCTTGAAAAACAGACAAAATCTGGGACGGATCAAGTATGCGCTGATGGCACTTCGTTTTGTGAAAAATGAACCTTCTGGTCAGGAGGATGTCGATTTATTGGTAGTTGGACAAATTGAGCTTCCTGAGCTACAAAAATTGGTTGCTGAGGAGCAGTCACATCGGGAACAGGAGATTAATTATTCTTTTATGGATGAGGCTGAATTTAATTTCCGTGTCAGAAGAAGGGATCCTTTTATTTTGCGGGTTCTGACTCAACCTCGAATTATGTTACTGGGAGATCAGAATCAACTGATGGAAGGCGTTTTAGTTTAGAGGTAGGAAAATCGATACTTTTCCTTCTTTTGATACTTTTTTGCATATAGTATAGTTAATCACATGCGGACTCGGATCTTTTTTATTTTTCTGTTAGTTTTTCTGGCTGTTTATGCAGTTTTGCC
>CAYUPO010000022.1:0-15846 GCA_964446685.1 uncultured Gammaproteobacteria bacterium | reverse complement strand
GAACCCCTTACGTTCACTTTGGAAAAGTGACATTCTACCGATGAATTACACCCGCGCGTCGAAATTCGATTTCAGTTTCCGCAAAATTCTGATTTTGCTTCAACTTACATCTATTTCTCCTTAGAAAAAATTGCAAGCAATTTTTTGTAAATACAAAGTCAGTTATTTATTACTATAAAAAGCAATAAATATGTGACTCCGTCAGTATTGGTATTCTAGCAAATAGAGACTAAAAAAGGAAGGTTAACGCTGTTTGATAAACGTAGAACTTTAATTTACAATAGGTTCAATGACGCAACTTGAAGCTGAGAGAAACGTTGTTAATGGTCCGGATAAATGGGGTATTCAACCAAGAGTTAGTGAATCTTGGTTGCTTAATCATCGTCAGGATTTAGAACAAAAAGGAATTAATACTGACCAATATAGAAGGGGAATGGTGGTAGCTTACGTTAGTGATAGTAGCAACTCTTTAATCAACGCTAGAAATTTGTTGAATCCTGATCAAAATTTACCACCTTCATTTAAAGCAAAAGTTCCTGGTCAGAGAGAAAATTTAATAGAAAGAGTTGACTGGTTAATTGGAACTGATGTTTTACCTCAAGTTGTAACAGATCCTCTCAATGAAACTTTGGAAACAGTCAAGATAGATGAATGGAAAGATTTGGCTACTATTCAAACTGTACAAGAAAAATGGGATATAGTAATTGAGAAGTTAAATAAAGAAATGGGAAAAGAAGGATCAATTTTAAAAAAAGATCAGGATTATTATTTGACTAATCATGATACAGTTGGCAAGATGATGCTTCAGGAATAATTTAATTGTTAGGTTTATTATTTAGTAATCTGAGAATATCTCTGTACCCAATATCTCTTCTAAAATGTAATAGATTTTCGCTGTTTTTGCCTTCTATTTTGACTTGTTTTAGGGCGTTGTAGGCGGTGTTGGTGGCTTTGATGACATTATGGCCTTCGGCTACTACATAAAAGAGTCGACCGCCATTTGCCAGGTACTTGGTGCCGTCTTTTTTCACCCCGGCTCCATATATCGTAATATCTTTATCTTGTAACAGCTCTTCCAAACCTTGAATCTCTTTTCCTTTGACTGCCGAATAATCTAAAGGGTAGCCTTTGGAAGCGGCTGCGATGCAGACTCGGTATTTTCCATCTGTCTGAACTTTAATATCATTTAATTTGCCCTGAGCACAGGATAAGGCAAGCTGGTAATAATCGCCTTCAATACCAGGTAAGATAACCTCTACTTCCGGATCTCCCCAGCGGGCGTTAAACTCGATTACATAAACAGTTGGTCCTTTTTTAGTTTCAACCACGATTCCGCCAAAATAGAGAATACCGTTGTAAGGCCGACCCATTTTGGCTAGTTGGTGTAAGGTTTCTTTGATAATTTTATGAACCTGGCCTAAGATTTCCGGAGTTGCTACCATTGGTGGCGTGGAGCAGCCCATACCGCCGGTGTTTTCGCCCAGATCTCCATCTAATACTCTTTTATGATCCTGAGCGGTATTGATAAATTGGTAATTTTTACCATCACAGATAGCAAAAGCTGAGAACTCTTCACCGATCAGCCAATCTTCTATCAAAAAACTTTCAGCTGCTTTACCGAATCTTTTTAACTCATTAATTCTTTCGATTGCTTCCTGATTATTTTTAGCCGGGAGAGCTCCTTTGCCTTCAGCCAGACCGGCAGCTTTAATGAAACGTGGTTTATCAGATGATTTTTTGATATAGGAAATTCCTTTGGCAAAGCTGTTAAAACTAACATATTCTGGTTGGGGAGCACTGGTTTTTTTAAGAAGTTCTCTGGAAAATGATTTGTCCCATTCCAGTTGTCCGGCTTTTTTTGAGGGGCCTATCACATTAAATCCGGCATCTCTTAAGGTATCTGCGAGTCCGGCTTCGACAGCATTATCTTGGGCTACATCTATTAAAGATGGTTTTTCTTTTTGACAGATTTCTAAGATTTGATTGATACTGGTGGTTTTTAAATCTGGAAAAATAGTAACTTTTTTCTTTGTCAAAGACTGCATTAAGTCATTACCGGGAATAGCAAAAAGCTCAGAAACTGCGGCGCTTTTGGAATAAGCATGAACCAATGCTGCCCCTCTGCCGCCGCCATCAATTACAACTACTTTGTTTTTCATTGAGTTAAAGATACAAGAAATAAATTACAAGATACAAGTCTGAAGTTTTATTGAGGTATTTCTCCACTCACTTCGTTCGGTCGAAAAGTATTTAATATATTGTTCGAGCGAAGTCGAGAACTACAATTTTAAGATAAGAAAAAATGCCTTAGGAGTTTTGGATTCTTTCCTGGATTTCTTTTAATTTTTCGGGAGTAGCTGATTTGGCATTAGTAAATGACAGGTCGCCTGATTCATCTACAGGAACTAAATGAATATGACTGTGATCCACATCCATTCCATAGACTATTGAACCAATTTTGCCACTTTTTGGATGAAAGGAATTTTTTAGTAAAGTTGAAACTTTTTTAACTGCAATCCATAGTTCAGTATATTCTAAATCGGGAATTTCAAATGTATAAGGGTGATGTTTTTTTGGAATAACTAAGGTATGGCCATCTTTTATCGGGTGAATGCTGAGAAATGCCAGATGTTTTTCATCCTCCCAAACTAGATGGCAGGGAATATCTCCTTTGACTATTTTGCAGAAAATACAGTTTTCCATTTAGCTATTTTAACACTTTTTGTTCCAGGAATTTTTTTGTTTCTGATATCGTATCTTCAGGCAGTGGATTGAAATATTCAAATTCTGATGCTTGTTCATTTAAAGTGATTTGGTGTGATTGGAGTGAAGCCTGAAAAACTAAGCTGACTCCCTGACCGGCAGACATTTCTGGTGTGTATTCAATAAAACCAATTAAATCCTGCATTTCTATTTCTGAGCCAAGTTCTTCCGCAGCAATTCTAATTCCAGCTTCTGCAACAGATTCTCCCTTGAGCAAAGTACCGCCTGGCAAATGCCAATAATCTTTGGCTGGTTCTATTGCTCTTTTGGTTAGCAAAATACCCTGATCATTTTGTAACACCAGTTCAACACATAAACGGGGAACTTTGTCATAAATTGCTAAGAATTCTTGATAAGGAAGTTTTTTTACCATAACTTAATACTTAATACTTAATACTTACCCCTTAATACTGCTATATCCAGTCTTTTTTTATAAAAACAACAATTAAGCTAACTGAGATAAATATTGAAGTTAATATAATTCCTAGAAACATCATCGGGGTTTGAGCAAATTCCATTGGGACATTCATGCCAAAGAAACTGGAGATCATTGTTGGTACTGCCAGAATCACTGTTAATGATGTCAGTAGTTTAATAATGTCATTTAAATTGTTGGTTACAATAGTGGAATAAGCTTCACGGATATTGACCATAGCACGAAGAGTGGTTTTACTAATTTCTATAATTTCAATGTTCGACAGTTTTAAATCTTCAACAATATCTTTGTCGTGTTCAGTCAAAGGTAAATGTTTGCCAAGCATTAAATGATTGAGAATGGCGCTTGATGGAACCAGTGCGGATAAAAAGTCATTTAAAACGTTTTCGAAAATCACAAATCTGATAATATCTTTGTTTCGGATTTTTTCCAGTTTGATGGTGGAAGTGCGGACTTTTTTGGAAATATCTCTTAAGTAAGTTTGGTATTCAGAATTAATAATACTAAGAATAGCCAGTACTAAGGAAGTTTGCTGAGAAGTAGTGTAACTGCTTCGTTTATAAAGAGCATCAGTAATAGTTTCGGTATTTCTGCCCAGAGTCAGAACAAAATTTGGTCCCACAGCTATTAAAATTGGGGAAGTAATAATTGATTCTTCCTGGATAGGGGGAAAGCGCATGTATATGTAAAGGACATCTTTTTCCACTTCATAACGAGGGACTTCGTTTTCATCTGTGGCATCTTTCAGTAAACCGGCGTCTAAGCCAAATTTTTCCTCCAGCAAAGTAAGTTCATTTTTAACCGGATTTGAGACATGAATCCAGCTGCCGGCTTTAAACTCGGAGAGCTCCTGGATCTCTTTATCCTTTGAATTTTTATAAGAATAAGTAATCATACTTACAGTTTAGCAGCTTTTTTAATATTGTCTAAGTCAGACTGCAGATTGGTCAGCTGGCGGCGGATTGACTGCAGAGCTTTGGCATCTTTGACATCTTGAGCTTCTTCCTCTTCATCTTCGGCCTGAATATCATTAATATCGGTTGAAATTTCCTCCACATCTTCTTCTAGTCCTTCAACATCTTCCTGAATTTCTCCAATATCAGCTTCAACTTCCTCCAAAGATTTCGTGTTTCGGTTGACAGTCATTTGAATGAAAATTGATAAATAGATGGCTTCCAGGGAAACAATAGTGGTTAAAATGAGCAAAATTTGATCAGTATTAAACCCAAAAAGAGCTAGGGCCAGAGATACAGTGAAGAAAATAGTATGGGCAATTAAAGACTGAGTAGTCCCAATCCAGTCGGTGAAAGCGGTCGAAATACGCTCAAGCTGTTTATTAGCTGGTTTTTTTGTTTTTTTGACCATAAGAGAAAATTCCTCATTTAGTTTGAACCATTGTCTCACTCGTAAAAGGCTAAAGACTAGACCCTGTGTATATTATAGGTTACTATATATAAAATTGCTAGTTACGGAGATTGAAAAGGATTAAAATTTTATGCCACTTAAGAAATTACGAAGATTTAAAAATCTCGGTCCAGAGAAAGAGTAAACTTCTTCTTCGAAGTTGAACCAGATCAAAAATCTAGATAAATTCCCAATGCCACATTTTTTTTGAGAGCCTGATACAAGTATCAGAACCTCAAAAAAAGTCGGGGACCAGGGAATTGAACCCTGTACTTCTCGCTCCCAAAGCGAGCGTTCTACCGATGAACTAGTCCCCGGCAAGGGTTGTATTAAGTATGTAACTTTTTAATATTACAGTTACTGAACACCCTTATCTCTGGCAGAACTGACGCCTGCCCAGTGCTAACCAGGTAAATAATAGCAGGTCGTGCCTGAAAAATCTATGAGTGGAAATTATTTAAAAATATTTGTGGCGGCTCCGCCGATGAGTTCTCCTGAATAGTCTTTGCCTTTTTGCCAGAGTTGTTTGATAGAAGGAATTCGGTTGGGGTTGTAGATAGATTTGTAGAGATTTTTTTCGGATTGCACTTCCTGTTTAAACATCATTCCGGAGAGTGTGCCAAAAGTCATCCCTGTGCCGGAAAATGCAGTTGCCAGATACAAAGTTTTTTCTTTATTAGCCCAGCCGATTAGTGGTAAGCCGTCGACTGGTTCAATAATAGGTCCAGCCCATTTTTTGATTATTTTGTATGGTCTGCCATTCATTATCTGCTGCAAATACTGCTCTAAAGCTTTAAAATTTTTGTCTTCTGGAATCTTGATATCCTGTCTGTGATCTTCTCCGCCAATAATAATTCTGTCTTTTACTGGCTGACTATCAACTCGAAAGTAATGATACGGATTGTCCTCATCATCGTAAGTGGCCTCTTCAAATAAGCCTTTTTCTATTGCAGCTTCTATCATATATGTCTGATACATCCCTTTTTTGGAATATATTTTGAAAGGATTGTAAATCGGATCATGAGTAGCGATAAAGACTTGCTTGGCTGTTACGGTGTGTTTATTGGTTTTTAAAATTACTTGTTTATCTGGCTCTACATTTGTGATCTCGGTTTTTTCAAAAACCTGGACTCCTGACTTTGCTGCCAGATTTACTAACGCGGTGATATATTTGGTGGAATGAAATTTGCCCTGATTTCTGACTTCCATATAACCTGAGTTTGGAAAGGGGAGATGATTATCTATTTTAAACTTGACATCAAAGCCCATTTTTTTGGCCGCAGCTGTCTCTTCTTTCAAACCCATTGCCTGATTATTGTCATTAGCATAAAAATATTCGCTGCATCTAACAAACTCACAGTCAATTTTTTCTTTTTTTACAATGGAAGCAATCTCTTCAATAGCTGATTGCTGAGATTTCCAGACCAGTTTAGCTTTGCGTGCGCCAAATGTTTCGATTGTCTCAGTCAGTCCATTGTCCGCAAACATCGATAAAAATCCGGTAGTATATGAGGTAACACTTTCCTGACCAATTATCCCTTTTTCAATGAGGGCGACTTTTTTGCCTTGATTTTTTAATAAATAAGCCGCTGTAGATCCTGTTATGCCTGCGCCGATAATAGCGATATCAACTTCAATTGATTGCTTTAACGCGCCATATTTTTCAATTAGTTTTACATCTTCTAACCAAGTTGTTTCTGCCATAATTTTACTCTAGGTTAAAAATGTAAAAAGGGCGTTAAACAACATTAATAATTGGGTAAGTGGGAGTTTTGTTTTTGTAAGGTTTTTGTCACTGAACTGTTGAGATGCTGTTTTTTTGCTGTCAAGTATTTAGGTTGTTGTAGAAGCAAAATAAGGACATGAATAATCCAAATTCTGAACCTGTCCATTCACAAACATTTCCCCAGGCTGACTTTGTGAATCCGGCTCTGGTACCGTTTGAAACAATACCACGAGATAAAATCATTCGTCGATTGGGACTTACATCATTGCCTGATCCAATGAGACGGGATATAAGGCAAAGTAGTTGGTTTTCGATCGATCAAGGAAAGATCCTGTTTGAAGCGAGGAATCATGATTTTTATGATAAAGCTCAAACTACTCAAAGATTGATAGTGCTGGATTTTGATGACAATATGGCGAGTGCTACCAGATGGCATGCCAAGGAACAAGAACAAGTTGTAGCCAATAAACAGCTACAAGAGCGTGGGGTACCGATATCCAAACCTTTTGCTAAAGAAGTCTATGAAATGTCCAAAATCAAAATCCCTGGCCTGGTTGAACACGAAGCCCGATATACTCCTCAGGTCAATATGATTTTACTCTCTGAATATGCCCGAATGATTGAAAATGGTATGGAAGAAGCCCAAGCCAAACAAATGTTGAGTACTTGGCGTGATTCACTGGTGGGACTGGTTGGTACATTGGGGGAGGATTGTCTGCAAAGTATTGCAATTGATCCAACTGTCAGGCAGATTTTTATGAGAAATTCTATTAAGCCATTTGTTCACAAAAGTTTTGTTTCAGATGTTATAGAAGGAGTCGAACCAACTGATCTGATAATTGTTGCGACCAGAGGTGAGATCAAAGGGCCTCTCAGTCAGCCGCATAAAGTGCATCAAAGTGGGGTTCTGGAACCTATGGGCAGAGATGGTAACCGGGTTGATGGGGTGTTGTATTCTAACGACACCAAAGGTGAAGCATTAATTAAATCTATCCGTTTTATTAAAAATATTGAAGAGATTGATTTATTGGTTTATGATGACAATCCAGTTGAGGTGTTGTCTTATGCTGAAGCTGCACAGAAACATGGATTTAGGGGAATGGAAGTCGTACAGGTAGAACATGTGGGAGCAAAAAGACGAGGTGCTAAGGTCGCTTTAGAAGCGGATTATTCAATGTACAACCCATCCAATTTGCCACCAAACAAGACTAACTACAGGCACTATCGTATCTTCCCCAGGAATTGATAGCTATCCAATTTTTAACCAAATTACCCTCAGATGAATATGCCCTAGGATGAAGTTTATATGGTGAAAGTATCACTTGGTTACATGAGCTGAAGCAGAAACAACAATTTAGCTTGTGGTAGATTCATTCATAAATGTTCAAATGTCTTTTTTTTTGATACAATAGCGCTCAAGCTGGTGTGGTGGAATGGTATACACGAAGGACTTAAAATCCTTTGGCCTCAGGTCTTGTGGGTTCGACTCCCACCACCAGCACATTTTACTTTTCAAATAAGTCAGAATTATACATCTCCTTTATCCAAAAAAAATGGATGACCCAATTTTCATTGGAATCACCCATTTTCCGTTTGTTTTCGAAAACAAAAACTTAGTACCGGTTGTTGTCCCGTGGTCGATCTTCTCTTGGACGAGCCTCGTTTACTACGATTTTTCTTCCGTCAACATCAGCATTGTTCATTTTTTCAACGGCTGCGTCAGCTGCTGCGTCATCTTCGAACTCAACAAAACCAAAACCGCGTGAACGGCCGGTCATTTTGTCCATAACAACAGATGCTTGAGAAACAGTTCCGAACTCTGAAAATAAATCCTGAAGTTTTTGATTATCGATAGCCCATGGAAGGGAACCTACGAATAATTTTTTAATAGTAATCACCACCTATCTAGCTGCTAGGTCGGCCTAGAAACTAGATACTATCTACTTTTACTAGAACACATACTGGCAAACAATGACTATATCATAATGCCTCAAAGATGAGTCGTCAAGAGAGAGATTGAAGAGATGGATGGTAGATGATGGGTGGTGGATAGTGGATGGTAGATTTAGGATTCAAGATTTAAGATTCAGGATTTAAGATTTTAGTTACAACAATTGTTATTCTGGCTACCTTAATTTATGACTTGGAGTAAACAAAGGTTTAACAATTATTTAGTCCAGAATCTTTCTAAGGATTGATTCTGGACCCGACTACGCTGACGCTTCGTCGGGCAGGCAAGCCAGAATGATAGGGAGGAAAATTTATTGGCTGATGGCTGATGGCTGATGGCTGATGGCGCATAAATCGCGCAAAGGATCGTGCAGAGGGGTTGACGGTTTTTTTTCGATATCCGATACTTGGGGCATGACTAAAGAGGAAAAAGTAGAAGAGATTGTTAAACGGTTGATAAAAATTTATCCCGAACCCAAAACAGCCTTAAACTGGACAACTCCGTTAGAGCTACTGGTGGCTACAATGCTTTCAGCGCAATGTACGGATAAATTAGTAAATTTAGTGACACCTCAGTTATTTACAAAATATAAATCTGCCACAGATTATGCAAATGCGACCGAAGAAGAGATTGATTTACTTATCGCAAAAGTTACCTTTCACAGGAATAAAGCAAAAAATATTAAAGCTGCCGGGATAATGATGGTCGAAAAATTTAGTGGGGAAGTCCCGCAAAATATCGCAGATTTGGATAGTTTACCAGGAGTTGCCAGAAAAACTGCCAATGTTGTTTTGGGGGATGCTTTTAAAAAGTCTGAAGGTATAGTTGTTGATACTCATGTAATGAGGTTGGTAACAAAATTAGAATTGACAAATAGTAATAATCCGGAAAAAATAGAGCAGGAATTAATGGAAATCGTCCCTAAAAAATACTGGATAGTGTTTCCTCATTTGTTAATACTACATGGGCGTGAAATCTGTAAAGCTAAGCCTCACACTTGTACTGATTGTCCTTTGGAAGACCTGTGTCCTGATAAACGTTTATGAGAAGAAGTGTAGAGCATTACAGGAATATTGGACTTCCATATTTTCGTCACCGGAAACAGGAGAGTTTTGCTTCGTTTGTTGCGATAATGAGTGTGGTGCTATCAACAACAGCATTTACGCCCTATCTGGCTAATAAAATAGCCGATGTAGTAAATTTACCAAGAGTAGAAACAACTCAGTACCTTATACCAATGGATGGTCATGTACCAGATCGTTTTTCACCTTACCGAAATCCGGTCATATCCTATAAAACATTCCTGGGAATTAAAATAGATTAAATGTTAAAGAATGGCACTAAAGCGCAATAATCGCGCAAGATATCGTGCACGACACCTATTCTGAGCGTAGCGAAGTCTTCGACTCTGAGGGATGAGCCATCAGGCTCAGACTCGAAGAGAATCTCTAAACTTGTCCTTCGATAAACTCAGGATCCTGAATTTGTTGAAGGGTTTCAGTCCTTCAGTAGGTCAATGAAATGTGGGTTAATTGTTTTTATTAACTCAAGTTTCTTTTTTCTTGTCCAACCTTTTATGATTCTTTCAGCATTTTTTGCATCATATGCCGAGTCAAATTCTTCTAAATAAATTAACTTATTAATATTGTATTTTGCAGTAAAACTAGTTGGATTGGCTTTCATTTGATGTTCAAAAGTTCTTCTCTGGATATTGTTGGTGAATCCAACATAAAGAGTGGAGGATTTATTAGTAGCAATGTAACAGTAGTGGCTCATGGACTCAAACGAGTTGAGAGATGTTTCGCTTCGCTCAACAAAAGTATAATACTACCGGGTTTTATTTGGGTCAATAGGTTTTTCGCTTCGCTCAACAAAAGCATTTTACTACTTGGTTTTATTTGGATTAATATATTCTTCGCTTAGAATGACATATTAAATAATTACTTTGTCAACAAATCGTAGAATCGTTTGTTTTATTTGGTTTAAATGGATACTTATCCTAAGCGGAGCGAAGGATCTCTCGCGAATGCGAGGATGGGTTTTAGGCTATGGTGTAGTAACTAGCTGGGCCTTTGCCTTGCATTTTGATTAGTTTTTTATCGACCAAATTTTTCAGCTTGAGCTGGGCTGTCCTTTTGGCGATTTTTAAGATTTCTTCCACATCTTTACTGGTAACCTGTCCGGTGGTGGAGAGAAAATCCATGATTTGGATCTCATCTTTATCCAGGAAAACCTGAGAATCTGCATCGGTTTTATTAAATCCAACTGCTTTGATACCGTCTTTGACTTTTCTGGCTTCGATCAAAAAACCAAGCACAAAATAGTCCAGCCAGGGGGTTTGATCCTGTCCTTCATGATATTTATTGCCTTGGATTTCATTTTCAGCGTTGTAATATTCCTGTCTGTCGGAGTTATAAAAATCTTCCAGAACAATAATTTTCCGGAAATCCCAGTTGGCTTTGTATAAAATATATTGCGTCAGTAGACGGGTCATTCTTCCATTACCATCGGGAAATGGATGGATGGAGACAAATTGAAGATGAAAAATACCGGCTTTTAAAACAGGGTGGAGTTTTTCTTTGCCGGCATGCTCAAGCCAGGTCAGAAGTTCATTAATTAAAAACAAAACTTTGTCAGCCGGAGGACCTTCATATCGCAGCTGTTCTCTGCCGTCACCCATATCGTCAACCACGTAAATCGGACCTGTCCTCCACTGACCCTGTTTTTCTTCAGGTAAAAGTCCTTTCATCAGTATTTTATGCAGATGGAGGAT
Source organism: uncultured Gammaproteobacteria bacterium (assembly GCA_964446685.1). GTDB lineage: Bacteria > Patescibacteriota > Microgenomatia > Daviesbacterales > UBA10151 > CAZWRN01. The sequence continues at coordinate 4,793 of CAYUPO010000022.1, read as the reverse complement.
TTTATTGATGGTCAGATGTCCTGGTTCTTGAGCCAGACTCTCAACTTCTTTGATAGCTTCCTGGTAATTTTTGACTTCCTGAATACTCCTTTGGTCAGCTGATACGCTCATACCAGATAAGACTTTTCCAACCTGAAATTCAGCCAATTTATTGCCTTCTATGGAGGTAGAAGTATGGACCATTCTAATTAAAGCCTGACGTTTGAGCTGTGCTTCATTTAGAGGAAGGACCCGCGAGCTTTCGACCATGGTTTTGATACTGGTGATTTCACCAATAGCGTTGAGGATGTCTGAAGTGATTGTGAAAACTGGTTTGTACATGTATTTAATTTCTAATATCTAAATAATATCTAATGAATAAATGTCTAAATCTTTAGTCATTGGAATTTTGGATTTGTTTAGAATAATTAGAAATTAGTAATTAGACTTTACTCCGCTATTATACCATAAATCGCGCAATAATCGCGTATTAGATCGCGCATCGTTCGATATAATAGATGACTATTGACTCGTGACTTCCTCTCTACTATAGTAGATTTCTCATGGATGATTCAACACCTACTGATGTCATAGAAGCAACTGAAGTATCTGCTCCTGTTGCACCTCAAAGCCAGTCTGAGGTGTTAATGAGTATGGAAGGTTTGATTAGAAATCACCTCTCATCTCTGCGAAAGCTTCAGGGGGATTTAAGCAAACATAAAGAGATGCTGGATGATATATTGGCAAATGATCCGACTTATCAGGAACATTTAGCAGCTGCAAATGAAGCTTCTAAAACCAAAAATACCACTAAAGCTGAAGTGTTAAAACAACCCCAGGCAGCTGATCTGGATAAAAAAATTAAAGATATTAAAGTTGAGATGAAAGAAAACTCCGGTTCTTTATCAGATTACCTGTCTGAATACAGCAGACTCTCTGGTTTAACCGAAATAGAAGATGATGAGGGTAATATGATGCAGATTAGTTTTAGTGCCAAATTAATCAAACGTTAAGTTGTTTCCTAAGGTTAAGATTCTATCGCTTCACTTCGTTTCGCTCCAGAATGACACTAAACCGCTAATTTTAAAGATTCTATCGCGTCAACGAGAACTGCGTTCATCGCTTCACTTCGTTTCAGAATGTAGTTATGTTGCTGCGAAATTTGAGACTACTGACAGAGAGTAGGATATACCGTCATTGCGAGCCACAATCATGAAACTGATCGTGGCGAGCGAATCAACTTTGAATTAACGCGCGGCAATCTGAATTTTAGAATTAACTCAGTTACTCAGTTCATTCCTGGTTGCGAGATTACTTCGTCGTTTCACTCCTCGCAATGACGAAACGCCTTTCTCGTTTCACTCCTTGTAATGACGGTTGTGTTGCAATATCCCACAATAACTGCTTGCTTTACATTATTTTGCTGCCAGCATACACTAAATATATGCCGGACGAGAATTTGAAAGACGCACCTGAACAAAAAAATCATTCAGAAAGACATCGTCAGTTTTTTAAATCATTTGAAGCCAAATCACTTAAATCGAGATCTTTTTTAACTCAGGTAGCAGATGATTTGACTGAGGCTTTCAGTTCTACAACCTTTTTGTTTTTAAATGCTCTGCTTTTTACAGCATGGATTGTTGTAAATGCAAACATAGTTCCGGGTGTACCTGCTTTTGATCCATTTCCTTATGGACTTTTGACTATGGCTGTATCTCTTGAAGCTATATTTTTATCTATTTTTGTTTTAGTTTCACAAAACAGATCTTCATATATAAGTTCGATTAGGGAAGAGGTCCATCTAAGAGTAAATTTGATTGCTGAAGAAGAGATAACCAAGGTTTTAGAAGTGTTAGCTGAGGTTAGAGATAAGATGGGAATAAAGGAAAGAGATGAAGAGCTAGATGAAATGCTTCGTCGGATTGATACTAACTATATTGAACGTTCAATTCTGGAGCAGATCAACCGGGCAAAGCCATCAATTGGTAAAAAATTATCAAGTGAATTTCCAGATTTGATCTCACCAATTAACCATTTCAAAAATAATGAAAACTCTAAACATTAATATTCTTACCTAGTTTTTTTATATTCCTTGCGTTTTTAATTCCGGATTGAGTTATGGTTGGGTTATGGAAAAACATTACCGGATTGTTTATCAGCTGGCTAATATGCTGGATAACCAGTTTAATTTTCTGGGTATTAAGTTTGGTTTAAGTGGAATTATCGGATTTATTCCCGGATTGGGAGATATAGTTGATGCAGCTTTATCTCTTTATATAGTTTGGATCAGTGTTCATTTGAAAGTGCCTGGTCATAAAATAGCCCAGATGATCTGGAATGTAATTATAAATTTTGCAATCGCCATGATTCCTGTAATAGGGGATGCAACTTATATCCTGCGTAGAGTTAATATGAAAAATCTGAAAATAATAGAGCAATATGTTCCTAAAAAAGTAATAGATGCCCAGGTGGTTAGTAATTAACGGCTGGCACGAAGTGCATTTAAAATAACTGCTACATCAATTGCTTCCTGTAAACCAGCACCAACAATCGGAGGAATCAGACCAACAGCAGCAAAAAGCATCGCCGTGATGCTTAAACCAATACCCCACATAATACTTTGTTTGGCTATCTTAATAGTGCGTCCGGCTATCCGGAGACTATCTAAAACAATGTTGAAATTGCCGCCTAAAAAAACGATATCTGCCGCTTCGCTGGCGGCTGTTTGCTCTTGATTGGCAAATGCCATTCCGACATCTGCCAGAGCTAAAGCTGGTGCATCGTTTATTCCATCCCCAACCATGGCGATTGTTTTACCCTGTGATTTTAATGAAGCAATTTCAGACTGTTTATCCTCAGGAGTACATTCGGCGTGGATCTGAACATCATTACCGAGCTGGCTGACTATTTTTTCGGCAGCGTCCTGTTTGTCTCCGGTTAAAATTTTCAAAGTTAATCCTTCGGATAACAGGTGACTGATTGTTTGTCTGGAATCCTGCTTGATCTCATCATCAAACCGAAAAAGAGCCAGTCTTTTTTTCTGATGTGAGATGGCGATAGTCATGCCTGTTTCCTGGATTTTGGCCAGAGAGTATTGTTTATTTTCAATTACCCCTGAAATCCCACTGCCAACTGTTTCTTCAATGTTACTGGCTGTTAAAACCGGTACTTTTTTGGCTGATGCCTCATCAGTAATAGCTTTTGCCAGTGGATGAAGTGAATTTCTTTCAATAGCTGCTGCAATACTTAAAATATGGGAAAGAGTGTACTTTTTATCTATCACTTCTAGGCTGATAAGTTTTGGCTTTCCCAGAGTAATGGTGCCTGTTTTATCAAATAAAATAGTATTTACCCGGGAAAGAACTTCTAGCGCAGCTAATTTTTTGACAATGATTTTATTTTTGGCCGCTGAATTTACTCCGCCAAGTAAGGCAATGGGGGTAGCAATTATCAGAGGGCAGGGAGTGGCAACAGCGAGCACTGCCAGGACACTGGTCAGGCTGAAACCAGAATAAAAATATGTGAATGCAGAAATAGCCAGGGTGATAAGAGTAAAGTAGGTACTGTATTTATCTGCTAGTCTCACCATAGGAGACTTTTCATCTTCAGCTTTTTTGACTAAATCGACTATTTTATTGTAAGTGGAGTCTTTTTCCGCTTTTGTGACTTTAATAACAATTGGTTGCCCGGTATTGATTGTGCCGCTTCGTATAAGATCACCTTTTACTTTATCTATAAACATTGGTTCTCCTGTTAAAGAAGACTCATCGAGAGAACCATTATCTGACTGCAAGATTCCATCAAGTCCGATAACTTCTCCTTTGTAAATAAAGATCTCAGTGTTAATGGTGACATTGTGTATTTTGACTTTTTCATCAGGTTGGTTATTTTTCCAGAGAGTTACATCAGTTGGAATTCTATCTATCAGGGAAGTCAGCGATTTTTTGGCCTGTGATACGCCATAATCTTCCAGTGTTCTGCCACTGGACACCATTAAGGCTAAAATTGAAGCAACTAAGTATTCACCGGTGCCAACTGCCACACCAATCGCCAAAATTGCAATATAATCCAATCCAAACTGTTTTTTTGAAAGAGCTATAGCAGTTTCTTTGAGCATGTCAAAGCTTCCAAGTAAGATAATACCCAGGATTAAAACGGTGGCCAAAGGGGTGATCTGAAGCCAATAAAGCAAACCATAGGCAAAAATTCCAAACAGTACAATTAATGGAATTATAAAAGTTTGTAAAAGTTGAGTTGTTTTAGGATTGATCATTGGGAAGATGTACTGCTAAATAATACTTATAAAAGTTGGATTAATCAATTTTCTAGATCACACAGATCACCTAGATCCTGCTTGATGTCATTCAGGCAATAAAACTTAAAAAAATAATTCAATTTATGTATGATTAGTTTATGTGGCTGTTGTATTCACTTTTATCTGCGGTAATTTGGGGAGCAAATTATCTGTTTTACGAAAAAATTCTGGCCAGAATTTCAGTTTCGACACTGTATTTTATTGATCTTACAGTTGGAGCGATAGTTTTTTTGTTTTTTGCGCTTTTTAATAATGCTTTCACAAAAGATATTTCGCTTATTCAGTCAAGTAAATCACTTCAGATTTTAATTTTAGCAACTGTGATAACTTCTATTCTGGCAAATCTTTTTATAGCACTAGCAATTCAATCAAAAAATGCAACCTTATCGACTTTAATAGAAATATCTTATCCAGTATTTATAATTTTGCTCGGGTGGCTTCTTTTTAAAGAAAATAATTTAAGTTTAAGTGTTTTAATAGGTGGAGGCTTAATATTTTC
>CAYUPO010000021.1:0-16466 GCA_964446685.1 uncultured Gammaproteobacteria bacterium | reverse complement strand
CCCGCTCCTCAGGAGTCGCATTAATAGTTAGCCTCATAAATAACTGAAAAATATTAGTTATTATTTAATTAAAATCATTTAGATTAAAAAAAGGTTCGACCTTCGTCAACAATCCATCTAGGTTATACTGTTATAACAATAGTTTAGATACCCACTGACCGAGGCACTATTCCACGGAAAGTCTCGATATATAGGATATTGGGTATTGAATTTAAAATATTCAGTATGTTTATACTTAAATAAATATGGAAAATGGAGATGGTTTTAATCCTGATGGAAAAAAGAAAAGTAGCTTAATGAGTGTTGTTACTCAGGCAGCAGGTCCAGGGCAAAAATTGTTCAGGACAGAGGAACCTTTATTGCCTGATGTGGAAACTCCTAACAATCCTTTAAAACAAGATCAGAATCCAAAGTTATATTTAAGGAAGCATTTGGAGCAGGTTAATAATTATCCTGAAGAGTCTGAGGATAATCCCCGTACCGAACTATTTCGACCTTTGGTAGGAGAATTGAGGGATGAAAATGGGATTTTTCAATTTAAAGGGTCAAATATTGAAATAACTTATCAGCACCAAACTGTTGATGTTGTTTCGGGTAACGAACGAGGACCATATGCAAGAGTGACTGAGCCGGGGGGATTTCAACTTGTGTCAGATTTAGAGATTAAACACCCATCTGACAATTATATTATTAACGTTAATGAATTGTTACCTGGCTATTCGATTTATTTAAATCCACAAGCTAACAACATACTGAATGGTGATAAAAGTTATGTAGATAAAGATAAAAAGGAGGTTTTTATTTATGGCAATCCACTTAATATGGCAACCTGGTTGACGACGGCACACGAGATTGGTCATGTCAAAGATTCTTTTCAGAATGGTAGTGCCGAAATATCACAGGAATATGGTCATGCAGTTGCACGAGCACGTGATATGAGAGCTGATGCTCAAGATACTGCAACATGGTTGAGGGGGGAGAGAAACCCATGGGCATATGCAATTAAGCTATTAAAACCTTTTATTGGAGAAGACCAACCTATTCGAAAAGAAGCCTTACATGATATGATTCATAATCGCAATCTTGCTTTGTATAGCGAAAAAATGGAGTACCATTCCGGTCCTGCAAGGTGGGCTGAAATATATGATCGTCCATATACACCCCCCAGAATGGGAAGACCAAAAGAAGAGAATGCAGAACAGTAAAAGGAAGAGAAAACATAATGGGAAGAGACTAGCATTGGATAAGAAAAGATGAAGATTTGGTTATTTCCTTAGGTTTCGCAGGAATGACAATCAATTTATCATCATCTCTTTCAAATCATTTAACAACTATTGTGTATTCACTTTTGGGTCGACTCCATTGTATTTATTGATATGATTCCATTAGATTCAAAAGTTCTATTATGACGCAGTTTAGTTATGGTTCAAAATAATATAGGTTAATAACCAACTTTTCAGTTTATGCTTGACTTTTTATCCATTAAAACTTAACTTGTTCTTTACATATGACCGATTTGCAAAAACAAAAAATGAAAATGTGGGAAAAGAAACTGGCTGAGGCTAATACTTTTTTAAGTGATGCTTTAAAGAGAAAAAGTGATTCCATGAGTGTCGGTTATTTGTCTGAGAATGCCTACAAAATTGCAAGTGAGGAAATTGAAATGTGTCATGCAAGAATCAGTGAGATTAATAAAATAATAAATAATTTAAAATCAGGCGAAAATGAAAAATCCCACAAGCTCTAATCATTCTTCCTAGATCTGTATCTCTAAAATACTGTTTGACTTTTTAGCTCTGAAAATATAAGCTGTGTTAACTAAACACTGATAAAGTGCGTAGTTATCCTATGAACGATTTACAAAAAGCAAAACTGGAGATGTGGACCAAAAAGCAGTCAGAAAATGAAGCTGCTTTAGCTGATGCTATGAAAAGAAAAGGCGAAGCCGCTCAGATGGGGGACTTATCCGAAAACTCTGCTTATAAAATGGCAATCGAAGAGATTGAAATGGCTTATGCCCGAAGAAATGAAATCGCCAAAATCATAGAAAATATCAAAAAAGATTTATAAACTTTAGATTTGTAAAAGATTCTTCATTCTAGTAGTTGATTGCATCATTAGTACACCATTTCTTCCTTTTAATTGCTCATATTGTAAGTAGTGCTTCGGCAGTAATAGATGTGGTTTTAATATTCCATTCTCTCCAACAGAGCCTTGTAAAGACACTTTACTAGCTTCGATTATCTGACCATCTCTCAAACAAACTAACAGACCAGAACTGTATTTATCAGTGCTAGCTCTATCTGTAACACCATAAACAAATACACCACCATCAGTAACAATGCGTACAATATTCACAAGTTCGTCAGTCAGATCAACTTGAAGAACTGTTGTTTTTTGAGACTCATACCCTGTTTTCATTCGGCCAAGTAAAGTTTCTTGTATCATCGGCATATTATAATTAGTTTATGTAAGAATACCTATAGGTTGTTATACTTCATTTCCGGCTATAAATCCGGTGGTCCAGCAGAGTTGAAGTGAATATCCGCCGGAGGGTCTGTTGATATGCAGTAGATCCCCTGTAACAAACAAATTTGACATAATTTTGGATTTCATGGTTCTGGTGTCTATCTCTGTCAGAGAAACTCCTCCGTCAGCGGATACTGCCCGGTCATTGCCCATCAGATGAGTGATAGTAACAGGTAGAGCTTTTAGTAAATTAACCAATTTTTTTCTATCTTCTCTGGTCACACTGTTTACCGGAATATCTAAATTCATTCCTTCCAGTAAAAGCAGTATCCCTTTCAAGGTTCCCACCGGAACTATTTCTTTTAAGACAGTTTTCAAAGCTTTATTTTGATTGGCGCTAAAAATTTTAACCACTTTGTCATCCATTGCTCCCAGATCTGTGTCCGGAAAAGCATCAATCTGGGCTGTGACTTCCCCATTCCGCAGTAATTCACCTACTTTGGCAGCACTGTTTAAAATAAGCGGACCAGATAAACCAAAATGAGTAAATAAAACTTTGCCTATTTTAGAGAACTGTCTTTTACCATCTAGCAAAAAACTAATTTTCATAAAGGAAAGTGAGATCCCTGCCAAAACTTTAACCCATTCCTCTGCCACACCCAGTGGAACAATAGTCGGAGTAGGCGGATGCACCGTGTGTCCCATCTTTGATAACCATCTAAATCCATCTCCGGTAGATCCGGTTTCCGGATGTGAAACGCCGCCAGTTGCTAATATATATGAAGCTGCTCTAAATTGCCCCTGATCTGTAATTATCCGCAAAATCTTACCCTGATCATGGACTATTTTTTTTACCTGACTATTTGTTTTAACACTAACTCCTTTTGCTTCAAGAAACCTTTTTAAAGTGTAAAAAACATCAGCTGCTTTTTCTGTCTGAGGAAAAACTCTGTTTCTGGCCTGAACTACCAGAGGTAAATTTTTTGATTCAAAAAAATCAAAGGTATTCTTGGCATTAAACTGGTGAAAAGCTGAAAAAAGAAAGTGAGAAGCCTGACCATGATTTTTGAGAAATTCCCGGACATCCTGCTCATCATTAGTGATATTACATCTGCCACCGCCAGTGATTTTTAACTTTTCTCCCATTGAGTTATTTTTCTCCAGCAGCAACACTTTTTTACCACGGGATGCCGCTTGACCAGCTGCCATCATACCGGAAGCTCCGCCACCAATCACGATCACATCATAGTTTAAAATCTCTGGTTTCATATCTATAGGATACCATAAAACTGTCGCTGATAGCTATTTCTTACAACTTCCTGTCTTGAATAAGCTAAGCTGGACAATTAACATTGAAAGTACTTTTACCCACTGCCTATGAAAAAAATAAACAATTATTTTTGTATTGGAAATCTTCATTCAGCTGCTTTAGTCTCCAAAGAAGCTAAAATCGAATGGCTTTGTCTGCCTCATTTTGATTCTCCAAGTATGTTTGGACAGCTATTGGGAGAAAAAAATGGCGTTTTCTCCATTCAGAAAAGAGAAGATGAAAACTATCAGATCACTTCCCGCTATCTGCCAAATACAGCTATTACCGAATTTACTTTTATCTCTCCAAATAACTCTTTTTTACTGAAAGATTTTATGCCGGTTCTGGCCAAAAAAACCTGCTCTAGCCACTTCCTGGTTAGAAAATTTACCGGGCTCAAAAATAATTCCCGAATTCAACTTTTTTTCCGGCCGATGCCAAATTATGCTAAAGATTCTTTGCCAATGAATATTGGTAAAAATATATTATCCGCCTCAGTTGGGAAAGATACTCTGATTCTCCATCTGCCAAAAAATTGTGAAATCAAACAATACAACGGCGGATACCAACTGACTTTAAATCTAGCCGAAGGAGAAACCAAAGAAGTTACTTTAGAATATATTTTAAATGGCTCTGTTTCGACCTTAGGTGAACAGGATTTCGAAAAACAAACAACTTTGTTTTGGCACAGGTGGGTTAAAAAAGGCACTTTTTTTAATTATCATAAGTCCCTCATTATCCGCTCTGCCATTACTTTAAAACTAATGCAGTTTTATCCCACCGGTGCGATTGTGGCAGCGCCCACTACTTCTTTACCTGAAACAGTTGGCGGTGAAAGAAATTGGGATTATCGGTATGTCTGGATCAGAGATGCCACCTTTACCCTTTATGCTTTCTTTATTTTAGGCTATGTCGAAGAAGCCGAAAAGTTTTTTGAATTTATTAACTCAATTATTGAAACTTCCACCAGCAAAGAATTTGATATCGCTTTAATGTATACCATCAATGGTAAACATGTTCCCGAGGAAACTACTCTGACACATCTGCAGGGATTCAAACATTCCCGACCAGTCAGAATTGGCAATGGAGCAGCAGAACAGTTCCAACTCGATATTTATGGCTCTTTACTTGATGCCTATTATTTCGTTTCAAAGAAGAAATTACATGTCACCAGACTTCATAAAAAAACGATTTTAAAGCTAGTTGATGTAATCGCCCGCAACTGGAATACTGTTGATAACGGTATTTGGGAAGTCAGAGGTGGACAAAAACATTACACCTATTCCAAAGTCATGGCCTGGGTTGGAGTAAACCGGGCGCTTAGAATGGCCAAGCGCCTCAGACTAACAGATAACGAAATTAATAAATACAAACTGTTGGAAAAAGAAATCCATGACTGGATCTGGCGAAATTGTTATGACCCAGTTAATCGCACATTTACCCAGTCTTCAGTTGTTCCATATCAGGATGCAACAAATTTTTTGTTTGTTTTACTGCAATTCCTTGACAGGCATGATCATCTGACTAAAGATATTATTATTCAGTCTCAAAAAGAGCTGGCTTACAAAGATATTTTTGTTTACAGGTATATTAATGACGATGGTCTAAAAGGCAAAGAGGGAGCCTTTATTTTATGCAGTTTTTGGCTGATTTCATCTCTTGCTGCGATCGGTGAAATAACTCAGGCTGAGAAACTATTTGAAAAGATGTTAAAACTGATTGATAAAGATGGCTTATTGGCAGAAGAGATCAATCCTCATACAGGTGAATATTTAGGCAATTTTCCCCAGGCTTTTTCACATATTGGTCTGATCATGAGCATATACTATCTATACAGATATTCATCCCCCACAGCGGATAGTTCAACAGCTTCATCAATTATTTCCAATTTAAAGAAAAGTTACAAACTATTAAATTCTCGTTTTCTGGGAGTAATGGCTGTTTCCTTAAGTGTTTTATTTAACCCAGATTAACTTTTCAAAAATTTATCAAAAAAAGCCACACTTCTTTGCATAGCTACTTCAAATGACGGACTGGAAATATCATGATCTGCTCCCGGGTAAGTAAAATATTCAACAGTTTTTTGATTTTGTTCTAACAGCTTTTTAAACTGTTCACCCAGTTGCCAGGGAACTGTTTCATCAGTTAAACCATGATGGATCTGTATCGGAGTTTTAATATCTGCTATATAAAAAGCCGGATCAATCTGCTGCCAAAATGGCGATTCAGCACTGGGACTACCATACCTTGAAGTAAATGCCTGCCTGCTGTTTGTCCTACCCATCACACCACTTGATGATTGCGGCTGAGGTGATCTTCTATTCCACCAAAAGGCAAACATATCGTTATAAGAGCCAACAACCCCGCCCCAGACAACTGCTGCTTTAATATCGGGATTGATAACCAAAGCCCGCTGGATGATATTACCCCCCATTGAATGCCCCCACATCCCGATTTTATCTTTATTCACATCAGCTCTTTTACTAAGTGAGGAATAAGCATTCAAAACATCTATTGTGTACCCTGGTGAAAAATAGGCTCCCTCCGGGGATCCTTCCGAGTCAGCATGGCCTCTGTAGTCAGGACGAAGTAAAACATATCCACTTCGGGAAAAAGCATCCGTATAAGCTATATACCTCTCCGTCGGTCTGTATACATCAGGCGGAATATATCCATGATTAAATACAATCGCCGGCCAGCCGTTTTCCGGAGGTGTACCATTTGGAACCGTTAATAACCCATTTATTTTCAGTCCATCAGATCTATAAGACACCAGAAATCTTTGATAGTTACTGCCAGGAGACAAAGTCTCTTCAATAATTAAATCAGACCCAGGATATTCTTTTTCCCTCATTCCTTTAATTGATAAAGGACTTTCCGGTAAAACAGCCTCTTTAATATCCTGCAGCTGGGAACTAACCTGTTCTTCTACCTGCCCCATCTGCCCAAAACGAAACAGCAAAATACCCCCTAACACTAGTACTATTAAAATAACCAAACTAACAGTAAAAATTCTCATAAAATTACGCTATAAATAATCTCCTGCTTCGCTAACAGCTAACCAATTCTCCTTAATGTCATTCTGGCTTGTCCAGAATCAACCTAATTAAGATTCTGGATATCATATTGTTAAGGATGACACCACAACTGAATTCTTGAATCTTGAATCATAAATCTTGAATCTTATTACTACTTGAGAATTATAATACTTCAAATGTAAGAATAAACTGAGGAATTATTGTTTAGAAACTATATAAATAGCACCTGCTTTATCATCTGAAACAAAAAGATTTCCCTCATTATTAAAAATCACATCTACTGGCCTACCTTCAGCGTTTTTACCCTGAATAAATCCACTTAACAAATCTTCACTTTCAAGAATATTATTGCCTTCCCTTTTTAACCTGACCACTTTATATCCATCAGGGGTAGACCTGTTCCATGATCCATGCAATGCCACCACAATATCCCCTTTCCAATCAGCTGAAAATGATTCCGGCACAAAAGCCATTCCTAAAGGAGCATTATGGGCATTCATTCCATAAACCATTGGTTCAGTAGCAGGACATCTTGAAACTGCTTCAGCACTAAAAGAAGTATCCGCAACTTTATTTCCGTAGCAATAAGGCCAACCATAGTCTTTTCCCTGCTGAAGGATATTTATTTCTTCTGGAGGAACCCCGTCTCCAAGCAAATCCCGACCATTTTCAGCACTCCATAAAGTAGAGCTATCAGGTTCAAAAGCCATCGCCACACTATTTCGGAGTCCTTTAGCAAAAACAACCGGAGCTTTTCCCTCAGCATCAGACACAATCACAGAGGCAAAAAAAGGATCTATTTCAATACAGGCATTACAAGTCGAACCAAGTGAAACATACATCTGACCATTTTTATCAAACACAATTGTCCGAGTATAATGTCCTGCTGAATCAGGCAGATCAAACAGTTTTTTATCAAAAGTCGCTTTCAAAGCAGAACCGTCCCAGTTATAACGAGACACCTGAGTCTTTTCCGTAATAAATAATTTTCCACCATAAAAAGCAAATCCATGAGTATTATTTAGCCCTTCTACAACTGTTTCATACGAATCAGCTATCCCATCCTTATTTTTATCAGGCATTGCCATAATTTTCCCTCTACCACTCATTTCAGAAACCAGCAACACTCCCTCAGGACTAAAAGCCATCCCCCTGGCTTTCCCCAAATTTTTAGCAAAAAGACCAACTTTGTATCCCGGATTTACCTGCAATGGAATAGAAACTGCCTCACCAGATGGATTATTTTGTTCCTCTTCAAATTGTTTGACAATATTTCCTGTAGCAGGCAAAAAAGCCGGTCTGATATCTCCTAGCCAGTTTTTAACAGCAAAAGCACCGATAATCAAAATTAGAATCACTACAATACTTATAAAGAAAAATCTCATGAATGAATACTATTAAATCATATCCATAAAAGAAAAAGGTCAGAATCACTTAGTCATTCTGGAGCGCAGCGATAGAATCTGTACTTTCGCTAAATTTTTTTTTTAGCTAAACAATTACTTAGAGACTACTAAGATCTTTATCAACGTCAGCAAAATCTGCTTCCAGATTGTCTTCCTGAACACCGGATAGATCAGTCTCAGCACTGGTTAAAGATTCCTGTGCACTCTGGGAAATCTGCTGAAAAGCCGGATTAGCTTCTTTGACCTGAGTATACATATATATTCCAACCCCAACCAAGATCGCCACCACCACAAATGCTGCCAAGATAACCAGCATCATACTTTTTGATGAATTGCCATTTGGAGACTGCATCACAGTTGGACCTGCTACAGGAGCATTAGGAACAACCATATTCTCCTGAGGCATTGCTGTAGAAGGAGCTGTTGGTGCTGGAACTGGTGGTACTATTGGATCTGCCATATTATGATGCTTCTGGTGTTGGACTAATTCCAACTGCCTCCTTTGCTGCTTTCAAAGCAGTTCGAACTGCTTCCTGAGCTTTTTTAACCAATTCATGAGTTGATTTAAGATCTGTCATTAAACCATCCCTGGTTTTTTTAGCATCAGTTTTAACAGTCGCTTCAGAGGTAGCTTCTATAGTATAGTCTTTTTCGGACTGTGCAGTAACAGCAGTTGTCGCAGTTTGAATAGCACTTCTGGCATCAGAAATAGCTGTTTTAGCTCCATCTACATTTTTTCCCGAACTCTGAGCTTCATTCACCCGGGTTTCAATAGTTTCCAAAATTTTTGTCAAAACTTCCAGATGTTTTTTCATCATTGAAGTTCTATTAGTATCAATTGTCTGAAGTGTAGTATTAATTTTTTCAACTCTTAAAGCTTTTGTTTTATCTTTAAATAGAGCCAATTTTGCTTTTAGCATCGCTTCTTTTGAAGCCATCTTGTCTTTTATCTCACCAACTCTAGATGCAATTTTTTCCTTTTTGTCATCCAGACCTTTTTTCATTTCATTTTCCCGAGCTTCCATCCTAATTTTGGAATCATCCATTCTTTTTTCAACCGGTGGTTTGGTTGGTTTAGCAGTCATAGTTTCACCTTCTTCAGCATAAACCGGATACAGCGGATTTAGTAAATCAGTGGTTGGAATTGAAGTATAGAGGAGCACTGCAACAAGACAAATGACAACTTTTTTCATCTATAAAGACGGTAACAAAAAACCCAATCTTTGTCAAACCCACGCCTGACTGCTATAATAACGCAGAAGTATAGTTATTGAAGCCCAGCTTTAATAAATATCACTACGGAGTCACATATTGGCTGCTTTTTATAGTAATAAATAGCATCAAGTACTTCGGGTTCGATTTTTCGGTAGTTTTACTAAATGGAGTAATATTGGTTGTCCGAAAGATCGATGCTTCTTGCGCCCATAGCTCAGCTGGATAGAGCAAGACGGTTCTAACGTTTAGGTCGGGGGTTCGAATCCCTCTGGGCGTGCAGATTTACGAATAGATTGTTTAAACAAGCTCCTTCTAAACCAAAATTGACAGCTCTTACAAAGATAAGACTAATGGCTCGAACTTTCCTAACAATAACTGCTGTGTTAAATTAAAGTTATGTCTAAAAAGTTTATTCCAAGATTTCTTAAAATAATACTCATAACTATTGGAGTTATTTTCGTCTCCTTATGGTTTCTTTTAGTGATTTGGGGATTTTTTGCAGTAGCTGGAGGAGCCACTTTAGTTAGGCAACTCTTTAATGAAGTTGTTCTGCAAAACTACAATGATCGAACTGCCCTCACTTCGGTTAACTCTACAACTAATAAACTAACTTCTGCAGCAGATTATACTGTTGATATTCCTGTATCTTATCGTATTTTGCATGAAACGGGATTTTCTTCTGATCCTCTTTCAATTACTTTGGGAAATGAAACAGGAGAAATTAAAATTAGTAGGGATTCAGCGGAAGGCAATAATTTGATCGAGTATCTAAAACCTAAACGGATCTATCCATCAGGTGCGCAAGAATTGACCATCAATGGAATGGAAGCTATTAAGGGGCGTGATGTAAGCGGTCAGTACGTTTATTACATATATGTTAAGAAAATAAAGCTTGACGACAAAAGTTGGGTTTTTTGGATTTCCACAGAAGATAAAAAATTATTATCTGATTTAGATAAAATCGCTCAAAGTTTTAAGTATATTAATTAACTTCTTCGTTTCTAATCCCTAGTGGTAGTAAGATACTGGCTTTGGGCTAAAGATACTTGTTTATAACTCATCCCAAGCCCTAATTGAACCTAGAAGCTGATTCCAAAGACCGGAGGTCGCAAGTTTTGCTATTTTGAAAGCAAACTTGTAATTCGCTATCGCTCATATTAAGAAGATCTTGATGATTCTTCGTTGCATTCTCAGTGAGGTGTTTAAATTGAAGAAAAAGTTATTACATTATTATAGATCTATACTACCCAATGGGGTCAGGATAGCCAAAAATATCTCCGTGCATGATTCTGACTGATAAATGTTGGAATAATGGCCAAAATACTTCTGGATAACGTTTTACAATTAGTTGAGCATGCCCTATTTCAGGAATTGATCTATCTCTGGGAACATTTATCCAGATGGCTAAATCTTCTGGGTCTAAACCTTCCTCATAAGCTGTTGTAGCAACTTTCCAGGCTCTGTCATAAATAGTTGTGTCTGCCCTATACCAAACACTAAACTGCATACACGTTTGATCAGGTATCTTATAGGGATACCAATTTCGTTCAATTAAGACTCCCTCTTTTTCAAGTGTTTTTGTCATTCTCCTGGTAAAACTATTCATACCGTCAGGAGCGGTATCTTCTTCCTGCTTAAGATCTGCAAGGACTTTACGATATCTTTGTTGAAGTCTTTCATCCCTAGGCATAATTACTTTCCCCTTTCTTAGTTGGTGACGGTGTCTATAAATACCCTCAAATGTTTTAGGTCTGTAAACTCTAGGTGGGTCATGCGAAATTTCATGCAAAGCATGTGGTAAAAAGTAGGGATAAATCTTGTCTGTGAATTTATAGAAACCTCTTCCGATCTCCCCAAGAGTCTCATTAAATCTTTCTGGATGATACATAATAACCAAAATTATATATTATAGGTCTTAAATATTAAAGTGGTCACCGAGTTCTAATTCTAAATGTTGTAACCTAATAAATCTGAAGTGAAACTGAACTTCACTAACAAATTCAAGCCTCTCTTTTAGCACTGAATGTTTAACATTTCGCATCTGAGTAGTCTTTTTTCAATACTTCCTTACACATCTGTAATATACTAAAACTATTATTTGATAATGCAACATTTTGTGATTAAAAATTCTTACTTCAAATTATATATATATCCTTGTCTACTAGGACTATTTGTTCTTGTCATGATTTACATTTCATTACCCAGCCAGGTCTTGGCATCAAACGCAACTGATAAATTAGTTGGCTACTGGAAAATGGATGAAACATCAGCTGGATCTTCAGTAGTAGATAGTAGTGGAGATGGCAACAACGGCACTCCCAGTGGCGCCGGTGGTAGTCAGAACGGACCTCAGCCAAATTCGAGTGTACCAACCATGTCTTATTCGGATCCCCGATCGCTCAACTTTGATGGTACAGATGATGATGTGGCTGTTTCCGGACTACTTACCGGTTCCAGTCAAACTGTCACCCTGGCTGCCTGGGTCAATCTAACTACCAAAGACACCAGCGGAGCTGAAATAATCTCGCTTGGTGATCACGTACTAATACGGGCAGATGACGGATCCAGTCAAAAAACCACCGGCCAGTTTTATAACGGAACAACCTGGATAGGTACCGGATCTGGAGTTGATATCGCCGGAAGTGGCTGGAGACATGTAGCTTATGTAGTAAATCAGGTTTCAGGCAACTTTTATCAACAAATATATATTGATGGAGTTTTGGATACTCAGTCGACTAATAATACTTCAATAGTTTACAGCGGACAAAGCCAAAACACCAAAATTGGTGAACATGGTAATGGCAGTGCCAACTATAATTTTAACGGTAAAATTGATGATCTCAGAGTCTACACCAGAGCTTTATCAGCGGATGAAATTGCTGATTTAGCAGCCGGCAGACATACTGCAGCCACTTGGGATGGTTCCAGTTCAACCAATAACGAAACTACTGCGAATTGGGATATCAATGCAGTACCAGATGCTTATACCAGATTAATTATCGCCAATTCCGGTAGTCAACCCTCTCTAACTACCAATCTAGTTTCAGCTTCCTTGACTATCAATAACGGTGCCACTCTCACTACCAACTGTTTTACCTTGTCTTACAATGATGGCGGCAGTCTAACCAACAATGGCACCTTAATTGACTGTCCTACAGTCAACCAACCCTTAACAGCCCCATCTGCCAGTCAGTCACCCCCTAGTTGCAACAGTTCTACACCTGCCAAAGCGCCTGTTTTATTTCAGGCTGACAAAATGGGAAATAATATTACCCTGCATTTTACAACTGTTGCCAATGCCACAGGCTACGGAGTTGAATATACCGAAGAACCAAATATATTTAGATATGGCGATTTATTTAATTACAATGGACCTGCCTGGACCAATTCCCGGACAATCCATAAACTAGCTTCTAATACAACTTATTATTTCCGAATCCGGGCCGTCAATGGCTGCACAGCCGGAGAATGGAGTAAAACCTTAAAAGTTAACACAATCAAAAACAGCACCCTACAAAAATTCTTTCCTTAAAAGGGAGAAACGATTACTTTATGCTGCAAGAACAGCATCCGGTTTGTCATGAGAATCATAAAATTTAGCAATTTTTGCAGGATTTTGTAAGACAACTACTTTATCAGCAAGAGATAAATTTTTTCTCTGCCAATTAGCAGTATATTTTTCTACAGGATCTTTTCTTCGGAATATATTTCTTATCTCCCTCATTATATTTAAAGGAGCTAATTCTAAAAGTTCATTGTAAAAATCTGCCGGATTAAATCCTCTTGATCGCAAAAGTTGCTCCATTATGTCGTAAGCATCTGCTTCTAAAAAAGCATGCATTAACAATCGATCTTTTTTATTTAAACCAGGTTGAGAATTTTGAGACAGTCGGACAACAGTTGGATATTTTTCATCCTGTCCCAGATGAACCAATTCATGAATTATCGTACCATAACATGCAAACTGTGACAAATCAGAATTAATATAAACGGCTTTATTCTCAGGTAGATAAACTCCCGCAGCAATTTCAGGGTCATTTATTAATTGCTCAACTTTAGTTCTGAAATAACTTTTTCTTATACCCAGAGCTTTTTCTTTATCTGAAATTATCTGGCGGTAAAGCCTATCTCCAGGTTGCAATACAATATTCATGCTCGAAACAGCCAAATCATAACCTGCCCTTTTTCTCAGATCTGGCTTAATATCATCCACCATCCGGTAAACATCAGACATAAAAAGCATCTTAATATGATACACAAAAACCATCAAAATTACTACAGGCCTAAAAATTAGGCTGTTTTCTTACATTTCAGCCTCACTTTACTGATTGACAAAGTAGCCTTTTTTTGACGTAATTAAGTCAGTGTTAAATATCAATCAAAAAGGCATAATTTCCTGGATTCTGATTGCTGTGATGGTGCTCTCTCTGATTGGTATTGGTGTTGCAGTCTATCTGACAAAAAGTTATACCCGGTTTTTACCAAAAGCGGCCAATGAATCTGTTGGTGGTGAAGCTAGCTTAAGTTTGGCTCCTACTTCCCTTTCGGCGAATAAAGGCTGTGAATTCAATTTAGACATCAATGTTAACACCGGTGGAGCAAATACTTCAGGAACTGATGCAGTTATTAAATTTAATCCGGCTTTGCTGACAGCTCTATCAGTGGAAAATGGCTCCTTTTACCCAACTTATCCAGGTAATGTAGTTGATAACACTTCCGGAAAAGTTCTAGTATCCGGTATCTCCTCAACATCCGGTTCTATTAATGGTCAGGGTAAACTGGCTTCAGTTAAATTTAAAGTAAATCCAGAGGCAACCAGTGCAGCTGCCAGAGTTTATTTTGATTTTGATCCCCAAAATCCCACCAAAACGAATGATTCAAATATAGTAGAAGCAGTTAATATTACTGAACTACTTAAATCAGTTACTGATTCACTTGTGACTATTGGTTCTGGTTCTTCCTGCTCCGAAACAGTTCCCCCAACACCCACACCTGTCCCCACATCAAATCCAACACCCAATGATGGCGCCGAAGTTACAACTATCATTGAGAATGGTAAAGCAGTTGTTAGTTTTAAAAATATTATCGAAGCCGACAGATTGGATAAATTAGAATTTGTTCAGTCTCAAAGTGGGACAACAGTTAAAAAACTTATCAGTACTCTTTACACCGCCAATTGTTCCACAGAGGAACCAGCATCAACTGTGCAACCAAAATCCTCCGGCACCTGTTATTTTACAATCCCTGTAACACAAGGCGAATACCAGGCCAGGCTTTATCAAAAAACAGCCGAAAGTAATCGGATCAAAGATTCCTCTCAACCACCTGCTGCTGCTACCAATCTCTTAACCAATCCTTCAATGGAACAACTAACCGGAAACTACCCAACCGGATGGTTTAACCGGCCAAATGCCACTTCTGATACATCTTCAACCAAAACCGGATCCAGATCATTAAAAGTAGTCGGACCTTCAACATTTGTCTATTCACAACAATCCAATACTTTACAGCCAAATACTCAGTACACCGCCAGTGTGTGGGTTAAAACTCAGAATGTCTCCGGCAAAGGAGTTGGTATCAGATATGCCCAACTGAGCCCTTCCAGCTATGTTCTGGGGCAAATTTTAAATATCAAAGATGCCACGAACTGGAAACAGATCTCTTTCACTTTTAACACTCCTACAAGCTATGCCAACGGAAGGATGGATCTGATCTGGGAATTAAATTCAGGCGCCACCGTCTGGTTTGATGATGCTGCAATTTGTAAAGGCACTTCTCCCTGTCCCTAAGCTTTAAATTGCTATTTAATATTTTTCCCGATAAAATATCAATTCATGTTTCAGAAGAATCAGAAAAACAAACATTTACAGGCCATTCCCCAAAATTTGGGGTCGGAGCCAGATAATGGCTCCTTTTTTTTGGAGTGAAAAAGTATGAAATACGGACTAGATTTTGGAACCACCAATACCTCCATTGCCATCAAACAAAACAATATCGGTAAAGTTCTGCCACTTGATAACCAGGCCTCAGATCCAGGAGTTATCCGAACCATGCTCTATTTCCTGAGACGGGAACTGACAATCAGTCCGCTTGTGCCTCTAAAAAGATTAAACTCCAGGACCTTCACCAAAGATGAGATCAACTATAGCGGTGAACAGAAGTTTGCTATCGGACAGCAGGCAGTTGAAAAATATATGACAGACAATAAATTTCGTCATCCAGGAATTATTCGCAAGATTTTGACTGGTAAATATGTCACTATTGCTGCTGGCGCAGACCCGGTAGCAGAATTTTATCAGGATATTGATTACGGCGTCGGCAGATTTATTCAAAGCATGAAAACTGCTCTCAAATCAGCTAGCTATACCGGAACATCTATTTTCGGTGATTTTTACACTCTGGAAGACCTGATTTCCACCTACGTCGGAAAAATAAAACAGCTTGCAGACATTTCTCAAAAAGAGCAGCTAGATGAAGTTGTGGTTGGCAGACCGGTTCATTTCTCTGATAATCCCCAAAAAGATAAAGCAGCCCAAGACAGACTGGAACTTGCACTCAAAAGGATTGGCTTTAATAAAATAAAGTTTGTTTTTGAACCCGTTGCTGCAGCCGAACAATTCATTTCCACCACTGGAAAAGAAAACCAATTAGTTTTTGTTTTTGATTTTGGCGGTGGCACACTCGACACCGCTGTTGTCAAAACCGGAAAAGTTTCTCAATCAACCAATAAAGTAGCCTCTGAAGTTTTAGCTGCAGATGGGGTTTATATTGGCGGAGATTTGCTTAATTCAGATATTCTCCAAAAAAAACTAGGTCCTTATTTTGGATCAAAAGCTGTATTTGGAGATCAGCAGCTGGATATGCCTCATTATATATATGAAGCTCTAACAGCCTGGTATTCAATTCCCAGTTTAAATAATCCGGAAATGATGAACCGTTTTGAAAGACTAAGGTATAAAAATTCAGACCCTGCCGCTCTGGATAGATTAATTTATCTAATTCAGTCAAATCTGGGATTTGATCTCTATG
>CAYUPO010000020.1:0-17906 GCA_964446685.1 uncultured Gammaproteobacteria bacterium | reverse complement strand
ATGCTAAAAGATTTGCCGGTAATAAAGGGAGTGGTCCGGTTCAGACATATCTGCCTCTGCGGGTAAATCAGGCCGGAGTGATCCCGATTATTTTTGCGGTATCGCTGGTATTGATTCCTTCTTTTGGAGGGCAATTTTTAACTACAGTTAATCAACCGATGTTGCAGAATGTGGGAAGATGGCTGGGAGCAAACTTTGGACCGAACTCTATTTCTTATAATTTAACTTATTTTATATTAGTGCTTGGTTTTACTTTCTTTTATACAGCAGTTATTTTTAATCCGACTAAAATTGCTGATGAGATAAAAAAATATGGCGGATTTATTCCTGGTATTAGACCGGGGGCTGCGACTGCTGCTTACTTAAACTATATCTTAGTCCGAATTACTTTAGCCGGAGGTGTATTTTTAGGGTTAATTGCCATTTTACCTTCATTTGTCTCACAGTTGACTGGTGTTACTACTTTAGCCATCGGAGGAACATCACTTTTGATCGTTGTTTCAGTGGTGCTTGATACTGCGAAACAGTTTGAGAGTAAATTAATTGAACGAAATTACGACAAATTTTTACAAAGATAAGGATATGGAGTAATGAGAATCTTAGTTTTAGGTTTACCGGGAAGTGGAAAAAGCACACAAGTTGATAGTCTGGCAGAGTATTTAAAAGTTCCTTCTGTCAAAATGGGTGCTATTTTGAGACAGATGGTAGCTGATAAAACTGAGTTAGGTAAAAAAATTGAATCAGTAATGTTAGCCGGACATCTGGTATCAGATGAGATTGTGGAAGATGTAATAGAGCAGGAATGTCAGAAGTTAAAGGATGGATTTGTAATGGAAGGATATCCCAGGACAGTTCATCAGATTCATAGTTTTGACCCTAAGTTTGATAAAGTTTTTTATCTGGAACTGGATAGGCAGTTGGCTCATCAAAGAATGATGTCCAGGGCCAGGGAAGATGATAATAAATCAGCGATTGAGAATAGGTTTAATGAACAGATGAAAGATTTAGATAAGATTTTGGAGCATTACAAGCCTATTTTGACAGTGGTTGATGCAACAGAAGGAATTGATAAAATATTTAATGAATTAATAAAAGCTCTGCCACAGAAAGAATAACTCTAAATAATAAATCCTAAACACGAGACAGTAATCTAAATTTAAAAGAATTAATATTTGGATTTATTTAGAAGTTAGAAATTAGAAATTAGAAATTTAAACATATGTCTATTAAACCAAGAACAGCTGAACAACTAACACTGATGCGTAAAAGCGGTGAGATCACCGCCAAGGCACTGAAAAAATCCTTAGAGGCTGCAAAGCCTGGTGTTTCAATGGCTGAAATTGACCGGATAGCAGAGGCTGAGATTGTTAGGCTTGGTGCTAAGCCTTCATTTATGACGGTACCAGGTTATAAATGGACAACCTGTCTGACAATCAATAATGAAGTCGTTCATGGTATTCCGCGGGAGATTATTTTGCAAAAAGGTGATGTTTTCAGTATTGATATCGGAGCGGTCTATAAAGGCTGGCATACAGATGCTGCCTGGAGCATTATTGTCGGGGATGATGGAAGTAAGGAGTTTGCTGATAAAAGACGATTTTTAAAGGCGGGAGAAGATGGTATGTGGGCAGGAACTGTGCAGGC
The DNA here is from genome assembly GCA_964446685.1 of uncultured Gammaproteobacteria bacterium. Lineage (GTDB taxonomy): Bacteria > Patescibacteriota > Microgenomatia > Daviesbacterales > UBA10151 > CAZWRN01. The sequence continues at coordinate 16,262 of CAYUPO010000020.1, read as the reverse complement.
TATTCATAATAACCGGATTGGTGATATATCACATGCGATGCAGGTAGAAGTTGAAGGAAAGGGTGGTTATAAAGTAGTTCATTCTCTGGTGGGACATGGGGTTGGCAAAGAGCTGCATGAAGATCCGGAAGTTCCCGGATATGGTAAAGCTGGAAAAGGGATTTTGCTGCGTTCTGGTGTGACCATCGCTATCGAATCTATCTACACGGAAACAACTTCAAAAGTCGTTTTAGATGAGGATGGATGGACAATTTGTTCTGCGGATGGGAGTCTCGGGGGGTTATTTGAGATGAGTGTTATTGTAGGGAAAGAAGCTGTAGAAGTTCTAACGGACTGGCGAAACGTTTAGTAATTTGTTACAGGCTCATACTCTTGTATTCCCGTGCGTGGTTTGCTACAATAACCAAAGTCCTTTTTAAGGCCAAAGTGTTTTGTGTCTAAAAGAGTGAAAGTAAGTAATGGATCAGATACCAGAAGAGATTGAGGTTGAGGGTGTTGTACTTGAGGTGTTGCCAAATACCTTATTTCGGGTGGAGATTACTTCATCCAGAACAATACCGGAACTTGTTAAAAGAGTGATTTTGTGTCATATATCTGGTAAGATGCGCAGACATTACATTAGACTCTTACAAGGAGACAGAGTAGTCGCAGAAATGAGTCCGAAATATGATCTGGACAAGGGTCGAATTAAGACAAGACTCAGAACATAAATGAAAGAAATTATTATTATAAGGAAATATAAAAATTATGAAAGTTCAAGCAAGTATCAAAACTAGATGTACCGGTTGTAAAGTCGTCAAAAGAGAGGGCGTGTTGTTTGTGATCTGTGCAAGAGATCCAAAACATAAACAACGACAAGGTTAGTTAGTATTATGACAAGTCGGGAAATTAGTGTATTTGGAGCAAATAAGGTTCGTATTGAAAGATCTGATACATCCGAACAACTTGCATTAGAAATGCAAGCAGTTATGGCAACCGAAGTATTGAGTCGGTTGATTGGATCAGGTGTTGTATCTGGAGACCGAGTCGTTGATGAAGTTAATCAGATGCAAGAGACGTTTTTAAGAAGTGACCCGTTTTTAATGATGGTGTCGCCGACTGGTAGACCAGAAGAGCGTGATAGGAATGTTAGGGCAATCGGTGAAGCGGCGGCATTTTTAACAACAGTTGTTAAAAAAACTAGAAAACCTTCACGAATGTCAAAAATTGGTGCAAGATTAGGAGGAATATTTAAATAATATGGCAAGATTAGCAGGAATTGATTTACCAAATGATAAAAGAGCAGATATTAGTTTAACTTACATTTTTGGTGTAGGTAGATCCAACGTGGCTCAGCTTTTGGAAAAAGCTAAAGTAGACGGTACGAAGAGAATGAAAGAGTTGTCTGAAGATGAAGTAAACAGACTGCAGAAAGCTTTGGAAGGTTGGGTGGTAGAAGGAGATTTAAACCGGGAAATTGCCCAAAATATTAAAAGACTTGAGGATATTGGTTCATACCGGGGAATGAGACACCGCAAAGGCCTTCCAGCTAGAGGACAGAATACCAGAAGAAATTCTAGAACTAAAAAAGGTAAAAGAAAGACAGTGGGAACTGTTAAGAAGGAGACAAAGTAAAGTTAATCAGTGAATCAGAGACTAGTTAATTAGAAAAAATCTAATTAACTGATTCACCAATTAACTAATCAACTAAATTATATGGCAAAAAAAGTACAAGTTAAATCAAAGAAAAAGAATGCAGTTGAGAAGCATGTTGAAAAAGGACGGATTTATGTGACTGCTACTTTTAATAATACTCTGGTTACTTTGACAGATCAGGCTGGTGCTGCCTTAACATGGAGCTCTTCCGGAAATGTTGGTTTTAAAGGTGCCAGACGGGCTACACCATTTGCGGCGATTACTGCTGTTGAAAAAGTTGCATTAAAAGCAAAACAGGTTGGTATGAATATCGTTGAGGTATATATTAAAGGACCTGGTCCAGGCAGAGATGCATCTATCCGGGCTTTGAAAAATGCAGGGATGAATATTACGATGATTGCTGATATGACTCCAGTTCCACACAACGGACCACGAGCCAAAGGAAGGAGAAGAGTCTAGGATAAATTCAAAATAACAAATTAGAAATAACAAACAAATTCTAAACTAAAAATAATAAATACTAAAATGTTTTGAATTTGTTAAATTTATATTTGTTTGTTATTTAGGATTTTGGATTTGTAATTTTACGACTAAAGGAATATATGGGAAAATATAACGGACCAAAACGAAGATTATCTAAAAGAGAGGGTGTAGCCCTTTTTAAGAAAGATATTAAATATATTGAACAAAAAGGCGCAGTTCCTCCTGGTATGAGAGGAACAAAAGTCAGACCCCGATTTAGTGAATATGGTACTCAGCTTCGGGAAAAACAGAAAGCTAAACGAATGTTTGGTTTGTCAGAGAAACAGTTCAGAAAGACTTATGAACAAGCTGCAAGAACTAAAACTGCTACCGGACGTAAAATGCTTGAGTTACTTGAAACCAGACTGGACAATGTCGTTTATAGACTTGGTTTTGCGGCAAGCAGAGCACAGGCCAGACAGTTAGTTGGTCATGGACATGTGGTGGTTGATGATAAAAAACTGAACATTCCATCAGCTCAGGTGAAGCCAAACTCAGTAGTTGCAATTTCTACAAAAATAGTAGATAATACTCAAATCAAAAAGAACATGGATGAAAATCCAAGTGTTCCTGCATGGCTTGAACGAAAGGCTATGTCAGGAAAAGTTTTGCGTCTTCCTCAAAGAGACGAAATGGAAAAAGGTATCTCAGAACAGTTAATTGTAGAGTTCTACAGCCGATAGGCTGAAAGATTCTCTTACAGTCGATAGACTGAAAACTTGTTTACAGCCGATAGGTTGTAAGAAGCGCATATAAAAGGTATTATAAATAAAGGATCAAAAAACAAATAAGAACCTGTAAGCAGAACCTTGTAATTTTTAAATATACATTATTAGTATATTTAAAGGAATATAAAAATTATGAAATTTAAAGTAAGAGTTGAATCAGAAGAAAACAATACAGCAACAATAGCAATCGAGCCTTTAGAGGCTGGATATGGTAATACATTAGGTAATAGTTTGCGACGAACATTACTTTCCTCTTTAGTTGGAGCAGCTATAACTTCAGTTAAAATCACTGGTGTTTCTCACCAATTCTCAACTATCCCAGGTGTAATTGAAGATGTAATTCAAATAATCCTAAATCTGAAAAAAGTTCGGGTTAAGCTTTATGGTGATAAACCAGTAAAAATGAGACTGACTGCTAATGCTTTGGGTGAAGTAAAAGCTGGAGCTATTGATACTCTTGGTCAGGCAGAGATCACAAATCCTGATCAGCATATCGCTACTATTTCAGATGCTAAAGCTAAACTGACAATGGAAATGAACGTTGAAAGTGGCGTAGGTTATGCGATCGCTGATGAAAGAAAAAGTACTGAAATCGGTGTTATTCCAGTAGACGCAATCTTCTCACCAGTATCTTCAGTTAATTATACTGTTGATCAGACTCGTGTTGGACGAAGAACTGATTTTGACAAGCTGACTATGGTTGTTACAACTGATGGTAGTCTTTCCCCACTTGAAGCAGTTAATAAATCAGCAGAGATCCTGAGTGCATTTTTCCATCAGATCTATGACCCATCTGAAGAAGAAGAAACAGAAGAAGTTAAAACTCCATCATTTATCGCAAATGACATGATGAAAGCTTCAATTGAAGAACTTGATCTGCCAGTCAGAATCAGTAATGCTTTGAAAGCAATTGATATTGATACAATTGGTAAACTGACAACCACTCAGCCAACACTTCTGATGAAAGCTAAAAACTTGGGAGCAAAATCTTTGACTCTCATTTCTGAAAAGCTGACAGAAAGGGGGCTGTCTTTAGGTGAGGCATAATGTATATGGCGCACATCTTGGTAGAGATAAAAATCAACGGACGGCTCTTTTCAAAGGCTTAGTCCAATCACTCATATTCTCAGAATCTATCCAGACTACAGAAGCCAAAGCAAAATCTATTAAAGGGTTGGTTGATAAAATTATCAATCAGTCAAAGTCTGAGTCTACCAGAAGATTGGTGGCTCAATTTTTAGTGAATAAATTGGCACAGGATAAACTAATTAAAGAATTGCTTCCTCGTTTGAAAGACCGAACAAGTGGATACACTTCTTTAGTTAAATTGGGAAATCGACAGGGAGATGGAGCAATGATGGTTAAAATGAGTTTATTGCTTTCAACACCGGTAGCCAAAGCAGAGAAGAAAGCTGCTGATAAAACAGAAGTAAGTGCTGAAGTAGAAATAAATAAAGAAGTTAAAGCAAAAGCTGTTAAAGCTAAAAAGGAAACTAAATAATTATGTCAACTAATGTTGTATCAGCAAGAGATGTTAAAAGAACCTGGTATCATATCGATGCAAAAGGTATGGTTTTAGGTCGTCTGGCTGTTCAGGTAGCAGATAAGCTGCGTGGGAAATCCAAAGTTAATTTTGTGCCTTATCTGGACATGGGAGATTTTGTAGTTGTTACAAACGCTAGCTTGGTTAAAGTAACTGGTAAAAAAGCGACAGATAAAAAATATACTAGACATTCAGGTTTTCCTGGAGGACTTCGGGTAGATTCATTTAATGCATTGCTTAAAGCAAATCCAAACAAAATTATTGAGCACGCGGTAAAAGGCATGCTTCCTGGAAACAAATTGGGAGATGTTTTAATCCGAAAACTGCATGTATTTCCAGGAGATGAGCATACTTTTCAAAGACAGCTTAGTACTAAAGCGGTTAAAACAACCGAAGTTAAAGAAGATGTAAAAACAGAGGAGGCAGTAAGTTAATCATATGGCAGCTACAGCAGATCAAAATGTTCATCAATCAGTAGGACGACGCAAAGAAGCAGTTGCTAGAGTAAGGCTTTTTCCTGGACAATCACAAATAATCGTAAATGGTAAACCAATCTCAGATTACTTTGGTGGAGTGGTTGCTCAAAAAGCTTATCAGCGACCATTTGAACTAACTAAAACTCTTGGTAAATACAGTGGTACTGTAAAAATTATTGGTGGTGGTACTAAGTCTCAGCTTGATGCTGTTGTCCATGGTATTGCTAAAGTATTAGAACAGATCAGTACTGAAACTCATCGAAAACCACTAAAAACTGCAGGACTACTAACTAGAGATGCCAGAGTCAGAGAACGAAGAAAATTTGGCCGAGCAGGAAAAGCCCGAGCCCTCAAACAATCTCCAAAACGATAATTTTGAGCCATTTATCTAAAGGTGCTATTTTAGTTTTTTAAAAACTTCAACCCATCCACTTTTCTCATAGCCCATGTTTTTATACCAATCAAATGATTTTAGTTTTGGATTTGTTAGAAGTCTTATTGTATTAAAAGCATTTTTATCTGCATATTGTTCCATCTTTTTCCATAATAATGTTCCCACACCCTCATGTTGATATTCAGGAAGTACAGCAATAGCATCTACAAAAAGCGAATTCCCTCTTTCAAAAATGAGTGGAAGGCCTATGATTAATCCGATAATTCTGTCTTTAGATAGAGCTACAAAATGGCAGTCTCCAAAGAAGTTTGATTCAATGTGTTCCTTTGCAATTTCTAGTGTCCAATGCTCTCCAACTTGATTAAAAACTTTCATAAATACTGTTGCAACTTCGTGAAGATCTTCTTTTTTCATAATTTCTATTGTTATTTTATTCATATGTGTGAGGTTAGCATATTTAATAAGGGATGTTAACAACTGTCTTGCTTAAAGAGGTACAAAAAAGCCGCTGGTTTCCCGGCGGCTTGTTTTGTTTTTTTAACCAATCAACTTAGTTGATGATAGTGTAATCTGAACCGACCTCGTAAACGTTGTCGTTGTCTCCACCATCAGCAGCCATCTTAGTTTGGAATTTTTGTGATTCCAATACGGCGTTGATCTCCCACTTGTCACCAGCACCATTTGTGGTGTAAGTGTAATGATAGGTTGCATCATTAACTGGATCAGCAGGTAAAGTCGGCACGGACACAGCTGTCTGTGAACCGAGGTTAACTTTTACCCAACCAGTACCATCAGCTTTCCGGGTTGTTGTCTGTGGTGCGGTATTTGATGTTCCAGAACATGGAGCAGTAGTGCCAACACACAAAATCTGAGCTCCGGAAGTGGATGCTTCCTGAACAGCTACGTTCAAAGCGTTATTTAAACTAGTTAAATCACTTAAACGAGCAGTATCTCTACTCTGACGGGTTAATTCCAATGGATTAATGATAAGTACCACAACTGCTGCAAGTACAGCAATAATTGCGATAACAACTAAAAGCTCCACCAAAGTGAAACCATTTTTCTTATTTGTAGTTTTTCTCAACAGTCTCACCTCCTTTGGATTTAGACATTAAAGACTAACAAGTAATGCCCAGCCAAAACAGGTAAGATTTTTAAACTTACACTGTAACCAGATGGGCAGTATCTAGCTATCAAAGTAATTGTACACATATGAGCTCTGTAAGAGTCAAGAGCAAAATAGCTATAAGTCGCTATCAATTAATTGTTTGAGCGTGAAGAAATCTTTTTGAAGAACATTAAAAAACTCCCTTCTCCTAAGAGCAGCGGCAGGATGATATAAAGGTAAAACTATGGTGTTTAAACCATTAAAAGTTATAGGATGGGGAATTCCATGAACCTGAGATATTTTGGAATCCGGTAAAAATTTATTAAGTGAAAACCTTCCCAGAGTGGCAATGATTTTGGGTTTTATAATAGCAATTTCTTCATCTAAGTAAGGTCTAAAACTTTCTATTTCATCTGGTTTGGGATCTCGGTTTTGCGGTGGACGGTATCTTAAAATACTGGTGATATAAACCTCTTCCCGGGTAAGACCAATTTCAGTCAGTAACTTTTCCAATAATTTGCCCGCTTGGCCGATAAAAGGCCTGCCAGATAAATCTTCAAAACGTCCGGGGGCTTCGCCTAAAAAATAGACTTTTGGGTTTACACTTCCTTCACCAAAAACTAAGTTGGTGGCGGTCTCTTTTAAAGGAAGAGTTTCATCTTTAAGCATTCTTTGTTTTAAATCTTGGAGTTGCTGTTGGGGTTGGCTCATATTATTTTTTTTGGCGATGGTTTCCGAAACTATACTCTATGTTATTGGCTAATTTAAATAGGTTAAAACAAAATAATAATGACAAGAGAAGATATTTTATTAAGGTGATAAATATTCCCTGACTGTAAAATCTTCGGGGAGAGACCTTTAAAACTTGTGGAAGAATGCGAAAAGTATATTTATTGCCCAACCTGCGAATAAGTTCAATATCTTCAAATTTGTACTGGCTGTCAAAGCCTTTTTCTTTCAGGAATATTTTTTTCCTGACTATTAGACAGGAGGCGGCACCCGATGGTAGAAAATATTGAAACAGAAAAAAACAGCTGCTAAAAAATAGATAGATGAGCCATAAAAATGGGTTTTTGCTATCAGGAATAAACCAGGGACAGGTAGCATCTAAATCAGATTTATTAAAGTGTTTAACAGCTTTTTGAATAAAATCCGCTGAAGGGTTGGTATCGGCATCTAAGAAAATTAATATATCTCCAGAAGCTTTGCCTGCTCCTAAGTTGCGCTGGGAAGCAACCGGCGGATTTCCCTGATACAGCCTAACAGTTTTAAATTTTTTTATTTCGGCAATAGTTGAGTCTGTTGAAGCTGCATCCACAACAATTATTTCTGCACTCTGGAAAGACTGATTAGATAGTGCTTTTAGCAAGGTTGTGATATAGCCGCTTTCATTTAAAGTAGGGATAATAACTGATATTTTGGGAGTGTTCATTTAAAAGCTACTGCTAAAAAAAGTATAAAACCAAAAAGAGTATTTATATAGGGATAATACCTATAAATTTTTGGAAGATCAGGATTCTTTTTAAAAAATACAAGCAAAGCAATTAAAGGATAGATAAAAGCAATCAGTGTAGTAAGAGTAAGTCCAAAGATTAACTGAACTGTTAAAGCGCAGCTAAACCAGAGAACTGTGCAGAGCAATAAAGATTTCTTTTCTCCCAAAAAAACAGCCGATGTGGTAATCCCGGCTTTTTTATCAGCTGTAATATCCGGAATTGCTGAAAATAAATGCATGGCACCGGTCCAGCAAAAAGCTGCCAATATAACTTCTTTTGAAATAGAACTATTGGTTAAAGTAGAAAACCCCACAAAGCCTGGTATTGCATATAGTAGATTAGATGAAAAATCGAGTAGTGGAGATGATTTAAATCTAAGTGGAGGTGAGGAATAAAATGTGGCTAAAAAAATAAATCCAAGTAGCCAAAGTTGACTGGTTAGATTGGGCAAGATCCAGACTACCACTACTGTCATAACCAGACATAAAAGTAAAACAGTTTTTAAGGATTTTGTTTCGGATTTTTGTAGAAGATGCTCAGATGACTTTTTCTTCTTGTTATATTTATCAGTTGGGATATCAAACAAGTCATTGATACCGTATAAAAAGATATTTGCTGGGACCAAGAAAAAAAGTAAAAGAATCCAAAAATTAATTGAAGCAAAATCCGCTAAATGGGAACTTCCGGCAGTAAATCCAACTAAAAAAGGACCTGCCAGGTAAAGCCAGAATTTAGGACGGGATATTTTTAAAAGAGTTTTCAGTTTCATGATCTGGAAAGAGAATTCTTGCCGATTTGAAGAATTATTCTTGAAACAGATGGTTTAATTTTTTTACTAAAAACAATCTGCGGGTCTTTTTGGATCTCCTTAAGAGTCCATTCATATAAATCATTAGCTGTTTTAATAGGTATTAAAAACTGAAAAGGTAAATACTTGTAACCTGATTTTGCCTGATTGTTCCATTTGAAATAGCGGTTGATCTGATAAGTAATAAAATTATTAAACTTTACCGGTGTCTTAGCTGCTGTATCCGGAGATAATTTAGTCAAACCAAACTTTGCTAATTCAGTTTTTGGTAAATAAGTCCTTCCTAAAGAGTAGTCTTCGTCAATATCACGAATAAAGTTGCATAACTGCATTGTTTTAGCAAATTTTCTAGCAACCGGATAAGAAGCTTTTGGGAGATCCATTATTTTTGCCATGATCAGGCCGATTACTTCGGCAGAGCCATAAATGTATTTTTCCAGTTCCTGAATGGTTTGATAATTCTTTTTTGTTAGATCCGCTTCCATAGCATCAAAAAAGCTATCCACCCAGATTTTTTTTATCTGTTTTCGTTGGCAGAGATCCACAAAACCCTGAATAATAATATTTTTAGAAGCAGTTCCTTTGACAGCTTTGAGGTATTCATTTTTAAAAGCATAAAACTGTTTTTTCTGTTGCGGGATATGGTCGACAAAATCATCAACGACTCTGACAAAACTGTATAAAACAAAAACATCCTCCCGGATTGATGAAGGGAAAAAAAGACTGCTGTAAAAATAAGTTTTACTGCCTTTGCGGAAGATGTTAAAAATAGTGCTACTTATCATTTTTGGCGATCTCTGCTGCTGCAATCTGGGAGGAAATCATAACCATTGGGACTCCAGTGCCCGGATGATTGTAAAGTCCGGTATAGTAAAGATTTTTAATTTTTTTGCTTTGGTGCTGTGGTCTGAAATAAGCTGACTGCATAAAGGTTGGAGCCATTCCCAAAGCTGTTCCTTTGTATGCATGATAATCTTTTATAAAATCTCTTTGGCTGAAAATTCTTTTGACGATAATGTCTTTTTCGAAATTATCTCCGATTGTTTCCTGGAAGTTTTTCATAATCAGCTGATAATAATCTTCGCGGGTTTTATCAGAATCTTTTAGACCAGCCGCTACAGGGATTAAAATAAAAATATTTTCCATTCCTTTTGGGGCTGTTGAAGGGTCGGTTTTTGAAGGAGCACAAACATAGTAGGAAGGTTTTTGATGCCAGCTTGGGTTTTCAAAAATAGAGTTAAAATGTTCGTTCCAGTCATTGGCGAGTACCAGATTGTGATGTTGCAGATTTTTGATCTTTCTTTTAACTCCCAGGTAAACAATAAAAGCAGACGGAGCTATCGATTTTTTGTCCCAGTATTTCTGAGGATAAGATTGGTTTTCTTTTTCGAGTAAATGTGTTTCACTAAATGGCAGATCAGCACTGGTGATGACGATATCAGCAAAAAACTTTTTTTTGTCTGTTTGCACCCCAACTGCTAAATTGTTTTTAGTAATAATTTTTTTAACTGGTGAGTCGTATATATATTCGACTTTTTGGTTTTTACCCAGATTGATCAGAGAATTTACAATAGCGCCAAAGCCTTTCATCGGATACCAGACGCCCAGATTCATATCCATGTGAGCCATAATGGCGTATAGCCCCGGAGTAGTTTTTGGTGAACCTCCGAGGAAAACCATAGTATAGGAAACGATTTTTCTGGCTTTGTCACTGGAAAAAAAACGAGCTGTAAATTTTTCCATATTATCAAAGACATTGAGTTTGGGGCCTTCTTTGAGCAATCTTTTACTGACAAAATCAAAAATTGTCCGATACTCTTTGTAAATAAAGTTTTCCATTGAAACATCATATTGGTATTTGGACTGGGCAAGATATTTTTTTAATTTTTCAGCACCGTTTTCTTCCAGAGTGTCAAACAGCTGATAAACTTTTTTTAGATCTGGGGAAACATTAATTATTTCTTTGTCGGTAAAAAATATCCGATAAGCTGGGTCAAGTCTTTTGAGTTGATAGAGATCTGAAACTTTTAATCCAAATTCGGCAAAATATTTTTCAAAGATCTCCGGTCCGAGATACCAAGATGGTCCCATGTCAAAGGAAAAACCTTTGGTTTTCCAAACTCTGGCCCTGCCACCAGGAAGTTTATTTTTTTCGAGAACGGTAACTTTGTATCCTTGTTTGGCGAGTAAAGGGGCGAGTGAAAGTCCGCCAAAACCTGCCCCGATAATAATGGCTGTTTTTTGATTCATCAGGTTAATTTAAAACTACCTTGTCTAATTATTTCAAAACCAGATTCTGTCATTTTTAAAATTGTTGAGGGAGGATTATTCATCTCTCCGTTATCTACGTATGTGGCAATTTGGTCAGAAAAATATTTTTTTGCATCGGCGATGGTTGATGCAGGAGTCTCACCTTCCCAATTAGCACTGGGAGCGACCAATGGACCGGAAACTGCCAGCAGTTTTAACAACCACTTATTTTGCGGGATTCTGAAAGCCAAAGAATTTTTTCCCCGATGAAGATAGGCTAAGTTGGGATTTGTAACGGGAAAAATAATACTTACCGGATTTGGCCAGAGAGATGTAACCTGAGTTAACTGATTGTTTGTTAGGGTAATATTAAAATCCTGAAGTTGACTGATAGATCCTAGTAGAATAATCATTGGTTTTTCCGGCGATCTTTTGCGTAACTGATATATTTTTTCAACACTTTCATTTTGGAGAGCGGAGGTGACTATCCCATATTGGGTATCAGTTGGAATTACAGCGATTGAGCCTTCTTTCAGAAGGTTGCCCAACTCTTCAATATTTTCGTCTTTAAGTGAGTCGATTAACTGGTCCATACGTTTGCATACTATCACAAAATAACACTTGCAGAAAGGCGACGATTTAGGCATGATGTGGGAGGAGGTGAATAAACTAAATTCAAAATTCAAATCATTAAATTACAAACAAGGTAAAATTGCCAAAAAGATAAATTCAAATTTGTTTTGAAATTTTGAATTTGCATATTGGAACTTGTTTGTTATTTTGAAATTGTTATTTTGAATTTAACTAATTTATGGTTATTGAAGCGATTAATTTATTAGCTTTGGTTGGTGCAGTTTTTGTCTATATGGTGATCGGGTTTCTGTGGTATTCACCTGTTTTATTTGCTAAACCCTGGATGAAGTTGATGGGGTATACACCAGAAAGTATGAAAGAGGCTCAAAATGAAATGGGAACTTTATATCTTTTGTCAGCTTTAGGAGCTTTAGTAACGGCTTTTGTACTGGCACAGCTTTTTAAATGGTTGTTACCAGATACTTTAAATTTGGCACTGGGAATTAGTTTTATGATCTGGGTGGGGTTTATTGCACCAGTTCAGTTTACTGAAGTTTTATTCGGAAAAAAGCAGATGAATCTTTTTTTGATAAACACGGGTTATCAGCTAAGTGGAATACTGGCAATGGGTGCCGTAATTTTTTATCTGGCCTGATTATTTATTAAAGAATTCAATTGCGGGAGATTCAATTGTGGTATCAATTGAGTTACCCACTGGCCAAATTCAGGAATATTGATAGTTAATATAATAAGCAGCAGTCCTAGTCCAATAATTGTAATAAGCAGATTGGTCAGTTTGCCTTTTCCCAATAACATCTCCAGTCCAATTAAGATCAAAATAAGCGGCCAGAATTTCCATAAATTATTCCAGATATTCCAGGAAAGGATCTCCAGATTATTTAAAAGCAGCAGAGTTCCCAGAATAATCAGTAAAATAGGCCAGAAAAAAGAGGTAGATTTCTTAGAGTATTTTGGTTGAGTTATATTATCATCCACTTCTTCAGTGGCAGTATCAGGTTGGTGTTTCATCTTCGTAGAATAAATAACAAACCAAGACCAATTAAAATCACCGGCCAAAACTTTTCCAGATCCAGCGCATCAAAAATACCGAAGTTACGAAACAGAAAAAAGAAGCCCAAGGCAATGATTAACACTGCCCACCAAAAACGGGAGTCATCAGCGCTTGTTTTTTTGCCTAAGTTGATAGAATGGGCAAATGTCTGAGCTCTGGATTTAATGTCTTTAATATTATCTTTGACAGTATTTTCGTTAGTTGAGGTGCTACCTGCTTTTGTAGGCAAAATAATCCACATCACTATATATATAAGAAGGCCAGATCCCTGAAATAGCCCAAGGATGATAAATATAATCCGGATAATGGTTGGATCAATATCAAAATATTCACCCAGACCACCTGCAACTCCGGCGATCATTTTATTTTGAGTGGAACGATAAAGAGTCTGTGACTCATTGGTTTCGGAGCGGTAGAGTCTGGATGGAGCTGTTTTAGGAGGTGCGTCTTTCATAAAGCTATTTTAACAAACTATGTCAACAAGGTACAATGAATATCCAATATCAAATATCAAATGAGCAAAGCTCTTGCTTAGCAATAAATACCAATAACTAAGTTTGGATATTAGATATTAGATATTGGATATTAGCTATTAGCACTTATTATGTTTGAAAAGTTTTTTCCGGTTTTTTTGGTTGGAATTGCGGTACTGGCTTATTTTCTGTTTATTGGAAAAGGCGAGTATTTTTTGCCGAGCACTAATTTAGTTAATAACTCACATGATATTCCCAGTCCGATGCCAAAGTCCTCTGATGCAGTATTGCCTGGGTTATCAGACCAACCAGCCGAAGGGAAGATGAGTCTTGAATCTATTTTTAAAATGCCGCATCAGCTGCCTGTCAGAAGTGGATTGCCTGTTATTACTCTGCTGGCAACGGGAGACGTGATTCCAGCCAGAAGTGTGAATTTTCAGTCAGTACAAAGAAAAGATTTTCTCTGGCCATATAAAGAGGTGGATAGTGTTCTCAAGGAAGCAGATATTACTTTTATAAACTTAGAAACTCCTTTGATGAATAAATGTGAAGTAACTCAGGAAGGAATGAGATTTTGTGGTGATAGCAAACATATTGAAGGTCTGGTTTTTGCCGGAGTTGATGTAGCATCACTGGCCAATAATCATGCTGGTAACTATGGCAAGGCTGGGATTGATGAAACAGTCAAAGGATTAAATGGTGCTGGCATCAAAGTGACCGGTGTGAAAGAGGCTGCATTTGTAACGGTTCGGGGAGTAAAATTTGCTTTTTTGGGATATAACGATATTGAGAAAACGAGTGTGGTAAAAAGTGCAGAGGAAGAGGTGATGAAAAAAGAGATAGCTGATGCTAAAAAGCAGTCGGATGTGGTGGTGGTTACTTTTCATTGGGGTGAGGAATATGTTACAGCTCCTGGAGAGAGGCAAACAATGTTGGGTAAGTTAGCCGTTGATAGTGGAGCGGATCTGGTGATTGGCAATCATGCCCACTGGATTAAACCGATTCAGTTTTACAAAGACAAAGTAATAACCTATGGGCATGGCAATTTTATTTTTGATCAGGAATGGTCTCAAAAAACCAAAGAAGGAGTAGCAGGCAGATATGTGTTTATTGGAAAAAATCTAGTTGATATCGAGTATCTGCCAGTTGAAATCCGCAATTATGGTCAGCCAGTGTTTTTAGAAGGTGTGGCTAAACAGAAAATTTTGGATGAAATGTACAGTGAAAGTAAAAAATTGGAATAATTGACTTGAACTTATAATAGTGGCATTATATGAGCATGCAGGAGCAGGGAAGTAATCCTAAAGGAATTAGTGTGGCTATTATTGTGATTCTGCTGTTGGCGGCCGGCTTTTTTCTTTATAACAAGAATAATGCTTCCAGGACAGCATTAGCCCCTCTTCCTTCACCAATTGAATCTACCCAACCTGAAGTTTCACCTTCATCTGAAGCATCGGCTTCTCCCAAAGTAGGGGAGGAGATGACAGTTACCTTACTTGAACAAAACAATTCTAAGCAGGCCGGTGTTGCCACACTTCAGGAAATAGGAGACAAAACCAGAGTTCAGCTTAGAGTAGCCGGAGCAACCGCCGGAGCGCAGCCAGCGCATATACATGTGGGTAAATGTCCTAAGCCGGGAGCTGTGAAGTATCCTTTGACTGATCTGGTAAATGGAATATCTGAAACCATGTTGGATGTGTCGCTTTCATCTCTCAAACAAGCTTTGCCTTTAGCTATAAACATTCATAAATCAAAAGCCGAAGTTGCCCTCTACACAGCTTGCGGTGATCTTCAATAAAGTTGAAATTGTACTTCTCCAAGTGTTGGCAGTGCCAACAGGCAAGCTTTGCTTACTTCGGTCGAAGAATATATATTATTAGAATTATTGTTCGAGCGTAGTCGAGAACTACATTAATTTATCTCTGCCTACCAACACCTCTGTCATTCTGGCTTGTCCAGAATCAAACCAAGTATGGATTCTGGACTAATAATTGTTAAGGCGATGTTAGTTCTTGGTTCACTTTTATGGTTGCCAGAATGACAATAGGTGGTCTTAATGAAAGTAAGTTTGAATCAGTTAGGATTTTGTATTTTGTGTTTATCTAGAATTTACTGCGAAGCAGGAGTTTTGTCTAGAATTTAGGATTTAGAGTTTAGATTTTTTATTTCTTCCAGGGTTTTGCCGGAGTAGGCTGAGGTGGTGTCTTTTTTGGGGTCGTAGTTTTCTTTGGTGTATTCGTCTTTGTGTTTGATCAGCAACCAGTTGTCTTTGGTAGATCCTGGAGGAAAATTTTTGGTTTTGATCAGGGCAAAAGAGCCTTTGATTTTCTTGCCATGAAGAAAAAATTTAAGTTCACCTTTTTTTAAACCTTCTTCCATCACTTTATTACCTTCTTTTAAATCTTTGATCTGGTGTCTTTCACCCGGCGAGGTTTCGACTTCAGGAATATAATACCCTTCATCCCACCGGATAACAGGTCCAGCACCGTCTGATCCTTCTGGTAAGTTGCCTTCAAATTCGCGGTAATTAAAATCATGGTCACCAACTCTGACTGACAACCGTTTTTGTTTTGGATCCATTGTCATACCCTTGGGAATAGCCCAGGAGGGCATGGCTTTATCTACCTGCAACCTGAGATCAAAGTGCAAAGCTGTAGCCTGATGGAGATGAATTACAAATACCAGATGCGGACTGTTCATGCGAGTATTGTATCATTTTGCTACAATACCCTCATGCAACAACTTCCAAAAGCGATCTTACATGTTGAGAATCTGCTGTTTTTAGCGGTGGCGCTTTATGCTTACTATGTGTTTGGCGGCAATTGGTTTTATTTCTTCCTGTTTTTTCTGGTGCCGGATGCTTCGATGGCAGGGTATCTGATAAATCCCAAAATAGGGGCTGTGATATACAACCTGGTGCATAATTATTTTCTGGCAATTTTTCTGTTAATGTTTTCGGCATTAACAAGAGTCGAAATGTTTGCCTTGGCTGCATTTATTTTATCTGCTCATGTGGCGGTGGATAGACTATGTGGTTTTGGGTTGAAATATCCTGATCATTTTAAACACACACATATTCAAAAGCTTTAGTTATGTCGCAAAAAATATTTTCTCATTTCAAAAAAAATGATCCACAGCTGTATGAAGTTTTGCTGCTAGTTCATAAAGAACATGGAGACAAAAT
>CAYUPO010000019.1:0-18770 GCA_964446685.1 uncultured Gammaproteobacteria bacterium | reverse complement strand
TATTCGCTCGCCACGATCAGTTTCATGATTGTGGCTCGCAATGACCACAGGTCTTGATTCGCAATGACTCAAGTCTTGCTCCGCAATGAACAAGTTCTTGCTCCGCAATGAACAAGTTCTTGCTCCGCAATGACGTTAGAGAAATTTACTTAGATTAAACGAAGTTCTATGCAGAGCTGAAAGTCCGTTTTTCTTAATTGCTTCCTGGTGAGATTTTGTCCCATATCCTTTATGTATTCCAAAGTCGTATCCCGGAAACTCATCATCCAATTTTTCCATCAATTCATCCCGGTAAACTTTAGCAATAATAGACGCTGCGGCAATTGAAGAACATAGTTTATCTCCGCCTATGATAGGGTGCTGATTATTTTTATCAAGTCCTTCAATATAAAAAGCATCGATCAAAATCTGGTCCGGCACCTGGGTTAATTTTTTAATAGCTTGAACAAAGGCCATCTGAGTTGCTTTACCAATTCCAATCTGATTGATCATCTCTACTGACACTTCTCCAATCGACCAGGCCACTGCTGATTCTTTGATTTTCTCTACCAGATCTTTACGGACTTTTGGTTTTAATAATTTTGAATCAGCCAGTCCATCCGGAATACTACATTCATCAGATAGCAACACAGCTCCAGCTACCACCGGACCTGCAAAACACCCTCTACCCACTTCATCCACTCCGCAAACCAGCTTAAATCCCTGTTGCCAAAGTGTAAATTCAATAGAAAGATCAGAGAAAACCATAATGAAGTATTAAGGGATAAGTATAAAGTATTAAGGATCTAAGAAAAAGAGAATATTTTTCGAACGGAGTGAGAAATTACCTTAAAATATAATGAATTTTCTCGTTACACTCGAAAAATATACGTGGAGGGGGTCTGATACTCTGATTAGCTAATTAACTAATCTCTAATCAACTTACTTAGACTCGGGTTGCCATTCGGCCAGTGAGGTCTCTTAGATAATATAATTTTGCTCTTCTGACTTTTTTCGGATTTTTTACTATTTCTACGTCAACAATACTTCTGGCATTTAAAGGCCAGATTCTTTCAACACCCACTCCACGATCCCCAATTCTTCTAACTGTGAAAGATTTATTATCGCCTCTTCCACGAATAGAAATAACCAAACCTTCATAGGTCTGAACACGGGATTTACCGGCTTCAACGATGTTATATTTGACGCGAACTGTATCGCCAACGCCAATTAATGTGTCTTTAAAATTTGCTGATAACATAACTTGACAATTGTAACTTAAATTCGAAGCTAAAGCAAGCCTAGAGGAAAGTACCAAATCACAAGCTCCAAATCACAAACAAATTCAAAATAATAACTTAAAAAACCCAAATCTAAGGTTTTGAAAATTATTTTTATTTGAATTTTAAAAATTGTTTGTTATTTGTTATTTGTAATTTTGAATTTAACTAACTTTGACACTTCCCGGTCCCAAAAGGGATTCTATATTTTGGACAAGCTCAAAACCTGCTTCTACAGTAAATGCTAAATTCATTTTCTTAAATGTGGTACCAGTCTGGTTTGGTATTAAAATCGATATCGGAGCACTCCCTGGGTATTGTTTTAAAGCCAGATTTACCTGCTGCAACAGTTTGCTGTCTGCATTTCGGGGTATCTCTACCTGAACTTCTGTCAGGTCCATTCTGCGGGCTTCTTCCGGATTAAAGTCAACTACACTATTTGCCAGAAAAGAAAAATCTTCTTCTCTTTTATCAAACTTTCCGGTTAATAATATCACCTGCTCTTCATAAAGCAGATCTTTCACCTCGACAAACAGTTTTGGGAAAATAACACAGTCAACTTTGGCTGTACCATCAAATAAACGGACAAAAGCCATCTCCTGGTTGTGTTTTTTAGTAAAAATCCGTTTAACTTCCTGAATTACACCACCTATGGTATGGGTTTTGTCAGCCGGAAACTCTTCATCCTCATGCAACTGCCTGATCTGGTATGAAACAAAATCTTTAATTATTCTGACCCGCTCCATGTAAGGCGGCTCATGTAAATAAAATCCTAACAGTTCTCTCTCAAACTGCAGCAGCTGATCAAACGGCATCTCATCCTGTGAAGGCAAAATTAATTCCGGAGCAATCCCCACCTGGTCTTCAGCAAAACCATCAAATAAAGATCCCTGTCCATTACTTGCCAGCTTCGCTGCTTTATGGGCATCTTCCAGACATTTATCCATCACTAATATCTGAGGAGCTCTTGCCCCAAATGAATCTAACGCTCCAGCTTTGATCAGACTTTCCAAAGTTTTTCTGTTACTACTTTTACCAGTTAATCTCTGACACATATCAGCCAGATTTTTAAAAGGCCGTGGCTCTCTGGCAACCAGAATTGACTCAATTGCCGCTACCCCAACATTTTTTATTGCTGACAAACCAAACCGGATAGCCTGTCTGGCATCTTTACCTTCTCCGGCTTTGGAAATCGCCCTCTCTAACTGTTCAGCTGGCAGATCAGCGATATTTTCAATCGTAAATCCCACTTTTGAATAGTTAATATCAGGCGGCAGCACCGCAATACCCATTCTTTTACATTCATCAATTGCTCTGGCAATTTTATCAGTATCACCATACTCTGCAGTCATTAGTGCTGCCATAAACTCAACCGGATAATTCGACTTCATATAGGCGGTCTGATACGCCACCAGACCATATGACGCAGCATGTGCTTTATTAAATCCATAAGCCGCAAATGGTTCAATCAATTTAAATAATTCCTGCGCCCTCTCCTCGGTCAGACCATTTTCGACAGCTCCTTTCAAAAATTTATCTTTTTGTTTGGCCATCTCCTCCGGAATCTTCTTACCCATCGCTTTTCTAAACTTATCAGCCTCTTCCCAGTTGTATCCGGCGATATGAATAGAGGTCAGCAGCACATCGTCCTGATAAACTAACAGTCCCAATGATCTTTCCAGATAATCTTTCATCCGCGGATCAAAAAATTCAATTTTCTGTGGATTTCTTTTGCGGGCAATATATTCAGGAATAATACTCAGTGGCCCTGGACGGTAAAGCGCCACCATCGCTGAAATATCAAAGATGGTAGTTGGTTTAAGCTCAGTTAAATATTTAGTCATCCCCGCCCCTTCAAGCTGAAACAAACCCATGGTTTCACCACGAGCCAGCAGATCATAAGCTTTTGGATCATCTAACGGGATTTTTTTCAGATCCACCTCCACTCCGCGGTTTATTTTGACGTAATCAATTGACCTACCTAAAATTGATAAATTTCTGATACCCAAAAAGTCCATCTTCACCAGCCCAATCTCCTCTGCTGCATGAAAATCATACTGTATAACCCTTTTATCGCCTTTTGATTCCCTCTGCAGTGGAGCAAAATCTGTCATATCAGTTGGAGCAATTACAATTCCGGCAGCATGAACTGAGGCATGACGGACAGTTCCTTCAACCTGAATTGCTAAATCAATCATCTTTTTAAACTTTGGATCAGACACATAGACCTGTGACAGCTCTGGCACCTCTTTAATATGCTGCTCAAGTGAAGTATGAAATCCCTGTTTGGGTGGTGGGACCAGTTTGGCAATCCGATCAGTATCTCCAATCGGAACCCCTAACACCCGGCCAATATCCCGGATAGCCGCTCTTCCCAGCATCGTTCCAAAAGTCACAATCTGGGCAACTTTTTCTTCACCATATTTTTCCATACAGTAACGAATAACATCATCCCTTCTATCGTCAGCCAAATCCGCATCAATATCGGGTAAAGAAGGTCTGAATGGATTTAAAAAACGCTCAAACGGCAATTTATAAAAAATCGGATCAACATCAGTCACTCCCAATGCATACAAAACTAATGATCCAGCAGCTGAACCTCTAGTGTTTGTCAAAATCCCCTGGTCACTCGCCCAATTCATAAAGTCAGCTACAATTAAAAAGTAAGTCGGATAATTCTTTTTCCTGATAACTTCGAGTTCATAATTAAGCCGTTCTGTTCTCTCTTCATCCAATTCCATCCGCTTAGCAGCCCTTTCAAAGGTTAACTCCTTTAAATAATCATTTGCTTCCTTACCCTCAGGAATTTCAAAAACCGGAAAATAAGCTTTACCCAGCTCTATTTCAAGATTAACTTTTTCTGCCAGCTTCACCGTATTTTCCAAAGCTTCCGGGAGATCCTTATATGCCTCAGCCATCTCCTCAGGCGATGCCAGATAAAACTCCGGAGTATCAATCATCCGCAGTCTGTCAGTATCAATCACCTGTTTACCTGTCTGAACACAAAGCACTGCGTCATGCGCTTCGGCATCTTTTTGATTGATATAATGCAAATCTTTGGTAGCAACGATTGGGATTCCCAGTTTGGGAGAGAGCTCTTTAACCGCCTTAATAGTCAGATCTTCCACATCCTGCATATGCAGTAAACGTTTTTTTATCTTTGGATCTGCAACTTTCAGAGCATGCTCTTTCCAATGGTGACGCTGGACTTCAAAATAATAATTTCCTTCTCCAAAAAGTTCTAAATAATCTTTTGCAACCTGTTCAGCTTTGTCCAGATGATCATTTTCGATATTCCGGATAAATTCACCCGCCGGACAAGCTGACAAAGCAATCAATCCCTCATGATATTTTTTGATCAACTCCCGGTCAATTCGGGGTCTATAATAATATCCATCCAGTTGAGATATAGAAACCAGTTTTAATAAATTCTTGTAACCAACGATATCTTTGGCTAAAACAGTTAAATGATAAGGATCAGCATCAATCTTTCCCTCTTTTGAAGTATGCGAACGAGGTGCTACATACATCTCACAGCCAATAATTGGTTTAATCCCTGCCTCTTTACACTCTTTATAAAACTCAATAGCCCCATACATTGACCCATGATCAGTAATAGCCAGCGAATCCATCCCGAGCTCCTTAGCCCGTTTAACCATTTTTTTTATTTTAGAAATACCATCTAGCAGAGAATATTCAGTGTGAACATGAAGATGAACAAATTTTGCCATAAAATTATTATTTACCAAACTTTCCTTCTGTCATTCTGGCTTCAATAATTGTTTACAGTGGAATTAACTATAGCCTTAACAATATACAGTCCAGAATCTTAACCAGGTTTGATTCTGGGCAAGCCAGAATGACACAAGTGAGGAGTTTCCTTGTCACCTATTTTACCAGTTATAACATATCTTCTATCAAGTAGGAAAAACACAAATTAGAAAGTGGGAATAATATATTCACTTAATAAACTATTGATTTTTTATATTAAATGGCTTATAACTCATGATTATGTCATCAATAAACCGAGTAGAAGCAACATCTTTTAATCCAAACAGTTTGGTAAGACTAAAAGATGTCGCAAAATTAGCCAGAAGGGTGCATCATCCTGATTCCCGCAATTTTTTATTAAGAAATTTGCAAGGGTTAGAGCCTGTTTCAGCAAACCTAACATCCCCAGACAGAAGCAATAACTTAGCACCTATTGAGGGCGCCTTAAATATTACTAGTACATCACCATCTGATAATTTGAGGGTGCATAGGATATTAAATAGAATAACTGAGCTCCAAAAACAAGTAAAAATACTCGCTAAACCTAAACATTTAGGAGCTGAAGTTGCAGAGGCAATCAATGTAGCGCTTAGAGCAGTTGGGAAACCTTTCAGTTCATTGTCACTTATAGAGCAGCAAGCTTTACTAAGTGAATTGCAAACAGCAGGAATCTCAACACATCCAAAATTTGACAAATATAAAAGCAGACTTTCGTATTTAGAGACTGAGTAATTTTTCTAAAATAGTTTTAGTTTTGCCTGGATCTGCCTTACCTTTGGTTTTTCTCATTACTCCGCCTAATAAAGCATTGATTGCGTTTAGATTACCTTTTTTGAAGTCCGCGACTGATACCTCATTTTCTGCAATTACCTCTGCGGCCAGTTTACCAAGTTCTGTCTCATCATCAATAATCCCACTCTTTTTTTCTAAGACTGCTGCAATAATTTCATCTGCTGATTTACTTTCTGCACTAATCTTCTTATTTACTAATTCATTAGCAATCTGTTGCGCTTCTATCTTTCCTGCTGACTGCTTCACTATCTCTTCAAAATATTCCGCCATTTTTCTATCTTCAGTCAAAACTTTGGCATTATTTTCACTGATTCCCAGTTCCGTCTGATACCTGTTAAACTTTTGCATCGGCAACTCTGGCATCTCCGATCTTAAATCCTCAATCTTAAATCCTAAATCCTTCTCCAAAAATTCAGGCAGATCTGGTTCAGGAAAATACCTGTAATCATTAGCTTCTTCTTTAACTCGCTGAATATAAGTCTCTTTTTTAATCTCATTCCAGCCTCTGGTTTCCTGCCTTAGTTCATTTGCTCTACCTTCTTCCAATAACTTAGTCTGTCTTTTGATCTCATACTCAACAGCTGCAACCATAAATCTAAATGAATTAATATTCTTCAACTCTACCCGATAAGGCGGCAAAGGTTTTTCAGATTGCTTCGCTTCGCTCGCAATGACGTCATTGCGAGGAGTCGAAGACGACGAAGCAATCTCTTCCACCTTCCGAACAGAGATATTTGCTTCAAGCCGCATATCACCTTTTTCCATATCAGCATTGGATACACCCAAATATCTAAAAATCTTTTGCAGTTTCTGAGCATAATCCCTGACTTGTGAAGAATCATTAAAATCAGGTTCTGTCACTATCTCGACCAAAGGGACTGAAGATCTGTTGTAATCAATCAGAGTTTCATTTCCTTCATGTGTCAGCTTTCCGGTATCCTCTTCCTGATGGACCCGGTTTATTCTAATTTTAGTTTTCTCTCCCTGATCATTTTCTACTTCAATCCACCCATTTATATTAAGTGGCCACCGAAGCTGTGAGATCTGATATCCCTTTGGAAGATCTGGATAAAAATAATTTTTTCGCTCAA
Organism: uncultured Gammaproteobacteria bacterium; assembly: GCA_964446685.1. Lineage (GTDB taxonomy): Bacteria > Patescibacteriota > Microgenomatia > Daviesbacterales > UBA10151 > CAZWRN01. The sequence goes on along the minus strand of CAYUPO010000019.1, from coordinate 11,857 downwards.
ACAGAGATCGCGGATTCACCGAACAATTAAGGGCCAAGCCAATCTTAATACAATCTTTAATTGCTTCCTGATTGATAAAAGGCAGAGCACCTGGCAATCCTAAACATACCGGACAAGTCTGCGTATTCGGATCCTTCCCAAAATAATCCGCACTACAAGCACAAAACATTTTTGACTTCGTATTTAGTTCAACATGGATCTCCAGACCCATTACTGGTTCATATTTATTCATACTCTAGTTTGTATCCCCCCAACTCTGTTAAAAGGTAAATTATCCAAATAAAGCAGCACAGCTGGACTCTCAGGATCCATTTTTCTCATAAAATTAATTTTATTCTCCAAATCATTGAAATCAGTTGAAGAAGCATCCCAAATCCTTTCTTGATACCCTTCGGGTACTTGAACGAAACGGCTTAAGACTGTTAGACCACCTGACTCTGAAGGTGGCAGTCCATTAGAAACCAATGCAGCCGCATAATTCATTAACACTCCTGCGACAAAATGTTGTACCCGAGGTGAATGAACATCAAGATTTCTAAAAGGATTTAACCTTGTTTTAAGCGGATAAACTCGATCCCATTTTTGACCACTTATGCCTTCTGCCCGTCTTATTTCAGGCAAGTCAAAATATCCCCCAATTTCAGAAATATCTTCAGCCCTTCTGGTCATAATTTTGGCTTCTCCTTATTCCAGGAAGTAGATTTCTCATAGATTTCCCCTACTGACAATATAGTCTCTTCATCCATATATTTACCTAAGATTTGCAATCCAACCGGCAATCCTTCTGAAAACCCACAGGGAACAGATAGTCCGGGTAGCCCTGCTAAAGAAGCTGGAATAGTATAAGTATCCGACAAATACATTTTCAAAGGATCATTCATTTTCTCTCCCAGATTCCAAGCCACAGTTGGAGAAACCGGACCGACAATCACATCACATTTTTCAAATGCTTTATCAAAATCTTGCTTGATCAAAGTTCTGACTTTAGCTGCCTGAATAAAATAATCATCAAAATACCCGGTTGAAAGAGCAAATGTTCCAAGCATTATCCGCCTTTTTGGTTCTGGCCCAAATAAATCTCTAGTCCCACCAAATCTAATCCCATCAAATCGAGCCAGATTTGAAGAAACTTCCGAGGCCATAATAATGTAATAAACAGCCACAGCATATTTAGTATGAGGCAACTCAATTTCAACTATTTCAGCACCCAGATCTTCAAGTTTTTTAATTGCATCTCTAATTACTTTTTCAACCCCTTCATCCAACCCTTCGCCAAAATATTCCTTAGGCAATCCAACTTTCAAACTTTTTAAATCCGTCATTGCGAGGGACGAAGCAATCTCTTTACCATTAATACAATTAGAGTCTTTCCCATCCGGTCCTGAGATCCAATTCATTACAATCCGCGCATCCTCCACAGTTTTAGTAAAAGGACCAATCTGATCCAAAGATGAAGCCATTGAGATAGCACCGTATCGAGGAACCCGACCGTATGAAGGTTTTAGTCCAACAACTCCTGATAAGGAAGCTGGTTGTCTGATTGATCCACCAGTATCAGTACCCAGAGAAAAAACAGCCAGATCAGCAGCCACTGCTACAGCCGAACCGGAAGAAGAACCGCCTGGAACTTTCAAAACATCCCAGGGATTTTTAGTTACACCAAAAGCAGAATTTTCACCTGATGAGCCCATCGCAAATTCATCCTGATTAGTTTTTCCGATCACCGAAATTCCTTTTTCTTTTAATCTTTCAATGACTGTTGCATCAAAAGGCGGCTGGTAGTTTTCAATAATCTTAGATCCCGATCCAGTCTTGATCCCTTTGGTTGAAATCAAATCCTTTATACCAGCTGGTATTCCTAAGCTATCTTCCTGAATATCCAGATAAGCATTCAAAGCCGGATTAAACTGCTTAATCCGCGCCATATATGCATCAGTTAGCTCCTGAAAAGAAGTCTCCTTCTTTTCCAAAAGCTCTAATGTCTGTTTTAAAGTCAAATCAGTTAAATTCATAGTTCTTATTATTTATTCCAAAATCCTTTCATAAACTCGTCATTCCCTTTTTCTCGTCATTCCCGCGAAAGCGGGAATCCATAACAGTAAAGCTTCAATTTTAAAGGTTATTCGCTGAGTATTTTCTAGGTATATAGATTCCCCTTTTCAGGGGAATGACGTTTATACAATCGTCATACCAATTATTCTTCAGCAAACACTCCTTTGGTAACAAACTGTCCTTTTTTAATATTCTTAGCATTTTTCAAAGCATCTTCCTGTGACAGGCTGACACCTGCAACATCTTCTCTCATCACATTTTTTTGGGGAATAACATTAAAGGTAGGCTCAACTCCTGCAGTATCAACAGTATTTAGTAAATCAATATAATCCAAAATAGCTGACAACTGTTCACCATACAACTCCTCTTCCTCTTCACTCACCGGAAGATTTGCCAGTTTGGCAACTTTTTTTACCTGTTCAGTTGAAAGTTTCATAAGGCTGATTATAACTCAGTTTTGCAATTATGCCCAGCAGAAAAATTATAAACCGCTCATCTCACGAAGAGCTTTGACTCGCTCCTGGACTGGAGGGTGGGTTGAAAATAATTTGGCGAAGGCATTTAATGCATCCTGCCCTTTGAGTGGATTAACAATATACAAATGGGCAGTTCCCCGGTTGGCAACTTCCAATGGTTCTTTATCCCCTGAGATTTTCAAAAGTGCCGTTGCTAAAGCTTCCGGATTGCGAGTCAGCAGTGAACCTGATGCATCAGCTAAAAATTCTCTTCTTCTGGAAACAGCCAGCTGGATCATTGTTGCTATGATCGGCGCCAAAATAGCCGCCACTATTCCTAATATCATAAAAATAGCATTACCTTTATTGTCACTATCACTATCTCTTCCACCAAACCACATTGACCGCATATACCAGTCTGCCAACAGTGCAATTGTCCCGACTAAAACAGAAACAACAGTCATGACTAATGTATCTCTGTTTCCAACATGTGATAATTCGTGAGCGGTCACAGCTTCCAGCTCCTGTCTGTTTAACTTGTCTAAAATACCGGTAGTAAAAGCAATGGCTGCGTGTTTCGGATCACGTCCGGTTGCAAAAGCATTTGGAGCACTATCTTCAATTATATAAATCTTAGGTGTTGGCAAACCTGCCGCAATCCCTAGATTTTCCACCATATGATAAATCTGACGATTATTTTCAACCGAAACAGGCTTAGCACCGGAAATACCTAAAACAATCTTGTCAGAAAAAAAATAAGAACCGAAGTTTAAAACGCCCGTAAAAATAAGCGCCATCCCAGTCAATCCCAAAGCTCCACCTGAATCATATCCCCAGGCTCTGGCAAACAGATAAATAACCGCCACCACAAAAACAGAAAAACCAAACATGATCAACCAGGTTTTGAAAATATTAGAAGAAACATGATCCCAAGCAGTATTAACAGTCGCCATAGAGGCTATTTTACCACACTTTAAGACTGGGATTGATAAGCTTTTTTAATTAATTCTTTGATTTGATTTTCAACTGCTCTTGTATCAGATTGAAAACGTACAGCAGTTCTTATTTTACCAGATCCATATTCGACTCTTTTGTGAGAAAAGGTTCCTCGTGTTGAATTCATACTAATAGTTTCCTCAACCTCTATGGGGGGAATTAAAGAATGATCAATATAATTGTAATTGAGTATTAAACGTCGACCATTATTAGAAGATTGATACTCTAAATCATGACTTATACCTTGCACTTGACCAGAAGATTCTGCTGCTAGAGTTTCATTTATTAAATCACGTGCAACTGTTCTTCTCTCATCAAGTGGTAATCTATTACTTGGGTTAAATTCAGGTGATATGCTATGAGCCATAAGAAAGAATTATAAACAAAAAAAAAGCCCTGTCAAGTTAAAGCTGAAGTCTGGCCTGAAACCAAAGTTTAGTTTTATCATCCGGATGACCATTATAATTGACCACGATCTCCTCGTCCTGCTTAATATCTTTGATTGCTACAAATCTTAGTAAACTATTTTCGACATCTTTAATGTATTTAGCATTTGGTTCAAATGAATGATTATATAAAGAGGCATATCCTAGTCCTATCGCAGCTTCACTAAATTTATTTCCCCAGGCAAAATAATACTCAAGTAGTCTAGTCTTAGTAATATCTGAAATCTGATCTTCCGGAATTAAAATCAAAGGAGCTTCTTCTATCACATCACCAATTTTTATTAAATGTCTCGCAAATACACCCAGACCTTGGACTGATGAAGGGGCAACATATATATTATTTGATGGGAAAAGAATTAACTTAGGATTGTCTGACATAGACCATTTTTCTTCTAGGATTCCCCAAAATTCTTAAATATTCAGGTTGTGGTAACTGATGCGGATTGAAAAGACTTGCTGTTATATCTCCATGTAGAGACACAGATACATAATGCAAATCAGAATCAGTTTTATAAACAACTCCAGTTAAAACCCTTGATTTCAGTTCTTGACCATTTAAAATTTCTGGGAAGGCTCCTTGCAAAGTCACCTTAGAATTTTCTCTTAACATTAGTGCGATCTTATAATAAGCCGTGGAAGTGTCTTCCATCAGATGACTCAGTTCCCAAGCTAATCTTTTTGATCCAATTTCCGGATATTCAGAAGCTTCTACTAATGGTCCTACAGAATGATGCAATTTTTGAATTTCATCTCTGGCTGTCTCAAGAGAAACAAGCTGACGATCGAGAATTGGAATTTCGACTACTGAAGCTTCCCTTCGCCTAGGATTTGGCATATTAAGAAAAATTGACTTTGATATCTTTTCGTTCTTCTTCTGTAGCTTTGAAAAATTCTTCAGCCATAAAACCAAACATTCCGGCAATCCAGACATTTGGGATAGTTTGTAGCGAATTGTTGTAGTCCAATACATTGGTGTTGTAAAACTGGCGGGAAGCTGCCACTTTTGTTTCAGTGTCAGACAATTCATCCTGTAACTGTTTGAAGTTTTCAGATGCTCTAAGATTTGGATAAGCTTCTGCCACAGCAAAAAGGGATTTTAAAGCACCGGTTAACATATCATTTGCAGCAGCTTTATGAGCCGGATCGGTTGCACCCATCATCGCACTTCTAGCTTTAGTAACATTTTCAAAAACCTCTTTTTCATGCTTAGCATATCCTTTAACAGTTTCAACTAAATTTGGGATAAGGGATGCTCTGCGTTTGAGCTGAATATCAATCTGTGACCAAGCTTCACGAACTCTATTGCGTAAAGTAACCAGACCGTTGTAAGTAAAAAGAAGCCAAAGAAGAACAACACCTAAAACAATTCCGCCAATAAGTAATGGACTCATGAGATGTATTATACACCTTTCGGTCAACTTATCAAATAGATCCGTCATTTCGAGGAACGAGTAAGACGGAATACGTCATTGCGAGGAGCGAAGCGACGTGGCAATCTCTTAACACTGAAAATACTAAGTTTTCCTCTCTAGTTTAAAAGATTGCCACGCGTTAATTCCTGGTATATTCGCTCGCAATGACGAAATTCATCTTGTTCGATATACTCAAAATGAGGAAGATTACAACTCAAACCAGGCTTTAACTTTCTCCCAGCTCCATGTATTTATAACATCTTCCTTTTCCAACCAGCCCCTTCTGGCAAGTGAGACTCCGTACTGCATATTATCCATTTGAGAGATCTCATGTGCATCTGTGTCAATAATAAATTTACATCCCAACTCTTTTGCCTGTCTGATCAGATCATCCCGCAGATCAAGACGGTTCGGAAATGAATTCACCTCCAGCAATTTTTTGTGGGCAGCACAAAATTTAAAAATTTCTTCCCAATCAGCATCATATGACTGTCTTTGATTCAAAATCCTTCCTGTTGGATGAGCTAAGATCTTTAAATAGGGATTGCTTAAGGCTTTCAAAATCCTCTTTGTCATATCATCTTTTGGCATTTTATGGGATGAATGCACACCAGCCACTGAATAATCAAGCGTTTTCAAAGCTTCATCCGGCACACTCAAAGATCCGTCTGTCAGAATATCAATCTCGAGACCATTAAGTACTCGAACACTTTTTGTGTTCATTTTAAGTTTCTGAATATATTTTGTCCTCGTTTCTACTAGCTGAATAATTTTCTCTTTCGAATTTTTGGTAAACCCAGGCGAATGATCAGACAGTCCGACAAAATCATACTTGAGTAAGATCGCTTTTTTTACAATTTCATCCAAAGTATTTGCTCCTGGTCCATGTGATGGTTCCATCGGGAAACTGGAATGTAAATGCATATCACCTTTAATATCAGCTAGTGTGATTAATTTTGGCAGTTCATGTTTAATCGCTGCTTCTATTTCACCTGTATCTTCTCTTAACTCAGGATCAGGAGTCTGCATTCCCAGCATAGTATAAAGCTCTTTTTCTTCTTTAATCGGTTTTACTTTACCCGTTTTCAGATCCTTAACTCCTCTTTCAGATAAAGAAAAACCTTTTTTCTCAGCTAAAGTCCGCAAATGAATATTGTGATTTTTCCCTCCAGTAAAATGTTGTAAAAGTGCACCATATGTATCTGGATCACCAACTAATAAATCCACATGCATTCCATTTGCTAATACCACCATTGCCTTAAATCCCCCTTCAGAAACAACATGTTTCACCCCTGGCATAGAGGCAAAGTGTTCCAGAGTTTTTTCCGGATTTTTTGTAGCTGCGGCAAAATCCAGATCACCTACTGTTACCACCCGTCTTCTTAAACTCCCTAGATAATCAGCTTTGACAACATTCGGATCTTTTCGAATATATTCAACTATTTTTTCAGCCTGCTCCCCTGCCACCGGAAGCAAAATACGATTACCCAATCCTTTATATTCCACAACCCCCAGCTTTAATTTAGCCGCAATTTTTTCTGAAAAACCTTTTTCAACCAAACTCCCTTTTTCTAACTTTTCCTCCAGATCTTCCAGATTCTTCACTCCAAGATCAGCTAATTCCTGAGCAGTTTTCGGTCCCACTCCCGGAACTTTAATCAACTGATAAATAACTTTTGGAAACTCTCCCATTAAAGAATCAAAATGCTCCACTTTACCTGTTTTGAATAGTTCATTTAAATGTTCCTGCAGACCTTTTCCAATCCCAGGCAGATCATCCAGTTTTTCTTCTTCCCACAGGTCACCCAGATCAGCTGTTGAATGCTCAATCGAATCAGCCGCATTCTCATAAGCTCTAACCTGAAAAGAATTAGCTTTTTTAAGCGTCAAAGCTGTAGCAACATTTCGCAAAAGATCGGCAATATCTGCATTAGATAAATTCATAATACTAATATATCACGATTCCGTTTGAATTATGCCTAATTAATTGTTACAATACCTTCCTAGTGACAATGCAAGTGAAATAATTTTAATTATTAAAACTTCATAACAGTAGTTGGTCGAATAAATAATTCAGTAGTATTAGTTAAGAAAAAATAATAGGACGGCTGAATTATTTTAGAGGAGAGACACATGTAAGCTGGAGCGATTCAGAAATCGCGGAAGCTGAAATGTAGTCTCGACGAGGGGCCGTAGCTCAGTTGATTAGAGCGCTTCCCTGTCACGGAAGAGGTCGCGGGTTTGAGTCCCGTCGGTCCCGCATTTTATTTAAATTTGATTGGATTTATTAAGTCGACAATACTGCTCTTTAACCCAAAAAAACATTTGATCCAGTTTGTTATAGTTGACAACGAAAGCAGAATCGGTTAAAAATGTTTCACACACAAGAACTGCCCCATAAAGATTTTTAATAAACCAACATGGCACGAAGAAATAACAAACCAGTTAGAAAAACTACAAATAGATCCGAAACCACAGTCAAAGTCACACGACCTGCAGAAAAAGCAGATCAGCCACAAGGTGGAATGTTTGAAAAAATCCAATATGACCTACAGCACAATCAATCTTATTTAAACCTGATTCTTGGTGGTCTGATCGTTGTTGTACTGGGAGTATTAGTTTACAACTACTTCACCAGACCAACTAATGATTTAGGTTCATCTGAACAAATGACCGCCGAAGAAACTCAGGGTGATGTTGCAAAAACCAGTCTTCCAGGAAAATACACTATCAAACAGGGCGACACCCTTTTTACCATCGCTCAAAACTATTATGATGATGGATTTAAATACACCGAAATAGTTAAAGCAAATGGAATGGCAAATGAAAACCAAATCGAAGTTGGTCAGGAAATTACTATCCCAAAAATTGAAACAGCTACAGCTGAAGCAAGTACTGAACCTTCAATGAGTCCAAATGCGATGGCAGAACCATCTGTTCAGCCATCAGCATCTGTCAAACCATCAATGCAATCCAGTTCATCACCGACTACTATGCAAATGGAGACCAATCAGGTAGATCCATCTGAAAAAGGAGCTATGGGCGGAGCTGAAAATCAAACTATCTGGGGAGAAAAAATTACCGGAAACACTTACACAGTACAACCAGGTGACTGGCTATCCAAAGTTGCCGGAAGAGCTTATGGAGATGTCATGGCATACCAAAAAATAGCACAGGCCAATAAAATCACAAATCCAGACACAATCGAAGTAGGTACAGTCCTACAACTCCCTCGCTAATTATGCCTAATGTCATCTCGAGCGAAGTCGAGAGATCCCTTAACTTAGAATCTACAATCAGCTATAATTTGAGCACAAATTAGTAACGTAAATAATTACGTAATTAATCATGTGATTATTCATGTTAAAATTTGCGGGAGTAGTACAGTGGTAGTATGCTTCCTTCCCAAGGAAGAGGTCGCGAGTTCGAATCTCGTCTCCCGCTCACCAAGATAAGGTTCGACTTTTACGAAGTAAAAGCAAGGTCCTGACATTGTCAGGTTCTTATTCCCTTATCCCGCTCTGAACGAAGTGAAGAGTGGGAGAGCTTTACTCATCCCGCTCATAGAAGGTGGGGTTCGACTTCAGACGAAGTGAGAAGAAAGATTAGTGAGCAAGGCGAAAGATCTTATTCAGGTATCCCACCTCGAAGATAGGTTAATAACTTATACTTAAAATTGAAGCTAAATAAGTCCGATCCCCCTCACCCTGATTGTTGTATTGCTAAGTATTGAGTTTCTTAATAAGATTAATTTATGGATTATAGTCCAGTTAATCTTTTTCTAGCCTATATTTACGGACTTGTTGTGATTGTCATCGAGATATTAGTATTTAAATTTATTGGAAAATTATTAAAAGCTCCAAATGTCCTCGTAAGTATTTTGATAGGACTATCTCTAGCTAAAAGCCTGATCATGAATATTTCTACATACGATGTATCAATAATCGTAGATGTCCTGCTCATAACCACTATGATAGGTCTACTGATACTAATTGATACTAAAAAAATTAAATGGCTGACTAATCACCATGACACTACTATTTATCTTTGGCTCAAGAAACCATTAAATATGTTAGTGTTGGTAGGGCTTATTATCGGTGAGCTGATTAGTACTTTCACGTAAGGAATAGCGAAGTGGATAAAAGCTCTAGCTGAAAAGCTAATAACTTAACTTGTTCCAAATGGTCATTAAATAAGTTTTAGAGTACGCCTCGAATACCATTACCCGCTCCTTAAGGTGGGGTTCGACTTCGAACGAAGTGAGAAGAAAGATTAGTGAGCAAGGCAAAAGATCTTATTCTGGTATCCCGCTCTAATAAGCAATAATAACTACATATGACAAATATTAAACGCAGTTGGGATATTTTATCTGAAGAAGAAAAAAGCAATGCTATTGATCAAATTATTAGTTTTTTTAGAAATGAAAGAAATGAAGAAATTGGTGTTATAGCTGCCGGAAATTTACTGGATATGTTCCTAGAAAAAATTGGTATGCAGCTTTATAACAAAGGTGTTGATGATACTAAAGATTTTCTCAAAAAACGGTTTGAAGAAAATGAAATAGACCTGGAAGCTACCCTCAAAAAATCAGTTGAATAAACTACTTTTTGTTTTTTGATTTTGAACCTGATTCAAAGTTTTTAACAAACTTAATATATCCTAAGCTTAATGCCACTAATAAACTGGCTGAAACAACCAGAAATCTGACCATGTCATCATTCGAACCAAAGCCTCTGATCACAGAATAAGCCAAAGTCAGTACCCCTCCTAACAACAATCCATCGGCAATAACTAATATTTGCTTAAAGAGCGTTAAACTTAAAACAAGCATTATCACTGCACCAAGTAACGCAATTATTGAAACATTACGGCTGTAATCGGCATTTTGCTTCTGAAAAGCCTCACTTTTTTTATCGAATTCAAGTTGTTTTTGGACATATGCTTCTGAAGTGGCCTCCTGTGGCTTATTTTCTGGAAAACGTAGTTCAATTGGAGTTTCCGGATAAACCGGCCCTTTATAAAAAGCCGCAATCCCCACTCCAACAAAAGCCGCCAACAGTATCCCTACAAACACAATATAAACATACTTAATCAACATGCTCTTATTCTTGCTTCTTTAGCTCTGTTTGTCAAATTAGATCCTCAATTATTGCGCCCTATTAACAAATACGTTACTCTTTATATAGCAATGACCACGCTCTCAGATCCTGATTTTATCAACCAACTCAAAGAAGAACATTTAAGTTATATTTCTGACCAAAAACCAGGTTATTTCAGGCAAAAAAGCGGTAAATCTTTCAGATATTATGATCTTAATGGTACAAAAATTACTGATGAAAATATTATTTCCCGGATCAATAAGTTGGCCATTCCTCCCGCCTGGGAAGATGTTTGGATCAGTCCTAAGGCTAACGGTTATTTGCAGGCAACCGGAATTGATGCAAAAAAACGCAAACAGTATATATATCACCCCGACTGGATAGCTATTAGTCAGCAAAATAAATTCGCCAAAATGGTCGACTTTGGTCTTAATTTACCAAAAATCCGTTCTAAAATCCGCTATCATCTGCAAAAACCTGAACAAAGTAAAGAAAAAATTATTGCTACAGTTGTCTGGTTGCTAGAACATACTTTTATCAGAATCGGCAATGAAGAATATTCCAAAGAAAACAATTCATTTGGACTGACAACACTTCGCAATAAACATGTCAGTGTGACTGGAAATGAAGTGTCATTTAGTTTTAAAGGTAAAAGTGGCGTCTATCATGAGCTGGAAGTAAACAATCCAACTATCGCTAAAACAATTAAAAAATGTATCGAACTGCCAGGTTATGAACTTTTTCAGTATTATGATGACAAAGGTGACAAACAGGTAGTAGATTCTTCAGACGTAAATACATTTTTAAAAGATACTACCGAAGATGATTTTACAGCCAAAGATTTTAGAACCTGGGGAGGAACATCATTGTCAGCCAATGATTTTTATAAAATAGGTCATGCAGAGAATGATAAATTAATCAAAAAAAACATTAAACAAACTGTTAAAAAAGTAGCTGAACACTTAGGAAACACAGTTTCTGTCTGTCAAAACTATTACATCCACCCTACAGTCATCAAAACCTACGAAGAAAACGTCCTTGTCCCTCACTTCTTAAAACACACCGTCTCCAAAACCCCCGGCCTCTCAGGCGAAGAATACGCCCTTATAAAGCTACTCGAGAAATACTCCTAAGCTAAAAAGTATCAAAAGCTCCACCAATTTAGAAAACCAGAAACGGCACACTTTCACCAACGTCATTCCTGCGAAAGCAGGAATCTATAAAATAGCCTTCAACTTCCCTCTCCTTACAGGAGAGGGTCAGGGAGAGGTTCCTAAGAACAATCCTAACCATAAACATTTATTTTTGTTAAAATAACACCCAAGCCGGAGTAACTCAGTGGTAGAGTAACTCTTTCGTAAAGAGTAAGTCGTGAGTCCAATTCTCATCTCCGGCTC
>CAYUPO010000018.1:0-19602 GCA_964446685.1 uncultured Gammaproteobacteria bacterium | reverse complement strand
GCTCTGGATAGATTAATTTATCTAATTCAGTCAAATCTGGGATTTGATCTCTATGAAGCAATCGAAATAGCTAAAAAACAACTTTCCCAACATCCCAGCGCGATCATTTCTTTTGAAAATGGGCCAATCAAAATTCATCAGGAAATTACCAGAACAGAATTTGAAGAGATAATTACTCCCCGAGTAGAAGAAATTCGCGAAACTGTTCTTAGAACTCTTAAAACAGCCGCGGTATCATCCGATCAGATTGATGTAGTTGTCAGGACCGGAGGCTCATCGCTTATTCCGGTATTTGAAAAGATGTTGTCAGATATTTTTAGTAAAGAAAAAATCAAACAGTTTGAAACTTTTACCAGTATCGCTTCCGGTCTGGCGTTAATGGATTAAGCCTGAAGTAACACGCCCAATGCATGTTCAGTTATATGACCGCACTTGTTGCAGACAACACCCGCTGAAGGAATTTTATTTCCCTCTGTGATCACCTGTTCAGTATCCATTTGCATCATACTGGAAGGAAATCCATCGAGGACTCCAAAATCAGTCCCCCCACAACGTGAACAAGGCAATGTTGCCCCTTTATCCTGTAAAGCCTTAGTTATTTCATTTTTAATTTCATCAGTAAATTGTGGCATAGTCAGAGTATAACAAATATTTCAGATCAAAAACCAAATATTTTTTTGACAGAATTAACAAACCCACCAAACCAACCGGGACTAGCAGTACTTCCCTGAGCAGATGGCTGTGAAACTGGTTGCACCACCGGAGCTTGAGGTGTAACTGTTTCCTGAACGACTTCAGCAAGCTGTTGTTTCTGAACTTCTTTAGCAGCAGGTACTGTTACTGGCTTTGAAACAGTAGTTTTGGGTGATGTCTTACCAGCTGTTTTGGGACTGTTTACTACCACAGATTTCTGGTTTTTGTAAAAAATACCACTTTTGTTGGTTCCGTTTGCTGTAGTTTTAACAACAATCGTCTTCCCCCACTCTCCCGGCACACATTCATTGACAGCTCTGAGTCTGACAAAATAGGTAGTATTTGGTGCTAATCCGCCAATTGTAAATCCACTTGTTTGGACATCTGCCTGATAACGATCTTCCTTATCAGCATAACCATAACCGACGGCATATTTGCCGACTCCAGCAACCGGAGCAAAATAAATTTTGGCACTATTTGAAGTTGTATCGATCTGAAACAGATCAGGAATTCCTGTTGGTGCTGATGCATTACAGGCACTTCCATGAGATTCACCAGATGAAGATGAAGAGGAGGAACTGGAAGAAGATGAACTTGAATCATTTCCATCTCTGACATAAAAAGCTATGGCATAAGTTGGTGAAATATTTTGATGAACATCACGAAAACGAACATACACCAATCTATCTCCTATTCCAGCTGACAAAGAAAAATTAGAACTGCTGGAATACCACTGCCAGCTAGCACCTGAAAAATCAGAATTCTCCGATAACTGCATTTGCAGATAACTTGATGAGTCAAAATTATCTGCACCAGTTAACACCAAATTAGCCGTACTTGAAGTTATATTAGTCTGTCCACCCTGAGCCGCGATACTTCCGGTTGGAGCTGTAATATCATTGCTTGAAGGAAGAGAAATTGTCTGAGCATTATTGGAAACTTTGTAAAACTCAATATCATCTACATAAACAGCATCTCCTGACTCAAATGTATGCAAAATATCCAACCTGACACTGGCAGTTGATGCAGCAGTTGTCAGTTTCATTGTGACATATTGCCAATAATTTGCTGTTGTATTTATATTTGCAGTATTTGTTTGAGCGGATCCATTAGTAATATCTACAAATCTAATTCTGGCAAATGAACTACCGGGAGTCTGAACAGTAGTCGCTTTAATTCTGGCATTAATAAAATAATCAGTGGTTGCTTCAAGTGATGGAACCAAATTACCAGTATAGTTAACATAAACACTGCTCGCTGCCCCGGTCAATTTTAAAGATTTTGTACCGCTAAAAAACTCCGAAGTGTCAGAACTCGCAGATGACCTTTGTTGCCAATTGGTTGGGAAAGTCGCTACAGTTTCAAAAGACGGATTAGACACAATATTTTGAGCATCCAAACTTGGTCCAACGGGTATCGAACTGGTACAGGCAGTTGTAGTACTTACTGCTAAATTTGGATTTCCAGAAGATCCAGGAGTGTCACCTTCAGCAAATTGACCGCCACTCGCACAATTATCTGTCAAAGTACTCGGAGTTATTAAATCTTCTCCTCCATAATCTGTTTCCCAACCCTCTCTGACATAAGTGCTGCTGGAATGTGAATATATCCGATTACCCCTAACTGTTGTATTACCAATACTGGCACATTTATTGGCGTTATACGTACTAGCATTACTACTTGGATTGCAAACATCAGAAGCCTGATCAATATATGCCAGATAAGTAGCACTTCTGACAATATTATCTACCACCATATTATCTGTGTAATGAAACTGACTGATTGAGGGAGTTACACCACCATATTGGACAATTCTGGTACTTTTAGGATTGATATAAACCAGCTGAGTAACTTTACCATTGACCAGATTCCCTTTTACCAGACTATCAGCAGCCATCATACTGATAGCGTTATAACTTGATGCCTCCTTTCCTTCAAAAGTGTTTTTGTAATTTACTACATACTGAGCCACTCCCCATTCCGGCTCATCGACATCACCATCGCCATCCCTATCTCGGGTAAAATCGTCATTTGTTAAATAAAGTAACCCGCCATTAACAGTTTTTTTACTAACTGAGGAATAAATAATTCCCCCACCATGCAGACCATCCAGATAAGAATGATACTCTTCTTTCCCATCAAAAGTGCAGCCTCTACACCAAAAATTTGTCAGTGTAGCAATCCCGTACAAACTTCCGTCATGAGTTCCAACACCAGTTCCTGAAGTATTTCGGATAGTAATCCGATCCAACACCACATCCCTGGCTGTTGCTAAATGAACCAAAATATGGGATGTCGCATTTCCATCAAAAATAATATCTTTTAAATAAATGTTTTTAATTGGATTTTGAATACAATGATTGGATTTTTCAAACAAGTCGCTAGAGGGATTACGGGCTCCAGAAAAACCGGTATAGTCGGCCGATTCAGGACATCCCAAAATCTCAAATTCTTCGCGATCTGCCCAGTCATCCTCATAATCTTGAGCTGTAGCATAAGCATGACTGATCTGCAAAATAGTTCCACCTCCGGAATCCCCAATAAAATGAATATTATCCCGCTTTAATGTTTGAGTAAAAATCCCTCCGGATTCGGAATAATCATTTGTTAAATGGACATCTCCACAATAAGTTCCAGCTGATAGTTGAAGGGTATAGCCCTGTGTAGGAATAGCCGGCAAAGCATCCAAAGCATCCTGAATACTGGTCCCACTACCACAACCACCATCAGGAGCTACTTCAATAACTGTTGGAGGGTTTGGAACATAACCAATAGAATAACCACTAGAGTTATCTGGATTCATCGGGTGAGTACCCCACCAGGTTTCAACATCCTGAGAATAGTTTGGGTCAGTTGAAGGGATACCAGGTTCATCAGCTTTTACAGAAGTCGGCCAGGCACAAAAGGCTCCAACCACCACTAGAAAATATATGACAATGAATAACTTATTTAATATTTTTTGAGCAGACATAATTTAATTTCAGTAATTAGTTTACACTAGCTATGTAATAATAAAAGTCCTATAAAAAATTTCTTTATAAAGCTTATTTAAATTTAAATAATATCTCATAAGTTTAATAATCACCAAGATATCCCAGAATCTGTGTGATTCAAATCACACTCTTACAGCACATCGAATGTATAATACCTATAGTTATAATTATTATGCCTAATACCAATCTAGTAGAAAAACGAGAAGAGCAAATAAACCACTCTTCTACATCAAATACGACTGAATCAGCTTATCCCTTACGAGCCTGCTTATTCGCCTGTTTTGGGTGCCCAAACAGTAATCCGGAAAAAGGCTCAATTGAAAAATTTAAAGAATGTGCTTTGGAAAAAAGATTTGGATATAACACAGGTATAGTTATTCGAAAAATTGGAAATGTGAATGTTGTTGGACCTGTTAATAAACCATTAGGATTAGTGCCCGTAAATAATCCACTTTTCAAAGATTTTTTTTCCTAAAAGCCTCTGGTTTTTAAATTTTACATTCTTTTGATCCGATTCATAAATTCTATTATCCTCTCATCAATCATCACATCATTTGGCCAGATTTTTCTAGTTACAACCAGACCAGCTAACGTTCGGCATCTGCTTAAAGCAACATATGTCTGACCATGAGCAAAAGGCGATTTACTAAAATCCAGACAAACTTTGTCAAAAGACATTCCCTGACTTTTATGAATTGTTATTGCCCAGGCGAGCTTTAAAGGAAACTGAATTAACTTGCCCAATACTTCGGCTTTCAACTCCCCGGTTTTCTGATCGAGTTCATAGCGGATATTTTCCCAAAGATCTGTGTGCACTTCTACTATTAAACCTGTTTCATCTAATTTAACCTGTATCGTTTCCATATCCAGCGAATGTACCACTCCAGTACTACCATTTACCCATTGACCTCCCAGATCATTTTTGACAAACAATACTCTCGCGCCTTTTTTTAGTTTCAGCACAAGTTCTGCTGGAACATTTCTCTCCTCAGTCGGAAAATTACCATCAATCGTCGCCTGATACGCAAAAACAGGCTGATCAATACCAGTCAGACGAGTTTCATTTATACCCTCAGCTACCTTATTTGTCGTACACAAAATAATATGTTTATCACCAGCTCCTGCAGGATTATATTGTTCATTGATTAGTGCAAAAGTTTCAGAATCAACATCCCCTATTCTTATTTTATTTAGAACATCGACAAATTCTCGTTCTTTCTGCCGAAAAATAGTTTGCAGCTCGATAAAATGAAATAAACTATCCCGGATGGCATTCGCACTGAAAAAATAAGGCGAATCATACAACCTGCCAAAAATCTCCATCTCTTCATACCGGACAACCGGCGGCAGCTGATACATATCTCCCACAAATACCATCTGAATCCCGCCAAAAGGAGCTTCTCTATCTCTGCCATGCATTCTGAGAAACAGATCAATCCCATCCAAAATATCCGCCCGAACCATTGAAATTTCATCCAGCACAATGCAGTCAATGTCACTATAAATCCGGCTATTGATGTTTCTTTTTATCGCATTTTTATCGATCAGCCGCGGTGGAAACTTAAAAAAAGAATGAATTGTTTGACCTTTGATATTAAGAGCGGCAATACCTGTCGGCGCCAGTACCACCACTTTCTTTTTAGTGTGCGACCTAAAGTAATTAATCAAAGTTGTTTTACCAGTCCCCGCCTTCCCAGTCAGAAAAATATTGTCCCTGGTATTTTCCATCAGATCCAAACAAATCTTATGCTCCTCAGTCAAAACAAATTCTTCTTCTTTGGAAAATAGTTTAGTTAATATTGGTAACATTGAAGTCAAGGAAGTATACCAACTGTCTGAATATATCCGCTACAAGATTATTTATTCATGAACAACCGAAATTACATCTTTTAATAATTTCAAACTATTAGCAAAATGATCATTTAATCTTCCAGCATCAAGTAAATGTCTAATTTTATCTTCTATATTTGATAAATTATGTTTTCTAGATTGTAAAAGACCTTCAATAATTAAGAATTCCGGAAATCCTGTTAGTAATTCGCCTATTTTAGTTTCTTTGACTGCACTATGCAGCTCTTGCCACTCTAATGTTTCAACAGGTATAACTCCTTTTTCAACTAACTTACCACCTATTAGAATAATTTTCTCAACAATCTCCGGAGATTCAGTTTTTACTCGAGTTCTTTCATAAAGACTAAATTGTTTTCTTAAATTTATTGTCTTAGGATTACCGCATGTTTTATTATTTTTAACTAACCACTGACGTGATCTACTTTCAGCATCATGGGATAATCCCGTATATTTTATTACTAGAGAAGCAGGAGCACCACGAGCTATAAAAGGCAAAACTGATACTCTATCTTGAGCTGAATCGGGATGAGTACTGGCAGCGATTGATCTCTCCCTATAAGTTGAATCATTCCCCCAACTTGTGAACCGACTCTCTTTTTTTCCGTCTTGGGGTAGACAAATATATAAGGGATATTCAGACATTTAGCAATTTTATAACAAATTTAACAGAAATCAAGCCTATAAAAAATTATACCACTTATTCTTACCTTTTCCTTTTTGACATTATTCCTTCAATTTGTAAGAATGAAGCTTATGAAAACTGTTAAATTAAATGACCAGGTCGATCTTCCTTTGTTAGGTTTTGGCACTTGGCAATTATTGGGTGAAGACTGCTATATCTCAGTTTTAAAAGCCTTTGAGACTGGCTATCGTCACATTGATACTGCAGACAGATATGGCAATCATGCTGAAGTTGCCCGGGCTATCAAAGATAGTGGGTTAAACAGGACAGATTTCAAACTAACAACCAAGCTATGGCGGGAAGATCTTTCACCTGAAACAATTTTGGCTTCCGGAAATAGATTTTTAGAAGAACTTGGCGTTCCCTATATCGATTTACTGCTTATTCACTGGCCAAATCGTGATTACGATATGGTTGAATCATTAAAAGCAATGAAACAGCTTCAGGACAAAGGTATTATTAAAGCTATTGGTGTCTCTAATTTTACCAAACATCATTTAGAAGATGTCTTAAATTCAGGCGTTGAAATTACCAATAATCAGATCGAACTCAGACCATCTTTTAATCAAAAAGAACTTCGGGAATTTCATCTGCAACACCACATCACTACAACTTCTTATTCGACCATCAAAGGTGGAGTTGATTTTGAAGCTCCTGAAATCAAAGAAATTTCTGCCAAATACAATAGACCTCCCGGACAAATCGTCCTTAACTGGGCCATTTCCCAAAATATTATTGTTATCCCCCGCACCACCAATCCCGGTAGAATCAAAGAAAATTTTGAGGCCGATAATTTTGAATTATCGAAAGAAGATCTAGAAAAAATCAATAAAATGACTCAAGGGGATAGACTTGGTAAACCAGAATTTGCCGATTTTGATTATTAATAACTAACTGATTCTTTGCTTAACATCTTCTATCAAAAACTCTAATCCTTGTTCTAACTCAATTCGTGGTTCCCAGGCTAGTAATTGTTTAGCTTTTGAAATATCAGGACACCTTCTGGATGGATCATCCTGCGGCATAGCTTCTTTAAATCCTGGTTGAGACGCTCCTCCAACTTTTTGAATAACTTTTTCAGCTAACTCTAAGACTGTGAACTCATGCGAATTTCCCAGATTCACAACTTCTCCTTTTGTTCCATCAGTTTCCAAAGTCCTTATAATGCCTTCAATCAGATCAGATACATAACAAAATGACCTGGTCTGTTTTCCATCCCCAAACACCGGTAAATCCTCATTTTTTAAAGCAGCTTTAACAAATTCAATTACTACTCTGCCATCATCAAGTGCCATTCTGGGTCCGTAAGTATTAAAAATACGAATTATTCTACCGTCCATTCCTTTTGACCTGACATAAGCCGAGACTATAGTTTCTCCAAACCTTTTAGCTTCGTCATAGACAGCCCTAGGACCCGTTGAAGAAACATTTCCCCGATATGACTCTTTTTGAGGATGTTCGAGTGGTTCGCCATAAGCTTCAGATGTTGAAGCAAACAGTAACTTAGCTCCTTTTTGCAAGGCAAATTCAGCCATCGCCCAGGTACCCATTGTATTGACCTGCATTGTTTCAAATGCTAATGCATGATAACTTTTGGGGGAGTTTTTATTGGGAGATGCCGGAGATGCCAGGTGATATACAAAATCAACATGTTCCATATCCAGATCACTGATATTTACCACATCCATTTCCACAAATTTAAAATCAGGATGAGATAATAAATGAGCAATATTATCTTTGTTACCTGTTAATAAATTGTCCACGCAAACTACCTGATAACCTTTTTTGATTAAGGCATCACATAAATGACTTCCCAGAAAACCAGCTCCACCAGTGACTATTGCGTTCATAAGCTATTGGTTATACATTAATACATATACAGTTGGTTGTACAGCTGTGAACCCAATATTCTTACTTGACCCAAATATTGAACAGCAGTATAATGCACTATAGGACTTAAAATGAATCAACCTTTTAAAAGCACTAAAATCGTCTGCACTATTGGACCAGCTTCCTGGGACAGAGCAACTCTCAAAAAATTAGCTGAAGTTGGCATGGATGTTGTTCGGATGAACATGTCACATGGAGCTCACGAGGAGAAAAAAGAGCAGATGGCTTATGTCAGAGCTATTTCACAGGAAATTGGTAAAAATCTAATGATTTTTGCCGATCTTCAGGGCC
This sequence comes from uncultured Gammaproteobacteria bacterium, assembly GCA_964446685.1. Lineage (GTDB taxonomy): Bacteria > Patescibacteriota > Microgenomatia > Daviesbacterales > UBA10151 > CAZWRN01. Next base: position 11,202 of record CAYUPO010000018.1, on the reverse strand, counting down.
CAAAGCTTCGGTTAGGTAAAATTGACGGACTTCGTTCTATCAAAAAAGGCGAAAAAATTGATTTAGTTTTAAACTCAACTGCTTATCATGAACTACCCATGCAGTTTGATTTATCACCTTTTGTCAAAAAAGGTCAGAGAATTTATTTAAATGATGGATTAGTAGAAATTAAAGTAACTGATGTCATCGGCAAAACAATTCGTACAATTGCTGTAAATGATGGAGTAGTTTCATCTAACAAAGGGGTAAATGTGCCTGATACTTTGCTAAAAGGAGCTGCTTTTACTCAAAAAGATCATGATGATGCCGTCTTTGCTTTAGAAAATAATGTTGATTATATTGCACTGTCTTTTGTGCAGACTGTTGATGACCTGGTTCCTCTGAAAAAATTGATCCAAAAACACAATCCAAAAGTAAAAATCATTGTTAAAATTGAAAAAAATGAAGCAGTTGATAATCTGTTTGAAATATTAAAAAATTCTGATGCAGTCATGGTCGCCCGGGGAGATCTAGCAATTGAAACAGACAACACTACAGTACCAATAGTTCAGCAAAAGATCTTAAAAATGGCCAGACAGTTGCAAAAGCCAGTCATCGTTGCCACTCAGATGTTGGAATCAATGACTGAAAATCCACGACCTACCAGAGCCGAAGTTTCAGATGTTGCAACAGCGGTCATGGATCAGGCTGACTGTGTCATGTTATCTGCTGAATCTGCTTCTGGTAAATATCCAGTTGAATCAGTTTCAATGATGGATCATATTATTCGCACCGTAGAAGCCAATCCTGAGCAAAAAAGATTAATTCAAATCAACTGGGAAAATATTATGAAACAGGATATGGCTCTTTATGGAATTGCAGCAGCAGCCTGTTCACTGGCTTCCCGAATTGGAGCAAAAGCGATTGTAGTTGGAACAGCTACCGGCCGTACTGCTCAGATTATCTCAGCATTCAGACCAGATACCAAAATTATCGCCGTTGCCCATGATGAGTTAACCAGAAATCAGCTCAATTTGGTCTGGGGAGTCAATCCAATCATTGTCAGACCAACCACAAATTTTAATACCTTTGTTGAACATATATATAACGAAGTTGAACATCTAAAGGAATTTAAAAAAGGTGATTCAATTGTAATTATCACCGGTTTGACTGCCGGAGTCTCCGGAACTACCAACACCATCAAAATTGCTACTTTTTAATTGACTTGACAAGACGCTGAATATATTCAACAATGAATTCAGTATGCCAGATGTCAAACCTTCTCCTCTAAATACTTTCTCTGTTTTAATGGGCTTAATCGGAATCATTATTGGTTTACTCGCCGGTCTAACGGCAGCAAGGTTTTTGCCTTCAAAGATGGCAGATGATTCGCTATTAACCAATCAGGATAAAGCTGAAGAAAATCCAATTTTTACAAGCCAGTTTGCAACCTTAAATGGAAAAGTAATACAAATTGATGAAACCTCAATTACCGTCCAAAACGGCAGCAATACTGCTAAATTTACTCTGAGTAAACCAATCTTTATTTCAAAACCTTCTTCACTTTCCAGACCTGCCAGTCCTTCAGGAGATGTCAAAATTGTACCCCTCAATGAATTTGCCACTCTAAATCTGCAGAAATTAGAAGGTGAATATAAAGTAACTTCAATTAATTTATTACCTCCAATTGGCTCCCCGGCACCTATACCAAGTGATTTCCCTCTTTCTTCACCACCAACTCCTTAAATAATAATTATGAGAAAAAAAATTCTGTTCATTACCATAGTTTTTTTGTTGTTGCCTCTTCTTGTTATTTTAAGTGTTTTACATAAAACGTTTCAAAAGTCCCCTACCCATCTCATAATTTTAGAAGAAACTGGATATAGTCCCCAACAAATTACAATAAATAAAGGAGACACTATTGAGTTCAAAACTACCCATGGCAAACCTTTTTGGCCAGCCTCAGATTTGCATCCTACTCATGGGATATATCCTGAATTCGATCCCCAGGAACCAATTGATCCTGATAAATCGTGGTCATTTACTTTTAAAAAAAGCGGTTCATGGCGTTTTCATGATCATCTCTCACCTTTTTACCGAGGGACAATTATCGTAAAATAATTTAAATTTTAAATCTTCTGTCGGATAAAAATGGATTTGGCATCCGTTTCATTTTCCTGGATCCCAAAAGTACTCCTCTTTGTAAAGTAAATTCACCAAAACGGTCATTTATTTTATCCAGTGCCTTGATAATCACTTTGGTCCGATTCACCTCCGGCAGCAAACTTAAATTTTCCGGCTTAAGCGGTCTCAAACCCGAAACTGATACTCCAACCATCCTGGCACTTTCTCCTCGCCAAATACTACTAAAAACTTTCCAGGCAGCTTTATAAATATCCAGTCCATCATTGGAATGAGCAATAGTACATTGCATCCCCTCACCATAAAAAGTCTGACCTGTCTCCTCCTGATATTCCCGGTTAAATGCAGCCCGGTACCAGACCATAATTGTTTTACCAACCAGATTTTTCTCTCTTAGTCGTCTGGCTACCATCTCGGATAACTTTAAAAAATGTTGCTGCAAATCCCTCTCCTGATCCGTATCTTTAGATAAAGTATGTCTATGTCCAACTGATTTAACCTCTTCTTTTTCATAAAAAGGCACAATAGTCGTTTCATCCAAACCTCGTGCCATATCATAAAGAGTTTTACCGTAACTTTTAAAACTAGCTAATAAATTTTCCAAAGGTACTTTACGTAAATCAGCAAATGAAGTAATACCCATCGAATGCAAACGTCTTTTGGTACGAGAACCAATCCCGCAGATTTCATCCAGACCGACCTGGTCAAGCAGCATCATTGATGACTGTGGATCAGCAATAATAGTTAGCCCATCAGGCTTAACCAAACTCCCGGCAAATTTAGCCATTCGCTTGTTATAAGACACACCAATCGAACATCTGACCCACTCACCTACTTTCTTACTAATTTGGTCTTTAACCTGCTCACCAATACTAAACAACTTTTTTGGATTTGAAAACAAATCATCTCCGACTGGAAGCTGTAAGCTTGAAGCTGGAAGCTCTAAAAACACCTCATCGATCGAAAAAATCTCAACATAAGGCGAAAAGCCTTTTAAGATATTCAGAAACCTTTTTGTACACTCCAGATATTTATCACTATCTCCTCGGACTAAAATAATATCCGGACAAAGAGTTTTGGCATCAGCGTAGGTCATTCCGCCTCTGACGCCCTTGGCTTTTGCTTCCACCGAAACTGCTCCCAAAACAGTACGTTCCATCCGGTCTCCCCCAGTCACACCAATCGGTTTCCCCCGCAACCGCGGATTCGCCTGCTGTTCAACCGTAGCAAAGTATGAATTAAAATCTATATGAAAAATAACACGGTTTAGATGGGAAGTTATTCTATTCAGCTTTAGTAATCCTCCTTTTTAACACAACCCTAAAAAACTAAAAAAACTACTAACTCCCGCTAATTCATTCATCATAATGTCCTCCTTTCTTTAGATAAATTAATAAAAAAAATCACTATCACAAAGAACTAGAAAAACCGTATCCCGTACTTGATACGGGATCCAATACAAAGAATCTTTGTTTATATAAATAACTTCAATTATTATTTATAAAATAGTTTTATATAAATCCTGCCAATCTGGATTTTCTTTTTCAATTAATGCGATTTTCCAATCTCTTCTCCATTCTTTCATTCGTTTTTCTCTAAGACTTGCTTCTTCAATCTGACTATATATTTCAAAATATACTAAGTTATGTACACTATATTTTTTAGTAAATCCTTCAACTAAATTATTTTTATGTTCATAAATACGCTTAACCAAATTTTCAGCTTTACCTATATATAAAGTCCCATCTTTTTTATTTGCTAGTATATAAACGTATCCACCCATAGATATATAGATCCCGACTTTCGTCGGGATACGGAATTAATTCAATCTATTTTCGTATGATTAAAATATAAATTCTCAAAAGATATTAATTTAATTGCTCTCCTCTACCTGCTCCAGCATCCATTTCATTTTGGCTATATTAAACTGCAGACGATAATAATTGCCTCCACTGCTGACAGAAAAATGATAGAGAGTACTACCTTCTGTCTTACTGGTGTGAACCATATTGATTGTTTCAATTGTAATTTTTCTATCCCGCCAGAAAAAAATGTGCGGCTGAATATTGTTGGTTTCAAACAATACCCAGACTCTGACAGGTTCATACAGATCTGTCATACAAGTGAAGAACCTCCTCTGCGGGTAAGCTTGGCTATTAAGCTGGTCAGGTGATATAAAGCTTCAAACATCATTTGGGTTTTTTTCGGTATATTATGTATACACCCATATATAACCCGAAGTCAACTAGGTTTAACTCACTCATTTTTACCAATTCTATTTTTCAAGCACCTAAACCTAAATCCAGGGAGAAATATGTTAAAATGAGAAACACGGATTTATGCTAAAAGAAATTCTTAACTACCTTGTACTTTTGATACTTCTGATACCTTTGATACTTTTCCCACCTTTAACGTATGCAGTATCTGATCCTCTCAGTGTTTCCAACAATAAATTTGGCATGCATATCATCTCCTCCAGCCCGGATGAGATCAAAGATACTGCAGGCCTAGTTAATACCAACGGCGACTGGGGGTATATCACTTTTTTAATAGAAAGCGGCCAGCGGGACAAAAACAGATGGCAGACTTTTTTTAATGAGCTACGAAGACAACATTTGATCCCGATTGTCAGACTGGCTACCAAACCTGATGGCGGAACCTGGGTCAGACCATATGACAAAGAAGAAGAAGCCTGGGCCGACTTTCTTGATTCACTCAACTGGCCAACTAAAAACCGCTACATTATTATTTATAATGAACCAAATCATGCCACAGAATGGGGCGGCAGTGTTGATCCAGGTGATTATGCCAAAACACTAAACGCCACAATCGATGCTCTTAAAAAGAAAAACCCCAATTTCTTTGTTATAAATGCCGGACTTGACGGTTCAGCTCCCAACAAAATACCGTCTTACATGGATTCATTTAGTTATATGGAAAAAATGAACGAAACAGTCCCCGGCATTTTTAATAAGCTTGATGGCTGGTCTTCTCATTCTTATCCAAATCCAAACTTCTCTGGTTCTCCAACAGCTTCTGGAAAAATGACTGTCCGGGGATTTGAAGATGAATTAAAAAAACTTAAATCCCTCAAAATAGAAAAAGACTTACCAATATTTATCACTGAAACCGGCTGGAAACATGCTGAAGGTAAAAACGGCAATGCTAAATTCCCTTCTGCTGAGGAAGTTGCAACTTATTACCAAAAAGCTTATGAAACTGCCTGGAACAATAAACAAATAGTCGCAGTCACCCCCTTTATACTCGATTATCAGGAAGCTCCATTTGATAATTTTTCTTTCAAAAAACCCCGCAGTAAAGTCCCCTCTTCACCTAATCCATTGGCTGAATCTGACCAGTTTTATCCCTCCTATACAGTCTTAAAAAATATGCCCAAAGAAATAGGAAATCCATTACAGGAACACAAAGCCAAACTCCAAAAAGGCGGCTTATCCACTCAGAATTTTACCAGCACTTTTGAAGCAACCAAATCTGGCATAAATACTGCACTGGTTGCAGGTCAGACTTATGATCTGTTTTTGACTATTGAAAATACCGGTCAGTCAGTTTGGAATGATACTCATCAGGTGGCCTTAGCTCCTTTTTCTCAGGCATCTCAGCTGGGAATAATTCCGATGAAAATACCAGCCGACCAAAAAATAGAACCGGGTCAAAGTTACACCTTTCATGCAACTATCAAAGCTCCTGTCGGCGGAGATTACAAACTACAACTCAATATGTACTACGGTGAAAAACTATTTGATTCCGAACAATTTGAATTTATTGTCAATATCAAATCCCCGGTTTTATTACAGGTTCATTCAGAATTAAAGTGGAAAAAAAATCCAGCCGGTGATTATATCCTGACAGTTTTTGGTGAAGTCAAAAATGCGGTTAACCGAACAGTGAATGCATTAAATATCGGAACTGAAGGGAATTCCGAAACAATTGAAGCCAAATATTTGCTTCCAGACAAAGATTATAATTTTACTTTAGAAAGACCATTTTATAAACCAATCACAATTCATCAAACCGTTTCCGAAGGAGTCAATCAACTAGACTTTGGTGAACTTCAGCCAGATATCGGTTCAGCAATCTTAAACCCAACCGAACTTTGGAAATTATTACCCTGGTCTGAATAAAAATGAATAATCTTTTTAATGCAAGATTTACTTATTCACAAAAAAAGTTTCTTATAATATTTATTCTGATATTTCTTTTGGGGATGTATTTCCGATTCGTTAATTACGATACCAGATGGACACTTAGTCAGGACCAGGCCAGAGACGCTCTAATTGCTGATTATTCTATTAAGACAAATCTTCTGCCGCTGATCGGACCTCATTCATCAGCCGGTGATTTTTCATTTGGTCCATTCTACTATTGGTTCATTATCTTTTTTAAGTTATTTTCTGATTCAATCATCAGCAGCTGGATTGGGTTTACTATTTTATCCTGCACCACAATTGTGGTTTTTGGTTTGATTGGATATAAATTATTCAGTAAAGCCGGCTGTATCATTTTTGCTTTAGTTTCAGCCCTTGCTTCATCTTCTATCCTACATTCCACAGACATGCTAAACCCAATACCAATTCCTTTATTTGTATCACTGATAATTTTATATTTAATATTTTTTTTGAAATCTCATAAACTTATCTACAGTTTTTTTATAGGAACTTGCATCGGCCTGGCAATTAATTTTCATTTTGAAGCATTTCTATTGTTACCTCTGTTACTAATAACACCTTCTTTTCTACAAGCAGACAGTCGTTCTAAAATACTTGGATTTATTAGTAGTTTAGTTGGCCTTTCTGTATCAATGATTCCTCTTATGATCTTTGATATCACTCATCAGAACATTCTTTCAAAAAACTTTTTTCTTTATACTTTTTCCGGTCAGCAAAATGCTTCAGTTACTCTGTCATGGTTAAAAGAAATTATCAGTTTCTGGCCGCAATTTTTTGGTGAAGTGCTATTTAATCAGCCTCTCATGGGTTATCCGGTCATGATCATTATTGTTTCAGCATTTGTTATTTGTTTTATTAAAAAAATACCTTTTCCTCTCACAACCAAAATTATCGCTATTACTTTTTTAATTCAAATATTTTTACTCCATTTTTATAATGGAGTCAGATCACCTGTCTATATGCTTGTCTTTCATCCGATAATTATTTTTCTAACCTCATTTAGTATTTATATTTTCTTTAAACTAAATAAATATCTTGGCATAATACTAATAGTACTTTTTTGTTTACTAACTATGATTCAAAACAGCAAAATCATTGAACAAAAAAATCAGCTATCAGATCTAAGAAAATTACAGACAGAAATTGCAGTCAAAAGTCCAGGCAAAATATTACTTTTTGAAAGACCGGAATCTGCTATTGTCAGTTTACCATTGTATTATTTATATCAATACGAGGACAAATTAGATTCCTCAGGTTACCGGATTGGTGTCTGTGAAAATAAAGATTTAAAAGATGAATTTGGCCAGACTATTGGAAGTAATTGTCCCAAAGAACCAAGTCCTTTTGGTGGAGATGGACATTTTCAGTTATTTGATTTATCAAACCTTTCTGAAGATCAGCTTGACCAAATAGGTTTTACAGCAGTTTCTGAAAAAAAATTATTTAATAATCTTTACAAAAATTATTAACTAAAAAATTAAGATTTAACTTCTGGAATCTGTTGACCTTTCGGTACAAAACGAATTGATAAAGAGTTAACACAGTGTCTGATATTTTTATCTGTCAGATGTTCGCCTTCAAAAACATGTCCCAAATGTCCACCACATTTGGCACATTGAATTTCTACTCTATATCCATCAGCATCCGGAATTCTTTTGACAGCTCCTTCAAAATGATCATCAAATGCCGGCCATCCACAACCTGCATCAAACTTTGTCTGGGAGGAATAAAGCCGATTATTACATCTTCGACAGACATATACCCCATCTTTATAAAATTCATCATATTCACCACTAAAAGGAGCTTCAGTTCCTTTTTCTTCAATTACATGTTTTTCTTCTTCAGTCAGTTTGTTATATTGCATAAAATTATTATACATCTTCTACGAATATTAATACCCTAACTTTCTCTCTTACTACTTCTTTGGTACTATCAATACTAACTGTTCAAAAACACAGACATATTATGAAAAGAAAAAAAACATTTAATTCCCAGCTCTTATCTATATTTATTTTCGTTATTACTCTTTTTGGAATATATATCGCATCAAACACTTTCAGATATTCAGCATCCCTTAACCCTGATGCCTCTGAAATACCATTAATGATTAATACAGACACTCCCCAACCTTCACCAACGGCTTCTGCATCAGCAATAATAATCAAACCAGTACCTTTAAGCACAAAAAGTTCCGAAGTAAAAATACCGGTTAAATTACCCAAAGACAGTTATTCAATAGCCCTAATTGGAGACTCGATGGTTGAAACAATGGGTGAAAATACTGATTATCTGCAAAAAAGTTTGGCTTCCAGATATCCCTCAACTCAATTTAAACTATATAATTACGGAATAGGCGGACAAAATGTCGAACAGGGGCTTAGTCGCTTTCCTTCTCCTTTTAACTACAAAACCAGAAATTATCCCCCTCTTTCAGAGATTCATCCGGATATTTTGATAGTCGGATCATTTTCTTATAATCCTTTTGCTGAACATGACCGAACAAAACATTCCAGGTTACTTCGGGAAATGGTCAATCAGGCCAGAGGAGTATCCGGCAGGGTCTATCTTTTGGCAGAAATTGCTCCTTTAAAAGATGGCTTTGGTCAAGGAGTTGGTGGGATCAATTGGCCGGAAGATAAAGCTACGACTCAGGTAGTTCATATCATTGAACAGTTGGATGACAGCGTAACAGTTGCTAAAACAGAAAATGTCCCTCTGATAAATGCCTACCAGTCATCTAAAGTAAATGGAAATTATGGCAATAAAATCTATGTCGCCACTCATGATGGTATTCATCCATCAATTGAAGGGCATGTCTTCATGGCCAATTTAATTGCCTCTCTTTTAAGTTTTTAGACATATTTTGGTACTCGCTTATTTTATTTTGAGAGTTTATACTTAATTTAATGAAGCTTTTGGTAATTACATTTTTGATTTTATTGGGTATATACTGGTTAGTTGATCACGCATCTCCCCTTCCTCTCAATCATGAAGCTTTTGGTCTTTACAATCACACAATTCACCGTATTATGGGACTGGTATTTTTTGCTATTGCTGCAATGGTTGCCTGGAAATGGCATCCTAAAAAATCCGGTCAAGTTTAACCTTCATATTAGTTAACTCTTTTTTGTTATACTTCCCTCATGAAAACTATCAGACTACCTGATCCTATTACTGATTCAATTGAAAATATTTTAAAAGAGAGCAATTCAAATGAATGGCTGAAAAGTGCAGTTGCACTCAGTCTTAAATACCGAGTAGAAAGAGTTAAGCAAGGAATTAGTTATATTAGAGATTATTCAGATGTTTTGGGATACTTATCCCTTCGAGTTTCTTCCACTTACGCCCAAATATATGGTTCTCTTGCCAGTATCAAACAAATAAATCCTTCCTGGAAACCAGTGTCATTACTTGATATTGGCAGCGGACCTGGTACAGCAATCTGGGCAACAGAACAGTTATTTCCCTCCATAACTCAGATTTCCGCAGTCGAAAAAGACCCCAACTTTATCACTGTTGGTAAAAAAATATTATCCAACTCATCTCTGAAACCAAAATGGTATCCGACTAATTTCTCTTTTTCGGTCCCACATACAACAGAAAAATTTGACCTAGTAATTTTGGCAAATGTCTTAAACGAAATGGATGATAATACCAGACAAAAAACTATCGAATTTGCCTACAAACATTGTCAGGGAATATTGGTTGTAGTTGAACCAGGGACACCATTTGGAAACGAATCGAATAATCAAACAGTTACAGAATTAAGTAAATATAATCCCAAATTAACAGCTCCTTTTATTGAAAACAAATATTATCCCTCAGAAGATATTGTCTTCTCACAGAGAATTATCCGCCCTGATTTTCAAAAAAGGGTTAGACAACTTCAGCGGAAAATGGATCTGACAGATAAAACAAAACTACTCCCTCCATCAGATTGGGAAGATGCCAAATACAGTTATATAGTATTTTCCAAATTTCCATCAGAAATACAACCTCAAGCCAGATTAATTAAAAATCCCCAGCTTTATAAACCCTTTGTTGAATTATCGTTATTAACCAAAGATGGAATCATACAGGAAAAGATTTTTAAAAAAGAGAAGGAAAAATTTAAATTGGCAAAAAAAATGAATTGGGGTGATATCTTACTCCCTCAGTGACAAAAAGCCGAACCCTGATCCAGTATTTGATTATCAATGGAAATAAACTGCCAGTTATATTCATTCTCCTTCAGATCCAATTGTAACACTCCAAATTTATTAGCAATTTTGATTTCACTATTTGGCATTGCATCAACTACCTGATACAAATTCCTACCACCTGTCCCAACTACAAATTCACGAATCCCTTTTTCATTATCAATATTTCCCTCCGGATCCTGAGGGGAAAATCTTTCATACAAATGATCATGACCATTCAGAATCAGATCAGTATTATACTTGTATAAAGATTGCCATAATGGTTTCACCATCTCAACCGGACCATGCAAACCAGAACTAAATAAAGGATGATGAAAGTAAGCGATCTGACATTTTGATTTATTATTTGTTAGCTCCTGCTCCAACCATTTTCCCTGGGGAGATTCCACCCCACACCCTCCTGCTTCACCGCAATTACTGTTTAGTACATAAAATTTCCAGTCATTTTTCTGATAGCTATAATAGCCTTTGTCTCTGTCCCCAGCTGACCCGGTGTACTGATCGACACCGTTAAAATAGTCATAATACCCCTTAGCATTTATCTGAGCATATTCATGATTGCCAACTGCTGGTTTAGTTTTACTTTTCACTCTCCCCCAAGATTTATCATAAAAATTATTAAAGTTATCTAAAGTCGCCACATCATATTGTAGATCTCCAAGAACCAGCACAAATTCCGGATTAATTTTTTCAGC
>CAYUPO010000017.1:18280-19991 GCA_964446685.1 uncultured Gammaproteobacteria bacterium | reverse complement strand
GCCAGCTTCGTAAAGGTCATTCCCCTTTTTTGATCTGCCATCCCTTTTTGTCTTTTAATAGTTGACCACTTTGAATGTCCGGACATACCAAAGCATTATAATGTCAAATAGGTACCGATTTCAAATGCTAAATGATCCAGAGACGTCAGAAAAGATCAGCTAAAATCGGTTAAGATCAGATTGCAGAATATATCAGATAAGCAAAGCTTGATGCTTAGCTTTAGATCAGATTTTGATCTATCTGAATTCTTCTGTTATCCGATACTCTGATAACGCCGATACTCAGGATTTTCTGAATTTGTTGGTAATATTTGGCATTTGACATTGGATATTTGTATTCTTTATACTTTCCAATCAATGGCCACTATTGCAGAAATTGAATCCCTTAACACTTTGGCAATTGATTACGCACTATCCTGCAGATGGGAGGAAGCTGCTACACTCAATTTACAGCTTCTGGAAGAAGATCCCAATAGCACTCAATACTTAAACAGGCTGTCAAAAGCTTATTTTGAGCTTGGTAAATACAGTGAATGTAAAAAGCTTTACAATCAGGTGCTGGAAATTGATCCTTACAATGCTATTGCCCAAAAAAATCTAAAAAAACTGGCAGCAATTAAAAAAGACAGTACTTTAAAAAATGGTTCCAACGCCAGTGTCATTTCAGCTTCATTATTTTATGAAGAACCTGGAATAACTACAATTGTAACCTTAGTAAAAGTTGCTGAACCGCAAAAATTAGTGGCTCTCTCCCCTGGTTCGCTAGTTAAGTTGAATGTTAAAAAAAGAGGTATTACTGTAACTGATATGAGTGGTCAGTATCTGGGAGCTTTTCCTGATGATTCGGCTTATCATCTGATGCGACTGATTGAAGGTGGCAACAAATATCAGGTAATTATTAAATCAGCTAAGCCAAATGGAATGGCAATATTAGTCCGGGAAGAATTCAGAGCCAAAAAATTCAAAAATCAAGCTTCATTTTTACAGGATGCCAAATTAATGGTTTATTCGGCTGATAATATCCCTTTAATGGGTGAAACTTCATCAGATGATACTGATGATGGCACCGGATCTGACGAACCAATTATTTAAGTATTTAATTTTTTATAAATTCCAACAACTCTGCTTCGTTTACAATAAATGCCTGGGCATGTCTGGGGATTGAAGCTCTCTTTTTAAAATCAGCAAATACTGCCGGATGAAGTAATGATGGATTATTGGTTAAACTAGTTTTTTGGTCAATTTTTTCTTTAATTTGTTTTATCAGACTTATTTTGGCATGAGGATCTGTCTCCTTAACAAGCATTCGGGAATTGATCTGTACTCCTTGCTCAGAAGGCTGGGCGACTATTTGCAATGCCGCATACTGGTCAGGTTTTAAATCAAAACGAAAATTACCAGATTTATCCAGTGTCGGATTATTCCTTCTTTTTGACTGCAAACTCCAGGCAAAACTGTCGTTAATATTGATCTGGCGGGATCTGAGATATTCATCCGTATGTGGCAACTCTTTATCTTCAAGATAATCTTCAATTTCGGTTAATCCAAGAGCAGGAAATTTATTGACAATATTTATTGGTAAAAAACTAACTAAGACACTGCTCTCCCCTTTTTGAATATGTTCAAATGAGATGATCACTCCTCTCAGCTCTTTTAAAAGGGAAGCAAAAATACTCTGACTCAGATGAGCAGTATTACGGATCAGAAATAA
>CAYUPO010000017.1:0-18180 GCA_964446685.1 uncultured Gammaproteobacteria bacterium | reverse complement strand
ACTCTGGTTGAGTCTGGCAATAATCTACTTTCTGTAATACTGCTTTTGGCCAGATCCAGTGAAATAACTTTATCCTGTCTGACACTTCCGGCAAAACGGCCAAGTGTAATCAACTCCCAGGCTGAAATATTACTTTTAATTTGGGTTCCCAGAGTAATAAATGCTAGCTGATTTTTTCTGAGTGAACTGATCGCATCTTCCGCTTTCTGGGTTTGATTTTTGTTAATTATAATGCCATCTATTGGTAATCCAACTAACTGGGAAAGAGATAAACGGAGTAAATCCACCCCGACTCCCCCATCTTCCTCTCCCAGCTGGTAAATACTGCCGATTGTCCATTCACCATATCCCCGGGGAACTCTGGCATAAGTAGTATCTGGAATATGCAAAACAGTAATTGCTTTTTCCCTTGGCTGAAAATTTATAAAAGTAATATCAGATAACTTCTTTTCGTCACGAGAAGTAGCATACAAAATATTGTAAGAAGACTGAGTATCCCATGGATAAGTTTTAGCATCAGCCAGATCTGGACTATAAGGCTGATTTAAGGAAAAAATGAAACTAAGAGCTTTACTCAGAAGGACAAGCCCTACTAAAGCAGATAATGCAAGTAAAGCAAGTTTTATTGATGGTCGGGCTGTTTTAGTTTCTGTCACATCTCTCTCCCTGCTCTATAAATAGTATGGATAAAATTAGAAGTTTTTAGCTTTGCCTTTTGTTGTAACAGAAGGCGGCACAAAAACCGGAGAAGCACTAAAATTTTGCTTCACATCGCTTTTTTTCTTCTTTTTTTTATCACCTTTGTAAAAATCTCCAAATCCCATAAGTTAGTTAATTAGTTGATAAGTGAATTGATTAATTAGTTTTTTTCTGATTAACTAGTTTTCTAATTCACTGTTTAACTTAATCTCCACCTCCTACTTATCTAATCATAATAGCATGACAACCCTCAGTCAATGTTAGCTGATCAGTCCAGTCCGCTGAAATGAACGTTTGGCCAATGGCTTTTGAGCTGACTGACCAGGAAATGACTGGAAACCATTTCAGGTAGAACAACATAATCTGCTCCCAGATCTTTTAAGGCATTAGCATGAGCCAGATCTGAAGCTCTGACGACAATTTTAGCTGAGATTTTTCTTCGGTGACATTCTTCCAGCAACATTTCATTATCCGGCATAGTAATAATTGTCGAAATAATTAATTTAGCTTTTTCTAGTTTTAGACTGTCGATAATTTCCGGATCTGAAATATCTCCAAAAATAACATTAATGTTTCTTTCTCTTAACTGTTCCACTATGTGAGGATTAAAATCAACCACAATAAAGGGGATTTTTTGCTTTTGCAGATAATTAATAACCGGTTCCCCTACTCTGTGGGCACCAATAATAACAATATGTTCTTCTATTTCTTCTTCAATTCGGGATTCCAGAAAATGGGTTTTACTACGATGCTCAAAAAATTTGATCAGTGGCGTAACCAACACAAATATTCTACGACTCTGGGAAACAAAAATGGAGGAAATAACAATCGAAAGAACACCCACAGCCGCCATTACGGACAATGTTGACTGCGAAATAAGTCCGGCTTTAAACCCAACCAATAACATTACCAGAGAAAATTCTGAAATTTGTGATAGATTGAGGGCCGTTTGAAACATGGTGTGTTTTCTGAAACCAAAAATACCCAAAATTGCTAAATATATGATTGGTTTAATCGTTAACGCATAAAGCGTAAGCACAATAATAGCCGTAGGATGTGCGATCAGATCAGCAATTTTAGCTTCTGTTCCCAGATATATAAAAAACAGGGTGACAAAAAAGTCTCGCAATGGTTTGATTTTTCCCTGGATTTGCAAATGATAAGGTGAGGAAGCCAAAGCAACTCCGGCTAAAAAGGCACCAATAACCACAGAAAAATTGATAGCAATTGCCAGGGCTGTAAAAATAAAACACCAGGTCAAAGCAGTTAAAAAAAGCAACTCGACCGACTTTGCCACAGCGTCAAAAACTTTTTCAATCACGAACTTGGAAAGCAAATAAGTCAGAAAGAAAAGTCCGACCGCTTTTAAGGCAAAAGTTACAAAAGGTAGACTATTTTGTAAACCAAGCTGGAAAACTGAACTGCCAACTGAGATACCCATTAATACAACGATTGCAACTAAATCTTCCAGTAACAAAATACCAATCGCCAGTTTACCGTAAAGAGAGGTCAGATCACGTTTATCAAGTAGCATTTTGATTACCACAACCGTTGACGAGAAAGACAACCCCAGACCCAAAAATAAACTTTCGTTGACTGAAAAGCCCAATGCACCGGCAATAGCAAATCCAGCTAATGTCGATAAAAGTATCTGGCCCAACGAGGCAAAGATGATCGGTTTGCCGAGCGCTTTTATTTCCCGTAGATCCAGCTCCATACCGATCAAAAACAAAACAAAGGCGATTCCTACTTCAGGCAGAACTGTAAATACACCACTGGAATGAATATCAAAAACACTGACAATAGATAGCAAAACCCCAGTTAAAAGATAGGCAACAACAAGCGGAAGTTTTAGTTTATAAACTAAATATCCAAGGAGTGAGGCAAGTGACAAAACAGTGGCAAACTGTATAAAAACATTATCCATCCGGTATTTATCTTAATTTATTTGAGTGGTTCAAGGCAACCCAGAGCATTAGCTAAATCCTCCGGCAATGGGCTTTCAAATTCAATTTTTTCCCCTGTTATCGGATGATTTAAATTTATTTTGGCGGCATGAAGAAACTGTCTTTTACACCATCTGTGGTCAAGTCTGACCACTTTCCGGCCACCGTATTTTTCATCTCCAACAATCGGAAAATTAATATGTTTTAAATGAACTCTGATCTGATGAGTGCGCCCGGTTTCCGGAAAACAATAAACCAGACTAAATTGCTGATAATTCATTTTTTGCATCTTTCGTCGCTGAATATTATTAAATTCAGGAAACAGTTTTCCCAGCTCTTCTTCAGACATCTGGTAATGTCTGACCAGGAAATATTTGGTTAAAGCTTCTTTGCCAAATGGGGTTACTGTAAACTTTTCCCTGTTTTCCGGATTCCTGCCAATAGCCCCTTCAATCTGCCCTTCTTTCGGGGTAAAAAGATGAGTTAATGTCAGATATGTTTTATGAACTGTCCGGTCTTTAAACTGCTGCTGCAACGCCTCAAAAGCTATCTGTGTTTTAGCTGCCAGCAACAGTCCGGAAGTATCTTTATCCAACCGATGAACCACTCCTCCCCTTTCCAGGGTATTACCGTATTCCTGCTGCAAAATATCTGAAACAGTATTTTCCTGAATAGTATCAGCGGGTGTTGTAACCAGACCAGCCGGCTTATCAATCACCATAAACGCATCATCCTGATAAATTATTTTAATATTTAGCATAATTTGAAATTTGAAATTATTTAATCAATGTAGATATTTGCAGATAGTTTTTAATTTCCTGTAATACCTGATCCGGATTTAAAGCTGATTTAATAATATAACCTGAAGCTCCCAGCTCGAAACACTGCCTGATGATGGCATCCTGACCTATATTTGTCAGAACAACAATCGGACCATTGGCAACCTGAGGAGGAGTCGCTTTATTAGCCTGCAGTATCTGCAATCCATCTCTTTTTGGCAGCATGATATCAAGTAAAACCAGATCAAACCCGCCCTGATAAATTTTAGCTGAAGCTATTTCACCATCTGCAGCACTGTCAATGGTAAAGCCTTCGGATTTTAATAACTCTTCATAAAATTCCCGCAAAAACTGATCATCTTCAACGATTAATATTTTTTTTGAAGGAGCATCCATACAGGTAGTATTCAATATCTACTCCGGATAGTCAAGCCGACATCAGCTGTGATCTATGAGCAAGCTCCTGCTCCGCAGTCAACTATCATATAAAATATTATTCCAGAGTGCACTTCGTCATCCCGTACTTGATACGGGATCTATAAAACCTGGAATTCACTTAGAAATAACCCTTCTACTTTCATACTACGCCGGTTCATTAGGATAAGCCTGGATGGCCACTGGTTCCAGCAGACGTGCCTGTGGTGGTTTGTAGTGATATCTTTCAGCTTCCTGTAATAACTGAGGAGTGGCAACAGGTAAAGTAAATGAAAATGTGGTCCCTTTACCAACTCCATCAGATTTCACCTGAATAGTTCCTTTCATCAGATCCAGTAAACTTTTACAGATATAAAGCCCAAGACCGGTACCCCCGGTACTGGCAGTTGCAACATATGAATTATCCAGCCTACTGAATTTTTTAAACAGACTTGAGAGATCTTCTTCTCCTATTCCTACTCCGTTATCTTTGACTGAAACTTCAATATTTTTTCCGTCAGACTGATAAGAAACAGTAATCCTGCCATTTTCAGGCGTAAATTTAAGCGAATTACCAATCAGATTCAGCAATATCTGATGGACTTTGTTTTCATCTGCAAACATCATTGGTATCTGAGACGGTATCTGCTCAATAGTCAGATTCTTTTCTTTGGATTTAGCATCTACTTCAACCATCACCTCGCCAATCAGGTTAGGCAGGTCAAAAGCAGAGGGGGCAATTTCTATCCGGCCGGATTCAATTCGGGAAACATTTAACATATCATTTACCAGATTAATCAGCCTTTCTGTTGAGATCATAGTTCTTTCAAGATATTTTTTTAACTTTTCGGATAACGGAACATCTGACCTGTGAAGCGCCATCCAGGCATAGGATCTGATTGCAGTCATTGGAGTTCGGAGTTCATGCGAAGCAATTGAGACAAAATCATCTTTTAATTTATTAATCTTATGTAGTTCAGAATTGGCTTTATAAACTTCCTGAGAAACATGAGTCAGTGAATTCTGAGTGTCAAACAACTTATAACTAAAATTAGCTAAATGACCGATCAGTCTTAAAAATTCCTGTTCTTCCTCAGAGACCTGATCAGCTCCCCTTTTACTGGTTAAAATCAAAATACCTTTTAGCCTTTTAGCATTAATAAGTGGCACAAATACTGTAGTCCTGAGTTGATCTTTTAAGGGATACTGGGCGTTTAACAGCTGCATATCTGAATTTAGCAGTAACTTACCCCACATCAGCTCTTTTTCGATTTCTGAATTACTGTGAATAATTGTTGTCACAGGAACTATCTGAAAATTGACTATATCAGCTTTTGTTACCTCAGGATCATAAAAATAAGCATTAGTTAGTATGTTTTGATCATCAATTACTAAAACATTAATATTCTGATAGGTATATGACAGCTTATTTAATTCACTTAAAGTGGCCATTAGAATAGTTCCCATCTGCATCAGAGGATCATCTATTGATAAGATTTTTTCACAGAGTAAGGAATAGCTTTGCAAAGCAGCAGTTGAAATCATATTAATTAATGCACAACCAAAATTTCCGGGATTTCCTGAGGAGGGATTTTATCCTGATATTGTTCAAAGGCATCCTGACAAACCTGAACCGAAGCCTGCCCAAAAATTCTGGCATACTGACTCACTAAATTTCCGAGAACTGTTTTATGATCACCAGTTACCACAATATCGTCAGTGGATTTAATAGTTAGGCCCTGAATTTTCTTAGCCTGTTCTAAAGCGAGAGGCCCTATAATAGTCTGTTGTTCTTTAATAATATTTTTTACTGCCTGTGATAGTGGATCCATTTAATTTTCTTTTAATTCCATGTAAATCATATTAAAGTTTACAAGTGCTAATGTCATACAAAAATATGATATTAAATATATTAAATCATTTATCCCACTGTCAGTCCATGTGCTTCTGGAGGTCTGATATAAAAAAGTGTAGTCAGCTAAAAACTGAATAAATAATGCAAAAATCAAAAACCTGATCTTATTTTTCATTAATCCCCCCAATGCTCCATGAGAAAGAATATAAGTGCTAATGGCCAGTGAGATATAAATAGCGGATCCAAAAGGATAACCAAAATCCAAAAATGTTTTTACAGGGGCTGACCAGTCAGTAGTGTAACCTTGTAGAAAAAGATAATAACCAATTCCTAAAACTGAAAAAGTTATCATTAAGGAAGGGATTAATCTTTTTAAGGATTTAATATACATTCCTACTCCTGATACTTTCGCAATATATATTACACCGAGACAATAAAACGGTATTGTTCCGAAAAAGCCAACATCGCCAAGAGAAGGATAGTCTGCAACTTGTAATTGCTTAACAATATAAAAATATGAATATGTCAGCTGACCAAATTCTTGCAAAAAAAGCCCAGTAGAGAGAAAAATTAAGGCTCTACCAAAAAAACTTTTGATACCTCCCCATTTAGAAGCAATAATAAAACCACAAAAAGTTCCCCATAGTGCCATAATTCCATAAATGGTACTAAAAGTATAAATTTGATGATGATGGTTGTTACTGCCTGTTAAAAAAATCTGAAATAGAATCCAGTAGACAACCAGGATTATAAATATACCTGTAGAAATAATTTTAAGCCAACCAGAACTTATTTTTTGCATCTTACTAATTCAACAGTATATTTATAGAATATTTCTGTCAAGTCATACAAATAGAAATAGTATTAAAGATGAGTTAAGATACTTGCATGACTTTATTGATTCGCGAGGATACATTTCCTAATTTTCAGTTTGTTGATATTTCCCATAAAGATGAGATTGAAGGATTTACTAAAAATTTCCCACCTTACTCAGATTTTAGTTTTACAAGTTTATGGGCATACAATACTAACTCTTCTGCAAAATTTTGCTGGCTTAATAATAATTTAGTCATATGTATGCCTGACTATACTAATAGCCAACTTGTTTTTTCTTTTTTAGGTAATAACAAAACCACTGATACAGTTAATAAACTCATTGCCTATATTAATGAAAATAATTTTTCAGCTGAAATAAATATCGTTCCCGAAATATCAGTAAAAGAATTACTATTAAATACCAAAATCCAATTTAGTATTGAGGAAAATCAAGATCAACATGACTATGTAATTCCACTTAAAGAATCAGCTGAGTTGACTAATGTGCATCATCATAAAGTAACAAAATATCAAAAGTTTATGGAATTATTTCCAGACCATCAAGTGAAACTAATTGATTTATCAAATACTGATTCACATAATATTATTCTAGATTTATTTATGAGATGGGCAAATCAAAAAAATAAAAACTTACAAGATATCGAAATAGAACTGACAGCATTAAAACGAGTAATGCAATATCATCAGCATTTCGAACTATTGACTCATGGAATATTTATTGATGATAAATTAGTAGGTTTTACTATAGATGAAAGAGTGCATGATTCATTTGTAATTGGACATTTCATTAAGGCTGATATGGAATTTCCCGGAACTTATGAAGTTTTAAATAAGATAACTGCGGAAATACATTACAAAATGGGATATAAATACATAAATATAGAGCAAGATTTAGGTATCCCAGGATTAAGACTATCTAAATCACAAAGATCACCTGTATTTTACTTAAAAAAATATGTTATTAAACCAGTTACGACCCAATAATATAAATTCCAAAAAAAGCTAATACTGCTAGTAATAATTTTTTCCCAATACTACTAATTTTGACATCTTCACTAAATATTTTCGGAAGAAAAATGCTTAAAATTATGCCATAAATTACTCCAAAAAATACCTGAGTTGATCCAATAACTGAAACAAGCGTGACTGATCCAAGAGTTATGGCATAATAAGTAACAAGTCTGGCGATAACGTACAGCGCTTCATTTATAAATATAATAAATGAAACAAAGAGACCTGATTCATGGAAATTTTCCAAAAAAGCCGCTTTTATTTTTGGGAATAACTGCCACAAAATAATTCCACCTAATCCGAATCCCCATCCTTCGTAAACTAAAAGTGAACCAAATGAGTTTTCTTCAGAAACAAATTTAAAAATAACATTTGTTAAAGCCCAAATAATATCACAGGCAAAAATCAGCCAGAAAGCTTTGGAGATTTCAAATTTATTATTTTTAAGCTTTAGAGATGCACCAATAGCAGCTAATATAATTAATGTAAATCCTAAAAACTGTTTTAAAGTTATAACTTCACCTAAAAACAAAAACGACAAAACCATGCTAAAAACGGGAGTTAATTGAAACAAAATAATCACACTACTGGTTTCTTCATCTGACAAAGCCTGAAAATAAACCACCAAAGCAATAATACTTAAAACTCCCGTAACCAAAACAAGAATACCATCAATAATATTAAGTAAAGGAAATCCCAGATAAACCCAAGCCATAGTTCCAAATAAAAGTCCGGCTATCGAACTATAAATAGGCATCCCAAGATAATTTTTTACCCGACTTTCCAGGAGATATTTATCAACAAAGTTTATCGCTGCAAAAACAACAGGTGATAAGATAGCATAAAATAGCCAGCTACTCACACTCGCCATCCTTCTGACTGATAAACTGCAATTACCAATGCGCAAGTTGGTTTGTCTTTAACATTTACTGAAATAATTTTATGGTTTATTTTTGAGTCATCAAATGCCATATTTCTACCTTTGCAGAGATCTTCTAATGATAGTCTAATCATTTGTTCGACTTTTTGATAGGCCTGCTCTGCTGACTTACCTACTGCTTCATGTTCAACAAAGACACCTCTCTGGTCTGGTTCAAACTGATACCAGCCGATCCCAGCAGCTATCCCCTCTCCTGGTGTTTCAGATCTCATCTCCGCTTGAACAATGTAAAGTTTATCTCCCCACTCCCCTGTTACCTTGGGTGTACCACTAGTAATTAATTTACTATGTGCTGGGATGACTGATGATAGCCGGATCAAATTGTAGTTGTAAACTCCGGCTTTATTTAAAGCGGCATCAAAAGCAGAGAGCTGTGTTTGGCCTTCCCCAACAGATGAAACTACAAAAATATTCATTGTTAGGTAAGTTTAATTTTTTTGAAGTGGTAATACAAGAGATTACTGATTTGGAACCCGGATATCTTTATTAGAATGAACATCTCCTCCGGTTGTCTGAATATACGGATCAGTTACGGCTCTTACTTTTAGCTCTGATGTCACAGTAGTGGTTAAAGTGCCATTATTAGTACATTGCAAGCTAAACTGATAAGTTCCAGCTGTTGAAGTATCGGCTAATTGGGTACCGGAACTAGGGTTTTGGGCTCCTGACCAATAACTTTGATTAGGAGTTGATGATGCTGTGCAGTCGGTGGCATTGTTGACTGTCCAGCGAATAGTAACTGGCGTATTGATATCAACTGGTAATGGAAGATCGCCGCTTGGCTGATCATTGAGATATAAATTGATTGTTGGACTAACCGGTGCCACAGAAGGACTCGGCAAGACGGAGGGGGCTACAGATGGGCTTGGCAGTGCAGCAGTACACATCACCGGAGATTTACTTATCGACATTCCTGAAAATGGCGCTTCCACATCTTCATAATATGCTGGAAAATCCTGATAACCGGTTGGATTTCCATTCTCATCAGTTGATGTGACTTCAGAATAAGCAGCATGATAAACAGTCACAAATGACCTCAACCAATAATTATATGAAGTACCAACAGTTACAGTATTATCTGTAGTACTGGAAGTTGAGGCATTATACTTTGGTGGCAAAAAAACTCTTGAGGCAGGATTTTGATTGACGCCACGATATATTTTATAGCCTGATGCGGCTGGGTCATTATTATTCCATGTCAAATTAAATCTTTCAGGAAGTCCATCTGCAGGACAGCTCGCTGTAATTATTGGTTCACAAGAAGGGGTATAAACAGCCAAAATATCAGACAATGGAGTCCTGGCTGAATAACCAATCCCATTGCCTGAGTTTGAGCCAAAAACAGCAAAGTAATAGACCATGTTTGGCGCTAATACACTATCACGGTATGAATATGCACCAACTGGTCTATTTCCAATTTGAGCAAATGTCGGATTTGGTTCCTGTGCCCTGACGATATGCCAATAACTAACATTTGTCGCGTCTCCTGTCCAACTCAGATCCACCACCGGTTTACTGCCTACACAGGATGTAATACCTGTTACTACAGGAGAATTACAGTTGACTGTAGAACATTCATAGCCGGTATCAGTTGATTCCAAAGAAGCAGTAGCACCACTTTGGTCTATAGTATCATTTTGGTTACTTAAAGGTGCAGGACCACCTGGGCTAGTAGTATTATCAATCCCACTTCCTGTTCCAAAAGTCGAATCGACAAATTCAGAAAAACTATTTCCGTTGTCATTGGAGGAATAATCATTAAAATCATTACTATTGCTACCACTAAAATCATTATTTCCGCTAAAATCACTTACGTCGCTATTAGCAGCTGATTTATCATTTGAGCCATCAAAACTTTGCTGTCCACCTCCCCCACTTGTATCAGTAGAATCCCCACCAGCGGCTGTATCATATCCCTGAGCATAAGAATATTTTGGTATGTTTAAAGAAAAAAAGAGAATAAAAAAAAGTAATGGCAGTGTTTTAAAAATAAATTTCATTATCTCTTACATCGTATTTTAAAAATGAAATACCTGTCAATCAGGAATGTTTCTAAACTTCAAAATCAGCTAGATATTTTAATAAATCTTTTTCATTGTTAATTCTTTCCAGATATCCATTATAAATATTTGTAAAACTAGGACTCATTTTCCAATTTGGATTCTGTTTTAACAATTCAGGTATTGAATCAAGAGCTTTTTTTCGAGCAAGTCCTCGAATTCTCGCTTTCAATCCTGAATCCTCCTTGGAAATTTCATCATCCAAATCTGAAATAGAAATTTGACCTTGTTTCTCTGCAAGTCTTTCATACACTAAGTCATTCGATGTTTTTATAGTATTAAGAGGCAGTAAAACTGATTCAAAAAACATGCCTAAATTATTTGGATCAAGTGGACGATTACTTATCAACAGTATATGTTTCAGAAATGGTTTTTCTACTCCATTACTTGTCATGGGTTTAACATCAGAAATGACAGTTATCACTCTGTTATTTGCGGATAAAGTATTTACAGCCACACCAACGCCAGAAAAACCATACTGTCCTTTTGGACCAAATGATGTAATCAAATGAAGATTGCTTTCAGTATTTTGTTTTGGATTTGGTTGTCGTACCATCATATTCCTTAGTTCAATAGTTGCTTCATTTAGGCCGGGGTACGGCATTGTCAGATCAAATAACTCATTAACTTTTTCTTCAGCCTCCATTTCAGACTGTGTTTTTATATCTGGTGTGGAATTTTCCTCTTTGCCAGTATAAGTTATTAAAAATTCGATGGGTTTTGAAGTGGCACTTGCTGGACTTGTTTCAATTTTAGTGTCTGAAGGTAGTGGATCTTCGCTACTACTTGATCCTCCGGATCCGATTCCTCCATCCATAAGATTTGGAGAAATTGCTAAAGCTACTGTTTGATTTACATCAATTAGAGGGGGTATCTTTTTTTCAGAAAGTAAAACTGTATTACTCGTGGATAGTAAGTCTGATTGTTGTGGTTCTGATGATGCATCCGCTACAGAGGAATTTGCACTACCCAAAAGCATAAAAGCTGCCGTCAAAGAGGCAACTCGGGGAAATTTCTCAACCAAACTTCTTCTTAATCTAGTTAAATTTGATGTACTGTTAACTGGTAAATCTTTTCCAAAAGCGGTACCGGTTATTTCAACGGCCTTAGAGAGATCAGAACTATTTCTCTCATGAAAGTTCATATAAAAATATTATACACCATTTTGTTTAAAGACTCAATACTACAGGCCTAATTCTTAAGTTCTGGCATTTGGCCGGTTATTGGTGAAGATTCTGTAGCGTAGGTAATTGAGGTGACTGCGAAGCCATTATTGAATCCTTTAATAGTCATAGTCATATTCCGGTTAAGTTGGATAGCCTCTTTATTTGTGCCAAGCTCTTTTATTTCACCATTTTTTGCTTCACTTACTACGACACTTGGTGAAAGTGAGAAAATTGCTTGGCCGCCTTTTTTGGGTTCAATATAAATTTTTTCGCCTTCTACTTTGGTTACTTTACCCTGAAGAGTTCCCATTAAATTGGCGTAAGATGGGCTACTTGGATTATTCAGATTGGCCAAAATAGTTCGGCTTTTATCAGGATCGTTTTTCCTTTGCCAGACTACTCCTCCGACAAATAAACTACCGGAATAAATTATTAATAAAACCAGTAATAGGATCCTTGGTAGCATAGGCAGAGTTCTATTTAACAATATAAAGATTTTATTACTAAGTCAATGGTTTAGATTACAGAAGAATAGATAATTATTTTTTAACTTTTTTGGAACAGGCAATACAAAGAGTGGCTGTGGGCATAGCTTCTAGTCTGGCTGGTTCTATTTGATTGCCACAGTTATCGCATTTGCCATAACTACCTTTTTTTAAGGCGTTGAGTGAAGATTTTATTCTGTCTCCTAAAGTTTTTAAGCTGTGCTTAACTGCCATTACCCGGCCGTGGGTATCTGCAACCCAGGAATCAGTGCCCGGTTCACTACTTTCTGCCATTCCAAGAGAGTTAACAGGATCATCCTGCTCAAGAGATTTTATCTCCTCTTCGACTTCCTTTTGCTGTCTTAAAAGAGCATTTTTAATTTTTTCAAAATTTGTTCGGGTTAGCTTTAACATGCAGTAATTTAAAAAGCGTTTTCTTCAAACGTAAGAAAAAGAGCCGCCCTTTAACATAGAGATTATACCACCATTTACGAACACTTGATATAGCTTGTTTACGCTTGTTCTGTTGAGAAAGAAGGCTGACAGAATAAGCTAAGTCCTGTTTGACAGACTTTTTGCCCCGGTTGTAAAGTGTTATAATCCCTGCAACTACCAACAATAAACCATATATATACGCAATATTTATACCAAAAAATAGCTCCTGGTTTCCTCTAAAAGGCTCTGAAATCAATTTTATAACTCCAAGTGCGATCAGTCCATTGCCGGCTATCTGTCCGTCAAAATGAAACTTTAATATTTTCCTCCAGAGATACCAAAAGACAGCCAGAGCCAAAAATGCTTCTAGCAACTGAATTGGAAAACGTTTACCTAAAACCCCAACCTGAGTTACTGCAACTGGCCATGATGAAACCATGCCATATTCACAGCTCCCCAGTAAACAACCAAGGCTGCCTATGGTAAGGCCGATAAAAAAGCCAATTATCGCCAAATCCGCAATCTGCCAAAACCGCAGTTTGAGTTTGCGTCCAACCAGTATTAACATTATGACTGCCCCTATGAATCCTCCCCAGAAAGAGAGTCCCGGATACCTGAAAAAATTTACTAGTTTTTCTGCCGAGTTAAACTGAGCCATGTGAGTCAATATAAAATAGCCTCTGGCGCCAATAATGATTCCGCCTGATGTGAATAAAAATAAATCAATTATTTTTTCAGGCTCAATGTCATATAGCCTGATAATCCGCCAAATCACAAAAAAGGCGGCGATAAATGATAGTAGTAAAAATAAACCAAATGAAGATATAGAAAATCCGGCTATTGTTGCAACAACAGGAAACATAGCCAAAGCTTAGCAGAAGAGAGTAAAGTAGTAAATCAGTTAATTAGAGAACTAGTTAATTAGAAGGTTTTTTATCTTTACTTACTGGTTTACTAATTCACTGATTAACCAATCAACTGCTCCTCATATTTGACTTGCTGTAAGCATTAGACGATAATGGCGTAAGAATACTTATGACTGCAACTGCACATGCATTAGTTGGTGGCGCACTGGCCGCCGCCATCAATAACCCCGTTTTAGGTATCTCACTTTCACTTATTTCTCATCCATTACTAGACTTAATTCCACACTGGGACGAAGGCTGGGGGTGGCGTGAAAAAGACAAAGTCAGACTATTTGCTGAATGCACCATCGATCTTTCTGCCGGAGTTTTGATAACTTATATGTTATTTGGAGCTGGTGTTCCAATCTGGTACCTGCTTTCCTGTATTGGCGCTGCTGTCTTGTGGGATGTGCTTGAAGCTCCTTATCTAATACTAAACTGGAAATTCGCTCCCTTTACCTTCTTTTATAAACTTCAGTCAGGCATGCAGGGGAAAGCCGCTTTACCATGGGGAATTGTTACACAGGTAGTAACAGTAGCAATAATTGCCTTTTTACTAAACCAATTCCCCACCCAGCTTTAATACTTAATACTTAATACTTAATACTTAATACTTAGGAAAAAAATAAAGAAATTAATTTTCAAGAGTTTTTACTACAGAGCGGATATAATCTTTAAAATCTTCACCAATTTCTTCGTGTTTCATAGCTAGATCAATCACAGTTTTCATATATTCCAGTTTATTACCAGTATCATAATACTTGCCATTTTCCACCACAACTGCATAAAGAGGAACACCATCTTTATTAAGTAGATTAATAGCATCGGTTAACCAGATTTCTCCCCCTTTTCCTGGCTGAAGTTTTTTAAGTGCACTGAAAATTTCCGGAGGCAAAATATAGGCACCATGAGTGGCTATGTCTGAAGGGGCTTCATCAGGTTCCGGTTTTTCAACAATTTTCTTAATTTTATAGACATTTCCTTCAACGTGTTCCAAATCAGCAATCCCATATCTTTTAAGATCAGCTTTCTTCTCAATTTTTACTCCGGAAATCACCATTCCACCCAATTTTTCAAAAACTTTGGTCATTTGCTGAAGTCTGGGTGGTTCAGCATAAATAAACTCATCACCCCACAAAACAGCAAAAGGATCACCGTCAATAATCGGTTCACCGGCTAGTACAGGCGTTCCATTGCCATAAGGCCCTTTTTGGCGGACATATATAAAGTTTGCCATATCAGCAATTTTTTTGATTTCATTGAGGAGTTTTTCTTTACCGCCATTCATCAGGTTTTGTACCAGATCCTGATTTGGGATATCAAAATGGTCTTCTATTGCTCTCTTATTGCTTCCGGTGACGATGATAATATCTTCAATACCTGAAGCTACTGCTTCTTCGACAACATATTGAATAACTGGTTTGTCAACAATAGGCAGCATCTCTTTTGGCATGGCCTTTGTTTGAGGGAGAAAACGTGTTCCAAATCCGGCAGCTGGTATTAAGGCTTTTTTAATTTTTTTACCCATAGGGATGTTGGCTGATCTGTTGTTTAGTTTATTCCATAACCCTTTTGGTGTCAACTTCATATTAAAAATAGTATTACATAAAACTAATTTTCTTTTCAACTTATTTTTCAGTAAAATCAGGAGCCAACAATGCTGCAGCACCAACTGAAACAAAAGATGCAAACACAGCTCTCATCAGAGGACTTTGAACATTACATTTTACTTGTCTATTAAGGTCCGTTTTGCCAATAGATCTTCTATTAGGATTTAACAAACACTCTTGTGGTTGAACTGGATTCGATTTTAAACTTATAAAAGCTGCCCCTGCAGCTACAGCAAAATAAGATCCAAAAGCTCTTCTACTTAAGGGATTTCCAATCATCTGATCTTTATTTGGTTTTGGGGAAGTTTCGGTAACAGAAGGCCTAACTAGAAATTCAAGAATTGCTGACATTTTATTTGACTCGTTCGACGTATTCACCAGATCTGGTATCAACTTTGATTTTATCACCAACTTTACCAAACATTGGAACTTTTACCACCAGACCATTAGTCATTGTGGCATCTTTGTAAACATTTGAAACAGTATTGCCTCTTTCTTCAGGACCTGTTTCTGCAACTTCATAAACTAAACTGTTTGGAAGCTCCATACCCAAAGCTTCTTCATCATTAATGATCAGATTTACTTCCAGAGATTCAAAAAGATATTTGACTGAGTCGCCCAAAATTGATTTGCTGACTGTGAATTGTTCATAAGTTGCAGGATCCATGAAGTTGTAGGTATCCCCGTCTGCATACAGAAACTGGGCTTTTTTCTTTTCGACGTTCGCTTCCTCTACTCTGGCTCCGGTAATAAATGCTTTTTCAGTAATCGCTCCGGTTCGTAAATTTTTAGCCTTAACTTTGACACTACCGCTCCCCCGCCCCATTTTGTTGTGTTCATAGGTCAGGACCTGCCATAAAGCTCCCTCTGCCGAGAAAACAGTTCCATTTCTTAAATCAGTTACATTTAGTGCCATATATTAGTTAATTAGTTTATTGGTGAATTAGTTAATCGGACTTTGTGTTTGTCTGATAGGTATTTAATGAATCCATTAATACCTTTTATTACACCAATGTATTCTGAGGACATATTATCGTATTGTTGGGCTGAAAAATCAATCTCTTCTATATCACAGGCCAGTTTTAAACAGTTTCTCACTTCCTCTGCAGAAGCTCTTGCTTCGTATAGCATTCGGATCATATCTTTAAAAAAGTATCTGGCTTGCGCTTCAGCAATTATTAATTCTACTGAAACAGCGGCTCTCCTTGTTTGTGAGGTTAAATTAAATCTTTCAGAAGATGGCCAATTCACCGTTAATTTGTAAACTTTTAAAGTCAAATGATGGGCAGATTTCCAAATGTCCAAATCCTCAAAGTTTCCTGCCATATCTAATTAACTAGTTCACTAATTAACTGGTTTACTTGGAGTTCAAAATAAGTTCTACCAATGTTTTAACTCCGACTCCTGTTGCTCCAACACCACGGTAAGCTCTTGGTTTCATGTCCCAAGCGGTTCCGGCGATATCAAGATGAATCCAGGGATTGTTATTTTCGACACCAGCTTCGATAAACTTTGCTCCGGTGATCGATCCGGCAGCACCAGGCATAGATCCACCATGGCCGAGATTGGTAATATCACCAAAATCACCTTTGATCATTTCGTTAAAATCATCATCCATTGGAAAAGGCCAGTATCTCTCCCCTACTTTTTTACCAGCTTCGGCTAGTTGATTTGAAAAATCCTCATTATTTGAAAAAGTACCTGTAATGTGATCTCCCAGGGCGATAATAATGGCACCTGTCAGGGTGGCAATATCGATCAGTTTATTGGCTTTAAAATCTTTTTGAGCATAAGATAGAGCATCAATTAGCACCAGCCTTCCTTCAGCATCGGTATTCAAAACTTCGGCCGTTTTACCTGAATAAGTTTTTACAACATCTCCTGGTCGCTGAGCTTTACCACTGATCAGATTTTCGGTGACCGCCATCACTGCCACGACATTTACTTTGGCTTTTAGTTTGGAAAGAGTTTGAACAGATGCTAAGGCCACCGCTGCGCCGCACATGTCGTATTTCATTTCAAAATTCTGGTAACTACCAGGTTTGATATTAATGCCACCGGTATCAAAAGTAATTCCTTTACCGATTAAACCCCATTTATCTTTAGCTCTGATATCACCCTGATATTCTAAAGCGATCATGTAAGAAGGCTCATCCGAACCCTGAGCTACACCACAAAAAGCTCCCATACCTTTTTTCTTAGCCTGAACTTCGCTCAAAACTGTCAGCTTCAGTTTATTGTCCTTTGCCACTTTTTTGACTTCATTTAGGAAAAAAGTCGGAGTCATTTCATTAGCCGGCATATCTCCGAGTCTTCGGACCATATTTACTCCTTCGACAACTATTGCACCTTTTTTAATACCATCCTGAAATCCTCTTTCAGCCCGTTCTACCACCAACTCAACCGAAGTTAATTTAACCATCTCATGTTCTGATTTGTACAAGGCAGCCATATCATGAGTGGCAATTTCAGCTCCTACAGCTGCTGCCTCACCTACCTGGTCAGCTGTTAGTTTATCTGACAGAGGCAAAACAACACTCACCAGTTTCGCTTTTCGCATCACATGAGTGACTGCTGCGCCAACCCAATTTTGTAAGGTTATAAAATCATATTTTTCTTCTTTACCAATACCCAGCATCAAGACTTTGCCATGATTTGTAGCCAATAACTGACTTTCAAACAGCTTGCCAAATTTTGCTTCTTCTTTAAGCAGAGTTTTAACTTCAGCAATACCAAAATCATTTTTTGCTTCTTCAAATACCGGTAAAACAATGTAGTCTGAGTTGATTTCTGAGAGAGGTTTAACTGCGAGTTGTACTTTCATGTCTGTAGGTAATGAATATATCACGCCCCAGCAGAATGTCAAGCATATGAGCCTAGATATACTTTCGATGAGTAACTTCTCTTACTTTTTTTTCTGATCTAATCCGATCTGATCAGATCTCATCTGATTTGTGCCGAAGGAGAGAGTCGAACTCTCATGAACTTGCGTCCAAAGGTTTTTGAGACCTTCGTGTCTACCATTCCACCACTTCGGC
>CAYUPO010000016.1:0-26504 GCA_964446685.1 uncultured Gammaproteobacteria bacterium | reverse complement strand
ACAACCTGCATTTCATCAGGCAGCTTGTCTTTGGTGATACTAAGTTTTGGTAGTGGTTCAACAGTATCCAGTGACATTTCTTTGAGGAAGTTTTCCAGCGGATTTAGCTCCACTGTCAAACCTGGAGTCATATAATGCATCGGAATGACAATCTTTGGCTCCAGCTGGCTGACAACCCTGGCTGCATCTTTGGCATCAATAGTAAAAACTCCTCCAACCGGAATAAGCAGCACATCAACTGTGCCTATATCTTCTATTTGTTTTTCTTCAAGGGTATGTCCAAGGTCACCCAGATGAACAATTCTGACACCATCAATTTCAACGTTATAAACCGTATTTTTACCCCGTTCAGCTCCTTTTTGTGAATCATGAAATGTTGGAACACCTGAAGCAATAACCCCTTTAACTTCATATTCTCCCGGACCAGTGATTTTAACTGCATCACCTGATGCGCTCAGGTTGTTGTGATCATAATGATCATGTGACTGCAAAACCATATCGCCAGTCAGATCTTTCGGAAGTTTAATGCCCAGTTTGATCGGATCAAACGGATCAAAGATAACTGTTGCTTGTTTGCCTTTTACTTTAAATGTAGATTGTCCGTACCAGAATATATCCATAATAACTTTTAGCTTTTAGCTCTTAGCTTTTAGTCGGAAACTAGAAGCTTGAAGCTGTAAGCTAGAAGCTATGGTAGCACAGACTTGATTCTAGGGGCAAGTGCTTTTAAGATAGGTTGATGGGTAAAGAGTTATCTGCACAAGCATTTATCGTTTCAATGACAGTTGTTTTCCTGATTGGACTTAGTTTTATTGGTGGACTTTATTACATTTTGAACCAGGATCTGCTTTTAAACAGCATCTCCTATGTTCCTGTTAGCAAAGAACCCACCAGTTTTAGCTTAGAGATCAACTCGCCTGAAAATGATCTGCTTAGTTTTGATCAAAATGTGGTAATTTCCGGAAAAACAGCGCCTCTGGCTACTATTATTATTGTAAATGGGGCGAATACAGTCGGTTTTGAATCTGGTAGTCAAGGTGAATTTTCAAAAGTATTTACTTTAAATGAAGGACCCAACTCTCTAAATATCAACTCATTTGATAAAACAGGGGCAACCAAAACTGTGATCAAAAATATTTATTACTCAAAGGACAAACTTGAAGATGACAAATAATAATAAACAGATGTCAAAGAACCCAATGCCAAACGCCAGATGGAAAAGCATTTTAGATTTATTTATTGGATTATTGGTTTATTGGGTTATTGGTTTATTTCTGATAAATATACAACCAACAGCTTTTGCTGCGGCAACTTCTTCAGCTCAGCAATCTCCTACTGCTTCTGCATCTTCAACTTTGTTGGATAAGATTAACGAAATTAAAACCAAAGCTGCTTCAAAAGCCGCTGATTTTTTGTCGGAAGTGACTAAAAAACTACAAAACAAAGCCTATATCGGCGTGATTACTTCCCTTGATCACCAGAAAATTACAATCAAGTTTGATCAGGATGAACGGATGATTTCAACTGATGAATATACCAAAGTAGTTTTTCCAGGTAAAACTCCGAAAAAGTTACCTGTTGTAAGTGATATTCAGGCCGGCGACTTTGTTTCAGCCTTAGGTGATGTTGATGACAAAGGAGTTTTAAAAGCCAAAAGAATAGTTAAATCCTCCCCCATTGCCTCAGAATCATCCAAACTAGTCTGGGGAACTATCCAAAAAGCACAGGGTGGAACAATTGCTCTTAAATTAGTAGATACTACTGATCAAACAATAACAGCTTCAGGGCAAACCACAATTTTTCTGGGACAGGAAGAAGCTAGTTTACTGGATCTCAAAATCAACAGAACTGTCGTTGTCAGAGGAAAAGAATCAAAAGATCGCATTCTAAGCGCCACTTACATTTACATAATCCCAGCAAATCCAAATGTTAAACCAGAGAAAAAACCAGTCACAGCAATCACAGCCTCCCCCTCAGCCACCCCCCGCAAAAAATAACAGCCAGCTAACCGCTAACCAATTATCCCATCTCATATTGACTTAACTATCCTATCCCCGCTTTTCTCAACCCCTTGTCATTTCGAGCGCAGCGAGAAATCCCTGCCTCGAGCGATGTCGAGAGGTCAAGATGTACTAAGAATAAACTAGTCTTTAATCTGGAGATCTCCCACTCCTCGCCTTCAGTATTTGGTATTAGATATTGGATATTGGATATTGGATATTGGATATTTAAAATTCTCTTACAGGTACTGGCCTTTTTTCTCTTCTTTTAGTTTTTCAACAACTTTTTTGACATCTTGAGTGCGGTCCTTTTTACAAATTAAAATAGCATTATCTGATTCAATTACTACAATATCAGATAAGCCAACAACTGCAATCATTTTTCCATTAGACTCTATCAGATTATCCCGCGCATCTATCATTACTGAGTCTGCAGTCCCATTTAAAAATGCATTCCCTTTTACATCTTTAGAGCTGCTATCATAAACAATACGCCAATCACCAATATCACTCCACCCAAAATCACCGGGAATTACAACTAAATTATCAACTTTTTCTGAAATAGCTGTATCAACAGGTTCATTGAGGCATTTTTCATATTCTTTTTCCATCACCTGTTTAATATCTGAAGTACCTATTGAATTAAAAATAGTCTGTAAGTTTTTAGAAAGTTCTGGAGCATGCTTTTCAAAAGCTTCAAGACATGCTTTAGCTGACCATACATAGTTATTAGCATTCCATTGGTATTGTTTTGTTGCAATAAAAGACTGTGCAGTTGCTAAATCTGGTTTTTCTTTAAATCCACGGCTTTTAAATACATATACTTTACCTGAACCTGTTCCAACCTGCTTCAACTCTTCACCTATACGAATATATCCTAGTCCGGTATGTGCAAAAGTCGGTTTAATGCCAATTGCAACTAAATTTTCCCCATCTTCAGCGACTTGTAGTGCAGCATTAACAACCTGTCGGAACTTTTCTTCATCTTGATATGTATGGTCGGCTGCCAGATTTATAATTACACCTTGTTCATCTCTTTTTTTAACAAATGCTGCAGCAACACCCATAGCCATAGCAGTGTTCTTAGCTTCAGGTTCCGCAATAAAATTTTCAACAGGCATATCAGGCAACTGTTCCTTTGCTTGTGCTAAATGATCCTGATTAGTAATTACAAAAATTCTTTCTTTAGGAATTAGGGGCAAAATCCGATGATAGGTATTTTGCAGCATCGTTTTATCGCCAGTTATATGGAGTAAATGTTTAGGGGATTTTTTACGTGATTTGGGCCAGAGTCTTGATCCAGCACCGCCAGCTAAAATAACAGCAAAATAGTGTTCGTTATTTGTCATTTGTAATGAGCAGTTTGTATATTATCCATTAATCAGCCTCATAAATCAACTCATCCATGTAAGAGTTACTTAAGAATTCGACTCTCTATTAGCTGGTTGTTATTTATAAAAGCAGAGAACATAATTTGACAACCTCTGTTTTAAGGCTTATAATTAATCTTACAATTTAATACACAAGCGTTACTACTGAAGTCACGACTCAGGAGCTGCAGGCCAAATACCTGACGGAAAGTTGATCCGTATAACACAACAGACAATGTCATCCTTCGACAATCTCAGGATAAACCCTGAATTGAAGAAGACCGTGGAGTTGTCCTAAGAGTCTTAAGAAAGTAATTTTTTAAGAAACAAGGATGGGACCGCGGAAGGTCCCTTTTTAATGGCCTTTCGTTCCTTGTATATCAGAATTTGTAGTTCTGGTGTGCAGTGAACGAAAGGTTTTTTTTGTACCAAATTTAGGATATTTGGAGAAAGATTTTACATGAAAAAAATGAATTTATGGATTGATACTGATATGGGAAATGATGACATTATGGCTCTTGCTATGCTAAATCAAGCCCCTTCAATAAATATTAAAGCAATTTCTTTAGTGAATGGAGTTTCTCGTGTTAAAAAAGGACTGTCAAATCTAAAAGGAGTTCTGGAATACTTAAAACTTAATCCACTCCTTTTTGAAGATACCTCTATTAAAAAATATCCTTATAAATTGGAATTTCCAAAACAAGATATAAATAGAGCCGAGGAATTAACTTTGCTGGGGAATTTACCTATAAAACCATTGGAAACAAAAGCTGATGATCTTAAAAATCTTCTTTCAACTTTGCCGGATCTGTCTGTTTTATTAGCTCTTGGACCTCTAACTAATATTGCTATGTTAATGCAAAGTAGCCCAGATCTATTTAATAAGAAAGTTACAAAAATAATACTAATGGGTGGCGGTATTGAAAAAGGTAATGTACCCCCTCTTCGATTAGCTGAATATAACATCGCCTTAGACGCTGAGGCA
Source organism: uncultured Gammaproteobacteria bacterium (assembly GCA_964446685.1). Classification (GTDB taxonomy): domain Bacteria; phylum Patescibacteriota; class Microgenomatia; order Daviesbacterales; family UBA10151; genus CAZWRN01. The sequence continues at coordinate 22,149 of CAYUPO010000016.1, read as the reverse complement.
GCAAAAAAGGTTTTTAATTTCGATATACCAATAACTATGGTGGGGATTGACGCTACTTCTCAAGTCCCCTGCACAGATGAATACAAACAAAGAGTCAAAAAACTAAAACCTAATAACCCTGCAGGATCAGTCTTACAAGAGATGATTCTAAATAACGAAGGTGACTTTGATCAGTTTTATGATCCTCTGGCAGCCGCTGTACTTTTACAGCAAAATATTGCAAGTAGGTCTCTTCTAAAAGGAATTGAAGTGATCACATCTGGTGATGAATTGGGTCAAACTGTTGTGTCTGAAATGGGTTTAGTTTCGATTCCATTAAAAATTAATACAGCAAAGTTTTTTGAACTTATGAACTCTCTTATGAAAGGAAAACGACTATGAGCAGGGCAAAAGAAGCTTTTCAACCAGCTAAATTAACTGTCTGGGATATGGATGGTACTTTAGTGCAGGAACCAAAATATTATCGTGGAGTTTATTCTGCTTCATTAGAACAAACAGCCTTTGAAATAGCAGGACAGCGTGGAGTTGATGAAATTAACTTCTGCCGGGTCAATTTTGAAGGTAAAGGAGAATTGGCTCTCGGAAGATTAGGCATTCCATTTAGTGAATGGGGTAAAAGACTTGTTGCAGCTCCTGTTGACCTAATTACCCCCCAACCTCAGGTTGTAGACAAATTCCGAACACTAGATATGCCAAAAGTTCTATTTACTGGATCCCCGCTGGCTATGGCAATGAAAATTTTAGACCGTGTTGGTTTTGATCCACTTAAAGATTTTGAGATGTTGGTCGGTTGGCAAGAACCAGAAGATGAACCAAGCAAATGGTATCAGTCAAAAAGAATTTTTCAAGAAATTCTTCAAAAAATGAATGTGAATCCACAAGATGCTTGGAGTATCGGAGATAATTGGGAAACTGATCTGGCACCTGCTCAGGCTTTAGGATTAACAACTGTTCAAATTGAAAGAAATACTGGCAAGCCGGAGTATAGATATCCAAATATTAGTGCATTTATAGATGCATATCAGAGTAAAAAACTTTCTTCTATTCACCATCCTCAATAATCTTCCTGGGCGGAGATTGGAAGTTTGAAGGGACTTTGGATCCCTTCCTAGGAGGAAGGTGAAAGAAGAAAGCGAGGTGATAAATATGAAAAGAATTGATGCAATTGACAATAGACCTTATGTGGTATCTGGTGATATGCGACTACTCATGACTGAGTGGGCTCAAAATCGTGGTTATACATTACCAAAAAATGGTATTGACCAGGTTAGATCCGCCTTTACCAGTCAAATGGGTAAGATTTTCCCAAACTTTGAGTTTATTCCTGATGAAGAGCTTCAAAGTGGTATTGGAAGACTGGCCAAAAAAGCTGAGAATGATAAATTGACACCAATCAATCTGGATGGAGCATACTATAGATCACAGTATGAAATTGGGATCACCAGAGGTGTTGATGAAAATAATCAGGATTCTGGATTGATGGCTAGAGCTGGGTTTCCTTCATTGGAAACTCAACTAGATCAGATCCAAGCTGCGGGAATTAGACGGGCTGTATTAATCGATGATGTAGTTTTTACAGGCGGCTTAACTTTAGACATTATAGATCGTCTAAAGCAGCGTGGTATTGAGGTTCCTCGGGTAAGTGCCGGTATAGCTGTTAAAGAAGGTATCGAAGCACTCACTGCTCGCGGAGTTGAGGTTGAAGCAGTTAGGGAATACCCAGAAGGGGTTATTGATGAGGTCTGTGAACGAGATTTTCTTCCTGGAGTTCCTATGGGAGGGAGAACACTGAATAGTGACCCAAATATTGGGGTACCCTACATAAAGCCATATGGAAATCTTGAAAAATGGGGTTCGATACCCAAAGACAGATTAATGGCTGTTTCTGGTACCTGTAATATCTGGATGTCTGACTTTTATGCTCAGGTTGCGAAAAGGTCTGGAAAAGAGGTAAATTTTGCTGACTTAGGGAGACAGATAAAATATGCAGAATATGCCACTTTCCCGGCGAGCGAAGGTCTGGAAGAAATCGCAATGTTCCAGTTTGGACCATTCGGTGCTGGTTTTGACAGAGACTAACACCCATCCACCCCAAGGCGCCTTGGGGTGGTAGCAATTAGAAAGGGTTATTGTTATATTTTAAGGAGATATTTATGAAACTAAGTGCACCTAAAGGATTTAAAGATTATTTACCACCAGAAGCTTTAGTGCGGAGGGAAGTGATTGGGAAAATTACATCGACATTTAAAAAATTTGGATTTGAGCCACTTGAAACTCCTACCCTGGAATATGAAGAAACACTGACTGGTAAATATGGAGAGGAAGAAAAGTTGATTTATAAATTTGAAACTCCTGGTGGAGATAAGGTGGCACTCAAATATGACCAAACAGTCCCCCTGGCCCGAGTTGTTGCCCAGTATGGCCCGAATGGAGCTCAGAAACTACCGATGCCTTTTAAAAGGTATCAGATCCAGTCAGCTTATAGGGGGGAAAATACTCAAAAAGGGAGATACCGTGAATTCACTCAGTGTGATGCTGATATTGTCGGAGTTTCCACTGCTTTAGCGGATGCTGAGATTCTGGCCCTGGCGACTGAAATTTATCAGAATCTGGGTCTGGATGTAGTTATTAAAATTAATGACAGAGCTTTACTTTCTGATATTGAACCCAAATATTTAGCTGCAATTGATAAATTAAATAAAGTTGGCGAAGAAGGTGTTGTCAAAGAGATGCAGGATAAGGGCCTATCTGCTGAAGAATCACAAAAGCTGTTCAAAAAAGTGACTGAGAATAAACCCACTGAGAATTTATCTTCAATTATTACTCTTTACAAACAAATGGGATATCAGGCCTCTTCACTTCAGTTTGATCCAACACTGATACGGGGACTGGACTATTACACCGGACTGATTATGGAAGTAGTGCTCAAATCCAATCCTAACTCTTCCTCACTTTGTGGCGGAGGCAGATGGGACACCATGATTGGCAGATTTACCGGGATGGATCAACCAGCAGTTGGTTTTGCAGTTGGCCTGGATAGAACTATTGAAGCAATGGAAGAAACAGGTGTTTTAGACACTGCCAACTCTTCATCCCAGGTATTAGTGACTATTTTTTCAGCAGATTTACTAAATAAATCATTAGAGGTAGTTTCTCACTTGCGTTCGAAAGATATTAAAACAGAGATATATTTAGATCCTGGTGCAAAACTTGAAAAACAACTCAAATATGCTGATAACAAGAAAATCCCTTATGTAGTTATTCTTGGCCCTGAAGAAATCTCTTCCGGCAATGTCGTTCTAAAAAATCTAACACAACGTTCCCAGGAAAAAATGCCTCTGTCAGAACTTATTCAAAAACTAGCATAACGTGCCTGTTTCTGCATTTGATACCTTTGATACTTTTCCCACTTTTGATACCTTTAAAGAAGATGAAATCTGAGATCTTTAAGACTCCTCTACCCTATGTTGCTCTTTTAATAGCTCATTTGCTGTGGGGCGGAAATTATGTAATCGCCAAAGTTACTTTACATGAAATCCCGGTGATGACTTTATCTTTTTTACGTTTTGGACTAGCCTGTCTGCTGATATCACCATTTTTGCTCAATTTAGAGCCGAAAATGAAACGGGTGAAATATTCACATCTGCCGCGACTGATTATTGCTTCATTATTAATAGGCACTGTAAATATCACTTTTTTTTATCTGGGTATTACCAAAACCTTGGCTATTAATGCTTCAGTCTTAAATCTGATTGTGCCAATTTTATCTGTCGTAGGAGCCTGGTGGTTTTTAAAGGAAAAAATATTTGTCATCAATCTGGTAGGAATAATTTTATCCCTTCTGGGTACAGCCGCTATTATCGGTTTGCCGCTTTTATTTACCAGCAACTTCTCCGGTGTTGAAATGTTTGGCAATTTATTGCTTATTTTATCTGGAATTTCATTTGTAGCTGGTGCCCTCATTTTAAAACCATTATTTAAAGATTATTCCCCTCTTTCAATCACAGCTTTTACATTTCTGACAGCCACTGTCGCTTTTTTTATACCAGCGGTTTTAGAATATATTGCCAATCCAGGCTGGGTCCAACAAGTCAGCTTCCTGGGAGTTTTTGGTTTGCTTTATATCGCAGTTTTATCAACAGTGGTGGCTTATTTTCTGATGGTCTGGGGATTTTCCCGGATTGAACTGTCTCATGCAACTATTATCCAGTACATTGAACCAGTTATTGCCGCTTCTTTAGCTGTACCACTGTTACATGAACGGATTTCCTATTCATTTATAGTCGGCTTTTGCATGATTGCCCTGGGAGTATATTGGGGAACATTAGGCAGAACCGAACATCATCATATCAATCACAGACACCAGAGGAGTTAAAAAATTTCTAATTGCTAATTTCTAATTTCTAAATAATGTCTAATGCATTAATGTATAAATTTAATTTTTTGAAATTGTTGTTTGTTTAGAAATTAGTAATTTGAAATTCTAGTTTTACTCTCTGTTGTATTCCGTGCCTAGGGCTGCTATAATACTTTAACTATGAAATCAGCTGGACATCCTGTTTGGAATGAAGCAACAAAAGTTACCTGTGCATGTGGTGCAACATTTACCACAGGCTCTACTATGACTGAAATCAGAGTTGAGATCTGTTCAAAATGTCATCCTCTTTTTACCGGACAGCAGAAATTCGTTGATACACTGGGACAAGTTGAAAGATTTGAACGAAGAAAAGAAGAAGCAAAAGTCAAATCTGAAGCTAAAAAACAAATCATTGAAGCTAGAAAAGCTAGAGCCAATGATGATAAAAAAGAACGTTCTTCTCTTAAAGACTTGCTAATGCAGGCTAGAAAAAATACCGCCCGTTCTTAGATAGATCCCCATTGTCATCCTGATTTTTTTTCAGGATCCTCCAATAATATGGAAACACATTCTTTTTTTCTATCAAAACCGAAACATTTGTTTTTAGCATGCATACAATATAATTAAACTATGGAAGATTATTTACAGCAACAATTAAATGAAATAGAATCCCGGATCGAGGAGGTCAAACTCTTATTACAGGATCCTGAGCTAGCTGAACTGGCTGGGGATGAGATCAAAGAGCTGGAACAGCAAAAAGCTGATCTGACTGCTTCTGCCAATTCCGCTACTGATTCAGGTGACTACTCTGATGAGGAAGATGAAAACATCAATCCAAATGTGGCGATTATCGAGATCAGAGCAGCTGCGGGAGGAGATGAAGCAGGACTTTTTGCCGGAGACCTGATTCGGATGTATACCCGTTTTGCGGAAATCCAAAAATGGAAAGCAGAAGAGCTAGACCGTTCTGAAGGCGGATTAGGACAAATAAAACAAATTACAGTCAAATTTACTGGACGTGGTGTTTACTCTAAATTCAAATACGAAGCAGGTGTTCACAGAGTCCAAAGAGTCCCTAAAACAGAGAGTTCAGGCAGAATACATACCTCAACAGCCACAGTCGCTGTCATGCCTGAAGTATACGAATCGGAAGTCTATATAAACCCAGCTGATATCACTTTTGAAGCTTTTCGTTCAGGAGGAGCCGGAGGCCAAAATGTTAACAAAGTTAACACTGCTGTCAGACTAGTTCATAAACCAACCGGCATAGTAGTGACTTGTCAGACTGAAAGGTCACAGCTACAAAACAGAGAAAATGCGATGAGTTTACTTAGAGCACGCATCTGGGAAAAAGAGCAAGCTGAAAAATTAGCTGCCATTGGCAGTAACAGGCTTTCGATGGTCGGTACAGGCGACAGAACAGAAAAGATCCGAACTTATAACTTTCCCCAAAACCGAATCACTGATCACCGGATTGGCAAATCCTGGCATAACTTAGAAGGGATTTTAGAAGGTAGTTTAGCCGGTGTTATTGAAGCTTTGCAGGAAGCAGCCAGATCCGGCATAACAGAAAATACGGAGGAGGACTCAGAATAACTGATTTAAATTTATATGCCAAAAGCTTATACACCAAATGACCGATTAGCCAAAAGAGCCCAGTTTCAGGGTTATCGTGCCCGCTCGGTTTTTAAACTGCAGGAACTTGATGAAAAATTTAATCTGATTAAATTTAATCAGAGAATTCTGGATATTGGTGCTGCTCCTGGATCCTGGTTACAATATGTCTCGGAAAAAATTGGTAAAAAAGGGATAGCAGTCGGAGTTGATTTAAAAGAAATAATTCCTGTTTCAAATAATGTATTTACCAAAGTTGTCGATATCACCAATACAGAGGAAGTTTTGGGGTTTTTAAACCAGCTTAAAATAGACAAGTTTGACCTGGTACTGTCTGACATAGCACCAAATACTTCCGGAATACCGGGAGTTGATCACGCCAAAAGCGTCGAGCTTTCCCAAATGTGTGTCAATGCCGCTGATATTTACCTCAGATCCGGCGGCAGTCTGATTATGAAAGTTTTTGACGGAGTCGAAATGGGGGACTTTCTAAAACCACTTAGAAATAAATATGGATTTGTCACAGTCTATAAAGTCCGCTCCTCCAGAGACAGAAGCCGGGAAGTATATGTAGTCTGTCAAAGGAAAAAACCGTCATTGCGAACAGAGTGAGCAAGACGGTTCCCGTCATTGCGAGCGAATTAACTAGGAATTAACGCGCGGCAATCTGTATTTCAGAATTAACTAAGTTACGTAGTTAATTCCAGGTTGCGAGATTGCTTCGTCATTACATTCCTCGCAATGACGGGTACCACCTTTCTCGTTTCACTCGAAATGACCACAGGTCTTGCTTTGAAATGATGACACAAATATGAATCTAACACCGCCAAAACAATATGTTCAGGGATTTACTGAATTTTACAAGCTTAAATTTAAGCTAACACCTGATGTGCTGATTCCCCGCCCTGAGACAGAGCTGATTGTTGACTGGGTATTGTCAGCACTTGGTGGCAAACCTCAGTTAGGAATTGGCTCGGTAGGTGAAATTAAATTAAATCCGGATAAACCACCAACTTTGGTTGATATCGGAACCGGTTCAGGTTGTATTCCAATTTCAATTATTAAAAACAATTCCAAAGTTAAAACAGTTGCTATCGATATCTCCGCCAAAGCTTTGGAAGTTGCCAGACTCAATGCCAAACTTCACCATGTCGAATCAAAAATATTTTTCGTCGAAAACGATTTGCTGACAAACTTCAAACAATCACCGGATATTATTACCGCCAATTTACCTTACATTCCTTCTGCCAGACTGATGCATATTGACCCAATGGTCAGAGATTTTGAGCCAAAACTGGCATTAGATGGTGGATATGATGGGTTTGAACTTTACCGCCAACTTTTCAAACAAATGAAAGAACAAAATATAAAGCCGCAACTTTTTATCGGTGAAATAGATGAAGAACAATCAGATATAGCCAAAGTAGAAGCCAAAAGATATTTTCCTGAAGCTCGGATTGAAATAAAACAAGATTTGGCTAAGAAGCCCCGCTTTTTGGTTTTCTTCTCCTAGTTGATCGAACTCTGGGATCAAATACAAAAGGAGGAACCTTAATTCCTTCATTTGCAGCAGCTCTCATTGCGGCATTTATTCTGGACTGCCTTTCTAGTTCAAGTGCCCCTGCTGTGGTTTTAAGTTCTGGATTGTGGGCAAGGAAATATTCAACTTGTTGTCTCTTTTTCATATCTATCTCTTCAGGAGATAATAATGCAGCTACTTCTGGGTCTCCTTCATATGATGGTTGAACTTTAGTACTTAGTGAATTTAAAATATTGCTTTCGAATGGTGCTTCTTTTGGTTTTGGCATTACTGATTAGGAGACTCTTGCAAAGTGGCTGAAACTATTTTGGTTTTGCCGTCAGTCCAGACTTCAAGACTAATATTATCCCCTACTTTCTTTTGTTGAATGATATCTGACAATTTGGTATCTGAATCAATTGCTTGATTATCAATCTTTGTTATTATATCACCTGCTTCAAGCTGAGCTTTATCAGCTGGTGAATCATTTAATATTTCCTGTACATACGCTCCCTGTGGTACATCATTGAGAAGCGCCAGATCTTTGGTAACCAGTCTGTAGGAAACCCCCAGATATGGTCGGGATATTTTGCCATTTGCCACAAACTCGTCAACAATTGATTTAACGGAATTTATCGGGATGGCAAAACCAATATTTTGGGCACCTTCAGTGGTAGCGACATTGACCCCAATCACTTGCGCTGCAGAATTTAAAAGCGGACCCCCTGAATTTCCCGGATTTATAGCGGCATCAGTCTGGATTAGATTATCCAGCAACTCAGTCTCTGAAGAAAAAGGATCTCCAGCACTTATACTTCGTCCCAGACCAGAAACAACTCCGGTGGTTACCGTATTATCAAACCTGCCAAGCGCATTTCCAATTGCGACCAATGTTTGTCCGGGTTTCAGTTTTGATGAATCCCCCAACTCCAAAGCTTTAAGATTGGCATCCCCCATATTAACCTGGACAATTGCCAGATCCAGATTTGGATCACGGTAAATTCTTTCTACATCCAGCTTTTTACCCTCTTTTGTAACAACAGAATATTTCAGTGTCGTATCTGAGACCACATGACGATTGGTAACAATCACACCTTTTTCAGCATTAACCACAAATCCGGTACCAATGGTGTTTTGCTGATTTCGGGGAAGCTGCTGTGGATTGAAAGGATTAAAAATTCGCTGAGAGACACCAATTGCCACAACCGAAGGGGAACTTTTTTCGACTGTATCAATCACTGCACTTTCTTCAGTGACAACTGTCCTGGTTTGATTTGTTTGAGTTAAGGCTGTCTGGTTAAATTGGGTAGGTATTTTGCCAGTTCGGATCAGTTCATAAAAAACAAACCCTATTAAACCCAGGATTACCAATACAATAAGTAATTTTCTGACTTGTTCGGACATATTTCAAATATTGTATCACAAGATTTCTGAGAAAAAGCTGAAGCATTTCTCAGTAAATTATTTATCTAACTCTGATAATGCAGCCTCAAGTTGAACATCTTTTGTCAGATCTTTTAACTGCTCATCAGTTGGTATTACTTTGATGTCAGGAGTTAAACCAACTCCATGTATCCATCTGCCATTTGGTGTTAGCCATTTTGCAGTAGTAATATGAATACCGGTTCCACCTGGTAAATCTTTGGTATCCTGGATTGTTCCTTTTCCAAAAGACTGATCTCCCAGAATCTTACCCCTCTTTAGATCCTGGACAGCTCCGGCAACTATTTCTGAAGCTGAAGCAGAGCCTTTATTTGTCATTACTATCAAAGGAACGTTAAGCAATTTACCTTGGCGATTTACTTTAAGTCCGTTTCTTTCACCTTTTGAATTTTCCCACAAGACTATATCACCACTTTCAATAAATTCTGAACCAATATAAACAGCCCCGTCAAGATACCCCCCCGGATTGTTTCTCAGGTCAAGAACAACCCCCTGAGGCGCAGTAGCCAAAGCATCAGATACAGCCTCACTCCACTCATCAAAAGTTCTTTCACCAAATCTTGTCAGCTGGATATAAGCGACCCTTTTACCTTGAGGAGTTTTCTTTGGAGAGTACACAACGCTGTTTATCTTGATCGTGTCACGAATTATTTTAACAGACTTAGTTTTGTCATCTCCTTCATGATAAATTTCTAAGTTAACTTCCGTTCCTTTAGGCCCTTTAATAAGATTAACTGCCTCCTGGATTGAGAAATTAGAAGAATCTTTATCGTTTATCTTCACAATAAAATCTCCAGGCAAAAGGCCTGCTTTTTCAGCGGGTGAGTCCTTTAACGGCGCCATTACAATTAACCGTTTATCTTTATTAAAACCCAGCTGCATACCTACCCCTTCAAAACTGCCGCCCAACTCTTCGGAAGTAACTTTCTGTTGTTCAGGAGGTAAAAATACTGTGTAAGGATCTCCAACTGCAGAAACCATACCCTGAATTGCACCATAAAACATTTTCTGAGGATCGATCGCTTTTTTATCAACATATTCTTTGGAAACCAAATCCCAGGTATCCCAGAATAGTTTAAAATCGACATTTTGTTTATCCTGAGGAGTATTTTGGTTGAGAAAATTGACCTGAGGGATACCATTTGGGGCTTTCAGTCTGACTTGATAGCCGCCTAGCTGCCATCCGATCAAAAATGTCAGAGCCGCAATAATGACTGTAATACCGTTGATCTTTTCTAAAAATTTCATTATGAAGCAGAGGTTACCACAAAGAATTAGCCTTTGGTAGACTCACTGATACACTGTAACAATTTGAAACCCAGGTATCAAGAGATCAGCTCCAGATTATTGACCGGTACTTTTATCTTCCTCGATGATAACTCTACCACCGCACACTCTGCCGATATTCCTGAGGGTAATAAGGTTGGATTTTGATCCAAAGCAATCACAACACCCTGACTTCCGGCAAATGGCGGCCAGATTATTCTGACTTTAGCGCCCTGGCGTAAAACAACTTTTTCGATATTAGGCAGCATATTACCACCCACAGAAGCTGGCAATATCACTTTTCTGGCTTTTACAATCACATCAGGCGAGGTTTCAGGAAGTATCAGATGATAGCCAAATCCATTAATAAATATAAATTTTCCTTCAAATTTCCTGATTGTATTAATTATATCTTCCCCGATAGGCAGAGCGCCAAATCCTTCAGTTGCTATCACTGACATTCCGATATCACTATGTGCTTTTTTTGATTCATACAAAGATCCGGCAATAGAGACATAATCATCCATATTCATACCTCCGCTTATCAGTCCATCAATCTGATATTCCATGGCTTTTTTTAAGGCCAGACCAAAGACAAGTCCCCCCGCCACCAAAATATCTCCTTTCATGGCAGGAGTAATCTGATTGGCATTAATCAGATCTGATGGACCGCCTAAAATTCTGAGAAAGCCTCCCCTTTCCCGACCAGATCCATAAACTCCGATAATTTGAGTTGCCATAGTTTTGATATAAACCTCACCAGTCAGAGTATTTATTTCATCGATAATGCCAAAGACACCCGCCAAAAGTGGAATATTTTTAGGTAGCATTTTTAAAATCAGTTCCCCAGTTTGCTCATTCACTTTCTCAATCAGACAGTCAGTGGGAGCAACCACATTTTTACTTCCAAACAAACTTTTTTTCTGAGCTAATAATTCACCTTTATAGATCGGAACACCAATTGCCTTTTTTAAAGTTTTTATTGCCGAAAGAGGTGCTAGATTTAGTTCTTTAGCTAAATTAATCACACTAAATCCAGCGCTTAACATCGAGGTACCGATAATGTCATGCGGTGCTACCTCCTGATTTTTTACAACAGCCAAAGTCCCGGATCCTTTTATTTTTCGGATAACTCTAACACACCTATTTGGTACCACCCGTGGCCTGATATTGACTAAACCGTTCATACTTTACCCCTTCGTAAATCAACAAAAATCCCCAGGGATCCTCCGACAGTAGTTATGGACCTGGTTTGATCAAACTGGATTTTAACTTGTTTCTGGGTTGTAGGGATCAGATTTAGCTGATTTGGGATCAGTGTTTTCATCTCTCCTTCAATAAAGATTTTTATCTCCCCTGGAATATTTAACTCTTCAATAAAGGATGCTGGAATGGAACTGCCGATGATTTGCTGGTTATTTCCTTCCTTCAGCCAGAGCTCTGTTACTTTCTTATCAGGAATACTAAGCAAAATAACTGAAATTAGTCTGGTAAGAGGCGGAAAAAAGAATACAGCCTGCTGAGGAATAATTATCCGGTTTTGACTGGCATCATAAAATACCTCAGGCTGTTTTTGGACAGCCAGAGCCAGGATCAGAAAGTCGAGATCCAGTTCCTGCTTGGATGATGCTATAGTTTGGGGAAATAAAATTCTGTTTGCTAAATGATTTTCAAAGCTATGATGCTCTATCTGAGTACCTCCAAAAGCCGCAATATCAGCAGCCGTAATAGTATCGAGTTGAGAGAATAGGTTAAATACACCAGTCAGGGCAGGCATTATTGTAAGTGTATCATGTGTCAGGTATCACGTATCAAGTAAATAATGAGAATGATCATTTAATACCACAACTGTTATTTTGACCCTGAGCACTTCGATAAACTCAGTGTAAACGAAGTCGAAGGGCTTGAGATAATATAGTGAAAAATAACCGAGGGGTGTTAAACAGTTGGAACAAATGGCATGAGGGCTAAATGTCTAGCGTGTTTTATTTCTTTTGTGATCTGTCTTTGGTGTTTACTGCAGGCACCTGTTCGCTGTTTTGACACAATACGAGCCCGGTCTGACATGAACTTTTTCAAAGTCCCAGAATCAGTATAATCCGGATTTTTACTATTTTCGCAAAAGAAACAGACTTTCTTAATGTTTGACATAACTTCAATATTATACCTGACACGAGGCTAGGAAGCAACAGTGAAACCTAACAGAAAATTCGGAGTTTCAGCAGAATCAGATAATCAGATAACAGATATATCAGACATGTCGGAAAACTCATGTGTTATACTCCAGAACATGATTTATGATGTAACCGATTTAGATGTTTACAATCGTTCAGTTGAGGCATTGCATATAGTTTATAGACTGGAAAAACAAATACCTAACTCTCATTTCAAATTAAGAGCACAAATTACTTCATCAGCCGAGGGTATACCAGCACATATAGCTGAAGGGTTTGCAAAAAGGAGATCTGATAAAGAATGGAAAAGATATCTTGAGATTGGCATGGGCTCCAGCGATGAAACAATCACGCATGCCAGACTGATCCAAGTCTTGGCTTGTCATGTACCTAATATTGATTTAGAACTTTGTAATCAAGTGATAGATGAGTATAAGGTAATATCTAAAATGATCAATAGCTTACGGAATAAATGTATAGATTACAATAAAAAATGATTTATCTGCTAATCTGAATTTTTCTGTTATCTGATTCTGCTGATAAATCGGATACTCTGAATTTTCTGTCTAGAAGGGCAAGTCGTCCAAATCTTCTACTTCTTCTTTAACTGGTTTTTCTCTTTTGGGTTCGTCTGATTTTGATTCTTTGGCTGCGGGTTTTGGAGTTTCAGCTTTGGGCATCTCTTCCATTTGTCTGGCTGGCATTCCGTCATCTCCTCCGCTCATATCGGCACTATAATCTCCGCCTTCTCCACCCCGACTGGTCAGAAGAATCATATCTTCCAGTACGATCTCAGTCATATATCTGGTCTGACCACTTTGTTGATCTTCCCACTGTCTGTTCTGAAGCCGTCCTGAAACAAAGACTTTATTACCTTTTTTCAAAAGCTGATTACAAAGTTCAGCTAGTTTATTCCAGGCAACTATGCGGTGAAAATCAGCTTCTTCTTTTTTCTCTCCGTCGATAACAAATGTTCGGTTGGTGGCGATTGAAAAAGTAGCAACAGCTGCGCCATTGGGGGTAAATCTGAGCTCGGGGTCTTTGGTTAAATTACCAATTAATTCTACTTTGTTCCAGGATCTTGAGGCCATATTAATTTAAATTCTAAATACGAAGCACTAAATTCGAAACAAATTCAAAAAGTAAAATCCTAAAATCAAAAAACTTTATTCTTTGCTTTTTGTTGCGGCTTCGGCTCGTTCAGCTTTTTTGACTGTTTGGGATTTTTTGATAATTCGTGGTTCATGTTTCATCAATAGAAAACGCAAAACATCTTCATTTAATCTGAGTTTTTTATCCAAAGCCAGGATGGAAGATGGATCTGAGCTAAATTCATAATGCATATAAAATCCTTTTGCCTGATGCTGAATTGGATATGAAAAAGGACGGACTCCCCATGAATCTTCTTTTGTCAGTTCACCAAAGCTTTTGACCACATCATCAAACAAAGCTTTACGCTCTTTTTCTTCCAGTGACTCTTTGACTATTAATGTTAAACGATAATTATTCATATATATTTACAACCGAGGCTAATTGTACCTGTTTAGTTATTCAAATTCAATACTTAATGCTGAGACTCTTTTTTGATTACAAAAAAACTAGTTTATCCATTACAGTGAGACAATCGAAGCCAATAAAGTAATAGCTTTGGTAGTTCTTTTATCTCACGTAGTTACTAATTTCTGAGATGATTACTTTATCTGATTAACTTACCAGGCCGGCCAGGAAGAGCAGCTGTACTATGCCTGCAAAGTCAAAGCTGTTGATTACTCCATCGTCATTGTAATCCAGTTCATCATTGAAACCGGATGTTTTAGCCCAGTTAGACATCATGATTGACAAATCAGTGAAGTCAACATTGCCATCTCTGTTAGCATCACCTTTGATATATTGTCCAGGTGTAGCTTCACTAACAACCAACAGAGGTGAGGCTGATTTGACTGAAGATGCTGCACCTTCAAGAAGTACATTGAAGTAGTATTCAGGTGGATTGTTTATTCCATTAAAACCGTCTGTCTGGAATTCAGTCAGCCAGGATGTTGTGGCGCTATTGTTGGCATCAAACCGGACAACAGGTGGCTGGTTTTTAACCGTATCTGTTCCAAAGGCACCATCATCTTCCAAAACAGTAAATGTTAGCAGCTTACCCGAACAACTTCCGGTTCCGGTGATATTTAAGCTAACAACTTTACCAGCGTTAATTGGATTGGAAGTAGCCATCCAGCTAGCTTGAGAAACAGCACATGCTACGGCTGGAGATGGAGATGGAACAGGTGAAGCACTGGCGACAACCGAAGCCGCAGCACTAGGTGATGGAGAGACAACCGGGGAAGGAGCAACCGAAGCTGCTGCACTTGGAGACGGAGATACTGCAGGTGAAGGTGAAACAACTGGTGATGGAGAGACAACTGGAGATGGTGAAACAGCCGGAGCTGACAATGCAACGGTTGCATCAGTCAAAGACCCTAATATATTTTGATTATCACTATTTCTGTAAATAGCTGATGCTGCATCAAGGTTGATTGTCGTACTCCCAGCGACTTTACCAGTAAAATAAACAGTCGCCATAGTTACTAAATTATTACTTTGATAACCTGGGGATGGGACACCACCAATTAGTGAAACTTTACCGTTATTATTATCGAAACTATTATTATTAACCCACTGCGTAATAAACGATCCAGCGGTATCAATTCGTGAAACTTCCAGCTTAGCCGGATCAAAACTTAGTTTAGAAACAAACAGATTGGCTGAATCGGTGGCTGTTTTAGCTCTGACAGTAACAGCAAATTCGCTTCCAACTGTCTGGGAAGTGGCTGGTGCAGACAAAGCCAGCTGTGAATTTTTTGTAACTGCAGCTAGCTGACTGACAGTGACACTGCTATTTGAAATATTTCCTAAAACATTACTGGACTGTCCGATTGCCGCTATCTGAGTATTAGTTGGATTAATTGTAACCATGGCGGGTGAAGCAGTATTTTGTAAAGCTTTAAAAGCCAATGTGGCGATGGTTCCGGTACCGGATTTATAACCATTTACATCCTGAGCCAGAGTAACTGTGGCTTTGCCGGAGGTAATAGCTGGTGCCACCAGAGATTTAGTAAAAAAGAATCCCGGTTCCAAAGCAGTGGCCTGCAAATACTGTGGATCATAATTTATTTCCAGTTCCATTGCTGTTGGCTGCTCTGTTTTAGCATCAATAGTTACATCAATCAAAAAGGTATCATTTTGCTTAATATTTACTACATTTGGCACAAGAGAAAGATCAACTACACCAGCGGCTTTAGAAGAGGATTTAGGAAAAAGTGAACCAAGAAAGGTGTCTTTAAAAGGGAGTGTTGAACTGACTAAGAGATATCCTAAAATGCCTATAACAGCAATGAGTAACAGCAGTACCGGCATAACAATACCGGACTGACCGATTTTTTTACTGGGCAGCAAATTAATCATGGTATACCTTTAATATCTCTTTTTATGTGATCCTTGTCAATACATCGCTAGAGCTTATCTTCATTTAAATGTGATTTGATCAACTCGGAGATTCCTGTCACAGGTGCCACCTCTGGAATTTGTATAATCATTGGTAAAAGTCACAGATAGAGTATGTGTTCCCGGGTTTAGCGACTTTGTAAATAAGTAATCAACCCAACCGGATGATGACACTGACGTGGCTTTTCGGGAAACCTGAACATTATCAATCTTTAATATCATCTGTGGCGCTCCTTTGCATAGATCACCTTTTGCCCTGATATTAAAAGAAGCTGTTTTCGCAGGAAGTGTAAATGTTCCGGTAGATGTGGCGTTTGAATAAAACACCACAGCTTTGCCACCTGAGGCCTGAGTATCAGCAAAAATTTGCAGAGCCCTTGAATTGGCTATCAAACTCATTGATTCAGCTTCCAGTTTAACTGTGTTGGAATTCGCACTTGGAACTACAGTTGGTGATGGGACTGGGGTTGGTGTCTGAACCGGACTCGGTTTCAGTGATGGAAGAAGACTGGGCGACATCTGAGGTGTAGGTAATGGTGTTGATGATGCCGCAGCTGATGTTGGAGAACCAATACTGATAGCTGCCGGAGTGAGTATCCCTGCTACATTGGTATCAACCCCAATAGCTGCCACCATCGTCAGGGAAGGATCCAAAACAATTTGAGATGAATTTGTCGGAGTTGTTAAAGCATTAAACATAATTGTAGCTATCACACCAGTACCTGTAACTGTCCCTGAGGGAGATGCTCCCAGAGTGATCGCCGCTTTCCCCTCAGAGATACTGCCAGGCATTAATGTCTGGGTAAACATTCCACTATTTGATATCTGTGTCGCCTGAACTATTTTTGGATCAAAGTTAACCTGAATTTGAGCCGCACTGACCTGTGCGCCTTGCGGATCCATCATCACATCAACTTTAAAAGATCCTCCAGGATTTATGTTTTGTTGTCCTGGAAGCAGTGACAAGTTGACTGTGCCTCCGGATGCATGAGAAGCGTCTTTTTTAAAAATTGAGGAAAGCAGGCCGTTTTTAAAAGGGGCAAAATTAGTGATGGTGATAAATCCAATCACTGCAAAAACTATTAATAGGAAAATAAGTGGGGCTGCACCTTTTTGGTTATTTATGATCATTAGTTAATACTAGAGTTTATTTATCTCTTTTGACAAGAGTCATATTTTCACTAAATGCTTCAATATAATATACATATTTGGGAGTATTGTAAGGGGATGTTTTATCTGATATTTTGATTAGTACACGTTATAAAATGTCAATCAAATTTATCACACTGCTTGCTTTCTTTTGTTTCCTTTTTATTATTGCTTTATCCCACTTTACTCCCAAGATTTTGGCCGAAGGAACATACTCTGATCCAGGTACAACTGATGCTGCAGATTGTTCACCAGACTGTATAACTTGGGCACAGTCACCGGTCTGGGTGACTGATAAATATGGCAAATTTATTATCACTACCCAAAACCGGACCGGCCCCACGACCCATTTTCTGTTTTCAAATGATGAAGGTGCTACCTGGACTCAGTCCACTGAAGGTTATGGTTTTTTGACCCGGGCATCGATGGCCTATGACACTATTGATGATGTACTTCATTTAGTCTGGAGTGCTACGGATTCAAATGACGGCATTATTTACAGGCGCTATTCAATAACCCGTGATGGTTCTAATAATATTACTTCAATCCAGCGGATGGATGCTGGTGTTAATTTACAATTGGATACCTCTTCCTCCCGCAGTTTCGAACATCCAGTAGCGATCTGGAAAGATGATGGATCGGCTCATGGATCACTGGTAGCTATCTGGGGGAAATCAGGCACAAATCTAGCAGAGGTTAGAGCATCTATGAGGCAACTGAGTATGACGAATGCAGATGGCACTGCAGGGAACTGGACTTCACTTGACGGAACAGCCGATACATTTTCTACCGATCCACCAGCAGTTGAGGCCGATAAAATCTACGGCTCAACAACCACCGGATCAGCCGGTGTGGCTGCCTTAATCCGTGGTGGGAGTGGTGCACACAAAAATGATTTATATATTTTTCCAGCAGCTGATATTTCTGGAGGAGGTACTTCGGCAATTTTGGGTTACCGGATGGACTGGAACGCCGGAAGCCAAAACTGGAGTGGTGGAACAACCAATTTAGGAACAATTGGTCAGATGCAAAGCTCTTTAGGTGGTAACACACTTAAATGGCAATTGCTCACCAAACCAGTGTTGGATACGACCAATGACAGGTTGTATATTGGTTGGCCCAGATGGAAAGCAGGTGGAGATGGAGATACTGTTTCATTTGCCTCTTTAGATTCATCAGATACTGTTTCTTCAACTGTTGATGTTTACAGCGCTTTGGGTGCTCACTCTTATGCTCCAACAATCGATTTGGCTTATGATAATACCGGTAATAAACTTTATATCTCCTATGTCACTTCAACCACCAATGGAGCAAATGGATCGATTGAATATAAAACATACGATGGATCTACCCTTTCATCTGCGACTACTTTTTATACCAGTCCAGGAGGAACAGCCGGAGCAAACGGAGGCGCAGATATACCGGTGATGATGAGCGATAGACATGCGGCAACAGACCGGATTTTTATGGCATTTCGGGTAAATGGCGATATTCCTCCATCCGGGGCACAACCTCATACAATCAGATTGGGATATATCCAACTCTCAGCTCCAACCCCCACTCCGTCACCTACTCCATCTCCTTCTCCGTCTGCTGAAAATAATTCATTATCTCAGGCTTCACCTGGTTCGGCCTCATCACCTAGCTGTAATAATACTTCACCTTCACAAATTCCGGATCTTTTCCAGGTTGATACAGCAGGTAGTTTTGTCAGACTGCATTTTACAACCACTTCAACTAACACATCGGGGTATGAGATTTCCTACGGTACTTCGTCTCAGGCAAATCAGTATAGTGACAACTTCGGTTATAACGGCAAAGAATGGATTTTAAACCGAACTATTTCATCACTCCAATTTAATTCGACCTACTTCTTCAAAATCCGCGCCACTAATGGATGTACTGCCGGCCAATTTAGTCAGGTAAAGCAGATCAAAACTAAGGGCAAATTAGCTGATATTACCTCAAAGATTGCAAGTCTCAATCCATTTTCCAAAAAGCCATCCCCTACTCTATCAGCCAATCAAAAAACAGCAACTTCCTGCATTTATCAGGTACAGTCAGGTGATTCGCTCTGGAAGATTGCACAAAATTCACTGGGATCAGGTTCCAAATTCAGAGAGATAATGACATTAAATCCAGAATTATTTGGCGGCAATCTCTCTTCGTTTATTATTAAAACCGGCTGGCAGTTAAAAATCTGTTAAGTACATCCAGCACTCAAGAGGTTATTTATTTACCGAAGTTAGTTAACAGGAAATTAAAATCAAAGATATCAACTCGACTATTCTTATCGAAATCCCCCGGAATATTCTGGCCTGATTTACCGAAATTAGTCAGTAAAATATTGTAATCAAAAATATCGACCCTGCCGTTTCCATCAATATCTCCTGGTTTGACTGATGCCACTGGCGTTGGAGATGAAACAGGGCTTGGCGCAACAGATGGGACTTGTGAAGCAGCCGGAGAACTAAGTGACCAGATTGCAAAATCTTTAGCAATTAGTGGAAATCCCATATACCAGCCTTCACCACTCAATCTGAACTTAACAGATTGTGTGCCTGGTGGTACGGATAAAAAATAATTATTGGCTGTACCCAATCCGCGTGTTCCGTCAATTGAACGCGAAGCCCGCTGCAAAGGGGCCGTAGTATATGACTGACCATTATTCAAACTATATTCCACTACACCAACAGCACTAAACCGCAAAAATGCATTGGCTGGAGCCGGCTGAGGGAAATTCACCACATCCGTGTTATCAGTTCCAATCCCCTTGGCAACAAATCGCCTATCCCCTTTTATCAAAGTAAAAGGAGTCGCATTGGAGATAGAAAAAGCATCCCAATGCCAGGTGTTGGCATAACAGGTTTTGTAAGGAGTGGCTGGATTGTAAGTACAATCTTTGGAAGGATTATAAGAATGATGCCCAAACTGGACAACTCCGCTTCCCCAGTCAAGCGGGGTTTCAAATGTTTTATCAATCCAGACCAACTCCTGACCTCCATTAATCGGGGCACCTGTGACATCCACTTGTCCGGCTGGCATGCTAAATTTCAGGTGAGTTTTACTAAGTCGCAGTTCGAATTTAGATCTTTTCTGAGGAGATGTAGTCATTTTGTCTTCCAGAGTACACCACCAGCATTCATCAACTCCCACAGGTTCATAATTGTTAAATTGTTCACCACCAAAGGTTGTCAAACCATTAAACTGATTCATATTGACATGAATTGCTCTTTTTGGTTCACCGTTTAGATCCGGCAGCCAATCATAGAGTGGCAGCTGCAGATTGTCTTCAAATGGAGTTATCCAGACATCAACCCAGTCTCGGGTTGAAGTCCGCAGAGTTGCCATCTCCCAGGAAATCACAACTTCGCCAGTATTAAAATCAGCCAATTGATTTGGGGTCAGATAAATCACCCCGTAGCCGTCATTCTCTCCCGGTTGGGAGGTTGCTTCATCCGGTGCATTGTGTAGTCCGGCCCGGATCGTTGTCATCAAATGATCTTTACATTTAAAAACAGCGCTATGATAACTACCATCGTTATGATGAGTCACAAGCCCTCCCATGGCATCAATTGGCGGAGCGCAGTCTGGGCCATGCTGAGCTTCAAACGGTGTCAATTGAAGCCAATTTTTAATATCCCGTGAATGAACAGCCACATCCCAGTTGGCTGACTGCGGGCTATCCAAAAAAGGCTGTGGAGTGGCAGGCAGTCCATCAAAGGTTGCTAAAAAAGCTGAAGCAGCATAAGAATTGGATTTCGGAAACAGAGAAGATAAAAGTTTATTTTTTGAAGGTAAAACAGAGGTCAAAACCATAAATCCCAGCAGTACAACAGCACTGACAGCTAGTAAGACAGGGATCGCACCTTTTTGGTTTAATTTCATCTATTCATTATCACCAGCTTAGTATAGCTTCGTCAATGGTTATGTAAGAATATTTAATTTCCGATCAAAAACTCAATAATATCGCCGTCTTTGACTAGATACTCTTTACCTTCTGTCCTGACCCAGCCGTGGGTCTTAGCCACTCCCCGACTCCCAGCTTCGACCAGTTTATCAAACTCGATCACTTCAGCTCGGATAAACTTTTTGGTAAAGTCTGTATGGATCACCCCGGCAGCTTCAGGCGCTTTCATCCCTTGCTTGATAGTCCAGGCTTTGACTTCTTTTTTACCGGCTGTCAAAAATGATGCTAAACCAAGCATTTGATAAGCTTTTTTGATCAGCCTTTCCAGACCAGTTTCTTTGATCCCAAGTTCAGCTAGATATTCTGTTCGTTCTTCATCCGAGAGTTCAACCAATTCTTCTTCGAGTTTGGCTGAAACTATCATTTCATTTGGATTGGTCATTCCTTGAGCCAATCTATCTTGGTAAGAATCTTCAGACACATTGTAAACATATAAAATTGGCTTAGTGGTCAAAAGTGGCAAAGTCTGAAACCAATTCTCTAATCTTAAATCCTGAATCTTAAATCTTCCTAAAACACGCCCCTCGGCTAATTCTTTTTCAATATTTTGTAATATCTCCAACTTCTGCTTCTCAATAGGATCCGCTCCAGTAGTCCTGGCTGCTTTATCCTGTGCTGCAATCAGTTTTTCCATCACCTGCATATCAGCTAGTGCTAGCTCGGTCTCAATGGTATCTCGATCTGAAACAGGGTCAGTACTCCCCTCTCTGACGATATTGGTATCTTCAAAATCCCTCAAAACATGAACAATCGCATCCACTTCGCGGATATGCGATAAAAATTTATTACCAAGTCCAGCACCTTCTGATGCACCCTTTACTAGACCCGCAATATCAACAAACTCGACAGTCGCATAAATAATAGGAGGCAAATACTTCCTAATGTCATTCTGGATCCCTCCACTTACGTCATTCTGGAGCGAAGCGATAGAATCAATTCCTCCTTTATCCTCCTTAACCCCACCCTTGTCATCCTGAACTTGTTTCAGGATCTCCCCCGGAATCATCCCCTCCTCCTTCGCAGTAAGCACAGCCAACTTTTGCAACCTCGCATCAGGCACCGGAACAATTCCAGTATTTGGTTCAATAGTCGCAAAAGGATAATTAGCAGACAAAGCCACCCGCTTTTTCAAAAGCGAGTTAAACAAAGTACTTTTCCCAACATTAGG
>CAYUPO010000015.1:14542-28096 GCA_964446685.1 uncultured Gammaproteobacteria bacterium | reverse complement strand
AAAGACAAAAAGGGATGGCAGATCAAAAAAGGGGAATGACCTTTACGAAGCTGGCAAATATTATTGCCCTGGCTGCCAAAGAGGGGGGGAGTGAAGATCCAAATACTAATCCGAGGCTGCGAATAGCTTTAGAACAGGCTCGGGATGTCAATATGCCCAAAGAAAATATTCAGCGGGCAGTCGACAGGGGGTTGGGCCGTCTACCAGGTCAGACTTTTGAAGAGATTCATTTTGAGGGTTTTGGTCCAGGCAAAGTAGCATTTATTGTTGAGGGTGTGACAGATAATAAAAACCGATCAATTGCGGAAATCAGAAATTTATTTGAAAGAAGTGGCGGTTCACTAGGCTCAACTGGCAGTGTTTTGTTTATGTTTGATAAAAAAGGACTGGTCAAAGTTAAATCAAAAGGTGGCAGTATTGACGATGAAGAACTTGAACTGATTGATGCCGGTGCTGAAGATCTGGAACTGCTGGAAACTGAAGAAGGAAAGAAATATCTGGTCTACACCACTCCTACAAATACAAACCAGTTGAGTAATAAAGTTACTCAATATGGATTTGCAGTGGAATCGGCCGAAATAATGTATAAACCGACCACAATTGTAAATATTACTGATAAAGAAATAGCCGAGAAAGTATTAAATTTTAGTGAAAGACTGGAAGATCATGACGATATTCAAAGTATTTCCTCAAATTTTGATATCTCGGAAGAAGTAGCTAAAACTTTATAAAACAAATTTCTAATTTCTAATTTCTAAGTTCTAAATAATGTCAAATTATTAAATTTCTAAGTTTTAGTCCTTAGTAATTGCGATTTATTTAGTGCAATTAGAAATAAGCATAGCTTGCGACTCCGTCTTTAGTAATTAGAAATTTTTGTACCTTCTTATCGTCTGTTATAATGACTAAACCCTATGATAATCCTTGGTATTGATCCTGGAACTGCGACAACCGGTTATGGCCTGATAAAGGTGCCGGATGATATTTTGGGAAGGGAATTTGATTACCAGATCGAACTGGTTGATTATGGCTATATTTCAACTCCCAAAGAGGAAATAATGGAAAACCGGCTGGTGATGCTGCATCACGAACTGGAAGGAATAATCTCCAAACATCAGCCTGATATGATCTCTATTGAGATGCTTTTTTTTGGAGCGAATACCAAGACAGCCATCACAGTCGGACAGGCTAGGGGAGTGATCTTGCTATCAGCCGGAATGCACAGGATACCGGTTGAAAATTACAGCGGTCTGTCAGTTAAATTAATGGTTGCCGGAAGCGGAAAAGCTGACAAAAAAATGGTTCATGAAGGTGTCAGAAACTTTTTAGGAAAAGACGGGGAGAAGGCCAGAGAACTATTTTCACCAAAAGTCGGGTTAACCCGCAAAAAATCATTTAACGACGACGCCACAGACGCAGTTGCGATTGCTATTTGCCATGTGTTAAAAATAGCTTCAAAGTAGCCGATTGATGATAGAAAATGGACTATGAAAAATTTATTATTAATTTTTGATTCGCTTCTCAGTAAAAGACAGAAAATAATTCTAACTTCGATTATCGTTTTTTTAGGTTTTATTATCGTCACCCATCAGAACATTGTTTTGTTTAGAAAATACCATTACATCGTCATTTTAGGGCTTATTAGTTATGTATTGTCCTTTTGGTCGCTACTAAGAGGAATGACTAAAACCAAAGCTGCTACAGTTTTGATATTGCCTCTTTTTTATACTTTATCGATTGTCGGATTTTATTTTCTGTTTCAGCAGATCAGATGGCTGACTCGGATACCAATGGCAATTTTTTTTGGTTTGTCTTTTTATTGTCTACTGCTTGCTCAAAACGTCTTTCATGTCGCTTCTGATAGAGCTATCCCTCTTTACAGAGCAGCTACTACTGCCAACTTTGTTTACAGTATTTTTACTTTAATTTTGCTGCACAGCATTCTTTTTTCGCTTAATTTGCCTTTTTACTGGAATGGGGTAGTCTTTTTTATTACTTCATTTCCGATCATAATGCAGAGCCTGTGGGCCGTCAAAATTGAGAATCTAACCTCACATATTGTCATTTATTCGGCCATTATTTCTCTTATTCTGGGGGAAGCTGCTGTCACACTGTCTTTTTGGTCAGCTTCACCTCTGGTTTTGTCGCTTTTTCTTAATTCAATAACCTATGCCGTGTTGGGGATCGTGCTGGAGCTGCTGAAAGAGCGGGTTAATAAGCGTAATGTACTGGAATATTCGAGCGTCGGAGGCGTACTATTTAGCATTATTTTATTTATTACATCTTTGTTTACATAAATTAGGGAAGTGGGGAAGTAGAGGAGTGAGTGATATAGTTTGATGTATTCGTGAAAAAGTCGTGAAACTAAATACTATAAGCCTTACTAGTGTAGGGAATAGAGGTAAAACTGGAGACTAAATAGGCACAAATCACGCACAAAATACCACAGCTGAATTATTCAGGGGTATATCTTCCATCTGAATAACATCCAAATTTACTTACACGCGTGAAAACTATAGGAAAATGATAAGGCAGGTAATTCTTTTTTGAGCAAGATCTAATAGCAGTTGAAGCTAGCTATGGACAGAAGCAGGAAAGCTGCTCTTTCTCTTGGATTGCTCTTTTGTGCCTGTTTCCACCATATTTGGGTCTATTTTTTACTCTCTACGCTCGATGTCGCACAATGATAATTATGCGACGTCATAGAAAGGGTTTTCAGGGGGAGACCATAAAAACCATTAATAAGCACAATAAAGTGTCCCTGAGGCTGGCAAACTGGTAGCGCTGATTTATGGCCGTTTTTGTCAATTTTTTAACTATTTTTTTTGCTGTTAATTACCAAATTTATTATATTTTGGCAACTAAGATTGGGTTGCCACAAAAGGCTAAAATACCAAATGATGTATTGTAGCTCTCCCCCTCCTTGCAGCCGTTTTAGACCCCTTTTTGGGCTTCGAGGCTAGAGCGGATAAGATCAGATAGATCAGATGAGATCGGACGAGGTTATTCCTTTGAAATGCCATACTGATCTGGTTCTGTTAATTCTTTTAGCTAAGGTTTTATATTCATTTATTAAGTTTCCAGCTTCTTCTGTTAATTCTGGAACTATAATTTGAATTGTTCGTAAATGAGAAATTAGTTCATCACAAGAAGCTAATGCTATAAGTAAGTATCGTTTGAATTCAAGTTCAAAAATTCTTTTAGCAAAACCTTCAGCTATATTAGATGGTATCGATGTGCCTGACCTTTTACTTTGATCTACTAAATAGTTTTCAGATTTTGGCAGCATATTTAGTAGAATGTATAATCGTGGTAACAAATTCAATGCTAATTTATAAATTTCTAAATCTGTAACATCCTTAATCATTTTTGCATATTACCAAAAAAAAACCGAAAATCAATATGCATTCTGATCTTATCCGATCTATCAGATCTAATCTGATCTATCCGGATCCTTGTCGCACAATATAAGATCTGATTGACTATTTTCACGATTTAAGTAAAGATATTAGTATGCAATCTCTGCGTGAGTTTTTTGGTACAAGACGCAATCTTATTTCGGTAGCTGTTTTAGTTTTTATTGCGCTCACGCTCCCCTTGGCTTTGTATTTGGTAAAACAACAGCAGACATTCCGCTCTAATGCTTCAGGTGAGCTAATACAGCTAGCTGAAGGAAACTGTATAACAACCGTAAATGGTGTTAAATCAGCAACCTGTAATACTATTCCCTTAAAATTAACAAATCCGTTTGGACTCTCCACATCCCAACCATCCTCAACAATATCAGCTTCGCCTACTTCTGTAGCCAGTACAGGTACCAGTACCTCTCCCTCCCCTGCTGCCTCTTCAAATGTTTTTATAACTCCCGGTCCGGTAATCAAAGTTAACGGATTTACTTCAGTAGCAATTCAAGCAGCTTTAGATCAGGTCAAAGCCTCTGGTGGATCGGTTTACGCACCAACCGGGACATACAATGTCACCGAGAAAATCAGAGTGTTTTCCAATGTGACGTTTTTTGGAGATGGCATAGATAAAACTATTTTGAAGCTTGATGCTTCCTTATTGCAAAATGAAGACGGGATATTAGCTAATGACACCAATTATGGACATACAAATATTGTCGTACGAGATATGACTTTACAGGGATTAGGACAGGAGTCAGGCTTACTTCAGTGTTGTGTTGGAATAAAATTACGTCAACTTGAAAAAGGGTTACTTTATAATATTAAAGTTGATGGTTTTAGTTGGCACGGTATTTGGCTTATTTATAAAAAACAGACTGCTTCTTCAGCAGGATTAGATACAGTTAAAAATGTCAGAATTTCCAACTCACAAATAACAAACAATAAAGGAAGTGGTGTTTCACTTGATTCACCAAGTAGCGAAAATGTTATAGATAATAGTGTTTTTACCGGAAATAATAGTGGAACAGGTGAAGATAATTACTTAAAAAGTGGCGGTGCAATTTCTTTGTTGATGGATGAAGACGGAGCGGTTGGGAAAAATAAGATTCTGAATAATACCATTATTAATAATGGTTATCGCGGTATAAGCAATATGGCGCGTAATGGAATTACCACTATTGCCCAAAAAGTTATTCCAAACAATGCGTTTTGTAATAATATTGTCGAAAATAATGGTGATATAGGAATAGTGGATGCCAATAGTGAAGACAGTATTTATATCGCTAATAAAATAAATAACAATCCGGGAGGGGTAAATGGAAAAGTATTTACTGGTTCCTTTAGGTACTATGATCAGTCAATACCACGATGGGATACTGTTCCAGGAAATACTAGCACAGCCATGATAGAAGATGAATCAGCCGGTGCCACCAATGCAGATTGTAAAGTGATTGAGAAGCTTAATAACATTCCTCCTGCTCCCACAAAACCAGCTGCAGCTAAACCGACTATGTCATGGTTTGCATTTTTGCCACATTTTACTGTTTTTGGTGATGATGATAATACCGGATGTAATAATGGTCCCTGTGGTCAGACACCTGCTACCTCTCCCTCCCCATCTGCTGTGGCATCAGTTCAGGCTTCGGCAGTTGTAGGTGCAACTCCTTCTTCTGTCAGTTCTCCAACTTCATCAGCTTCAGCATCTTTTTTACCTGCCACATCCCCTACTTCCTCAGCTACTACCAGTGCATCATCAGCTCCAGTCGGAAATAGCTACCGCTTGTCTGAAACTCAATCAGGACTGGCTCAGGCTGCATGGGTGTCATTTACCGGATCTACTATAGTTACAAATTTTACTGTTGCAGCTGCTCCTGGGGCTAAACAGATATGGGTTGAATATCGAAATTCCGGAAATCAGACTCTAACTGACCATATCTCCTTTACTATGCTAGCCCCTACTCCGGTCATCAGTAATATCAATTGCAGTCTCGATATCATCAATAAAAATGTCAAAGTCACAGTTACCGGAACTAACTTAGGCGCTGAAAAAGGGACCATTACAGCTAATACCTCAGCAGTGGAGATCAGTTCATGGTCTGATACTGCAATTACCGGTTTGATCAAAGGATCAGGTGAGACAGGCCAGAAGTATACTTTAGGATTTAAAAGAGCAGACTCGATGGTCGCCCCTACCCAAACCTGCGAAGTAAATGTTTCTTCTCTGTCAGTCGGTGCTAAAGTTTTTTGCCGGGAAAATAGTGCGACAGATGTCACCAGCGTCAAAGTTGCACTCTTCTCCCCTGATGCACCAGAGAAAAAAATTGAAGAAACCGCAGTGATAGATAAAGATGGTCTTTTGCAGGGACTTAAGACTAAATTATCAGCTGGGACTCCTTATATTATTTCTCTGAAAGCCCCCTACTCTGTCAGAAGAAATGCCAGTTTTACCGGAATGGAAGGCACAACTATTATTAATGGGCCAGACGGAAAACCTTTCGTTTTGCCGATCGGAGATATTTCTCCAGCTGCCGGGGATGGTCAGATTAACGCGTTGGATAGGGCTGAATTGGTCAAACAATGGCGGATTTTGGATAGTTCCGCCAGCGCGGTTTTAACAGGTGATTTTAACCGTGATAAAAAAGTAAATTCAGTTGACTGGGCCTGTATGAAGTATGATTTTAATGCCAAAGATGATGCACCGGACTCAGCTGGTTCCGGTAATTCCAGAGGGGCAGGAAACGATCAGGTTCAGCAGGGTCAGAGTTCGGCAATTTTTACCCTGCAGTAACAGGATGATAAAATAAAGAAAAGATGAATGAAATAGCACCACAAGTATATAAATCTGCCACTCCACTTCCGGTTCAGGCACCATGGAAGAAAAAAATGCCAATGATATTTTTGCTTATTCTGGTAATAATTATTGCCGGAGAAGCCTGGTGGGGATTTCAGACCATTTATGGTCAAAAAGCCGTTTTAAATTCAGATACTGAACAAATAACTAACCTTTCCGAAGCTCAAATCGTTGCTTTACCTTCAAAATCTACTTATCAGATTGGTGAAATGGTTCCGCTTACTATCAAAGTTGTTACAGGAGGGAAATCAACCGATAGTACTGATATTGTTTTAAAATACGACCCACAGTTTTTAGAAGCATCAGGAAGTGGCTTTGTTGAAATCGGCCGGATTTATCCTGACTATCCGGTGGCAAATTTTGATAATACCAAAGGTATTGCTCAGGTTTCAGGAGCATCACTTTCCAGTGAATCAGGATTTAGTGGCATCGGTACTTTTGCAGTGATAAATTTCAAAGCCAAAGCAGCCGGTAAAACAGTTATACAGGTTGAACACCAGCCGGGATCCACTTCTGATTCAAATATTGTTTTATCAGGTACTGCTAAAGATATTCTTTCCCAGGTCACAAATGCTAATATATTTATTGATACAAACTCTTCTGTAACCAGTGCTGCAGCAGATCCTGTCTCATGCAGTGGCTATTATCAGTACTGTCAGGTTGGTGAAAAAACTGGTAAACAGTTCTGTCAAAAAGGAGTTTTGACCAGTAACCAATGTAGTTTTGACCCAGCTTTGACTGTCAGTTGCAGTGAATGTTTGATTCAGTAGTAGATGAAATTTCTAATTAGTAATATCTAATTTCTAAATAAAAATCATAATTCCTCAAAAATTTAGAAATTTATTATTTAGACATTGTTTAGATATTAGATATTAGATATTAGATATTAGATATTAGATATTAGATATTAGATATTAGCTATTTGCAAATTAGATATTAGTAATTCGAAATTTATTTATGGTATTGTAAAGTTATGTCAATTAAAAAGCTTGCCTCTTTTATTACTGCCTTTGGTTTTTTTCTTGCATCACCTGTATATGCGTATGCAGCTACTCTCTCTGTTGCACCCGCCAGTGGACAGATGAATAAAGGATGTGATGTCACTGTCACAGTTGAACTTGATACTGCCGGAGCTCAGACTGATGGAACTGATGTGATATTAAGTTATGATCCAACAGTACTCTCTATCGCCCAAACTGATATCACAAACGGTAAGATCTATGCTGATTACCCTGGTAACTCAGTTGACTCAGCAGCAGGCAAAATTAGTGTTTCCGGAATTGCTTCTGTTTCTGAAGCTTACACCGGAAAAGGGACTTTTGCCTCACTCAAGTTTAAAGTTTCTTCAACAGCTGCAGCCGGAGCAACAACTCTAAAGTTTGATTACAATCCGGCTAATAAAACAAACACTACCGATAGTAATGTGGTTGAAAGAGGCACAATAGCTGATGTTTTGTC
The DNA here is from genome assembly GCA_964446685.1 of uncultured Gammaproteobacteria bacterium. Lineage (GTDB taxonomy): Bacteria > Patescibacteriota > Microgenomatia > Daviesbacterales > UBA10151 > CAZWRN01. Next base: position 20,383 of record CAYUPO010000015.1, on the reverse strand, counting down.
TTCAGTTACTGACGGAAATTACACTGTCGGAACAGGCTCCTGCGCTCAGGGTATTGGAGCCCCAGCTGCAACACTGCCGGTTTCAAATCCGGTTGCATCAAGTGCTTCACTTCCCACCAGACTGCCTGAAGCAGGTTTACTTGATAATACAGTTGTGGTGACATCAGTTGGCATGTTGCTGGTTATTTTAGGCGTAGTCGGAATCGCCTTCCTTTGATATTAGTAAATAAACAAATGTCAAATAAACAAATTTCTGTTCAGTTAAAAATAAATAATTCATTTGGCATTTGTTTATTTGATATTGGGTTATTTGTTTATTAATAAATCACATTATGCTTCTTTCTTCTCTTGTTACAGACTTTCTCGAATATTTGGAACTGGATAAAAATGCTTCTCCCAAAACTGTTCGTAATTATCATCATTATTTAGTCAGATTTGTGGAATTTACCGGAGATATTACTCCAGAAGAGATCGATTTTGAAAAAGTCCGTAAATACCGCCTATTTCTGTCCCGGTTTGTTGATCCCCAGACCGGATTACTGCTCAAAAGAAAAACCCAAAACTACTTTATTATTGCGCTGCGGTCTTTTTTAAGATATTTAATCAAAAGAGATATTGCTACTTTGGCTCCGGAAAAATTAGAGTTAGGAGAGCAGGAGCCCTCCCCTATTAAGTTTCTGGAACAGGAAAAACTTGATCAGTTGCTCGCTTCTCCCGATACCACAACCCGTGATGGCTTAAGAGATAAGGCTATATTGGAGATGCTTTTTTCAACCGGTCTGCGGGTTTCAGAGCTGACTTCTCTTGATAGAGAACAGATTAATTTAAATAAAAACGAGTTTACAGTGCTGGGTAAAGGACGCAAAGAAAGAATTGTTTTTATCTCTGATGAAGCTCATACATGGGTTAATAAATACATTCAGGACCGGGAAGATGAATTTAAGCCGCTTTTTATCCGTTTTCAGGGTAGACTTGATCCAAGTGATGACGGAGAAAATATGCGTTTATCAACCAGAAGTATTGAAAGAATTGTTGAAAAATATGTTAAAAATGTTGGATTATCAGTTAAAGCTACACCTCATACATTAAGGCATAGTTTTGCCACAGATTTATTGCAAAACGGAGCTGATATCAGATCTGTCCAGGAAATGTTGGGACATGCCAATATTTCGACCACACAAATTTATACTCATGTTACCAACCGTCAGTTAAAAGAGGTTCATAAATCATTCCATAGCAAAGCCAAAGAGGCTGAACTAGCAGAAGATTAGTTTTTATCACCTTTAGCTAAAGAAGACAGTATTGTTGAGACCACGGACAATACAATTGCTCCAAGTATAGCCGGTAGCCATCCATTGATTGTCAGGCCACTGACAAAATAAGTTGTCATAAACAAAACAATCGCATTAACTACAAATATAAAAAGTCCCAGTGTGATCACTGTTAAAGGCAATGTCAGAAAAAGTAAAACCGGTTTAATAAAGGTATTAATGATTGCCAAAACTATGGCAGCCAGCAGTGCCGACTGGAAATTCGCTACTTCAAATCCAGGTACTATATAAGCTGTCAAAATAAGCGCCAAAGCATTAAGCAACAAAGAAATAAGTAAACGCATAAAAATATCACCTCCTTGGATTATTGTAGGAGGAAATTAAGACGAACTCAAGCACAGAAATAATTTGAAATTTCTTAATCATACTTCTCATCACTTTCTGCTAAACTTAAATAATGGATGGTCTTTCATCAGCTGCAGCCCGTGAGAAATTAGATAAAGACGGGTTAAATGAGATACCAGCCAGAAAAAATATCTCAGCTCTTAAATTATTTTTCCGTCAGTTTTCCTCTCCTTTGACTTTTTTACTGATTGCGGCAATTCTTTTTTCCTGGGCAATCGGACATCTGATTGATGGTATTTTGGTATTTATCATTCTGGTTTTAAACGGAGTTTTAGGATTTTACCAGGAGTTTAAAGCATCAAAAGAGCTAGAAACACTCCGAAAACTTGAAGTTTCAATAAGCCGTGTAATCCGGGACGGAAAACAAACCGAAATTCCCTCCAAAGAGTTAGTGCAGGGAGATATTATTATTTTGGAAAGTGGTGATAAGATCCCGGCTGATTCACTGCTGCTGGAAGCATTTGACTTTTCAGTCAATGAATCATCTCTCACAGGAGAATCACTTCCGGTCACCAAAACTGTCGAGGAAACAACCTCGGAACAAAGCACCTCTTCTAATAAATTGTTTTTTGGAACAGTGGCTGTCACAGGAAGAGCTAAAGCCCGAGTCACATTTACCGGCGGGAATACCCGTTTTGGGAGGCTAGCTTTAACTTTATCCCAGGTGGAAGATGAAAAAACTCCACTGGAAAAAAACCTTTCTAAACTCTCCCAGACCATTGCCCTGGTGGCATTTTCTGTTTCAGTAGTCTTGTTTTGCATCCGGCTCTTACATGATGTCAGCCCTAAAATTGCTCTACTGGAAAGTATTGCGGTTTTGGTGGCTGCAGTTCCTGAAGGTCTACCAACTGCTATAACTTTTATCTTAGTCATAGGCGTCAGACGCATGTATCACAAAAAAACACTAGTCCGAAAGCTGTCTGCCATTGAATCACTTGGTTCAACTACCGTTATTTGTACTGACAAAACAGGTACTTTGACAGAAAACAGACTGTCAGTAACTGATTTTGAATCAAGTAAAAATTTAGAAAAAGAACTGTTGAAAGCAGCAGTTTTATGTAACAGCGCTCAGCTGGTGTTAAAAGAAGACCATGGTGAAATGAATATTTTAGGTGATGAGACAGAAGGGGCTTTGTTGATTTGGGCTAAGGAAAAAAGTATTCAAATTGATGAAATGAGAACTGAACATAAAGTTTTGGAGGAGATACCTTTTGATGCTGACAAACGGTATATGGCTGTATTAGTTAATGATGTCAAAAATAAAGCTGTCTTTATCAAAGGTGCTCCGGAAGTAGTTTTAGGTATGACATCCCTGACATCTGATGAAAAAAAAATCTGGGAAGCAAAATTTGAGCAGTATGCTTCCACCGGCTTGCGTGTCCTGGCTTTTGCCGTTAAAAAACAGAGTTCAGCTCCCAGCAACCTTGAAAAAGAGCTCTCAGGAATGGAATTTCTAGGTCTGACTGCCATTGCTGATACTGTCAGACCTCAATCCATTAGTGCAGTTTCAAAAGCCCAAAAGGCTGGAATTAAGGTGGTAATGGTCACAGGTGATAACGAATTGACTGCTAAAGCAATTGGCGAAAAAGTTGGTATTTTAAGTCAGGGAGACGAAATATTGCTGGGCAGTCAGCTGGAAAAATTAACTGATGAAGAACTGGATCAAACGATAAAACAGGTTAGTATTTTTGCCAGATGTGCTCCTGAACACAAACTGCGGATTGTCCAGTCTTATCAGAGACTGGGAGAAGTAGTGGCAGTGACCGGGGACGGAGTTAATGATTCATTAGCTTTGAAACAAGCTCAGATTGGAGTGGCTATGGGAAAAATTGGGACAGATGTAGCTAAAGAAGCTTCAGATATCATCATTATGGATGATAATCTGGCCACTATTGTTGATGCTATTGAACAAGGTCGTCTAATTTACAGCAATATTCTAAAAACAGTTAAATTTTTGATGGCTGGCAATCTTTCTGAGGTGGCAGTCATTTTTGTTACCGGATTACTTGGTTTCCCAGCTCCCCTTCAGCCGGTGCAGATTTTATGGATTAATTTTGTGACTGATGGTCTGCCGGCTCTTAGTTTAGCTTTTGACAGCTCTTCTACTTCCCTGATGAATAATAAGCCGCGGGATCCAAAAGACGCCATGCTGGGCAAAAAAAATCTGAGTTATATTTTAACGGCCGGTATTTCAATGTCAGTAATTACAACAATTGCCTATATTTATTTTTACAATTTCTACACTCCTCAACTGGCTCAGGTTATAACATTTTGTCTGGTAGTGCTCACACAAATGTTTTACGTCTTCTTCCTCAGACGCCACCACTCCCCTTTTTCCAACAAATATTTGCTTTATTCAGTAGTTGTAGTCCTGCTACTTCAGGCAACCATTATCTTTGTCCCACAGTTAAGAAGTGTCTTTAAGATTGAAGGCCTCTAAAAATTTCTAATTACCCTAATTTCTAACTGCTCTAAATAATGACTAAGTACAAATTTCTAAAAAGTTCGTTTTCTGAATTTGAAATTTGTTTAGAAATAGTAATTTATCCCTTTTTCCTCAGGGATTTTAAAATATCGATATTCTCTTTATCAGGTCCATCATCCGCAAATCCGGGAACTTCCAAGAGAAAAGGGATTTCATTTAGTTTTGGGTGATTTAATAATATTCCAAAAGCTTCAGTTCCTAAAAATCCTTCCCCAATATTGGCATGTCTGTCTTTGTATGAATTAATATCCATTTTCGAATCATTCGCGTGAAATGCTGCCAGATGTTGTAACCCCACTTCACTATCAAACTCCTCCAAAATCTGATCAGTATTTACCCGCCAGTCATAGCCTGCAGCAAATGTATGCGCCAGATCAATACAAATCTTCAGCCTGTCATTCTGAACTAGTTTGAGTATCTTCCCCAATTCCGCAAAATCCCTGCCAATACTCCCCCCTGCTCCGGCTGATGTCTCTAATATCAGCATTGGTAACTGATACTGCGAGCCATATTCTGCCTCATTTTTTTCAAGAACAGTTTTTAAAGCACTCACCACCTGGTCTAAGACTTCATCCATTCCCCTGCCTTTATGGGATCCGGTATGAAAAATAACTCCTGAAATACCCAATTTGGCAGCCATTCCCATCCCATAATTTAACCAGTCAATGGATTTTTGCAAATGCTCAGGCTTTTCAGTACCCAGATTGACTAAGTAAGTTCCGTGAATGAAATTTGGTCCAATTTGAGTCTCCTGAGCCTTATTTTTAAATCTTTCTATCTCTGCATTATCATGTGAAGTAAAAGCCCATTGCTGAGGTGGAGAAACAAAAATCTGAAAACATTCAGCCCCAATTTTCTGCGCCTTATCAAACGCATATTCAAGCGAAATAGCAGAAGATACATGAGCACCAATTTTAGGCATGGAAAGATTATAGCAAACTAAACATAATTTGAACTGGTCTAAAAAGAGAAATATTGATCCAAATGATCTTGGTTATATTGGTTTGCCTGCCAGGCCGAAGTATAGAACATCTCTTATAAATCCGATTAACTGATACGGCCAGGTGACGAATACGGCAAAAAATCCTGGACTAAAATAGCCATACCATGGCCAACGGTAATACAGAGCAAACAAAACAGCGATCACTAGCCCTATCATGGAGTAATAGATCGTAAAAAGGGAAAGTTTGGATTCAAAATTGGTGACATGGAATCTTTTGGTAAAACGATTCATATGATAATAATAACAAGAAGTATCAAAAGTATCAAAGACATATTAATGATGTAATCCTTCGACTCGAAGACTCGCTCAGGAAAAATATATTTTTGAGATCAAACTGTAAATCAATTACTTGCTGAGCCAAGTCGAAGCATTACCTATTTACTTTTTTTGGTTTCATCATTCGCATCAGGAGCATCCTGACCCTGTTCTTTGGAAGAAACGATTGTGGCTGCTGCTACTTGTTCACCTTCTCGCATTCGCATCAGGATCACACCCTGAGTTTGTCTTTGCAGAGTTGGAACATCTTTTAAGTTGAGTTTGATCAACTGACCTTTGTTACTGGTCAAAACCAGCATGTCATCTTCCGGATTTACCAGTTGAGCTGTCACTATTTTGCCTGTTTTTGGTGTGACCTGAGCTGCTTTTATACCTGTTCCTCCTCTACCCTGTCTTTTCCA
>CAYUPO010000015.1:0-14442 GCA_964446685.1 uncultured Gammaproteobacteria bacterium | reverse complement strand
TTGGTGTGACCTGAGCTGCTTTTATACCTGTTCCTCCTCTACCCTGTCTTTTCCAGGCGCTGATTGGTGTTTTTTTGCCCAGACCGTTTTGCATTATTACCAAAACTGTTCCACTGGCGTGACTTACCAGGTTCATAGATACTACTTCATCATTTTTGCTAAGCATTATTCCCCGGACACCAGAGGTATCACGATGAGTTGCTCTGACCTGAGATTCAGCAAATCGGATTGACTGACCTTCATAAGAGACAATGATCACATCATCATTACCGCTTGTCGGAACTACCCACTTCAACATATCGCCTGCGTCAAGCTTGATTGAGATCAGACCGTTTTTGCGGATATTGGCATATTCTTCAATCGATGTCTTTTTAACATTACCTTTTTGAGTACACATAAAGAGGAACTTGGTAGTATCTTTGGCTTTTACTGCCAAAATTGCAGTAATTTTTTCACCCTGTTCAATGTTAATCAGGTTCACTATTGCCTGACCTTTGGCCACTCGGGAAGCTTCTGGTACTTCCCAGACTTTCAACTGAAAAACTCGTCCTTTATCTGTAAAGTAAAGAATATTGTCCAGCGTTCGGGTGTAAAAAATATGGCTTACTGCATCTTCTTCTTTGGTGGTTATTCCAGATACACCTTTTCCGCCTCTGGCCTGAGTCCTGAATGTTGCCGGTGCCTGTCTTTTGACATATCCACCCTGAGTGACTGTCACGATGGTTGCTTCATCAGCCACTAGATCTTCTTCTGAAAATTCGCCAACTTTTTGTTTATAGACTCTGGTTCTTCTGTCATCCGCATATTTTTCTCTGACTTTAGTTTGTTCTTCTTTGACTACTTTCAGGATTTTTTCAGGATGTGCTAAAAGGTCTTCTAAATAAGCAATTAATTCTCTGACTAACTTTAATTCTTCTTCGATCTTAAGCCGTTCCAATGCAGCCAGACGTCTTAACTGCATATCCAAAATAGCGGTCGCCTGAATTGGTGACAGCTTAAACTTGGTCATTAAGTTCGTTCGTGCTTCTTCCGAATCTTTACTTTCACGGATAATTTTAATTACCGCATCAATATTATCTACAGCAATTTTTAGTCCTTCCAGAATATGTTCTCTGGCTTTGGCTTCCCGGAGTTCAAACTCAGTTCTTCTTCTGATCACAATCTGGCGGTGAGTGACAAACTCTTCCAATATTCGTTTTAAATTCATCAGATGTGGTACACCATCTGCTAAAGCAACCATATTCACATTAAAGACATTTTGCATTGAAGTGTGTTTGTAGAGGTTGTTTAAAACGGACTGGGGTTTAGCATCTCTTTTAAGTTCAACTACAATCCGCATACCTCGTCTGTCAGATTCGTCCCGCAGATCGGAGATTCCATCAATTTTTTTATCCTTGACCAGATCAGCAATTTTGGCAATCAGTACAGCTTTATTGACCTGATATGGCAGTTCAGTCACGATAATGTCAAATCTGCCACTTTTAGTTTCTTCAATTTCGGCTTTAGCCCGGATGACAATTCTTCCCCGACCTGTTGTATAAGCCTGCTGGATCTCAGTAATATCATAAATAGAAGCTCCGGTTGGAAAATCAGGGCCTTTAACAAACTGCATCAGATCTTCCACAGTCGCTGAGGAACGGAAACCTTTCTGAACCTGTTCATCAATCCACTGACCCTGAGATTCAGCTTCAAGTATAACCGCCGCCGGCTCAACTTTTTCCTCTGCTTCTCCGTTTTTAGCGGCCACAGCTTCAATAACCGGGTGATCAATCAGATAAATTAAAGCATCAAAAACTTCGCCTAAATTATGCGGAGGGATCTGAGTGGCCATTCCAACAGCAATTCCAGATGCTCCATTTAAAAGTAAGTTTGGTAACAATGTTGGCAAAAGATCTGGTTCTTCTGTTGAATCTGAATAGTTAGGAGAAAAATTAACAGTATCTTTATTGATATCCCGCAGCATTTCATCGGAGATCAGGGCTAAACGGGCTTCGGTATAACGCATAGCAGCTGGCGAATCCCCATCGATTGAACCAAAGTTTCCCTGACCATCAACAATTGGATAACGCATGGAAAAGTCCTGAGCCATACGAACCATCGCTTCATAAACCGGTGCATCTCCATGGGGATGGTAATTTTTCAGCACCTCACCGACCACAGCAGCTGATTTCTGATAACGTGAACTATGATGCAGTCCCTGCTGATGCATCGCATAAATTATCCTTCTTTGTACTGGTTTTAATCCATCTCTGACATCGGGTAAAGCACGGGAAACAATAACACTCATTGCGTAATCAAGGTAAGATTTTTGCATCTCTTCCACGATCGGCTGAGCTTGAATCCTTCCGATATTTTGTTCTGGTAAAGCGGGTTTATTATCGTCCATTGCTAAGAAGTTCTTAATCTATTCATGAGAATATCATGCCATAAAAAAAGCCTTTTGGGCTTGAATCATTAAAGCACAATAGCTCCTTTAGTGCAAGCTTTAGAGACAAATAGCATTATATTTGGCAAGTAAAAACTGCGCATAATTTGCACCAACTTGTTTAGGCTTATATCCAAATGTTTCTGCCTCATAATCTATTGGGTAGGCTATTCTTATAGCTGTAGGAACTTGAACATTTGAAATGTTAGATATAATTTCTATAGCAGCCAAAACAGAAGGTTTAGTATAAATAAGGGGGTCTGAAATTTGTGGAATACTTCTTTTTAATAACTGATCGTCAATTGGAAGAGTCTCAACTCTGCGTGAAGCCTGTCTAAATGCATTTTGTGGTATTCTAACTAAACAAATATCTTTAACAGCAATCGAGGGAAAATTATCATATAACATTCTTACTCCTGTAATTTGTCCATCATTAATTTCACCATTATCAATTAATATCTGAGCACTTCTTGTATGTTTGTGAGATCGGTAAAGTTCAGCTAACAGATTTGCTGCATGCATGTCTACTTTTGCAATACGATCCAGGTCATCATCAGATGGAGTTATAACTTGTGAATGATCAAATTCTATTCTGTACATTGAAAGGGATTATAGCAGGACGACTTCTTTTTGCAACTATAAGTCATTTAATTTGTTATTTTGAAGAATTCATTCTAGAATAATACTGATGACAAAAATAACTGTTGGTTTGTTTTTTGGAGGGCGCTCTACTGAGCATGAAGTTTCGGTGGTCTCGGCTCTTCAGGCTTACGAAAATATTAATAAAGAAAAATATCATATAGTTCCAATATATGTCTCCAAAGCCGGAGAATTTTTTACAAATCCTAAATTTTTGCATATTAAAAACTACCAAGATATCAATTCTCTACTTTTTTCCTCCAAACAGGTCTCTTTTGGCAGAAAAAATGGTCAGGGCGGACTAATGCTGCAGGGACTTTTTGGTAAATTTATTCCTTTAGATGTCGCATTTCCTTTGTTTCATGGTTCATTTGGTGAAGATGGCTGTATTCAGGGAATATTTGAAATGTATCAGATACCTTATGTGGGCTTAAATGTTCTTGGCTCTGCTATTGCAATGGATAAATTTGTGGCAAAGCAAATATTTCAGACACTTGGTATTCCGACTGCCCCTTTTACTTCAGTCTTGCGCCATTACTGGAATACTGATTCAAAAACCTGTTTAAAACATATTAAAAATCTTTTAAAATTCCCTCTGTTTGTAAAACCTGGTACAGCTGGATCCAGTATTGGAGTTGGAAAAGCCAATAATGAAGATGAACTACAATTTGCAATTGAAGTGGCTTTTACTTATTCCGAATCAGTCATTATTGAAGAAGCTTTTGAAGGGTTAATTGAAGTAAATTGTTCGGCTATGGGTTATGAACACATAGAAGCTTCAGTCTGTGAGCAGCCTATACCTTCTAAAGATGTTCTTTCATTCACTGACAAATATATGCGTGGTGGAGGTAAAAATGGTTCAAAAGGAGCTGGTGGTATGGAAACATTATCCCGGATCATTCCTGCTCCGATTAGCAAAGAATTAACAGAGGAGATTCAAAAAACTACTAAAATTGTTTTCTCAGAGTTAAATGGTTGTGGAGTTATCAGAGTAGATTATTTTGTGGATCCCAAAAAAAACAAATTCTGGATCAATGAGGTCAACTCCCCTCCTGGATCACTAGCCTATTATTTATGGGAAAAATCAGGGGTAAATTATCAGGAATTACTAGATAAATTAATCGAATTCGCCCAAAAAAGAGCTGAAAATCAGTCAAAAACCCAATATGTCTTTGAATCAGGTCTCCTATCTCAAATGGCTTCAGGAGAGATTAAAGGTTCTAAAAATTAACTCTTAATACTTTTTCTAAACATACCCTTGTCATGCTGAACTAGTCCTTCTATAAACTCAGGACCCTGAATTTGTTCAAGGGTTTCAGCATCTGACACTGTTACGAACTTAATAAAGTTGAAGATAATCATTAACTCTATATTATTAAAACTGTTTATAGATCCTGAAATAAATTCAGGATGACAAAATAGCACTGTTACTTAAAGGAATCTTAATAGGAATTATTGTTTGCCTGCCAGAGGATTTTTGGCGCGGATCTCTTTTTGAATAATTTTCCCTGATTCATCAACTTCGTAAACATAGGCTTCTCCAATACCAAACTCAAGAGCCACTAGTTCTTCAACTGAAAGATCTTCCAAGTATTTAACGAGTGCTCTGAGTGAATTGCCATGAGCGGCTAAAATGACATTTTTGCCTGTTTTTAAAAGTGGTAAAACTTCATTTTCATAAAAAGGAACTACTCTTTCATAGACTTTTTTCATTGTTTCACCTTCCGGAATTGGGTGTTCCCAACCACGTCTGATATTCTGAAACTCCTCTTCCCCAACCTCTTCTTTAACTTCCCATTTATTTTTTCCGGTGTATATTCCGTAATTTCTTTCATTCAACGCTTCAGTTTTAGTTGTCGGAACATCTGTCTGATCAATTTCTGCCAAAATAATTTCTAAAGTCTGCTGTGCTCTTTTCAAATTTGAGACAAATGCCTGATCAATTTGGATGTCTTTCAAAGCTTCAGCTGTTCGAACAGCATCAGTCCTGCCTTCTTCATTCAGATCAACATCAGTCCACCCGGTCCACTTTCCCAAAACATTCCATTCAGATTTAGAGTGACGAACTAAGATTAATTTAGCCATATTAATTAAAAATTTTCTTTCCGGGATAATGGGCTTTATCTCCTAATTCTTCTTCAATTCTGAGTAATTCATTGTATTTGGCTACTCTATCGCTTCGGCAAAGAGAGCCTGTTTTTATCTGACCAGTCCCCAGACCTACAGCCAGATGGGAAATAGTGGTGTCTTCTGTTTCTCCCGACCTGTGGGACATTACAGCAGTCCATCCTGCTGCTCTTGCCATTTCAACAGCCTTGATGGTTTCGGTTAAAGTGCCAATTTGGTTTACTTTAATTAAGATTGAATTAGCAGCCTTTTTCTCAATTGCCTCTCCCAAACGTTGAGTATTGGTTACCAGTAAATCATCTCCTACTAACTGGATTTTTTCTCCGATCTCTTTGGTCAAATCCATCCAGCCCCGCCAATCATCTTCTGACAATCCATCTTCAATCGAAGCTACCGGATACTTTTCGGAAATTTCTTTCAGAAACTGAACCATCTGGGCTGTTGTCAGTCCGCGGTCTTCTGTTGCCAGCCTGTATTGATCCATGATGTAAAGCTCGCTGGCTGCCACATCCAAAGCCAAAACAAAATCTTCACCAAGTTGATAACCGGTTTTTTCTACAGCCTGAGCTATCAGATCCAAAGCTTCAGTATTACCGCCTTTGACACTGGGAGCATAACCACCCTCATCACCCACTGTTGTAGAATAACCTGCTGCATCCAATACTTTTCCTAAAGTATGAAACACTTCAGTTCCCATTCGTAAACCTTCTGAAAAAGAAGGAGCTCCTACAGGCATAATCATGAATTCCTGAATATCAGTTGAGCCTTTAGCATGTTTACCACCATTAATAATATTCATCATTGGTACAGGCATCAGTAGCTTGTCGGGTGAAGTTTGTAAATTGTAGACATACTGGTAGAGAGGTAATTTCTGAGAAGCAGCCGCAGCTTTTGCTACAGCCAGGGATACTGCCAAAATAGCATTAGCTCCCAGCTTACCTTTGTTGGAAGTTCCATCAAGCTCAATCATCAGTTCATCAATTTTGTCCTGACGGGTCGGATCCTCACCTTTTAAAGCTTCTGCAATAAGAGTATTAACATTTTCAACAGCTTTGGTGACTGATTTTCCTCCAAAACGGGTTTTGTCACCGTCGCGCAGTTCAACTGCTTCATGAGAGCCTGTGGAAGCACCGGAAGGCACTGCAGCCCTGCCAAATGAGCCATCAGATAAAGTTACATCAGCTTCTACAGTCGGATTTCCGCGGGAATCAAGGATCTGTCTGGCATGAACTGAAGTTATTTTCATCATCATAATTGTAATCATTTAATTACAAGAATCAACCCCTAATGTCACATACCTCATCCAAAATGGAGATTAAAATATTAAACATATGAGTTCACCTGAAGATTCCAAACTAGATAAATTATTAGAAGGTAAAGTCCCTAAACCAATTGGAATAGTAAAAGGGTCTGGACGGATTCGCGTTCCTCCAATTCTTGGAACCAATTTTGATGGTCCAATCAGAAATATTGATCCGGAAGATCGTTCTCAATCAAAATAACTGCGTCTTTCTTCGCATTTTTATAAACCAAATCTAAAGCCCTGGCAGTTGATTTAACAAAATGAGTTTTTTCAGGTGGAAATTCAGCTTCTTTTAATCCGGATCTGATAGGATCTTTGGCGTATTCTCCGACAATAATAGCCATATCAGCCACTTCTGCTATTTCTTTGCCTAATAATTTATTTTCAACATCACTTTGTTCACCCAGCTCTACCAATCCGGGTGTTATAACTATTTTTTCAGATCCCTCAGTCTCTTTTAATAATTTGAGTGATGATCTGGCAGCTGTTGGATTGGTATTGTATGAATTATCAATAATTGTAATATGCCCGGTTTTTTTTACTTCCAGACGATGCTCGGTTGGCAATACCATTTCTGCTCTTTGCTGAATAGTTTTCAGTGGTAGACCTAACTGGTAAGCAATTGATGCAGCCGAGGCAAAGTTTATGGCATGGTGTTCACCGGTCAGAGGGAGTTTAATATTAATTTTTTCGTTTTTAATACGGAGCGTAAATTGGGTTGAATTGGTTAATACTTTGATATCACTAACCTGGACATCTCTTCCTTCATTTTTACCGAAAAAGACCTGTTTAATACCGTCATATTCAGGATAAAGAGCTGTTGTCCATTCATCATCAGCGTTTAAAAAAAGTATGCCATCTTTAGGAAGCGCTTGGGCTAATTCAAACTGTGTTTTAGCTAGTTTTTCCATTGAACCAAATCGCTCCAGATGCTGCGCACCAATGGCAGTTATTATTCCCAGGTCTGGCTTCAAAATTTTACAAAGCTCCTTTATCTCTCCCGGGTGATAGGCATCCATTTCGACAATGTATATTTGAGTAGTTTCCTTGACATCCCTCACAAAAGATCTGGCAATACTGACCGCTGTATTATAACTTTTAGGTGTTTTCACGGTGTAAAAATCTTTCCACAACAGTGTGTAGAGCATATTTTTGGTACTAGTTTTGGCAAATGAGCCGACAATGGCCACAGTTTTAAGATTTTTTAATGATTTTTGTTTCCTTTGAGCCAATTTTATTAGTTTATTTCGCGAATATCTCTCAATTGGTGAAAACAGCAGATTGGCAAAGATTAAAAATATCGGAGAAAAAACCGAATACATTACAAAATAAAGCGGAATTAAAATAACTGTTTCAAACTGAGTTAATGACGAGGCAAAAGAGAGAAAGAGCAATAAGAAAAACGCGATAAGCAATAAGAAAAGTGCTTTAGAAGTTAAAACCAAAGTATGTTTTCGCTGAAGCTGACGTTTGAAAGGATACTGGAAAAACCATTTTGCTAAGTCGCCATTGTCATATTCCAGCAGCTGGAAAATATACAGATGGTCTGTTAATGGAAATAGTGTTTTAAATAATTTATTCATAAGTTTCTATCGATGTCATGCTGGATAGCATCTTCACCTAGCTTGGGTTAGATTCTATCAGTCGTTTCACTCCTTCCAGAATGACGCTTGGCTATTTAGCAAAATCCTTTACCCAGTAAACAAACATTTTTGGGTTATCAATATGCGGGTGATGTCCGGCTCCTTCTATGATTTCCAATCTGGATTTAGGAATCCATTTATACATTTTTCGAGCAACCGTCAGATCTGATTCAACATTTCTATCATTTTCTCCCCAAATAAGTAATGTTTCATTTTCTACTTTTTTTATATCAGCGCTCAGATCTTCTTTAATAACATTAACTAAGGTTTTTTTAAGATCACCTGCTGATAAATAATCTGATTCCAGATCTTTGTAAAACCAGTAGCGGATACGGGTTCGAAGTTTATTAAAAAGCCATACTTCAGGCAGCAGGAAATTAAATAGTTTAGAAAGAATATAGAGAATATAAAATGTAGTATCTTTTTTGGGTCTGATACCTGCTGCATCTTCTAAAATAATTTTTTTTGCAACTTCTGGATGTTGCGATACGAGTTTTATGGTTGTTCTCCCTCCGTGTGAATGACCTAAAATAACAGGCTTATTAATCTTCATTTCGTGTAAAAAATGATAAATAGTTTCTGCATAATCAGATACAGTAAATGGTTTTTTGGGAGTCTCACTTCTGCCAAATCCAGGTAAATCAATCAGCCAGACAGTAAAATCATCTTTTAGCTCTTGTGCAACATTCCAAAAGGAAGACACATCGTTTGCCCATCCATGAAGCATAACCAAATCTTTGCCTTTACCAATTTTTTGATAATAAATTTGCTGACTGTTTACTGTTGTGTACATATAAATATTATATTCATATTTGAATTAACTTTGTCATCCTGAACTTGTTTCAGGATCTAACATAACGTTCAAACAAGATGCTGAAACAAGTTCAGCATGACAATATGGAGTTATTTAAAACTGTTTGAAAATGCGTTCCACCGCAATATTAAACTTTCTGCCTCTATCAAATTCATTTTGGAAAAAATTAAATGAGGTTGCACCTGGTGAAAATAAAACTGTATCTCCTTCTTTTGCTTCCAGTCTGACATCCTTTAATAGAGTATCAAAATCTGTATAAATACTACGGACAATATTGATATGTTTTAACATTGGCCGCAGTTTCTCAGTGGCTGTTCCATCAATGAAATAAACTGATTTCACTTTGCGATCTATCTCATGGGCCAGCTTTGTGTAATCCAGACCTTTGTCCATTCCTCCCACAATCAATATCGGGCTTTTTATAGCCTCAATCGCTTTAATAGTCGAGTCAGGCATAGTTGAGGCTGAATCATTATAAAATTTTATTCCATTTATCCGACTTATAAATTGCAATCTAAAATCCACTCCTTTGAATTGATTCATCCTTTCCAAAGCCACCTGAGGTGGAACATTTAGCTTGACTGCTACCGAAAAGGACAGCGCATAATTCATTAAGTTGTGATCACCCAGTAAAGTTGGTTCAAACTGATCAGGCAAATCAGCTACTGAAACCCGGACAACCTGAGAAGAAATTCCATCTAAAAAATCGGAAGTATCAACCATCGGATCATCTTTTGTGATAAATAACCAATCATCCCCTTTTTGGTATTTTCCTATCACTTTCTTAGCCTCTGAATATTCATCCATTGACGAGTAATAATTCAGATGATCCGGCAAAATATTGGTTATCACCGCAATATGAGGTGACTTGTGATGCTCATTAAAAGCTTCCAGCTGAAAAGAAGAAAGTTCTAAAACAACAGTTGTCTGTTCTGTGATTATATCCAGTGAATCAAGCACGCTTTTGCCGATATTACCAGCCAAAACAATATCTTCAGAGTCTGGCTTCAAAGCTTCATAAATAAGTGATGTGGTGGTTGATTTACCTTTTGTCCCTGTCACACCAATAATTTTTTCGGGGCTGACAAACTGCAAAAAAATTCCAATATCTGTTTCAACCTGTTTGCCAGATTTTTCAGCATAAACCCGGTACTCATTGTCCGGCTTTAAAGCTGGATTACGAATAATAATATCTGCCCAGTCGATATCTTCAAACCGATGCTCCCCTAATACATACTCAATCCCGGAAAACTCTTCTAACATTTCCAGTGAACTTTGCAGCACTTCCTTACTTTTCAGATCAGTCACTTTGACCTCTGCTCCATTTTTGGCAAAAAATCGGGCGCTGCCGACACCACCTTCGTTCAATCCTAGCCCTAAAATTAAAACTTTTTTACCTTCGAACAATCCTGTGCTGTTGTCTCCTGGATTGTGAGAAGGAAAGGTTCTGTCTCTAGACAGGTTCTTATCTTTAAACTGTTCAAAATTATGCATATTTTTGCTCCAGAAATATTTTAGCTTGTTTTGCTACTTTATGGGTAAGGGAGTTTTCTTCGTATTCAGATGAATTTAAATCCGCTCTGGTTTTGTCAAAGCCTTCCGGAATAAATATCGGATCCCAGCCAAAACCTTTATTACCTGAGGGATTTTCTGAAATTCGGCCATCCAGTCGTTCTTCAAAAATTTTCATCTCCTCACCATCATAAAACCCCAAATTAACTACAGCAAAGGCTGATCTATCTGTAAAATTGTTTAAGATTTGACACAAACCATCATTGCCAATACTTTCTGAAAACCACTTTATAAACGGTCCAGGCAAATGCCCCAGAGCTTTAAAATATAAAGCTGTGTCATGCACCAGGACAGGAGTTTTTAGGATGCTGTAAGCTTCCTTTACTTTATGAGTAATAATTTCTTTTAGATCTAAAGACTGAATTTCAGTTAAGTCGATGTCGTGATGTGAAATTGGAAATCCAATTGACTGTTGCAGCAAATTGGCTTTATGAATATTACCTGTCACAAACGTTATTGGCTTCATGATTTAACCTTTATATTATGAAAATCAAGCACAGAATGGTTTTTTCCATCAGTTTCAAATTTTACAAAAGCTGTATTTCCGACTGAGGGATTCACTAATCTTGGATCAGCTAGTCCATGATGAATAAAGTTCCTCATAGCTGATCCATGTGAAGTAATAATAACTGTCTTTCCTGGATAATTAGTTACAACCCTTTTAATTCCTAAGGAAAATCTGGAAAGTACCTCCCCTTCTGATTCTTCATTAGAATGTCTGAATGGCAGGCGTTCATCCTGACTTAATAATCTTAACTGATTTCTTACAATATCAAATGCAGCAGAAGGGAGACTTTCAAACTCACCGTAATCTCTCTCTCGAAATTCAGAATACACAATAACAGGAATATTTTTATAATACTGAGCAATAATCTCTGCAGTCTGCCTGGCCCTTTGCAAGGGAGATGTTACAACAGCATGCACAACATTTTCATTTATTTTTTGTGCAACTTCTGCTGCCTGAAGAAGACCTCTTTCATTTAACCATGCTTCTTGGGAATCATTTGTTCCTTGCAAAACTCTTCTTGTATTCATCGGAGTATCACCATGTCTGACTATAATAATTTTGCTTTTTTCTGACATACTAGAAATTTTCTAAAAATCGTCTTCCAGTTAAATCTATATCCCCTGCTCCCATCAGTATGACTACATGATTTTCATTTAACTCGCTTTTAATCTGCAGTAATTCATCTTTTACTGTTGGCTGGTATTCAATTGTTCCTTTATTGATCATGTCAACCAACATTCTTGAACTGATATCTCCAGGATCATTTTCCCGGGAAGCAAAAATTTCAACTACCACTCCCCTGTCAATTGGTGCTCTTTGTAAAACATCGACAAAATCATTAAATAATAGTTTGGTTCGGGAATAAAGATGAGGCTGAAATATTAAAGTGATCTTTTTCTGAGGAAACTTTTGTCTGGCTGCTTCCAAAGTCACAAATACTTCGCGGGGATGATGGGCAAAATCAGAATAGACTTCTGCACCGTTTAGATCTCCAATTTTTTCAAACCTTCTGCCTATGCCCTGATAATTATTAAGACTTTTGATGATCCTATCCGGTTCTATTTCAAGCAATAATCCTACCTGAAACGCGGCTTTGGCATTGGAGATATTAAACTGACCTGGTACCTGAAGCGCTAAACCAACCTCTATTTTATTCGCAGAAAAGATCGTGATCTTATTGAAATCCAACACCGCTGTTCCAGACTGCTTCATCACCCATTTCACTGTTTCAGCTACATTTACATCAAGCAAATTGGCTACAACAGTCTCTTTTGTTTTGATTAAAAAATCTTCAAATGATTGCTGAATATGGGCAAAATCTTTGAAGTATTCCAGATGATCTACATCTATATTTGTTACAACTGTTATATTAGGAGCATAAGCCATAAAATTATTGTTGTATTCATCAGCTTCAACCACAAAATAATCAGATTTCCCAACTCTAAAGTTTTGACCCCATGAGTTAACTTTGGCTCCTAATACGACAGTTGGATCCAGTCCGGCATCTGTTAATACTGTTCCAATCATTGCTGTGGTAGTTGATTTACCATGTGTTCCACAGACTGCAATTACCAATTTATTTTTTAACAGATATTTCCCCAAAAATTGCTGCCAGGTCAGAACTTCCAACTTGAGCTCTTTGGCAGCTTTTAACTCAGCATTATTTGGATCAGCAATTTCTATAGCCGGAGATAAAATAACCGCATCAACTCCCTGCAAATGTTTTATCGAATGCTCAACAAAGACTGTTTCAGGATCAAAAAGCGAAGAATATTCACCTGTCAGGTGACGATCACAGCCACTGACTTTGTATCCTGCTGCTTTGGCAACTGAGGCAACTGCTGATGCTCCGCTGCCTTCGATGCCAATAAAGTGAAGATGTTTCATGAATACTTAATCCAGTCCGCCTTTTTTTGCAAACTGACGGTTAGCCATTTCCAGCTCTTCCGGAGTATTTACCCCAAACCATTCATCTTTATTTTCTAGTTTATATATATTAATTCTTTCACCCTGCAGCTTAGCCATATTCAATAGCTCTGTCAGATAATACTCTCCTTTGACAGGATTTTTTTCCAACTGATCAATATTATCCATCAGCCACTGATGATTAAATAAATAAACTCCGCAATTAACCTCGCTACTGCTTAAATTAAGCGATGAATAATCACTGTACTCTAATAACTGATCAAATTCGTCCATTTCAGTTCGGAAAACCTTCCCCATTTTCTCTTTTTCAGGATCTTCCAGAGTCATAATTGATACCACAGACTGTGAATCATAATGCGAATTGATAAATTCAATCAAAGTACCCGGAGTATAAAAAGCCGAATCATCCCCGCCTAATACCATTACAGTTTCGTATTCAAATTTCATCCGCAGTAGAGCACTTTTGACCGCGTCCCCTGTTCCAAGCGGTTCCAGTTGATGGGCAAACTCAACCCGGTATTCAGGGGCGACAGTATCAATTACCTCGTCAGCTTTGTGTGAAACAACTACAAAAACGTCCTCAATACCTACTTCATTTAAAGTATTTAAGGTATGGAAAATCATCGGACTCCCTCCGACTTCATGCAAAACCTTGGGTTTTTCACTCCCCATTCGAGTCCCTTTACCCCCAGCCATGACAATAGCAGATATAGTATTCATGTATTTATTATATGAAAATTAAAAAAATTTGAAAGATCGAAAGCATATTTATTTCGTGTCTTTTGGAAGATGGGTTATCACCAGTCTCCCCGATCCAGTATGAAGCTGTAAACTTTGACCACGAGTCAGTGGACATGGAACCGCTGTAGCAAGTTCAAATATTCCATTTGCCCGTCGAATAATAGCTGCATCATTATTCCCAATCTGATTTGAGTGTTCGACTCCTACCCATCCAATCTTAGGAAAATGAAACTGAGCCTTAGTATGCCCCAGTTCAGGAATTAACTGCGTAGCGGTAGTTTTATCCTTAAAGGTAAATTGTAATTCGATGTCAGTCATTTGCTTCTATTAAATTATAGGATATATTGGCTATGAAATCAATTTTATGATGGTTAAACATCAAGAATCGCCTGTTTGGCGTGGGTTTGGATAAATCTTTTTCTTGGTGGCACTTCGTCCCCCATCAACATAGTAAAGACTTCATCAGCAGCCTCTGCGTCATCAGCTGTTACCTGAAGTAAAACTCTGTTTTCCGGATTCATAGTCGTTTCCCAAAGTTGTTCTGGATTCATTTCACCCAATCCTTTATATCGCTGAATGATCACATTAGCCCCTCTTTTCGGAGTAGCTTCAGTTTCTGCAGCAGTTGCCACTTCAGCACCTTCATCTCCCAGTGTCGGCAAAACTACATCATCAGTTGCTTTTTTCTCCAGTGGAACTTTCATTTTAGTCAGTAGCTTATCTCTCTCTGAGTCAGAGTAGGCA
>CAYUPO010000014.1:26799-31618 GCA_964446685.1 uncultured Gammaproteobacteria bacterium | reverse complement strand
TTCATCCTCCACGCGGCGTCGCTGGATCAGACTTTCGTCCATTGTCCAAGATTCCCGGTTGCTGCCATCCGTAGATGTATGGGCCGTGTCTCAGTCCCATTCCGGCTGATCGTCCTCTCAGACCAGCTAAGGATCGTAGCCTTGGTAGGCCTTTACCCCACCAACTAGCTAATCCTACGCGGGCTCATCTCAAAGCGTCTTACGACTTTAATTTTGCAATCACATCAGAAATTACCCAACCTTTCGGCTGGCTATGTCCAACTTTGAGGGAGATTCCCACGCGTTACTCGACCGTCCGCCATTGCCCTTGCGGGCCATTCGACTTGCATGCCTAAGGCACGCCGCCAGCGTTTATCCTGAGCCAGGATCAAACTCTCAGTAAAAAATTAATAATAAATTATTAACTTTTTTTATTTACTCCTGAAACAAAATTCACACTGTGAATTTACTGTTTTGAAACATCAAGTTGCCTTGATATTTGCGTTTTTTGGAATTGACAAAGGTTGGCTTCACTTTCGTGAAACTTCACTCTTGTCTTTAAAATCCCACCACTCTCCTGAATACAAAATCGTTATTATTTTGTAACTTTTTTATGCATTTGAGCATAAAAAAACCGAAGAGCGGTGTTTAATCTTCGGTTGTTAAAGTGCTTACCAGATCTTGAAACCTGGGGCCCAAAAGGCCATTAAACTAATGAGTAGTATTACTTAAGGTAACTTTCTCCAGTCTCCTAAAACTTTAGGTAACAGGTATTGTACTCCATATGCTTAAGAGTGTCAATCCTAACTGAAGCTAAATATTAATTTAGGCCGCGGATGTCATAATAGTCGTCTGTGGGGTAGTGACTAAGGAAATTATTATTGCTTTAATTAACTGACTTAAATTTGGATCCATCACTTTTCCTACCTCTTTTACCCCTACCAGCTTGGTCGTCTGACGGGAAACTGGTTCAACAGCTGGGAACTCGTTCATTGTCTGGTCAATTTTATCAGCCAGACTCTTTGGATTAACCCATTCACTGGCTTTTTTAAGTCTAAATATCAACTCATCTAACGATCCGTCAAACCCCTGTCTTAATTTTAAAGCTAGTCCTCCCCATAAACTTTGATTATTATTGATCCTAAATTGATCGATCACATAATCTCTGGCAATTTCACCTTTTTCATTTTTTGGAGCTTCGGTGATACTGGCAATAGCTAGATTTACTCTGCTATTTTGCTTGTGAAGATCAACCTGATGAACTCTTTCATTTTGAGTATCTGTCTCGGTTAGCGGGATACTCGATTGCGCTATCCTGACCTCTTTCACCAGACTGATCAACATCAGACTTAATTTTGATCTGGCTCTATCCGGAACCACATTGGAAGTATTTAACTGTCTTTCCACTAATTGCTGCAGTTCATCTTCACTCTTGGCTAAGCCCTGCATCTGGTAAGTTTGCCTGATAGTGGCAAGCAAAGCCTGAGCTTTTCTGACTAGCTCTTCTTCATCCTCTCCGTTTTCGATACCAGCAAATCGGTTTATAAGCTGAACTACTTGTTTAGCCGGTTGCAATTCAGGCTGAGAATCTAACTCTGGTAATGACTCCAAATTAACTTTATTTAATATTTCAACTGCTGGTGTTCCAACAACATCTAAAGCAGCTTCTTTGCTTACTCCCAAAGTATTAATAACTCTTTCCTGCGTCCTACCATCAACTTCTCTTATTAAAGGAGCAAGGGTGATTAAGATCGATCTTTGTTCTTGAGTTAATGGTGCTGTTTCTGCAGGTGACATCAGTCTTCTGCTATCTGTCTTCTGAGTGCCCATTTCCGAAACTGACGATTCATTATTACCGTATTTCTGAGAGTTCGCATCCTGATTTATAACTTCAGGAGCGGGTTTTGGAATTTTTGTTTTAACATTGGGGTGGATATCCATCCATTTAATAGACTCAAATCGTTGTCTGCTTATAGGATTTGGTTCAATTCTTCTTTTAACAACAGCAAAATCAGAAATGATTGCCCTTAATTCTGGTAGTGAAATGCTGGCTATTGGTCTGACCGCTTTTACTAACGGATCATTTTTTTGGATTTCTGCTGTTGAAGCTATTGTTTTAAATTCAGTCCTCTTAAATCCTTTACTGGCCGGACCTTCCTGATCTGGTAGTTTAATGTCTGGTATAGTCTGGAACCTTTTGAGGTCTAATGAGCTCTTAGGACTGTTCACTGCTCTTAATACTCTATCTCTCCCCCTTTCCGGTTGGGTAAAACCCACCGGATTATTTATTGTCTCAAGTTTTGTTGAAGCGGCTAATTCCCGGTTTCGCTCTTTGGCTCTGGCGAAAGTATTTTTGATATCCAGCTGAGTATTTAAGCTGGCTGTGAATCCAGGTCTTTGTTTTGGTTCTGGAGATTTGGATAAATTCAGCGGCTTGCCAAATTTTGAATCAATAGATGAGGGTTTTGACTGTCCATTTTCTCCAAAGACCTGACCTCTATTTAAAGATGGATTTGAAGGCCTCATTCTGGTAAACGGATTGCCAAAACTGGTATCTACTCTGGCTTTCCCACCTTCAGGACCAATTGAAATCATTCTAACTGATGGATTTATGGAAGAAGAAACCGAGGTTCCTACCCTCATTGGAGAGGCAACTGCGGCAGGTATTGATAATGCTACTGACCGAAATGCTGTGGCCATAGCTTACCTTTCTCTACCTTAGTCTGTTAATCGTCGGTAGTTGACAGTTCAAAAGATTTCTTATGAACTCTAAACAACTAGCCATTAACTATCTATTATTATACTGTTTATGGCCTCAATAAGCAAATATTCTCCGAATCTTTCATTATCTCCCACTCCTCTTTTGACTGTGCTAAAGTATTTTAATGGAGGCAAAAATTCCGGCTCCGCCGTCTCAAACTCAACAGCAACAGCCACCAGCACAGGCGGTTGTTTTCAAAGCTACAGAAGCCTCAGGGGGAAGAGTCTCATTAACTCCTCATGCTACCAAAACAATCCTGGCTAGTTTTGTGATGCTTTTTTTAGTTGGCGGGGTTGGTGTAGGAGTTTATCTGGTGGGCCAACAGCAACAGATCAAAAGCCGAGCTTCAAATGAAATTCCTGACAACCTCTCAGCAGTGGTTCCCAAAAGTGCAATAAACACTGCTTCCCCATCAGCCCAGGCTACAGCACAAAATAGTTCAAACTCGGCTGATCTTAATTCAATTGTAGTTCCAGAACTTGAGGAATCCGAAATAATAGCCACTGAAAGTGCTTCATCTGCTGCGTCATACGATTTTTCCGAAGATGGTATGGTTAACTCAATTGATCTGTCCGTGATGTACTCCGGCTGGGGCACACCTAAAAATGAGACGCAGCAGAAAGCGGATTTAAATGAAGACGGTATTATTAATGGAATAGATTACTCGATATTTCTACCTCATTTTAGTCAGACCACGGGGAATTAAATTATGACAGCAAAAAAAGTTATTATTGTAGGGTTAATTGTCCTGATGCTGGAAAGTCTGGGAGGATATATTTATCTGACATACAGACAGGATAAAGTAGCTGACATCAAACAATCTCATTTAACTGAATTAACTCCTCTCCCTTCAGCCTCACCTGAATTAAAAAAAGCTAATTTATCACTGCAATCTGATAAAACCACTTTTAAAAATGGTGAAATTTTTAAAGTTGATCTGCTATTAAATACTTTTGCTGCTCCAGTATCAGCAGCTGATGTAGTGATCAAATATGATCCAACATTTGTCTCACTTCAGGCATCTGCCTCAGCTAAACCATTTAATTCCAGTCAATTATTTCAAAAAACGGTTTTTAATGAGTCAAATAGCAAACAAGGGTTAGCCACTATGTCTGCTGTCGCAGAACCGGGGAAAGATTTTACTGGCAGTAGTATTTTAACCAGTTTAAATTTCAAAGCTATTAAAATCGGTACTACAGCAATAACTATAGTCTTTACTCCAGGAGAGACTCGTGATACAAATGTAGTGTCAAAGACTGAAGATATTCTGGAAAGCACCTCAGATCTGTCAGTCACTATCCTACCGTGATTTAATGCCAAATAAAAAAGATTTTATTTTTATATCCGGAAACGCCAATGTCCCTTTGGCCACCTCGACTGCCAAATATCTTAAAATGCCAATTTATTTTCCGGTAACCCGTTTTGCCAATCAGGAAGCTCATGTTCAGATTCCGGTCAATGTCAGACATAAAACAGTAGTAATTTTTCAATCCACCTGTCCCCCTCATATTGATAATGATTATATTGAGCTGTTTTTACTGATAGATGCGGCAAGGAGAGCTTCTGCTAGAGATATTATTGTGATAATCCCTCATTTTGGTTATGCCAGACAAGATCGTAAAGATAAGCCAAGGGTGCCAATCAGTTCATCCGTGATGGCTCAGCTGATTGAAACCTCGGGTGCCAGCCGGATTTGCACACTGGATATTCATTCTGACCAGCAGCAAGGTTCAGTCAAAATACCCTGGGATAATATTTATGGCAGTTTTTCTATCATTCCGCTGCTACGAAAAATGAAATTGGAAAATCTGGTTGTAGCCTCTCCGGACAAAGGTGGGGTTTTAATGGCTACGGCTTATGCTCAGCGATTGTTAGCTCAAGGGCTGGCGATTGTTTTCAAAGAACGGGATGTCAATCTGAAAAATGCATCCAAAGCGATGGATCTAATAGGCGATGTTAAGGGAAAAGATGTTTTACTGGTCGATGACATGATCGATACAGCAGGAACTTTGTGCAATGCAGCCGAGCTGATTAAAGCTAAAGGAGCTAGAAAAATCATTGCTGCTGCCTCTCATGGGA
>CAYUPO010000014.1:0-26789 GCA_964446685.1 uncultured Gammaproteobacteria bacterium | reverse complement strand
TCTGCAAAAAATTGAAAAGTCTCCGATTGAACAGGTTATTGTGACTGATTCAATCGAACTGGGAACGGAGTTTAAAAAAAGTAAAAAAATTCAGATTGTAACAATTGCTCCCCTGATCGGAGAAGCTATTAATTGTATCTACTCAGGTGAGTCAATTAGTGAAAAGCTGATATTAAGAAACTGGTGAGGCATACATTTTTATCCGTTGCTCTTTCATTTTCAAGCAATCGTTGTAAAAGCTAGCAGGCGATTTAATACATAACTCAGTGATCATTGGAGTATATTTTGGTGAAGTTAAAACCAAACCAGTAATTGCCCAATCGTAACAATTATATATATCATCATGATTGTTGATATAGTCACTACAGATATTACTGAGCTGTGAATGATCAAAATTATTATCAATAAGTGCAAAATTAAATGACCTAAAATAACAGGCCAAAATGTTTTCTTTGGTTCCTCCCTTTTGACAACTATTTTTTAATTTTAATAAATCTGACCCCTGAAGATTATAATAGCCTTGTGATATTTCCCGCCAACACGATTCAGCTGTTTTACCCCGATAATTTGCACACACTAATTCTACTTGCTGAACATAATTTGGCGTTATTTGTTGAGGCCAGGCAAGACCATGTTCGGCTAAATTTATTTTTAAGAGAAACTCCATGAAAAGACCATCCCTGCAACCTCTGCTAATTCCATCTGACAGACTATTACATATTTGTATACTATTATTTAAATCCCCTTCCTGTTCAACTAAAATAACATGCCCTAATCCATGTCCACATGGGTAGGGATTTTTTTGATTTGTGGCAGCAACTATATCTTGACACATTTTTTCAATAAGTGGTTTTTTTAGTACTATCTGTGAATCACTGCTTTTTTTACCTTCAATAGCACCATGAATGAAACCAGTGAAACACATATAAGGGTCATCTAATTGTTTAAAAAAATCTAACCAATTATCGGGATTTTTCCGAACCTCATTCTGTGCAATTTTATGAGCAATACTATGACATTTATTTGTTTGGGAATCTTTAGCCTGGATTATATGCAAAAGACTAATAGTCTGCTTAAATCCAATAAGTTGATTTATCTGGCTTAGATTTTCTCCATAACAGATAGCAGGCTCCCTTTCTCTTTTACAATTATTAATGATTATGTCTGAATAAAGTTGAAACGAATTATTTTTAAGATTATTGAAATTTAAAATAACAGCTAAAATGCCGAAACAGAAAATAAAAGATACTAAATATGCCAACTTATACTTTGAATTTACGACTTTGTTAATTATTACTATTAATTGTGATTTGAATTTATGCAAAAGTTTATATTGTTGCTTTAAATATTATAATATTATCAACTAGTTTACTGTAGGCAGTTATTTCGTTATTCGATTTGGTTTAGTCTGGCGAAGGACTTCATATAAGACAATGGCGAGAGAGACCATTACATTTAGCGAAATATTTACTCCATACATTGGCAGTTCTACTACAGCATCGCAGGCTCGTAGTACTTCTGTTGATACCCCATTTGTTTCATGCCCAACAATCAATGCAACAGGTAATTTAAATTCATAATCAGTGTAAGGGACTGCCCCTTCTGCTAATTCAACTGCAACTATTTGTATATCGTGAATCTTGCTTCTTAAATCTTTAATCGCTTCCATGGTAGTTGGAAAATATTCCCAGTCAACTATTTCCGTAGTATTGATCGAAGCTTTTTTAATCCGGTGGTTTGGCGGTGTTTCACTTCCAGCGCATAAATACACTTTTTTGGCTCCAACAGCATCAGCTAACCGAAATACAGAACCTATATTATAGGTATCTAAAACATCATCCAAGATAATATAAATCTCACTGCGGGGAATCTCAGATTTATCAAGTTGGTGATCCCCCTTTCGCAACTGCAAAGCATTTAGTTTAATCATTTCAAGAATTATACAGTATCAATTTTTATAAATATATGTAATTTTTATTACAGAACTATATTGACATAAGTTATATAATTTATCAGTTAGTGCATTCCAATGTACATTGCAAAAAAACCTAATTTTTTATTAGGTGAACAAATATTTTTGTGTAAGACTTCGCATCCTTTTTCAGAGCTTATTATTTTGGCAAATCTACAAAATAAGTATGTAATTTCAAAAAATTGTCCCATAGTTGATTTTTATATTAATTAGGAGTAAAATTTGCGCATGATTCCAAGAAGTCCTGAATTTCAAAAATCCCCCATGATTCTATCACGACGAAGAATGCTGCAAGTAGCAGGGAGTACATTAGCAGGGGGACTACTAGCTCCTCAATTAGCACAAGCAGAAGAACTCTTTCCACCAAATACTTCTCCAGATGATATTTTTGATCTTTCTTCTAGGGGAATATTTGTTTGGAAAGAAGGGAAGGCAGTTGATGCTCCCCCTTATATTGCTTCCGATTCATTAGGCCTTCATCATGAAATTGTTGCTAAGGCCAAAGAAAATTCGGTAGTTAAACATTTAGCACTGGGCGTTACCGGAGAAAGCTACTATGCGCCAGAAGGATTTTTGGCTGATGGTAAAACAAATTATGGTGTTCACAAAATTGATCGTACCCTTATTGAACCAGGAACCTTTGCTACCACCAATCGAATTATTACCGAGATGCCCTTTGCAGGATCAGAGGAAAAAGTGGGATGGCAGCTTGATCTCAGTGAAGCCGGTTTAAAGATGAATCATGTATATGACCCAAAAGGGACCAGATGGCTGCCAAGAGATGAGAAAATAGGTGTTCTAAGAGGTATAGACCCAAACAAACGGTTGATTATTACCCGACTTTTTGCAATCGGTGGTGAAGTGCAACTTATGCAAATAACTAATGGTGATGTTCCAAAAAACTATGTACCTTTATCTCCGCAAGATAGGACGGAAGTAGCGTAAAGAAATAGTTTCTGGAGATCAGCTCCGGGATTATAATTTTACTGTCTTAGTGGGAGCATACATTTTTATTCGCTCATCTCTCATTTTCCAACATTCGTTTTTAAAAGTAGTCGGAGCAACCTGGCATATCTCATTAATAAGATAGATCAGTTTGGGATCAGTGTATATTATCCCAGTAATAACCCAGTCGTAGCAAAGGGATAAACTAGAATCATTATTACGATATTTATCACACAAAAATGCAAACTGTTTTTTGTCAACTTTTTGATCCATTACAACCACACTCAGCACTCGAAAATAACAGGCATTAACGTTTTGATTTAAAATACCTCTTTCACAATATTGATACAACTTTGTTATATCCGTCCCGACGATTTTAAAATACAGCATGGAAATTTCTCTCCAACAGGAAGTTGTTTTTTCCCCTCGAAAAGTTTTGCAGATGCTTTCAATTTCTTTGGCATACTTTTCACTCTCCTCAATTGGAGCAGCCATTCCATGTGAAATCAGATTTGATTTAAAAATATATTCCATGAACAGACCATCTAAGCAATACCTTTGTAACCCTTCTTGCAATCCTGTACATACCGTTGCTGCTTTGACTAAATCATTGTTTTCTTCAACTAAAATAATATGACCAAGTCCATGCCCACAGGGATACATATTGTCATTATTCATAATTTTTTTTATCTGATTACACATTTCATTTGCCGTCTGAGGATTTAGTTTAAAATCTGAATCATAACGCTGTTTTCCTTCCATCGCTCCGTGAATAAACCCTGTAAAGCACATGTTGGAATCCGGTATATATTTAAACATAGATAGCCAATCATCAGGGTTCTTAGCAATCTCACTTCCACCCAATTTATGGACTATAACATGGCATATCTCAGTCTGAGGATCATCTCTTTGAATTGCAAAAAAAACCTGCATAGATAATCGGAAAGGAATATATCTATTTAGATCGCTTAATTTATTGGCATAACAATACTGCCAATTAATCTTAGTATGACATTCTTGAATTATGCCACTAGCTAAAAAATGTGTTACTCTGGCTTCTATTATTTTGGGTCCCTGCAGAAGCATAAACCCTGAAACCAAAATCATAGTGAGTAAAATGACCGTAACTAGATAAATATGCTGTTTGTTAATATGTTTTTTTATTAGGTTTTTCATCTTATAGTTTACTTTTACTAAAAAAAAGAGTACACTTTTAACGTAAGTTTCTCATAATTTGTAAAGGTAAATAATACCCTAGAATGAAAACTGGAAACGAGCGATTACCACACATAACAAAAAGAAGGCTTCTTCAATTGGGAGGCGCTGTTCTTTTCGGTTCACTCAGCAGGCATTACCCTACTACCACTTACGCTCAGTCTGAAGAATCCCCTTCAGAAGATGGGTTCTCATTTCCCAGTGCTTTCATCAATCCCAATTCTAATGAGGTCGAGGAACCTTACCCTGGGAGACCATGGACCAGATCTGTCTCTAATTTAGCTGATCCTGAAGGAAAAGTTTCCAGATGGGAGAAGATCTCTGTAATCACTCCAGAAAAACCATTCAGATTTACTCATGATCCAAAATTTGGCGCCTGGAGTATGCAATCTCTTTTGGGAGGTCAGCCAATCGAAGCAAGCAATGATACTGTGGTTATGGCTGAACTTGAACTAGATAAAACCCCATCAGCGATGAACACAGGAATAATTATTCACAACAATGAACCTGTCAGAGATGGGAACCACAGAAGAATTGCAGTTGGCGACAAAGATTCTGACTTATTTTTTGCTTTTTGGGATGGGTCACCAGAAGGCAAATATACCATAAACAGACCTTCTGTTTGTCAAATTGTAACCGATACTAATAATAGGTTGCGCTTTAGTGTGGGTATTTACCTGCCAAAAGATGGAAAAAGTTCTAAACTTTTGCTTCCAAATGGACAAACATCTCCGGTATTCGAACTAGGATCTTCATTCAATAATCCAGGGCCTAGAAAGATAGATGTTGCGGTATCAACTACACCTGATGTAATGAATACTATTTATAAACTTATGATTTTACATAAATTATCAGGACCAAATATTCCGGCATAATCAGAAACATCAACTGAGTAAAAGTCACTTAGTTTTATTCTTGTGTAAAAGAATTAATTTGTAATTTGATATTTGCTGCATTACCTCCAGAAGTTATTTTGCCAAAGTATTTCTCGGTTATATTGTTGCATTGGCTTTGAAATGAATTTTGTGCGGCATTGCATAATGCTTGAACTAGCTTAACATTCCTTTCTTTCTTGTATAAAAGAGCGAGAATGGCATTTTCATAACATTTAAATTCTTGGTTTCCATTTTCATAATCTTTGCAGAGTCCATTAATTTGTTTTTGATCAAAAAAATCTTCATTTAAAGCATAATCAAAAGCTCTGAAGTAACATTCTCTGGCGGCCTCTGAAAAACTGCTCTTATTACAAACTTCCTTTATTTTAAGAATATCAGCTTTTTTAGTTTCATTTATAACCAGTGCGAGAGCTTTCCAACAGCCAATCGCTGTATTTCCACTATATGCATTACATAATTGGATCATACCTTCTTCAGTAACTTCGTCTTTTTTTAGTGGCCCAGATGTTAACCCATGGAAGGTTAGATTTGGTCTATTTATATATTCCATAAAAATACCTTCTAAACATGGATCCTGCATATGCCTGGGCAGTTTATTGCAAATTTCTGCGGCTGGATCAATTTTGGCTGATGATTCAACTAGAAGTACATGACCCGCTGCATGGGCACAGGGATAATAAAAGCTGGTCTTAGTAACGTCAAATACTGCCTTACATAAATTTTTAATTCCGTTCTCGTCAAATTTCACGTTCGGATTATACTTTTTTTCGGCTTCGACAAGTCCATGAATAAATCCCGTATTACAGGAGTAAGGATCATTTAAGTATTTCAATACTGATAACCATTTTTCTGGATTTTTTTCAACTTCACTAGCGACCACATTATGCGCCATTATATGACAAAAACTGGTTTTGCTATCCCCTTTTTTAATAAGTTCCATTATTGCCAAAGTATCTGTAAAACTTATTTTCTTGTTTATTTTTTCGAGTTCTTTTGAATAACACACTTTCCAGTTGCTGTTATCTCTACATTTTTGGATTGCAGTATTAGCATATTGTTCACTTTTTTGGAAACTAAATCTGTTATATGTATAGCAATAAGCAGTAGATATTATTGTTAGTAATACTACTCCAAAGAAAAAAAATAATTTATTTTTTATCATTACGTTGTTTTAATTTAAACTAATTACCTCAAGCACGGCTTCTCTGGTACTATCTAATTGTAGACAACTCTCAATAGAGTTACTAACAAAATCTTCGACTATATTTGACTCCACACCATATAAAGATGCATTTGCTCGAATGTTTTGAGATAAATAACCGGTTTGTTTTAATACTAAATTATAGCCTCTATCTCCTGTTAAACTGACCAATCTATCAAAAACTCCGGTAATAAATATAACTACTTTGGCCTTATTCAAACTTTTTAATATGTTCTTAAAGTTTGGTTCCTTTTTGAAAGGTAAAATATCTAGCGAATGATTTAAAGGATTATAATGATAAAAACCAACTGGTAGTTCTGATTCTAACGAATAAAGATAAACCTCAACTGCATATTGACCTTTATACAAATGAAAACTTGTGCTCAATCCATTTTCAATTCTTTCTAGTCCCCCACTTAAAAAAAGAATTGTACTGATTTGGTCTAAATCAAATCTTATTTTAGATTTTTTTCTATGTAATCTGATACTTTTTGTATTTTGATCTAAGTCTGATTTATCTAGTATAAACTTTTCCAGTCGAATATATTCCTTTAATTGGACTTTGGGATTTATGGTTTTTTTGTTAGAGAGTTTCAATATTTTGCTTGTTTGATGTAACTTTTGGTAGTTCATAACTGGTTTGCCTAAAGCGTCTGCTAAAATTTTTATTTTTAATTTACTTAATTTTATTGCTTCCATAAATATTATAAAAAAGGATGAGGAATGGGATTTGGTTTTGTTACTGATTTATTAAAGTATTTTGCAACATCGACTAAGCGGTTTTGATTTATTACTTTTAATTTTTCATCAATATAAAAAGGCTGCAAACTGGGTATTACAATTTTATAAATAAATCCACCAATTTTTTTAATCTCTACAGGAGTTACATCACAATAGTAAACATGATACTTTTTCTTTTTAAATGAGGTTAAAACTTTTTGTAATTCTTCTTCCTCATTTAATCTATTTTCGGGGTAATTTCTGGTTTTTTTAACCTGACTGAATAAAAAGTTTAATTTTTTCAACTGATCTATTGGCGCCCAATACATCATTCTGTCCTCCTGAGTTCTCACATCACTAGCATGATTTGATTTACTTTTAAACTTCTGCTCAACCATTCGACCTCTGACCCATAACCGGATATGCAATGATTCTTCAATCGCAGCCAAAATAGCATTATTTTCATTGAAAGAGGATTTTAAACCAAACGAGCAGGATGGGCCAAATCCGGTTTTATCAATTATTGTACAGGCAAAGGTGGGTATACCAAGATCATTTTTAATATCAAATATTTTTACTTCCAAATTATATTTCTCGATGTTACTGATCATTTTTTTTATTTCACTTGCAGTCTTACCTGTTAATTTAATCTGTGTTGCACTTATCTGATTCAAAAAAATCGTTAAAAAAGCATCCCTTTCAACTAATTCATATATGCCTCTTAAAAGAGTTGAATATTTGGTCGAACCAAACGCAGCTCCTGTTGATAGACTCTGGGTGATTAGTTTCTCGTTTTCTCGGTTTTTGTAATCCAGATAGATCAACTGGGCTGGAATATCTACAGGTTTATTGCTCGTCAGGTTCAATCCCTTAACCCATCCTGGACAAGCATTTTTACTGCCACTGGCTTTTAAAGTATGCCAAATTGATTTATTATGAATATCCATAAAATAAATTTTAGATTCCTTATTTATACATAATGAATACCTTTCAATAGCTTCAGCCAAACATTTTAGTAATGCAAACTCCTTGGATTTTATGGAAGCACCTGTTCCGGAAACTTGTTGGCTTGAGTTCTTCAATTTCAAACTACAGGAGAATAGAAATAATAGGGGTTCGTCCGGTGGGCTAGGTATGATATGAAAATTTTTAATTATCTGATGCTTGATCAAAAAATTGGTTAATTTTTCAATTTTTTGATCTGTGCCTAATTGAGCTAACCCGCCTACTTGTTGTCGCATATTTTATTTTTTACAATGGAATTGTATCAGATTAAATAAAATGGACACTGTACCAAATACACAATTACCATCCCAAACTTATAGTCAAAAAACTTTTCCGAAAAAACATCTTTTATTAACATTAACAATCTGGTTTATAATTATGTTAACCGGGGTGGTGTTAATCTATCTTTTGAAGGAAAACAATAAAATCCCCCCTTCTATTACTAAGATTTATGGTAATACCTATCAACCAAAAATGCACGATGAAAAAAGTTTCTATATTTACCAAGATACGAAGGACTCTTCACTACTAGGATATGGTGTTTTCTATAACTTTAATGGCAATATTAAAAGTATTCAACCAATATCTGGCGGTAGTCAAATCATATTAAATATAGAGGACCCAGCTTTACCAAAGATTATTCTGACACCCAAAACGAAAGTTTTTTTTGGCTATAATCATTTTAATTACACTGGTATGGGAACTACTTCCGATATCAAAGAAAATTTATATGTAAAGCTTGTGGTTTATTATTCTATATCACGTAATACATGGGTCCTTGCAGAAGCCTATATTCCGGAAAAAAACAAATAAATGGATACTATATTAAAAAATTTTTCTACTGACTTTGAACAAATATCTGAAAAAGGTATTAGCCAAATTGTGCTTAATATAGTTATATTTGTTATAACTTTAATCTTATTTCTGGTTTTGCTTAATCCTTCTTTCCATTTTCCAATTTCTAATTCCTCAGTTGTTTCTCCTGTTTTAGGTAAAAATAATAGTATCCTCCTTCCTCTACCTATTAAAAATGACTATATTACCGGATTTTCGCTTAGATTTTCTTATCAAACAGTTCTCCGGGATCTTAAAACACTACCTGAAGGCACTGAAATAGTTACAGATGTTAAAGATAAAAACCATCCACCTTTTATAATTAGTAACGACTCAAAAACATATGTACTTTTTAAAAATGGAGAAACTTTAACAAATGCCGAATATTCTGATTTAAAAATTGGCCAAAATATTCAAATTGAAGCTTATTATGACTTTAACCATTCCAAATGGTATTTACCAGAAGTTTATATTTTGCAGTGAAAATTGAAGTTAAATAATAGTGTATAATGTATGAACCTAATGACAAAGAATAAAAGAAAATATAGTGTTCCAAAAATATCTGAGAAGAAAATTAAGCCAAATTTCTTCTTCACTAAAACCTTGACTGATGATTATAATGTTTTTGGGAACATTTATATTGCAAGCGGACACAGTGAATGCTGTTGTGGTACCGTCGGTGCATAATTTTTTATTCTGTCTTTTGTTTCCATTTTAATTATTTATGAAGGCGCGAAGTCGATGGCTTAAATCTTATGGTAATAGTATGCTCCCCATACTCCATGACCAGGACATTGTAGAAATACTCCCTGTTTTTTCTAAACAAATAACAGTTGATGAAATAATTTCCTACCCGGTAAAACAAGGCTACATTACTCATCGCGTTATTTATACCCATCCTAAAAAAAATTGGATAATGACAAAAGGTGATAATAATGTATATCCGGATAAAAAAATCCAAAAAAAGAGGATTCTAGGCAAAGTAAATCTAATTTACCGAGGAGAGGATTCTATTCGATTAGATGATTACTATCTTTTTCAATCCACATATTATTTTGAAGAAATAAAAATGTTTAAAAAACAGCTTGATACTCAGGATATCCAGCATGTTTTTTTAAAGGGCTTACCAGTACATATTTATTATAAAGGATCTTTCCCCAGAAGAGACTTTGCCGACTGTGATATATTATTTAAAAAGGAAGATCAAAAAAATATACATGCTATTTTAACTAAAATTGGATATCAGCGTCAGTCATCACATGAATCTCCTATACATCAATTAACAAAAGAAGATGTTCACTCATTTGAATATTGCAAAGTACGTGGCATGTTTAAGATTATTTTTGATATTCATTTTAAAGCCGGGCTTTTTGAAACTAAATTAGGGAGTACTGATGCTCTATATTCCCCATCGCTGAGCAATAGTTTTACAAATGAATTATTAAATCAAGCGACGACTGTGACAGTACTTGGAGAAAAATATAAAATTTTAAATCATTCATATTTAATAATTTATCTCGCAACCCATATTTTTCATCATAATTTTAAAGGCTACCATAGATACAATTTTTTAGCTAATGTTTTTAAAAAAAAGATGCCAAATATTTTAGTACTGTCCAAAATAGCCGAGAAATATAAATTAGATAATATTATTTTTGCCGTTTTTTTGCTTTACAATAAATACTACTTGCCAAAGGTAAAACTAGCAGTAAGTGGCAGAAATTTGAATCCTCAAGTAAAAAAATTTTCTGAGAATATGGCAAAAAAAATAAGTATTTTTACAGATGAAGATCTTTTTTCCTCAGCTTTTAACAGATTGTATTATATGTATTTTTTTTCTGAGGCTAATGTCTTTGTTAAAAATGGTGTTTTTTCTAGCTATTTATTTAAAGCTATAATATACTTAAGACCTGTTGTATGGTTGAAAATCTTTAAGTTTGCCGTAAGAAAAGTTTTATCTTTTAGAAATTATTTTTTTGGTCACAAGAGTGTTAAAAAAATGATTTACATCTTTTAATGCAGTTTCCTGATCTATATTAAACTTTTCTGTCAGTCGAATAGCTATTTCGTCTTTTTCCCATCCAAGCTTTATTCCATCCACTATAAATCCGCCCACATCATTTAATGTAAATAATATCGAATCCTCTCCAGAAAAAATCGTTGTTTTGCCACCAATTCTTTGGCTAATATATCCCTTATTTAGTTTGAACTTTTTATTCATTAGGCTAAACCATTAGTTTAATTAAGTCATTATTGTTATTCAGACTAAACTGCAACTCAAAGAAAATATTTTTTTTGTTAATTAATATAAGAAGGGTTTTCATTTGTTTTTCAAAATCATCTCTATTTGTATAAATTTGTTTTATGAATTTATTAATAATGGTTTCTTTGTTTTTTAATGGTTTAGTATAATGAAACATTCCTTTCTTTAAAAAAAATACTTTATTTATCTGATAACCCTGATAACTCTTACTTATCCAATAATTTTTTTCAATTAATGGCGTTGAATATACCATATAGATGTTATTTACTTTTCTTATTATAAATGAATCATCTGCAACTGGTTGGAATGATTTGGACAATATTGTCATGATCGTTGATTTACCAGCTCCTGATTCTCCCAGAAATATACTTGCTTTATCATTTATAACTGAGGCGGATCCATGCATAATAAATCCTTTACCATCTTTTAAAAGAACCTGCAGCCCTTGTCGAATAACTAGATAAAATTGTTCCTCACTTAAATGATAATAAGTGTTTATTTTGTATTTACTTTTATATTCATAGAGTTTGATAAAAGTTTCTTTTTTCTTTTTGCGAACGAAACCCTCCATTTCTAGGTTGGTAATTAAATGAATTTGAAAATCAACTTTACCTGAGAATTCCTTACAAATAAAGTCTTTATAATACTCACTAATTTTTTTATAATAATGCTTATCCAAATTAAACGGAGGTTCGCTTTGACCAAAAGATATCTCAAATATAAATTCAGCTATCTTAATATATATATTGTCCATAAATTCATTTTAAACTAAATCAAATATAAATTATCCGTTAAAACTGATTCAGTCTAGCACTTCACCAAACTGTATTGAATTATAGATCTTTTTTTCTATTTCTATAATTTGCACTTTTTAAATAATGAAAAATAAAAATTAAACTAAGAGACACTGCTCCTCCTAAGTATCTTTTCCAAACTTTGGTTGGCTCTTTGATTAATCTTCTAAGCCATCTAATGTGCAGTTTCTTATATACTTCAGCAGGATAATTTACCCTGCCAGCTAAAATATCAATATAATTTCCAACACTAATAATAACTTTCGCTTTTAGAATATTTCTATTCTGGTAAATCCATTTTTCCTGAGTGCTTAATCCTAATCCCACTATTAGTAGATCAGGTTTAAACAAATTGATCATCTCAATACTTTTTTTACTTTTAGAAAATCCATCAATACCTTCAATTTTTAAGCCCTTATATTTACATCTCATGCTTTTTAAAGCCATTATGATGCCATTTTCAGCATATGAACCAATAATAAATACCTTTTTATTATGGTAAAGACAATACCTTAAGATGTCCCCCAGAAAATCTTTTGGGGTAAAATCGCTAATATCTTTTTTATATAGAATTCTAAAAATTTTTCCGATAGCAAACCCATCAAGATGAACAGAATCAGTATAAGTTATTGATCTATAAAATTTTTCATCACATAACATGTAATAAATTGACCCCAGATATAAATAATTACAGGTGAATGATGGGATATTGTTCTGACTTAGTTTATGTATGATTTTACTTATTAATTCTTTCTGGTCATAAGTATTAATAAAAAACTTTTTCTGGTCAATTTCGATGATTTTTTTCAAGATTAAGAACATACTTTTTTTAACAATATTTTATTCATCCTCAAAATTACTTTTAAATCTACCCTGAAGTGATAGACGAATAATATTTAACTAACTGAGTTATAGCTTCAAAGTAGATAAATAATCAAGTAGAATTCAAATTTAACTGTAAATTAATTATTACTTGGTATCTATTGGCCTTTAAAAAGGTGGTCCGATTGATTTGGAACTGAAAACTTATCTCAAATTACACTCTTATTTTTTTTTGGATAAACCAAACCTGCTAAAATCCAAAATAAAGAACCTACTGATACTATTTGCAAATCAAAATCAATCATTTCATTGATTAGTAGTCCAATTAAAATCACCCACATTGCGATTTTTAGGTTTTTTTCCCGTTTATCTTCCATAATATTAATGTTGAAATATGCATTACGTAAAATCTGAAATAAAATTATCATTATTGAAATCAGGCCGAGCATGCCCTGTTCAGCAATTATTTGTGCGGGTAAATTATGAGCAAAATGCGTATAATTTGTTGCTCCTTTAATGTAAATTAATTTATAAGTTCCCTGCCCATATCCAAAAATAGGTCGATTAATAAACATGTTTAGAGATTTTTCAATGTGGGCAATTCTCGGATAAAAGCTATTAACTCTTTTAAAAAAATTAATAGTCACAATGGAACTGACAAACAAAACTCCAATTAAAAATATTCCTAGCAATCTGGTCTGGTATTTTTCAAATGATGCTTTCACAAACATAAAAAAGCCTACCAATGAAGCTATAATTAAAGAAGCTATCGCTCCCCTTGCCAGAGTCATAATCAGACTTAGTATTAAAAATATAAATAATGAAATTAATAATACTTTACTTGTTTTACTGGCTGATGTGATTATAAAGTAGTAAAGCATTGGAATAGCTATCACTAAAAGAGCCGCCAGATGGTTATGGCCAAAATAGATCCACATATAACTTAAACCCTCTGTTTGGAGATTCACATGCTTTAAATACAAAAAATTATAGTTTGAAATAATTGACAAAATACTAACAATAAATATTATTACTTTAAAAAATGACGCCTTTAGCTCTATTGATCTCAAAATAGTCCCTGCTGATATAAATAATTCAAAAAAAACAACATTTAAGAGTAACAGTAATGAGCTTGATCCTATATCAACAGAGGTAATTGTAGAACATGTTATAAGTAATAAATAAAATAAGAAAGAAATAACAATTTTTTCTTGTATTTTTTTTCTAATCTGAATAAAACTATATGGTAGTAATGTAAAGCCAATAAATATAACTACCCAATAGATCATATTAGCTTGCATATTCTGCGTATATTGCTTTGGGATTAAAAAAATTAAAAGGTACAAAAAAAGAATAAATTTAGTATAGTGCCAATACAAGAGGATAGAGCTTGAATATAAATTAGTTAGATTCACCAGTTAATTATGAATTTCCCCTCTCTTTTCTGCAAGTTTTATTCTAATAATCCCCTAATTAAATCTTTGAAACTATTTAAATTACTGAAACTTGTAATCATGCTCATTGCTATAAATTTAAGTTATTAGCTACAATTAATTCGCTTCTGATATTTTGTATTGGCAGAATATTGAAGATGCAGTTTGCTTATTTTTAAAAATTAATTATCCGTGTAATTACCTAATATATTAGTTAATTGTAATTTTTTTTCGAAATCCAATGCTTATTTAAATACTATATGAGAAAAAATAAGTTGACAATTCCATTCAGTTTTATTAGTTTTCTACCTATTATTTTTGGAATAATTGCCTTGCTAGTTTCAATTTTAACTGTTTTATACATATATCTTTTCTTGCCGAGAACTTTTGTTGAAAAATTTCCAGAGATTGCCGAGATCCAAAATAATAAAGCGGACTTTAACGATTTAAAGGATTATTTTGAGAAGTTGGCTAACAAAAAAGGCGCAGTTTATGCTTATGATGTTTTAAAAGTAGCCCCTTTACCGCCAAATATTGATTTGCATTTACTTGGTCATGTTATTGGCGACATTTTATATCTGCAGCAAGGAGTTAATGGTATGAAATACTGTACTCAGGACTTTAGAAATGCATGCTCGCATACTGTAGCAGTAGGTTTGTTTTTAGAAAAAGGCGAATTGGCATTGAATGAAATAGCAAAAGTCTGCGCGGAAGCTCCAGGAGGAAAAGGGGCGCATACTATGTGTTTTCATGGCCTGGGACACGGAGTACTTGCCTATACAAATTACAATTTACCCGAAGCAGTCGCCTTATGTAAAAAAACAGGCACAGCATCTAAAAATTACCAGGAGTATTCCGAATGTATAGGCGGAATAATCATGGAACAGATTTCCGGGGGGGATCATGACAAATCCACCTGGGAAAAACAAAGAAAACTAAATTTGAAACTAGAGGACCCTTTGTATCCATGTAATAGTAATATTCTTGCAGACAGTGGAGCCAAAAAATTTTGTTACCTTTATTTAACACCCCATCTCTTTAATTCATCTGGTCTTATGATTAACGGTCGACCAACGGATGAAACTATATCCAGAGCCTTCAAACTCTGCGAGCAAATCCCTTTGTCTGAAGGAGGGAGCAGAGAATCCTGTTTTGGAGGTTTTGGAAAAGAATTTGTAGTACTTGCTAAAGACCGCGATATTAGAAAAATTGATCAATTGTCAGTTGAAGAGATTCAGAAAGTTTATAACTGGTGCAGCTTAACTAATAATGAAAAAGGCAATCAATCATGTATTAAATATGCTATGAATTCAATTTATTGGGGAGGGGAAAATAGCAGATCTGGTGCATATAACTTCTGTAATCAAATAACCAATCAATCATTAAAAAATTTCTGTTTTACAGAATTAATAAACTCTGTTTCTGTATATATTGACTCTCCTTTATATAGGAAAGAATTTTGTCAAGAAATCCCAAGTGATCTAATGGAAAAATGTAATGAAAAATTGCTTAAATAATGAAAAAACCAGCCACTTACTATAAATTTTTTCTTGGATTCAGTTTAGTATTAATTTTGATTTCCCTGGCTTTTCTTTATCAAACCGTATTTAAAACCGTAATAGCTAAAAATAAAAATGTCCAATCGAAGGAAATAATTTATCATATCCAACAGATAAAAAAACTTGGAGCTGTTAATGCTTATGCTGAATTTAAAAAACAAAATAAAATATTAAACTTGACACGACAGCATAATGCTGTGCATTTTTTTGGCGAAGCTCTTTACTCTTTAAATGGACTTAAAGGAATCACTATTTGTGACAGTGAATTTAATTATGGCTGTTATCACAGTGTTATCGGAAATGCTTTAGCTCAGGAGGGATTAGGAGAAATATCTAAAATCAATGACTACTGCCTCACAACAGATGATTTTCTAAAGTGTCAGCACGGTATAGGTCATGGAGTTATAGCATTTTTAGGTTATGATTTTAAGAACCTTACTCAGGCTTTAAATATTTGTGATGGTCTCAAAAAAAGAGATCCTATTGGCGGGTGTTTTACTGGTATTTTTATGGAATACAACTTTCAGACAATGCTTGATACAGATGGGAAAACCCGACCATTAAATGATTCGTCCCCTCTTTACCCTTGTGACGGTTTGCCAGAAAATTTTCAAAAGCCATGTTTATATGAGCAGAGCAATTGGTGGCTAGAGGTACTACCTGATAACTTTGATAATAAAATAAACAAAATTGACACGTATTGTAATAAGTTTGATGGAGCCCCGAAGGAAGCCTGTTTTATTGGTCTGGGGGTTCATTTGCCTAATCGTACTAATTGGGACAGTAATAAAGCACTAACAAGTTGCCAAAAGTTAAAATCCCCCGAGGCTTTTTCATTTTGCATTTATGGATTAGCTTCTGAATTTTATTCAAGACCAGAATACGCTGCAAAAGCTAAACAGCTGTGTGACTTACTAAACCCTATTGATTCTTCAAATTGCAAAAAAAGAGTCGGAATTAATTTCTAAAAATGAAGCAGAAACTTACTTTACTTATTACTAATAGAAAATCTTATATATGGTTGTTAATCTTATTGTTTTTACTTGCAATCATATTCATGTATTTTTATTTTATCCAGCTGGTAGTTCCTCCATTTGAAGATTTGGCAAACCAAATTAAATCATCCTGTAATAGCGCAAAATACCGCCCTACCTGTTATGACAAAGAACTGTCATTACTGATGTATGCACCATATAAATTATCAATGAATGATACTTTTAAAGTCAGCCGAATAATCAGTCAAAACGATGAGGAGTATGGTTTTTGTCATGTGTTAGGTCATAAATTGGCATCCCAGGAAACGAAAAAGGATCCCAGCAAATGGAAAGATGTCATTGCTCAATGTCCATCCGGAACCTGCTCAAACGGGTGTATCCATGGTGCCTTTCAGGAGAAATTCAGGTATGAATATTTATCTCCCGAGCAAATTAGTAAAATTAAACCTGAACTCAGAAGTATTTGTCAAAAGCGTGAAGGCTGGAATCCCAGCGGTATTGAACAAGGATCCTGTTATCACGCATTAGGGCACCTTTTAATGTATGTTTCTAATGCCGATATATCTTCATCTGTTGCTCTCTGTCATGAAATGGCGATTACTGATGCAGGAACTTCTTTTTCCTCTGTTTGTCTTGATGGGGTGTTTATGCAAATGTTTCAGCCTCTTGAAACTGAAGATTTCAGCTTAATCAGAGGTAAAGTTCCCAATAAAGATCAGGTACTAACATTTTGTAATCAATTTGATGATGAAGCACGGGCATCGTGTTGGAATGAATCATGGCCGTTGCAAGGAAAATCAATTAGAAATGCAGTGGTAGTATCGCACTTTTGTTCTCAGCTTAACGGACAATATAAGGATCGTTGTTACACAGCTATGTTTTATATAATGCCTGTCCAATTTAATCTTGATCTTGATAAGAGTTTTAATTTTTGCCAAGGATTTTCTGCAGAATATAAGGGTAAATGCTTTGCCCAAGTAGCCCAGAGACTTGTTCAGACTGATCAAGATTTTATTGATAAAGCGATTAGCTTTTGTAAAAAAACTATCGAATTTGATGCGGCTGAATTATGCTTTGCTGAACTTGCATCAAAAAATAGTTTTAATTTTGCACCTGGGTCAGCTAAAAGTATGGAGCTTTGTACTAAACTTCCGGACAAATGGAAACCATTATGTACCAGATAAATAAAAACCTCATTCAGAATATTTTTCGGAAAAAAAACTTAATTATTTTAGGGGGACTTTTACTATTATCTTTATCACTACTCACTTTGTTTTATATCCAAATAAAACCCAAAAAAATAACAACCACTTGCTTAAACCCGGAATGCTCTGACCTAGTAGTTTTTGAACGAGAATCTTTGTCTAAAGCATTGGATACTGTCTCCTCCAACGAGGTCTATGAACTGATAAAACGAAAATATTTAGCTAAAACCACGTCTGAACAACATCAGGTTGCACACCTTTTTGGGGAAATTCTTTATCAAAAAAAAGGAATTGATGGAATTATCACCTGCGATAGTAATTTTGCCTTTGGTTGTTATCATGGTTTTTTTATCAATGCAATACTAGATAAAGGACTGGGTATTGTTCCTGATTTGGATAAAGCCTGCATTAAAAGATATGGAAGATTAGGCCTAGGGTGTCAGCACGGAATTGGTCATGGTTTAATGGAGTATTTTGGTTCAAAAAAACTTGTCCAAGCACTTCAGGTTTGTGGTGAGCTTGATTGGCAAAAACCGCTCCTGGGATGTGCTGGAGGAGTTTTTATGGAGTATAATCTCCCTTTAAACGAAAATGGTTCGTCTGAAAATCTGTTAAAACCATTTAATTCATCAACTCCTTACGGTCCATGTAAAGAGGTTCCAGAAAGATTTCAACAGGAGTGTTTCTATAATCTTGGCTTGTGGTGGAACCAGGTGCTTAACAAAGATTACAGCAAAATGATTACTCTATGCACTGACATCAGACAGCCTCTTCTTAAAAAAAGGTGCTTAATGGGGGTTGGAAATGCCGCAGCTACCACCACATCCCTAGATATTTCGCAGACTAAATTATTATGTGATCAATCATCGGATAAGTATGCCCAAAGCATGTGCCGTTCAGGAGCGGCCTGGGTGTTCTCAACAACTCCATCAAAAAAAGAATTGACACATAAGCTATGCGATGATTTATCCCTGGAACAGCAAGAGATATGTTACGACAATATGGATTTGATAAATAATATTTAATTTTTTTGGGACTTTGGTTTAAACATTTATCAAAAAAAGATTTTTTTTCGTTAAAGTCTAAAATAACCTTGAAATGTTTAAATACCAATGTTATCGTAAATAATACAAAGATGAAAAATAAATTATATATACTGAGTTTGCTTGTTATAACTAGCGTTTTCTTGAATCCTACTATTATTTTTGCACAGTATTATAGTGAAGGTGGCTATTACGGTGAGGGGGGGTACTACAGCGAAGGTGGTTATTATGGGGAAGGTAGCTATGATGGAGGCTATGGTGAAGGTGGTTACTATGGGGAAGGGGGATATGACAGCGGCTATGCCGAAAATGGTTATGCAACATACTCTCAGGGAGCCTACACTACCTCTCCTCCTGGTCCCTTTGGTCAAAATGCACCTGTAGGATCATGCTTGGCTCCGGGAGGAGCATCTAAAATTAGAGTTTCATGGACGCCTGCTCCAGCGGCTACCGATTATCTTCTTTATTTTCAAGACTCAGCTGTCACAACATCAACCACCG
The DNA here is from genome assembly GCA_964446685.1 of uncultured Gammaproteobacteria bacterium. Classification (GTDB taxonomy): domain Bacteria; phylum Patescibacteriota; class Microgenomatia; order Daviesbacterales; family UBA10151; genus CAZWRN01. Next base: position 7,386 of record CAYUPO010000014.1, on the reverse strand, counting down.
TACCAGCTTATTGTCAGGATACCAGTTGGGATGAAAATGGTAATCCAACAGGACAAACTTGCTATCCTGCAGTAACTACAGTGACACCAACAACTCAGGGCGGATGGACAGTTGGAAATGTTTTATATTATGATTTTCAGGTTGGGTCTGGTTTTATTCCTGGTCACTCCTATAGCTTTCTTCTAAGAGCTCGCAATGCTTTCGGTACAAAAGATAGTAATACTGCGCCTTATCCATTTTCATATCCAACTGGCTGGGGACATCAAAGATGGGGTTGGACAACTTTACCTGTATGTTCCCCCCCTGGAAACTTTACCATGACCCCAGTGTCTTATTGTGCTGCTGTAGGTACTTCAAGAGTGCACTTGGACTGGACACAATCTTCATCAGCAACAAACTACAATGTCTATTACCGCCCCAACGGATCAAGTTCACAGACTTTAGTTGGAAGCACGAATGGGCTTGCATATAATATCGATTCCCCGACATTAACTCCTGGTAATTCTTACCAATTTTTAGTAGAAGCAACTAGTACAGCTCCAACACCAGCTTATTCAAACGGTGGATGGAGTTCCCCCGCTGATGTTAGATATTGCAGTAACCCTGCTGTGAACTTAACAATTGATACCGGAGATATTATTCGAACAATTAGCAGCGGCTCCAGCGTCCAGTTGAACTATACTATAAATAATGCTTACAACTGCACTACATCAGCTACTCCGGCAGTGGCTGGAGTGACAACTCCCTGGACCAGTATTTATCCATCTAGCACTGCAGTAACAAATCCAGGCACTACATCCGGCTCAGCTACAGTCACTTTATTTAACAACTCTACCTATCAAAATAATAGTTATTTATTTAAACTATCCTGCAATAATCCAAATATTACTGGACTACCCACAGCTTTGACACCCGCAGAAAGAACAGTGCAAGTTGATGTCACGCAAAATATTGCTCCATTTATTCAAACTACTCAGGGAGATGTTCACTCAAATAAAGATATTAGAGTACCATCTCAGGATCAATAAATTCATCTTCAAAAACTTGCACTGATGCATCTGACTTCGGTACTATGAATTAAGATGAACTCTCGGTTAATAACTCTTTTATTATCTTTTTTTCTGCTACTCGGACTATTTGTTTCCTGGTGGACTATTCCTTCCGTTCAGGCCCAGTGTGTAGCGAGTGACCGCAACCAGGGTCTTATTAGCGGGAAAAATGTAATTGGTTTTTTTGGCAACAGTGCGGCCCAATGTGTGAAAGGCGATGAAGCCCCCTATGTGGACTTTAAAGTACCAAATTACAACGAAATCAAATCACTTTTTTTCACTCAAAACAAAAATATGACCTTATTTAATCTGCCCAATGCTACCATCTCCTGTGCTGGTGGAATGACTCAGTCTGGCACGACTTACTTGAGAAATCTTCAAGACTTGACCAACTTTACGGCAAATGCTGCTGCGGTCAACTCCGCCTGCTATCTGACCCGGATAGATCACTCTAGTGTCCCCAATGGCCCTTTGGCCAATAATACTGCTCAAAAAATGGTGGTTATTTTTGCAGAAAATGATGTGGCAATTGATAGTAATTTAACATTTGGCGGGGATAATTATGGTCTAATTATTATCGCCAAAGGCAATATTTTTATTGCACCAACAGTTAGTAGAATTGATGCAGTGATTGTCACAGAAGGTAATGTCTACACTACCTCAACCAACCTCACTCCCGAAACTTCCCAGGTAGCCAATTCATTACAATTAGTTATCAATGGTAGTCTCATATCTCTTAGCCAAGCAGGCAATCGCATTTTCTTTACCCGTTCTCTTGCAAACAATACTCAGGCAGCTGAAGTTATCAATTACCAGCCTAAATACCTGGTGCTCCTTCGTGGGTTGTTAACTCAGAGTTATACTATTCAAAGGGAAATAGAAGCTGACGAAATTCCTTCAGCAGCACTATTCCCCTCTCCAACAGTTCTTCCTTCACCTAGTCCAACGATCATTGAAGGATCAACCGAAGAAGGTGGATTCAAAATATTTAATATTCGCGAGTTAATTACCAAAGTAATAATTTAATTGACATCCTATTAATGGAGAATGATAATAAATTAACAATGATTAAGCAAAAATTGTATCTCATTTTATTTTTACTAATATTTAGTCTATTTATTTTTCCGGATATATCACACGCACAAAGTACTTTTTGGAATTTTGAACGGGACCAAACAGTAGCCAATCTTAATTCACTTAACTTATACCTCACTATTAGTGGGGCTGCTCAGCCAAAAGTTCTGACTGTTTTGCCAAATGGCAATGTTGGTATTGGCACTACTGCACCAACTGCACTCTTGACCGTTGGCGGTAACTCAGGCCAGATGGATATTGCACACAATGCCGGATTTTTTGATCCTACATACTCCCATCTCAGATTCTTGTACAACAGTAGCGAGGTAATGAAATCGTATATGGATGGGAACTGGAGCACTGTGTTTAATACAGGAAATTCTCCCGGTACTGGTCATCTTGTATTCTTACCAAAAGGAAACGTGGGGATCGGCACTTCATCTCCAAATGCTAAATTAGAAGTTAGAGGTAATGCCTCCGTTAGTGGCGGGGCTTTATGGGCAAATGATCATGCTAATTTGGCTGCAGGCGCTTTAAATATTGGAAATTACACTACAAACTTTGGTGGAGGTTCAGGATGGACTACTAATACAGCGGGCTTGATGCTTGAAACACTTGATAATACAGAGATTGCTGTTCATGATGCTGGAACCAGAGCAGCAAGTTTAATGTATTACCAGGGAGGAGCTACTAATTCTATAACTATTGGTAGAAATATGGGTTGGGACGCGGTTTCCTCGATTATTCTTAATGGAAATGTCTCTATCACAGGCACATTTAGCCCAACTAATATGGCTATTCCTGGAACCTTTACGGCAACAAATGGCGGATACAATATTAATAGTGCGGGGACATCAAGATTTTTAGAACTTAAGTCAAAAAACTGGTCGACTGCTGGTGGAGCTAGCATGTGTTTCGGATCAGCGGGTGAACTTCTGGCGGGTAATAATATTTATACCATTGGTGCCTGCTCATCTGATAAGAGGTTAAAAACCAATATCCGTTATTTTGACACGCCTATGCTCGATGACGTTTTACGTTTAAGACCGGCAAAGTTCGACTTAAAAGACGGAACCAGACAGAATATCACCGGATTTATTGCCCAGGATGTTCAGGAAATTTTTCCTGAAACAGTGATCGATCATGGTGGCGATGAAATGCTGCAATTTAGTCCCGAAAATCTGGTTCCTCAACTCACAAAAGCCATTCAAGAGCTTTCTGCTAAGGTTGATGCTCAACAAAAAGAAATTGAGCTTTTGAAACATAGCCAGTCTCGGTAATCACTTATGAATCAAAAATTATCCTACCTTCTACTGATTCTGTTTATAATATTCACCTGTGGATCGCTTGTATTAAATATGTGGCTGCTTTCCCAGAGGAAATTTGCTACTAATTCATCACAATTTAATAACACCTCCACCCCAAATGAAAAAATGCTTTTCTTTGATTCATTACTTGGCACAGCCGAAACAGAAATCGTAACAATCAGTGGAGATCAATTAATTGTTAAAAATACTAAAGGGACTTCTTTACCCTTTAAACTCACTTCCGGCGCACTTATTATTTATCCAGACGGAACAGCTACTTCAAGTGCTAGTAAGTTAAAGGAGGGTATCAAAGTTTTGCTTACTGCGAGAATCACTGATAATCAAAATGATATTACCTCAATAAATGTAAACTCAAAGTAATTATTGATAAATCTTTTATTAACCCGATTTAGCTACCTTCCAAAGTTCGCTATTAAGAGATTGAAATCGAACAGGTCGACTTTGCCATCACTATTGAGGTCTGACCTCATATTGGTTCCCCGGTAATCCTCCACCAGCAAGTTAAAGTCAAAGATGTCTACCCTGCCGTTGTTATCGATATCGCCGATTTTCTTAGCAGGTGAAGGAGAGGAACTGGAGCTTGCCTGAGGAAGTGGCTGGCAAGTCAGTTTTTTGGGAGAAAAATCTATGACTGGGGGGCCTGATGCTAAAGCGGTATGGTTTTGGATTTGCGGAGTACCTCCTTCGGGGAAATTTACGGCATAAGCCCGAATATCGTGAGTTAGGCCGTCTTTTAGCAAATCGGGAGTTGTTAAAATAAAACCATGTCTTGAGTTGCCACCGCAAGCATTGGCAATGGCTACTTCCGATCCATATAACTTATCAGCCTTAACTGTTGTCAAATATTGCCCGGCACCAGGTACCCCGTCTTTCCAGAAAATGACATCTAGGCTTTTAGAATAATCATCGCTATCGCAAACCCATCCGGATAGGACTTCACAAGTCGCAGTATCAAAATAGCCTTTTGGATTATTTAACGGGGCCGGAATCTGCAGCAGCTGATTGTCATATAGGGATTGGACTACCGGCCTAGCTGTCCCATCCACCCTTAGAATTCCTCCCGGCTCCCCTTGTAGCGCCATATCATCAAGCTGCCAGATACTGAATCCGATGACCTTGCCTTTTAATGAATTGAGCAAATCAACCAGTAAAAATTTTTGTTGTTCCTCATTATATGCTCCACCAACACCGACTCCGACTTCTCCGAAGAATATCGGTTGGTTGGGGTACTTTGATTTAAACTGATTATAAAGATTTAAGAGTCTGCCGGCTTCAAGATTTATCGGCGTATTTGAAAGTCCGGGATAATTGGCAATACTTAAAAAATCATAGGAATTAGAAACAGGCAGTGGCAGTTCATCGACAGTGTCTTTATCCCATAAATAGTCATGGTAGCCTATTTGACTGTTAGGATTCATGAAAGGTTTAAGCTGCGCGGGAAGGTCGGTAATTCTGCTTCGCACTAAGCTGGCGCTCCATCTCCAGATGTCGTTGAAAAATATATTCCTTTGGGCAAAAGGATCTATATAAGTAGGCATGATCATACTCTCAAAATTTTGATAATTTGTGCCCCATCTTGAGTTCCAAAACCGGATATCCGAATTTTTAGTTTTAAGGTAATTAGTAAAGGCAGTTTTGTAGATTCCAGATAGCTCTTGATTGCTTGGATTGTTTAAATTGGACCGTTCTGGAACAATATTCTCAGAGAAAACTAAGTAGGTAATATTGTCAAATTCTTTGAGTTCTCCCAACCAGGCTTTAAGATAGTTAACATTGGCATTCCATAGCGCATCGTTCACCCCCAATTGAAAAGCATCTCTTGTGACGCCCTGAGGTGGCCCCCAGCAGAAACCGAAACAATAAGTGACAGGTAATATAACATTCATTTTCAGATCTTTGGCGTAACCGATCACCTGCTTGAGATTGTCAGTCGACTTTTTATTTAACAGACTATTTGGAGAATCAGGTGTTTGCCAGGGGAAAATAATCCAGACCGTATTAAAACCTAAATCTTTGGCTTTTTTGATTCTGTCTTTGTGGTAATTAACTGTGGCATCTTCCTCCCAATGACGGATTTCCTGGCCTCCGATAATTTCATCGTTGTATTTAAAATCAAGAATCACTGTGCTTTTGACCTGCTGAGTTGTAAATCTGGATGCTAATACCGGCTCCTCAGCTGCTTTGGGTTTAAAAACCTGGGTAAACTGGGAAAGATAAACCGCGACGATAATGCCGGCTATTACTAATATAATAGGCAGAATTAAGCCGATTAAACCTTTTTGATTCATGGATTTATCATTACACAGTCACGTACTTGTTACAATTAATGACTTTACCACGATCGTGCTCATGCGGTGCCTGTTCAAGTTTGAGCTATTAGCTCACCTCAGAGGCGAAGACTTCTTTTCTCGCGTTGCAGAGTCTGACTTTCGCCAGATAGGCTTTCCTGCGTATGAAGAATAGCGGTTATATCCCGAAATTGGTGATTAGAAGATTGAAATCAAACAAATCAACCTTATTGTCACTGTTCAAATCTGATCTCAGATTAGAACTTCGGTAATCCTCCACTAGGAAATTAAAGTCAAAAATATCTACTCTGCCATTATTATCGATGTCCCCGATCTTTTTGGCTGGGCTGGGTGATGGAGAAGGGCTTGCAACAACTGGGCAAATCGTAGTTGTCAGATTAAAAGGATCACCTACTATAGAGGCACCTGTGGAGCTGGTTGCTTCAATTCTGTACGTGTAGCTTACTCCATTGACTGAATTATCATCATTTGTCGCAATGCCTGATGTTTCTCCAATCTTTATTCCACTTCCCGGAGTTGAAGTTTCACGGAAAACTTTATATATCACAGATCCTGGCACACTACTCCACTGAAGATGATTTCTGGGGGCGTTTCCTATACAGTAACTGCTTGATTGATCTGGGAAGATATTTGGCTTCACAGTCAGCGGACTAGGTGAAGGACTAACTGTCACTGGTGAAGGTGATGGGTTTGGATTTGGCCAACCTGCTCCTGTCCCACCACCAAAAAATTGTTGATTTTCTCCACACTTATCGATTGCCTTCAAAGTAATATTTGTGGCTTGTCCAAAATTTGCTTGCTTGATCAGAAATGAAACGGTGGTCGTACCAGCTGGGACATTGTAATCAAATACCTGAGTATAACTCGAATTGCCAATCGTTACTGTCCCATTGTCAAATCCGGTGAATTTGATCTGATAAAGCTGATTTGATGGCACTTCAGCATTAGTTCCGGCTGTCAGGCTAACAGTCAAACCATTTGCGCCCATCACTGCTGGTTTACTAAGTAATGGTTTTGTCGTGCAGTTAAGCGGTGAAGGAATAGTGCTAGGTGATGGAATGATGCTCGGGGATGGACTTATGATTGGAGAGGGTGATGGTGGAGGTTGGTTCCAATCTGTTAGAACTGCCTGGGTGACATAAATTGCACCGGATTTGGCAGGTATAGAATGTTGACTGGCTTGAGTTCCGTTTAAGTTATAAAGACCTGCTCCAGCCACCGTATATCCACCATTTGAATTATTCCAGTAAACCCAAGCTTTTTGAAATTTTCTCAGAAAAACACCTGGTGACACTTCTTGCATACCAGTAGTTGGCTGACCAATTTTGAGATTCCAATCGCGGAAAAAAGCTTCCGAGTCAAATTGAGGACCGGTTAAAAGCGGGTTATAGTAAATAAGAGTAGTTTTATTGTTTCTAAACACATTTAAAAACAAAGACAGATAGTATTTTTGGAAAGAACTTTGCTGTGCTTTGTTTGTCTGGTCATAACAGTACCTGGCAGGCTGGCCAGAATAATTTCCACAGTTTACATTGGTATTAACTACAATCATTAAATATTTATTGAGTGAAGTCACCATATCAAGCATGCTATTAATCTCGGCTAATCTGCCTGATGAAACTATAT
>CAYUPO010000013.1:30591-32609 GCA_964446685.1 uncultured Gammaproteobacteria bacterium | reverse complement strand
AAATGGTCGGAGCCAAAGGTGACTCACAGGGAGATATCGAAATAGCCGATTATCATGCCAATTTATTTATCAATAAAGGTCAGGGGACAGCCAAAGATTTTTGGGAATTAGCCAAAAAATACGCTGATAAAGTTCACGAACAATTTGGAATCAGACTAGAACCAGAAGTACAACTAATTAATCTTCCGATTTTATATTAAAACTGCAGATATAGCTTAATTTTTACTGATGCCACTATCTAAAAAAGGCATCTTGTGATAGATCATTCTGATTTCAGAAACTCTGGGGGGTTCGTTTACATCGTGAACTACTTGTCTGAGGCCGTATTCAATAGTACTTCTAAAAGATCTTTCCGTGAGTCCCGCACTGACGAGGTCAGATTTATTATCCAGTCTGACAACAACCATAGGTTTATAACCAGTTGCGTTAAGCTGATACCAAACACCACTTTTAGTCATACAACCACTACCATCTCCGTCGGAAAAGAAAAAATCCTCTTCTCCAAAAAGTTGTTTTATTGTTTCTTTAACTGCCATGAATCATTTTACTACATTTTGAAGCTAAACTACAATTATAAGAGACTTATCTCTACTTTGGACTTGGAGTGACTGCTGCATTGGGGTTGATGTATTTATCAAGAATCTGGTCAATTCCTTTTTTGGTAGTATCGAGTGCTGAACGGGGATCCCCTCCTGTTGCACTAAGATTTACGGCGTCTTCAAAATATTTAATCATCTCATCATCTATTCCCTGATCTTTTGTATTAGAAGCCAGATACCAGGATTTATAATAAGGAGCCTGAATAATAAAAGCCCCCACCAATGGATCTTCCACGAGTTGCTTTTGCAAATTAACATTTGAGTATGGCAGGCCAAAGAGCCTGTTTGCATTGTTTGATGCCTGCTGATACAAACTTCTTTGAACTTCTTCGGATGTCAAAAACTTCACCAGTTCCCAGGCATCTTTTTGGAATTTACTGTGAGAAGAGACCCCATAACCCCAATAATTTGCCCAGGCTACTTTTTTACTTGCCAGCTGCGGCACCGGATAAATCTGAAACTTTAATTCAGGATTTAACTGACGCAGTTCATGCGCTCGCCAGGAAGGGGCAAAATAAAACAGCACTTTCCCGGAGGCAAACGACTGAGTTGATGGTGGCATTGTCGAATCCCAGGTTTTTTGGTCTTTGTTCCTGACAAAATCGGTGTAAAATTTCAGTACATCCCCGCCATTTTGATCATTTGGAGCCTCAATTTTAGCTCCTGGTTGCTGCTGAAAAAGTAAACCAACAATATCTGACCAATGATCAACATTACCGGTAAGTCCGATGGCAGCACCGGAAGTCTGAATAACTCCGGCATCATCTATGACAGTGGCTTTAAAAGCGGTATCTTTAAATTCATTCCAGGTTGTTGGGATAGTTCCTCCGACATTTTGTAAAATATCAGTATTCACATACATTGCTAAACCATCTATCCCTCTGGGCATCCCATAAATCTTGCCGTTTTTAACAAACTGTTCCTGAAGTACTTTTGGTTTATCCCCCTCTTTGACGGCAGCACTTCTGTTTACCTGATCCTGCAACAATCGGTAATTGGTAAAATCTTCAGTCACAACTGGATTAAACTCTTTCATAAAAGCATCAATTCCAACAACTTCAGCCGGAGCTGCAGCCAAAGAATTAGATTTTAGAAACATCGGAGTCCAGGTATTGTGAATCATTAAAATATCCGGTCCTTCATCAGCTGCGATCTTTGTCTGTGTACGTGAGCGGTAATTTAATGAGGACTGATATTCATATTTTATTGTTAAATTAGGATGTGTTTTTTTATATTCTTCCAGTGCCGGTTTAACAGCTCCCTCGTCTTCCCACAAACCCCAAATTGTCAGCTCAGAAGCAGTCGGTGGAGCTTCTTTTTTGAATAAACTGGGACCAAATTTCAAAAACAAAACAGCAGATAAAATAGCAAAAGCAATTACCCCAATAATCAGGTATTTGAACATATATTCATTATACC
>CAYUPO010000013.1:28330-30491 GCA_964446685.1 uncultured Gammaproteobacteria bacterium | reverse complement strand
TCTGCTACAATATCCTCCATGGCGAAAGGATTTTTAGCTTCAATAAAACTGACTCATTGGCTAATTTATGGTCTGGTTGGATTTTTGTCAGTCATCTTTTTACTGGTAGTTTTGTGGCTCTTTTTGTTTGACAAAATGTATCCTTTTGTCCATATCGCCGGAACCAATGTCTCTCTTTTAACCTTAAATCAGGCCCAAGCCAAAGTTAATCAACAGATCGACTCCCGTTTGGATCAGAATATCCAGTTTAGTTACTCAGCCAATGGACAGACATTTAATTTAAATCTAACACCAGAAGATATTAATCTTGATACTCAAAACGCTCTAACTGAGTCTTTTGCCTACGGTCATCCCAAACCTTTTTTTGACAGACCGGATGTTAAAATCGATTTTTCATTTAAACCATCCTTTAACTACAAACTCCAGACCATAACCACAGCGATCAATCAGCCACCAATAGATTCTCAGATCAAAGTCGACGGAGAGCAAATTGTGGTTACCCCTTCTCAGGAAGGACTGGAAGTGGATGAAAATGATTTAAGACAAAAAATAGCAACTTTTTTAAATACCGGCGAAATTGAAAATACTTCTTTAAAAACCAGAAAAGTTTCTCCAAAGCTCACATATGATACAGCTTTAAAAATAAAGCAGCGCTTGGATCTGATCAAACTCGAACCACTACAGCTTACCTACAAAGAAAAACTTTTTACTCTCAGTTTAAATGATGTTTTAAGCCTGATTGATCTTCAGTCATCTCAGCCGACACTGGCAGCAGCCACTTTTGACAATCATCAATTTCGGATTTCTTCCGTCGAAGTTGGTAACACCAATCTGACAGATACTACTTTGACTCTCAATCAGAAAAAAGTAACCGAATATTTTAAAACCATCTCAATGCAGATTGATCGTCCGTCTCAGGAGCCACTTTTTGCAATAGAAAACACCGCAGACCCAAATAAACCAAAGATTAAAGAATTCCAGCCCCCGGTTGAAGGACAAACATTAAATATTACATTAGCAACCCACCGTTTAACTGATGCTCTTTTAAATAATAGTCAAAAAGTAGTTGAACTTCCGGTTGATATCACCTCCCCTAAAAATAAACTGGTTAATGATTATGGAATCAAAGAACTGATTGGACGTGGCACTTCCAACTTTGCCGGGTCAATTGAAAACCGTATATATAATGTAGGACTAGCTGCTTCCCGGATCAATGGAGTGCTTATTGCACCTGGTGAAGAATTTTCTTTTGTAAATACAGTCGGAGATATCTCCGGAGCCAGCGGCTACAAACAAGCCTATGTGATCAAATCCGGACGGACTGTTTTAGATGATGGTGGAGGGGTCTGTCAGGTTTCTACTACTATCTTCAGAGCGGCTCTTAATTCCGGACTACCCATTACCAACCGGGTAGCTCATGCTTACAGGGTGGGCTACTATGAACAAGGCTATCCACCTGGAATTGACGCCACCATTTTTTCTCCAACTGTTGACTTTAAATTTAAAAATGACACCACCCATCACGTCTTAATTCAATCTTATGTCCAGGGAACATCCCTCACCATCGATTTTTACGGTACATCCGACGGCAGAGTAGCCAATGTTTCAAAACCAGTTATCACCAGTCAGACACCAGCCCCACCAGAGATCAGACAGGATGATCCGACATTACCAAAAGGTACAGTTAAACAAGTTGATTGGGCAGCCGCCGGAGCCAATGTCGTATTTACCAGAACAGTCACCAGGAATGGCGAAACCCTCTACAACGACACCTTCCGCTCCAACTACCGCCCGTGGCAAGCAGTTTTCCTAGTAGGAACAAAAGAGGGCTAAAATACACATATGCCCTACTGGCGGACAAAGCACGTCATTGCGAGGAATGAAATGACGAAGCAATCTCGCAACCAGGACTGAAAAAAGTAGCTCAGTTTAATCTTAAAAACAGATTGCCACGCGTTAATTCTAATTATATTCGCTCGCAATGACCACAGGTCTTGTTCGCTTCGCTCGCAATGACAAGAAACATCTTTCTTGCTCTACTCAAAATGACAGTCTGATATTTAGAAATTAGAAATTTTACTTAAATCTTCATTTAAAAAGATAGCGTTGACTCCTAGTACCTCTTCATAAAAAGGATGATCTTTTTCTACCTGTTTCCAAA
>CAYUPO010000013.1:26131-28230 GCA_964446685.1 uncultured Gammaproteobacteria bacterium | reverse complement strand
TTTGGGTGGGGCACCGTTCAATGTCGGTTGCCGGATGGATCACAGAGCCAAAACTCTAACCATCACTCTTGATTTGATATTAAGTTGTAAAAGGATAGTAAAACATCTCTTATTTTCTGTCAACTAGACGTCATTTCGAGCGGAGCGAAGCAACCCAAATTAATTTAGCCACTAAGTAAATTCCTGGAGATCAGATTGCTTCGTCATTTCATTCCTCGCAATGACGTTTCGCACCTTTCCCCTTTACCCTTTACGCTTCAACCTTTAAACTATTGTTATGCGCTTTTTTATCTCCTTAGAAATTCCGGAAAATAGCCAGGAAGAGCTAAGCGATGTCCAACACCGCTTAATGCAGATCATTCCCAATATTAAACCAACTGATCCGGATAAATTTCATCTGACAATCGCCTTTGTTGGTGAACAACCTGATGAACTAAAAGATCCATTGATTGATGTTTTAAAAAGAAGTGTCGAGGGAATCAAACCATTTACGATCACACCAGCTTATATTGACGGATTTCCCAGTCTGCATCATGCCAATGTTCTCTGGGTAGGTGTTAAAGGCGATATCGATAAACTGTTTAGGATCAGGGAACGGATCAAAGATGGACTGATCTCACTACAAATGGATGCTGATGAAAGAAGGTTTGTTCCTCATATCGCTTTAGGAAAAACACCCAAGTTTACTCTTAGCCCAGAGCAGGAACTGGAAATAGAAAAACTGGAACAACTCCAGTTTGACCCAATTACCGTCAGCTCCATCAAACTTTTTGAATCCATCGCCAATGAAGGATTTCATGCACATAATACTTTAGCTGAGATTAAACTAATTTAAAATCACAAATTCAAAGCAGCAAATAACAAACAATATGAAACTTCAAATAATCAAAATCCAAACCCAGGTTTGACTGTTTAGATTTTATCTTTTGATATTACTTGTAATTTGTGATTTTGTGCTTTGAATTTTTACCCAATTAGCTTTAAACTATGCCGATGCACAACTATAAAATAATTTTAGGAATAGAAACTAGCTGTGATGAAACAGCTGCTGCTATCTTAAAAAAAGATGGTGAAGCTATAACTGTTTTATCAAGTGTTATTGGCTCATCAGCAGAGTTACAGGCCACTTTTGGGGGGGTCATCCCAGAACAAGCTGCTAGAGAACAACTCAAAGCTATGATTCCTGTATTGCAAGAAGCTTTAAATCAGGCATTTCCATCCATGAGCTTTAATGATCAAATTTCCCAGATCGATGCAATTGCAGTAACCTATGGTCCTGGGCTAATCGGCTCCTTGCTGATTGGAGTTGAAACAGCCAAAACACTAGCACTAACCTGGAATAAACCACTATTACCCATTAATCATCTCATAGGCCATTACTATGCCAATTGGATAAAAAAAGAGTCAAGTATCAAGAGTCAGGAGCCAAGAGAAGATGACAAAAAAGATGCGGATATCGTCATTCCTGCGAAAGCAGGAATCTATCACAATAACCCTTCCTTCCCCTGCCTTGGTTTATTGGTATCCGGTGGACATACCGACTTAGTTTTATTCAAATCCCATAACAATTACCAATACTTAGGAGGTACTCGTGATGATGCTGCAGGTGAGTGTTTTGATAAATGCGCCAGACTTCTAGGCTATCCCTATCCAGGAGGTCCCAAAATTTCACAGCTGGCAAAAGAGGGCAATCCTGAAAAATTTCATCTCCCCTTACCTATGGCTGACTCTCAAGATTATGACTTTTCTTTTTCCGGATTAAAAACCGCCTTTTTAAATAAAGTTAATCAGTTAAACAGTGAATTAGTAAACCAGACAAAACCATCCAATTCACCAGTTCACCAATTAACTGATCAACAAATTTCAGACCTCTGCGCTACTTTAGAAAATACTATAGTCAAATCCTTGGTACGAAAAACCCTCAAAGCAGCCAAAGAGAACAATGTGCAAACTATCATTGTCGGAGGAGGCGTCAGCGCCAACCAAAAACTCCGCGAACAACTAACACTGGAAGCTAAAAGCTTAAAGCTAGAAGCTAACATACATTTTCCAGATCTAAAATACTGCGGCGACAACGCCGCCATGATAGCAGCAGCTGC
>CAYUPO010000013.1:0-26031 GCA_964446685.1 uncultured Gammaproteobacteria bacterium | reverse complement strand
ATCACTCGAAAAATAAACAATAAATTTGGGTGGTACCACGATGCAACACGCTCGTCCCAATATGGGACTTAGCGTGTTTTTTTGACCAAAAAATGAAATTATCTGAATTCAATAGTAAAGGTGATGCCTTTGGAGAATTCCCTCGGGATGAAGGTTATCATGAATCATTCAGAACCAATGCGCTAATTGTTGGGCATGCATTGGATCATGCTGACAAACCAAGAGGCAGAAAACGGTGGCTGGCCAGAAAACTTAGGGCTCAAAACAGAGATGCGCAAGGACTTACTATCGATGAAGCACGTGATTTCTTGCACCAAATTGGTCGATTAGGAGTGGTTGGAATATTTTTTGATTCTGACTATGCAGAAACAGAAAATATTAAAAGTAAACATAGTGGCGTAAATCAGCCAAACCGAGATGGTGATAGAATAGACAACTGGAAGATAGGACAAAGATAATGGACAAAATTTACGATCAAACAAAAGCTGAAGAGAAATGGTACCAGTTCTGGGAAGACTCAGGGTTCTTTAAACCTGAAGTAAATCCTGAGGGCAAACCATTTACAATTATACTCCCTCCACCAAACGCCAATGCTGATTTGCACTTTGGTCACGCCATGATGAGTATTGAAGATATTATGGTCAGGTATCACCGAATGAAAGGGGATGCAACGCTTTGGGTACCCGGATCAGATCATGCCGGTTTTGAAACTCAAGTAGTATTTGAAAAAAACCTAGCCAAAGAGGGCAAATCCCGTTTTGACTATGACAGAGAAACTCTTTATCAGATGATCTGGGATTACGTCCAATCCAACAAACACAACATGGAAAGCCAACTTAGAAGACTTGGTTTCTCCGTTGACTGGTCACGCGAGAAATTTACTTTAGATCCGGATGTTATCCAGGTTGTTTATAAAACTTTTAAGAAAATGTCAGATGACAAAATGATTTACCGGGCAAACCGTCTGGTCAACTACTGTACAAAACACGGTACAGGTTTTTCCGATCTGGAAGTCGCTTATGAAGACCGCAAAAGCCCACTGTATTACATCAAGTATGGTCCACTTGTTTTAGCAACTACCCGTCCCGAAACTAAATTTGGTGATACTGCGGTTGCTGTTCATCCCGACGACAAAAGATATCAACAATATATTGGTAAAGAATTAGATATCGAAACAGTTTTAGGTCCAGCCAAAATCAAAGTAATTGCTGATGAATCAGTTGAAATGGAATTCGGAACAGGTGTAGTAAAAATAACTCCTGCTCATGATTTTAATGATTTTGAAACAGGCAAAAGACACAACTTGGAAATGAAACAAGTTATTGGATTTGATGGAAGAATGAATGATCATGCCGGTAAATTTAGTGGCATGAAAGTAATGGAAGCAAGAACTGCAGTTGTCGAGGAAATGCAGGAAAAAGGGTTAATCGAAAAAATAGATACCGAATATCAGAACAGAGTTGGAACCTGTTACAAATGCTCAACAGTGCTCGAACCTCTGCCAATGGAACAATGGTTTCTCAATGTTCAGGATCTTAAAAAGCAGGCCATTGAAGTAGTTAAAAAAGGCGAGATTAAAATTCACCCAGCCAACTATGCCACTCTTTATTATCAATGGCTGGAGAATCTTAAAGACTGGAATATCTCCCGTCAAAATATCTGGGGTATCCGAATCCCGGCCTGTATCTGTTCTACGTGCAACCTGTGGAGTATAACCGAAGGAAAGATTCCCGAAGCCTGTTTGCACTGTGGCGCTGCGACCATCTCACGTGACACAGACACTTTCGACACGTGGTTCTCCTCCAGTCAATGGCCGTTTGCAACTCTGCAGACAACCCAACCAGGGGACTTTGAAAAATTTTATCCTACCTCTGTCATGGAAACAGGATACGATATCTTAAAAGCCTGGGTTTCCCGGATGGTCATGATGGGGCTTTATATGACAGGCAAGGTACCTTTTACTGACGTAGCTCTTCATGGACTAGTAAATGACCCTCTCGGTAAAAAAATGTCTAAATCCAAAGGTAATGTTGTCTCGCCTATGGAAATAGTTGACCAATACGGCGCAGATGCCGCCCGGATGGCTTTGGTATATGGAACAGCCTTTGGTCATGACCAAGCCCTTTCATATCCAAAACTAGACGCGATGAGAAAATTCACCAACAAACTCTGGAACATTGGCCGTTTCCTGATTGAGTTCAAACCAGAAGATGCAAAATCATTAAAGCCCGCCACCGTCATTGCGAGCGGAAGCGAAGCAATCTCTAATAATAACGATAAGCAAATATTAGTTAAACTTGAAATTACAACCAAAAAAGTAACCGAAGCAATAGAACAATTCCGATTCCATGACGGAGCCGAAGCGCTCTATGAATTTATCTGGCATGAATTTGCCGATAAATATATTGAATCCACCAAAGAGAGAAGAGCTGAAGCACAGCCAGTTTTAGAGTATGTTTTCCGAACATCCCTTGAACTCCTACATCCATATATGCCGTTTATCACGGAAGAACTGTGGCAAAAATTACCACACAATGGAAAGTCTATAATGGTTACCCAGTGGCCTTCTGCTTGAAATTGAAGTTTATTCTAATTACTACTTTTTTTGTAAAATCTTTTACCCCACCATTTCTTAAAATAGGGAAGAGTTAGAGTTGATAAGAGAAATCCTAGCGCTGGAACGATTGCATTAATCCATGGATCAATACCGACAATAAAATAAAGATACATAGAAATTGAGATATAAGTAAAGGCGATAACAAGTAATTTTCGAGTCCATGATCCTTCCCAAGCTTTATTTATCTCAACTTCCTGATTACGTTTTTCAATAGCAGAAATTCTGGATTCTAAATTAGAAACAGAGGACATAAGAGTTATTCAGTAACTTCGGATTTTTCTTCAGCCGGAGATTCGGATTTTTCAGTTGATTCTTCACTTGTACCTTCTTCAGATTCTCCCTCTTCACCTTCAGCTTTTTCTTCACCCTCAGCTGCTTCAGCCTCTTCAGTTGCTGCTGCAACTTCAGCATCTGCCTCTTCAAGCATTGCTTTCATTTCCTCAGTTACGGCCGGAGCAAGTTTTACAACCACCTCATCAGGTTCTGCTAAAACAGTAATCAGTTCTCTGTTGTAGTTAAGTTGATCAACAGTAATTGCGTCATCAACGTTTTTCAAAACCTCAATATTAACTTCAATATTCTCAATCAAATCACCAGGCAATGCTTCAACCTGTACTTCGGAAAGATTTTGTAACACAATATTTTCTCCCATTTTAACTGATTCAGTTTCTTCACCAATTAGAACAATTGGCACTGGAACAGTAACTTTTTCTTTTAGATTTACCTGATAAAAACCAACATGAGTTAAGTTACCTGTCCGTGGACTAAAGTCTGTTTCGCGGATTAATACCGGACGAACCTTGTCCTCACCAATACGCAGGTTGATCAGTCCAGTCTCTCCAGCTTGCTGCAGTACCGCAATAAAATCTTTAGTAATCACCTGAACGTGTTCAACTTCTTTAGTATTTCCAAAGACATGACCAGGTAAAATTCCTGCTTTTCTCAGCAGTTTTACTTTTTTACCCATCACTGTTCGGTCTTCAGCTTTTAGATTAATCTTATCCATGAAGGGTAATATACCACGATTAGCCATGCGAAGGCAAGCACAATGTAGGAGAAGGGCAGCAATGACTGGTACTTAACTAGCAACACGCAATACGCAATACGAGATACGTGATACGTGATACGTAAAACGAAACACACATCAAACAAGAACTAAACAGGTTTATACATTCTCCATTCCATCTTGCGTATTGCGTATTACGTCTTGCTAGCTGGTGTTGCAGCACTTTTCCAACCTCGACGTGCAAAAGAGTCCGGAGGATAACCGAAAAAACTAGTGCTGAGTAGTACTCATTAGCTTCAAAAAATAAAATATAATTTTCAAATTACAAATTATGAATTCTAAGAGTCCGGTGGATAAGTAAAATTAAGAAACTTATTAGTAATTATTTTTTGAGGATATTCAATTCAAAAGATCTGTCTTGTAGCAAGTCGCTGGAAATTTGAATTTGTTGAGTTTCTTTTTTTGCCTGTGACTCTACATCTGACAATTCATAATTAATCGGATAATTCAAAGTCCAGTTAAAAGCATCGGCTGAAGTACCTGGCTGTTTTAAAATATCCAGTCGGTATTTGACTCTATCATTTTTAAAGTTAAGCCCAGCCAGTGAATATTCCAGCAAAACATTTTTGGTTTCCTGTGGTCCAATCTCCAGAAAAGTTGAATATCCGGTTCGGCCATAATCAGAAAAAGGAGTCATCTGGCTGGTAATGTCACTCTCCCCTATTGTGGCTTTTTCTAATTTCGCTCCCAGAGGAAGATAGATTCTAAAAAAATTCTTATAGGGACCTGCAGGGAAGACCTCTGATGGAGAAGTGTTGTTGTAGGCAATTCTTAATTTGTGTCTCACTCCCCCATCCTTATCAATATTCGTTTCCAGATTAAAGGCCCGCTTCAGATAATAGTTTGATTTATTTGCTCCCAGATTGGCTTCACTAACTGCTAAAAAGTCTCCTGTCTCCCCTTCCACTTTTGCCCCACCTCGTGGCATAATACCAGCCCAATTCTGAGATGCCAGATAAGAAAATATCTTTGGGTCTTCCATATAAAGTAGCAGATGTTTTTGCTCCAGAGATGATCCAAGCGCCTGAATAATTGCCGGCCAGTTTTGTTGGGACAGATAAAAAACCTTATTAAAAAGTTGTGTCTGAAGTGAAACTAAATAATTTTTCTTAGCCTGAGATCCAGGAAAAAAACCAACCTCGGCATGTGAAATAGCTTTTTCAAACAAATTATCACCATCAACATGTTCTCCATACTCCGGTAAATCCAATCCGCCAACAGCACTTAGCAACTTAGCCGATGCCGAAAGATCTAAAGCCACCACGCCGTTAATTAAATCTCCCCCTTCTTTTTTATAGAAAAAAGTTGCCTGCCTGGCAGATGTGGGAAAATCCGGATCATAATTTGAATCTCTTAAATACCATCTATCAACATTCAAATGTGTTTTAATCTCCTGGGGTGGTTCTATGACATCTTTGAGCTGACCATCCAGTGCATAAATATCATCCACTTTTATTCCGGTCAGTCGACCACTTTCAAAATCGAACTTACCATATGAGCCGATAAATCCACCACCGGGACGCAGCTCCAGATTATTTTGTAACAATACTAAATAGCTTTTTTTACCCTGCAGAGCCGTAATCTCAGGTAGCAATACAGAAGCAACCCTGGCCTGGTCAACAATACTCTGATAAGGTCCGATTTTACCCTGAAGTTCTTCTATTCTTCCCTGCAAAAATGATGGAAACTTGGCGATAAACTCTTTATCACTCAGTCTGGCGTTAACTTTAGAGATCTTCTCACTGGCTGCTGAAAGTTCAGTACGAGCGGTTTCATATAATAGACCCGGATCTGATCTGTCTTCACCGGAGATAATTTTAGTTGTCTTAAACAATGCTTCACTTCCAACCACAGCATGATTAATTCCTTCAATCCCCTCTTCAAGTACTGCTGTAACCTGTTCAAAAGAAGTTATCTGTTCTGTGCCCACTCCAATTCTTTTCAAAATTGCCATCCCTTGCAACAAATCCCCTGTATCATGCAAAGTTTTTTCAGCCTGACCTATCTCACTCTTAGCTTTAGAAAAATCCCCTTGCTCTAAAGCAACTTGAGTATTTTTCAGATTATTCCTCATCATTACTCCGCCAATTGCCAAAGAACCAATTGGATAAAGCAATCCCATCGCCAATATTGCAGTTAGAATTAGCGCTCCGGTTACTCTCTTAAACTTTCCATCATAGTTCCGACTAGTTTGTTCCTTGGCCTGTTTATTCTCAGTTTTTTTCTGCTCACTTCCCACTATTCCCTGACCACTTTCACTAAATATCTCCGGATTTGAAAATGACCATTTCTTCTCAATTTCCTGATACTTAGCTTTTGAAATATCCGGAACTTCCTCAGTATGATTTTTAAAATAAGCAATTGTTTCTCGTAAAGATTCCAACAGGGGAGTCTTAACCTTCCATGACAGTTCAGACATTGTTTTTTCCAAATTAGGAGTCGGCCAGGGAGGAAGCTCAGTTGGCCTAAAGTGTCGTTCCTCGTGCCATAAAGGATCAAGTAGAATTTGTTTAATCTCAGAAACTTTAATTGGCTGAATTAAACTACCATCAAAGATTTTATGTGAGGTATTTCCGGAGAAAATTGATTTAATGATCAACGAAACCGCGTCATCAATATAAAGAGCTCTAGTACTAAACTCATTATCCATCTGCTCATTCTGAAGTTCCCCTTTTAAAGCCACCTGAATTAAACGAACAGTTGGATCATTTTCCCGAAAATGCATTCGCGGGCCATATACAGCAGCCAGTCTTACCACCCGGGCATTCATTTTATAATACTTCACAAATTTAGCAAACTTAATCTCAGCTTCTTTTAACTCTTTCTTATCCCTGGCTAATTTTGAGTCATACAGATCAATTGAAGAACAAAATAAAATTCTTGGTTTTTCTTCAGTTGAATCATCAGACTGTCCCTGATTAATTTGCTGTTTAATTTCTTTAAGCAAATGTAGAAAATTCAGGACAGCTCCAGTCGAGACAGAATTTGTTTTACCATTCTCTGCACAATAAAAAGCATAATCAGCCCGAGGCAAATCCAGACGTAAAAGTTTTTTCACTGTTGCAGGATCTGCAATATTTTCGTTCAGGAAATGAAAATTGCGGTTTTTCACGCAGTTAATAAGATTTAATTTTGTTCCCGCAGACAAATCATCGACCCCTATTACCTGAATTCCTTTTTCCAGCAACTTCTCGGCCAAATGAGAGCCAATGAAGCCTGCAACTCCCACGAGGAAGGCTACTGGAGCGTTTCGCGAAACCATAATGCGCTTATTACTAATGCTAGGATAGGCAGGATCTTCCACATATAAATTGTAGTCCCAAACGTGAAGAATTACCAGCGCACGAGGTAGAAATTAGTAAGATTTAAAGTATGAAATAACAAGTGACAGTAAAATACCTCCGCCAAGCCCTGCCAAAAGACCTAAAATAAATAATTTTTCAATTTGAGGGTTTTCTTTGTTAAAAGTCTCAGTACCTATCTCCTGAACCTGATAAGAAGAAGACAAATAATAAGCTAACTTATCTAAATTTGCGATAGCTAACTCTGGATTTGTATTTTTAATCTGAAGATTAATAGAAAAAGGTCCTGGCTTATAAACTGTTACAACTGTCTCCTGTAGACCCAATTGTTCTTTCAGCTGTGGAGACCGAAGGAGAGAAACCACCTGATTTGACTCTTTTTCAACAACTGCTGCGTTCTCCAATGTATAGTTAAACTGAAACAGTCTTTCAGCCGTATAAAGTACCGGTTTTTGCAAATAAACTACATAAGCCACTGACAAACCAACAATCATCCCTAAAACAATTAAAAACAGATAATGTTTAAAAAAATAAAGGTACTGAACCGATTCTTTCATATTTTAATTATATTTCCCCGTCTAAGGCCTGATTTGCCAATCGGTCGGCAATAAAGTTTTCAGCTCTGGGAACATGTGTATAGGTAACTCTAGCTAATTTAGATTCTTTTTCCTTGATCTGATGAAAAATAACTGCCAAATGAGGGCTTTTCAGTTTAAAACGACCGGACAACTGCTCAATTGCTAGCTTTGAATCGGCTCGGACATCAACTACCAAATTATCATCACTCCCCCATCTTTTTTCAATATAAGTGATAGCAGCCAATACTCCGGTATACTCAGCTACGTTATTGGTAGTCACCCCCAAAGTTTTGCCTTCCTGGTGCAAAATAGCGCCTCCTTTTTCAACTATTACATACCCATAAGATGCTTTTCCTGGATTTCCTCTGGATGCGCCGTCAGTGTTAACAATTAAATGCATATATTAATGTCTGTAGAGCATAAAAAGTTGCAGAGATAAAATCAAGTACTCGCCTCCTACCGTTACCCAGGAAGCAGCAGTGTAGGAATAAAGTGGAATAAAGTACCAGTTCAAAATCACATTAACCAAAAAACCAATCAGATAGACCACCAACATTGGTTTGTACAATTTTCGGGCCATCATTACCCAAACCAAAAGAGCTGACACAAAAAAAGCCGGAAAAGAAAAAGATAAAATTTGTAAAGAAGCCACTGCACCATCAAATCCGCCACCAGTTAATAAAGAAACGCCAAAAGGGGAGAGCAGATATGTTCCTAGAAAAGCTACTACTCCGAACAAAACCATAATTCCGATAGCGGCCCGGATTTGTTTTTTAAACAATGAATAATTTTCGCGGAAAGACTTTAACATCAGGGGATAGTAGCCATTCATTATAAAAGCCGGAATTACTAACACGTCCTGAAAAATCTGATATGCCACATTGTAATTTCCAACATCCGCAAATGAATGAGTTCCGGAGAGAATAAATGAATCAATTCGAAAATACAGAGTATTAATTATTAGTGTAGCCGCCACTGGCCAGGCTTTACGCAGAGTCTCCAAAGGAAAAAGCAGATCAACCTTTTGCAAATGAAACAGATAATATTTCCTGGTAAACATCAAACACACACCAGCATTTGCCACCCAACCAATCAGCGGAGCAAAAGCAAAATAGTATATTGGTAATGAATTCACTGACAACACCAATGCCACCATCAGAGAGGCCAAAGATCCAACAATAGTTCCGATAGAAGACTTGGAATAGGAAAGATGATGCTGAAAAACAAAATTTGCTGAATTAAAAACTCCATTAAGCACAATCGTCAAAACCCCAACACAGACAGTTAATATAAAAGGGGTGGTGGAAAAGGGGAGAAAGGGGAGTATTACCAACGCTACAAAAGATAATATCCCACTCCAAACCAATCTGAAATTAAATAATTTATTTGGCAACTCACGGTCATCATCATAAAATGCCAAAAAATAGCCATTGAGCCCCATGTCAACCGCTAGATAAAAGAACGCTAAATAAGTAAAAGCCAAAGTATAAACACCTGTGCCACTCTCACCAAATGACCGTGTTATCAGAGAAAGAAGAAAGATAGTAGAAAGAGCACTGACAATTTTTGCTCCAAATTGCCATCCTGTTTGATGAATTATTTTTTTAATTAACTCCACTGAAGTATTGTAGACAGTTTAATGTCTAACAGGCAACTTTTTAACCCAAATCAATCCCCAAATCATAAATATTAGCCGCTGCCCCTGAGGTAAGGTTAAAAAATAATGATCCAGCATTCCTAAAATACTGATCACTAAAAGCAAAGTTAAGACCTGCTGTTTAGTTAGTAAATTGTCAGACCCAATCATTATTAAAGGGACAATAAACAAAATTAGTAGAGCTATCAAACCAACCAAACCTGTCTCAACCATCATCAATAGAAAAATATTATGAACCGGCTGTAAAAATCGGTTAGTTCCGGTCAAAAAAGATGAAGACACCGCCACAGGGATATAGTTATTCAGACCCACTCCCACCACTGGATTTTGTTGAATTAATAAAAAGGCGTTTTCTGTTAACTCTTCCCGTCTGATAAGTGACAATTTATCAAAATTAAAAGCTGATTCAAATCTGACAAAAAGCAGGGGAGCCAGAAATATTATTAAAAACCCCAAATAAACTGACTGCTTCCTAAACAAAAACAGCACAAACGGCAGATAAAGACCAGTTACAGTCCTGGAAAAAGTCATCAAAATAGTAAGAATTACTGCCAAATGGGCAACCAGCAGTTTTTTATTATTTTTATTACTTAAAAAAAGCAGCAGCAAACCGCTTAAAAGCATAAATGCCGCCAAAACATTTGGATGAGGAAATGTTGCATAAGACCGCAAAAAAATTTGACCATACCAGTTAAAAGTCGCAATACCGGGAGTTGTTAAATCAAAAGTCCTTTCACCTAAAAACCACAAACCAGCGGTTCTACCAAAGACAAACTGCCATAAGCCAATAAGAGTTGTATATAAAATAGTTAAAGGTAAGATAGAAAGAATTTTCTGTTTGACCCGTTCCGAATTCTGACTGGCAATATACCAACCAAACAAACCAGCCGGGATCCAGTTAATGAGTCGAGCCAGACTTACACCCCAGTTAGGACTAAACAGCGATAAGGAACTACAAATTAAAAAACCCAACAACAGCAATCCGGCACTTTTATTAAAAGCCCTTCTTTGAAAAGCAGCAACCATTAAAAGTAAATAAACCAGGATATCCCAAAAATAAACAGTAATTGCTAAATAATCAATCCTGAGAGAATAAACCTGACTAAAATCCGGCCAAAAATGTTTACCAAGTTGGGTGGGAAGTAACAGCAATAGAAGAGAAAATAAAAAAGTTTCTAAATAGGCAGGAGTCAAAAACGATTTAAGCTTTGTTTGATTCATCAACCTTAATCACCAAATGTCTGTCTAATCCCTCTCCAACACTTTCAGAAACAACACCAGGAGTCTGTTCGATGGTCATATGGACAATTCTTCTCTGCCAGGCTGGCATTGGTAAAAGCTCCATCTCTTCTTTGGAAGAGAGTACTTCTTCTGCCCATCCACGAGCTTTGTGCGCTAGATCTTCTTCTTTACTTCGTCTCCAATCAGATACATCAACAACTACTCTTTTTGATTCCTGATCACCCGTTTGACGGGACATAGCCAGATTCATCACCAGCTGTAAAGCAGCCAAAGTCTCACCATTTTTACCAATCAACTTACCTGGTTCTTCAGTATCGATTGCCACAAAAACAGCGTCATCTTTTTCTTCCACTTCAAAAGACCCCTCCATACCGAGAAGCCCTAAGATATTTTCAAGTAATTCAGAAACTTTTTCTTCCACGAATGGAAGTATATTAGATTAGCCGTGAATGGTCAACTATGAGAATAAAGGATTATTTTTTTGAGGAAGACAGAAAACCAAACCAACTATTAAGACCACCCCATCCTGAAATCAGATACTGTTGAAAAATACCGACAATTGAGATCGTATTTAAATAGAGTGCCAGTCCAATCGGAAAAGTAAATGTAATATATCCCATCATCAACGGCATAATAAATAGCATCTGCCCCTGCATTGAAGCCATCGCATCTTCCATTGATTCTTTCTCCGCTTTTTCTTTTTTCGAATCATTTTTCTGGATTTTAGGAGTTACCGGAGTCATCATTCTTGACTGGAACAGCTGTAATATTGCAGTCAGTACTGGTATTAATAAAATTAATAAACCTACCCGGGCAAAATCTGATGGTTTATCAGCCAGGTTCATTCCAAAAAAATCAAGATTAGGGACTTTACTTAGATGCCAGGAGGAGTTATATAAAACATGATTAATCCGGTCCAGACCAGCCTGACCACTAAAAAAGGAGTAAATAACCTGATAAATTGCAATCATCGGGGGGATCTGAATCAGCAGTGGAAGACATCCTCCGGCCGGATTTACCCCATGCTCTTTAAATAAATCCATCTGAGCTTTAGCAAAAGCCTGTTTATCTTCTTTATGCTTTTTCTTTAATTCATCAAGATGAGGCTTTAATTCAGCCATTTTCTTGGTCGTTTTAAGCTGACTTGCCATAAGAGGCCAGATCAGTATCCTGATCAGCAGAGTCACAATAATAATCGCGATCCCCAAAGCTCCAGGAATTCCCAGATTTTCTAAGCCCCGGACCAGTAGAACCAAAATATTTACAATTGGACCGAAAAATAATGTATCAAAAAGTGTGTATATTATCTGCATGAAAGTATCCTTTTAAATCCTAAAAAACTACCCTTAATCACCCCAAACTGTCTAATCTGCCTTTTAGTATACTCCGAACACCTAACTTCATATCTACAGGCACCACCGGGAGCAAAAACTCTTAAAATGCCAGTATCAAATGACAAAAACAACTGATAAAACTCAATTAATTTAATAGCGACCCAGGACATTATCCAACTCCTTACCTAATAAACCAATTTCACTATCTAGTACACCAGATTTTGGCATAATAATCAAATCAGATTTTTTTGGCAAGTTCTGATACAGATCCTGGATAACTTGTGAGGTTATCCTGCGGGCTTTATTACGATTATGCGCTTTACCAAAGTTTTTCGATCTGATACTAATACCAACTCTGGGAAATTCCATTTCTGAGGAGGAAAAATACAAAATAAAATGCGCTGTTTCTAAACGTCTGCCTTTAATAACCCGTGAGAATTCTTTTTTTAAATTTAACCGTTTTGTAGTAGGGAGCATAAAGGATGACCGGAGTTAAAGACTAAGACTAGCTCTTCCAACTGCCCGGCGTCTGGCTAACACTTTTTGACCTGAACCAGTTGCCATTCGGGCACGAAAACCATGTTTTCGGACTCTTTTTAATGCATGTGGTTGATATGTTCTTTTAGTTGACATAAAGCTATTATAACGGAAACGAGCCTAAAAGCCAATAGAGGATTCAGATAGATCAGTGTATCAGCTAAAGTCAGCAGAAATCAGATTACAGATAGATCTGAGAGATCAGAAAATCTGATAACTATACTCTAAAAGTATGTGCTTTTTATTAGATTTATCTGAACTCTTCTGCAATCTGACACTCTGATTTTCCGATACACCGATTTTTTCAGCAGTTGATCTACTACTTACCAGTTCCGCTCTCTTTCTTGTGGACAAGTTATCCACTAATATGAGGCTCATGAACCCTGAAGCACAATGGCAGAAAGTCAAAGATTATTTAAAAGAAAACCTGTCGCCTCACAACTACCGTGCTTGGTTTTCTCATACTGATGCTACCAAAATTGAAGGAAATACCATTACTCTGTCTGTTCCCTCAGCTTTTATAAAAGGTCAGCAGCTTGCCCGCTATGGCCAACTGCTTAATGAAGCGCTTAAATCTGTTTTTGGCAGCGAATTGACGATTGAGTACACCATCGATGCTTCCAAAGTAAACAAAAAAACTCAACCCGAAATAGATGATGAAGAGTTGTTTACTGTTTCTCAAAACCAACCAACCAGTTCTCAGACCACCTCTCTTAATAAAAAATACACCATCAGTAACTTCGTGGTTGGTCCCACAAACAACTTGGCTTTCGCCGCCGCCCAGGCAATTATTCAAAATCCCGGATCTTCCTATAACCCCTTTTTTATCTATGGCCCATCCGGAGTAGGGAAGACCCATTTAATGCAGGCGATCGGAAACGCCATTGTTCAGCAAAATCCGTCCGCTAAATTAGTCTTTGTATCTTCAGAAAGGTTTTTAGTTGATTTTGTTGAATCAATCCAGAGAAAAAGTACCGGTTCTTTCAGGCAAAAATACCGTGCCTGTGACTGTCTGTTGGTAGATGATATTCAGTTTTTAGCCGGTAAAGAATCGATCCAGGAAGAATTTTTCCATACCTTTAATGAACTACATACAAAAAACGCCCAGATAGTTCTAACGTCCGACCGACCACCCAATGAATTACAAAAACTGGAAGACCGGCTGAGATCCCGTTTTCAGGGAGGATTAATGGTCGATATCCAGCTGCCAGACTTTGAAACCAGGGTCGCAATTTTGAAAGCAAAATTAGCTGAAAGAAATGAAACCTTGCCTGAAGAATGTCTAAACCTGATTGCTGAAAATCTAAAATCTAATACCAGAGAATTAGAAGGCAAGTTAATTCAAATACTGGAAATGAGCCGTCTATCAGGCAAACAACCCGATCTGGAATTTGTCTCCCGTCATCTGGGAACTATTCAGCAAAACCAAAACAAAATAATTGACCATAAAAAAGTACTACTGACAGTTAACAATTACTTTAATGTCAAAATGGCTGATATCACAGGCCCCCGTAGGCAGAAAGAATTAGTTCTCCCAAGACAAATAGCTATGTTCTTGCTTCAATCAGAATGCAACCTGCCATTTGAAAAAATCGGCCAATTATTAGGCGGAAGAGATCACACCACTATCATGCATGGGGTGGATAAGATCAAACAGGCAGTTGAAAGGGATAGAGAAGTGCAGAGACTGGTTGTGGAGATAAAGCAGAACTTGGCTACATGACAACCTAGCCAAATTTCTAATTACTAATTTCTAATTAACCTAAACAATATCTAATGAATAAATGTCTAGATACTTAGTTATTTAGAATTTGGGATTTGTTTAGTAATTAGAAATTAGAGTACTTAGAAATTGCTATTGTGGACTTATCAACAACTTAAGTTTTGCGAAGCAAAAGGCAACATATTGATTTATCAACATGTTATCCACCAGTTACCCCCAAAGTTATCCACAATTATCCCCCTTTTTTCAACACGAAATATAGCCGAAAGCCAAGCACAAATGAGCTTAGTTGTGAACATATACACACCCCCTATAATAACCATTACTAATTAAATTTAATAAGGTTTAATACAAACGGGATTGTTGATAAGTACGGGATAACTCAACATAAAGCGATACATATATAAGGTATAATACCTATAATATGGAAATAAACTGGATAACCATCGGCTTTATTCTTCTTGGGCTTGTAATTGCATATCTTATAGGACGACTTCAGTCAAGACCGCCTCAAACAGAAATCCCTCAAGATTTCATTGCTCTCTATCAGCAAGTTAATAATCTACCAGTAAAAATACTTCAGACAATCCAGGGATCAATTAATCCACAAAAAGGAAAGATGGCTGAATTACTTACTTATGCCGAACTCAGGTATGATTACGATCGGATAATCCCTTTGGGTTGGCCCATAGATTTTATAGGAATTAAGAATGGACAGCGGATTGATTTTATAGAAGTTAAAAGTGGTGTAACTGCCAACTTGACAGAAGAGGAAAAACATATTAAAACCCTCATAGAGCATAAAAGAGTTCATTTTCGATTAATTAAAGTAACTGAAGATGAAGTCGAGCGTGTTGTCAAAGGATTACGATAAAACTGCCCCTAATAAATATCAAATATCCAATGAGTGCCAATATCTAATATCCAATAACTAGGTTTGGATATTGGGAATTTGATATTAGATATTGGATATTAATTACCTATATGCGATTAAAAATCTTACAATCAGATCTAAATGGTCCGCTACAGGCTGTATCACGTTCAGTTGGAATCCGTTCAACCCTGCCGGTACTAGCAAATATATTGCTTCAGGCAAAAGGGAACAAATTGATTCTTTCTGCGACCAATTTGGAAATTGGAGTTATAAAATCCGTTAACGCTTCAGTTGAGGAAGAAGGGGAATTAACTGTTCCGGCTAAAACTTTTCAGGAAGTGGTTTCCTCACTGGCTGGTCTGGAACTTTCACTAGAATCATCTGAAGACCAGTTAAGACTTTCCAGTAAAAACTTTAATATCACTTTAAACGGTATTTCAGCCGCTGAATTTCCGGCGATTCCTCTAGCTTCCGAAAAAGCAGCTACTTTGCAGGCTTCGGTATTAAAAGAATCAATTCCTCAGATTTCTTTTGCGGCAGCCACAGATGATGGCAGACCAGTCTTAACTGGTGTCTTAACTGAAATCACCAAACATACTTTGGAATTAGTTGCTACAGATGGTTTTAGGCTGGCTCACAAAAAACTAAATCTCGAAAGTGAAACCAGTCAGCCTTTTAAATCATTAATTCCCAAAAGAACATTGGAGGAGGTTGTTAAATTAATAACTGAAGACTTAGAAAAAACCGATGCTTCGACAGTCGAAATAGGAACCAGTGAAAATCAGATTATTTTTAAAGTAGGGGATACCCAAGCCTCATCCAGACTAATTGAAGGGAATTTTCCTTCCTGGGAAAAAATTGTCCCATCCGAATTTCAAAATGTCACCACTGTTGATCGAGCGGATTTGTTAAGAGCTGTTAAGCTAGCATCAGTCTTTGCCAGATCAGAAGCCAATGTTATTAAACTGGAAACACTTGAAGGAAAAATAAAATTATCATCCCAGGCCAGAGAGTTGGGAGGACAGGAGACTGAAATAGAAGCTTCAACCGGTCAAAACCCTATCTCGATCGCCTTTAACGCCAAATACCTGACTGATGCCCTAAGTGCCGTAGATTCAGAAAAAATCCGAATTGAATTTTCCGGCAATTTATCAGCAGCTCTTATTAAACCAGAAGGAATTGAAGGTTTAGAATATGTAGTAATGCCGATTAGGCTAAGTTAATAAAATGATGTCACTTTCATCTAGGAAGATATTTTTCGAACGAAGTGAGAAATTACCAACTAAACTCCGTTATAAGAAATAGTAGCAAAGTGGAAATCTACATCAGAACCTAAGGTCTTTTTCCCATCAAACTTAGTTTCACCTTTTATTATTAGTGAATAACCCTGACCCAAAGCATAAGGAGTGTTTGGAGTAATGATCAGAGTTTTTCTATCTCCGGATAATTCAGCTTTGTAATCAGCTTTTGGTTCAATTACAAATCTGGTCTCCGGAACATTTTCCAGTGGCTGATTAAAAGTGATTTCAATTGGTTGAGTAGGGAGGACAACAACTGTTTTTTTCTCTTTTAAGGGAGCTGGATTGGTAGAGACAACTGCAATAGTATCTGATTCCGAGATATCAGAAGGCCTTTCAGTAGCCGGACCACCTAAACCAAACTGAAAGATGGCTATCAATAAAGCGCCAATAGCAATAATTGCTGCAATAATTTTTGTTCTTGTACTCATAACTTCAGCTTAATAATATCATAATTATTCTACCGGCTGCTCTGTACCTTTAATATCTGCACCATAAAGTTTTTTATAATCATCTCCACTTTGGGGGATAAAAGTATGCATTTCAAAAACTTCTTTCGTATGTGGATTAGCAATAAAAGCATACCCTTTGCTTGCATAAATGTATGTTTTAAAAAACCCACCCCAAAATACTGAGCCTTGTTCCACAAGTTCAGCAGGACCATATTTTTCCTCAACTTCGGTTAATGTCATATACCCTGGGTCTGAAGGTTCTTCCGGGATATAAATTCGCTCAAACAATACTATGCCGTCCTTAGTTATCAACTGGTCAGGACGCATGGGGTTACCTGACTGTATATTATAAACAATAGACCCATCACTGCTTGCTTCTTTACTTACCAAATTGAGTTGGGGTTCAATATTACCAATAGGAACATTGGGGATACCCCTTTGAATCACATTTAATTTCTGTGGCAAAGGGAGGGGAGTTGATGTAGGGGTTGAAGTTGAGTTATTAAATGCAACGAAAGAAAATAAAACAACTATCATAAGTGCTGTGGCTACAGCTAAGAGTTTTGTAGATGTTGGTAATAAATTCCAAAAAGATTGCATACTTTTAAAATACTCCTAAGATTGCTTTAGCTACCTCAAAATGCATAGGAAAATCAGCAGCCATATTAACCTGCTCTGGAGTCCTGTTACAGGCAACTATTGTGGTAGCAACTCCTGGGTTTAGATAAAAAGCAATCATTTCAGCAAAATCCTCTGAGATACTATCGCTTCCAGTACATGATTCTGCGTTTCTTCCATAGTGGCTTACACCACCTTCGGTTCTATGAGCATTAAGATATTCCTGCCAGTGGGCAGTTCTTTTAGTGCTGCAGTTTGCTATCACATGACCAAGCTCATGTGCAAAGGCCTGTTTAAAAGTATATTCATCATTAAAAGGCCCCAGATAAACAGCGACAGCAGCTCCAGGACAACCTACCTGGTGAGAATTTGAAGTTGATGTAACCTGTACCACCGACCCACGAACCAATTCGACAAAATTGGTATTTGATACCTCCCATAGCTTTTCCCAGGTCCATTGTAGCCTTTGTCTGTCATAGCCATTCATAGAAACACCAAACTGTTCAAGTATGGCTCCTCTAATGTCACCTTCAGCTGGCGGAGCTTCAGGTCTTGGTCCGCCTCCGCCAGGAACTTTTGCCGAACAGGCAGCTGGCTTTTGATCTTCTGACGGATTTCCAACTTTAACACAGACCGCATTACTTTGAGTAGAAAGGTTACTGGTAGCTCCAATAGGTGTTGTGCTAGTAGATGGATTAATATCATCTTGAGCCAAAGCATGAAAGACAGTATGAGAGTAAACAGAAATAAAAACAGCAAAAACAATTAAGTACTTCATTGACACCCTTCTGGAACAGGATTAAAAGTCTGTCCTGACGCAATAAGACCATTTTGAAGCTGTTGATTCAAATAAAATACTACTGGGAGTGAGCATATCCCATAATTACTGAGACCTTGAGATTTGAAGTATTGTTCAGCAGCCAATTTGGATTGAGGCGCATTATTTCCCCTTAGTTCTACCATAAAAAGATTTGGCGTAGGGACATATTCAATTTGAAACTGATTGGTTGTTTCAATAACTCCGTTACTCCGATTAACAGATTGTAGAAGGTTAGCACGCACTTTTTGATCACCGATCGAGAGTTCTCCTTTTTGAGTGATACGATCTGTATCTTTTTTTAGATCCCCCGGCTTATAAGCAAAGGTCCTTACTTCTGATGAAGTTGTGGCATTTAATGAAGGAAAAGGCGATGTTAAAAGACTGTTTTCTGACGTGGTAGGAACATTAATAATTGTAGGAGAAGGATCAGGTTGAGAAGTGTAAGTAAAAATTCGAATCACAAAAAGCAGTAGCACAATCATAGAAAGGCCAACTATGAGAAAAAGTATTTTTCTATTTTCGATAAAGGAATTTGAATTCATTTTATAACTTTACCATCTGTGATTAGCGCACTGCCAATAACCCCATTTATTTGGAATCTTAATACTATAATTGACAGCATTTGAGGCCTGAAGTTGCCATATAACATCTCCGTGATCCAGATCGCCGTTTTTGCCTCGTCCCATCTGAAATAACCCCCAAGCTCCTGCCGAATCTGGTGTTCCAACAGCAATTGGGTCAGCGTAGGCATTTGGTGAATAGTTACTTTCACATCTGGCAACTTCAAGAAACCAGATATCGGCATTAGATGGATCTAATTGTTTTAACATTTGATAGAGATCATCCTTTTTAAAGTCACATTTTGGATCTCCAAAGTTTCCGATAGGATTTTTAAGCGGGTATGCGCCATTACAATTATCAGCAGTCGGCGGAATATTTCCCGGAATAGATACATTCCCCCCTGAGTTAGCAAATTGAGCCGTCCCTTTTGCTTGGTTAACTATCCAGAAATCATTCTTTTGAGGTTCCACCTGAAATGAGAGAGTTTTTGATTGACCTGCCGGTAGATTTTTTATATCCCACTGAATTTTTTTAACTGTTTCGCCTTCAGTGACTGGGTCATTGTCCCCACTTTTATAAATAGTATCGACTGGAATGTCATCGGTGATAATAATATTTGCTGTTCCTGAGCCTTTATTAGTAACTAAAATTTTAAATTCTATGGACGCCCCATTTTCAACCTCAGATGGTGCTGTTTTTTGAATAGTAATTTGTGAAGTAGTAGAATCTTTTCCTGTTTTTTCACAATTTGACATAGGTAGCACACATCCCACAATTAAAAACGACAATATAAAAAGTAATATTATTCCCCCTATAACCGCCCAAACCCAGGGGTTACGGGCAAAAAATCCTACAGCTAGTCTTCCAGCGGCTGCTAAGCGTCTGGCTTGTAAAGCGGCCTGCCTGGCTCGATTGAGATTTTGGGATGCACTACTGTTTCTGCTGCTGCCCCCCTCACTACCGCCTCCTGAGGGGACAGGCATCTGGCTGCGTCCCTGAGTAAGATAGTTTCCTATTTGAGAACCAACATTTGGCCCAAACAATCCTCCCAGCAATGCTCCAACTCCTGCACCTGGCCAGCCACCTACAAATCCCCCACCCGCCGCTCCTAAACCTGCGGTAAGCAGCCGGTTTTTTATCAGTGGATGCCTGATTATCTGTACCGCAATCTGACTGCCAAAACCTTTTAGAGGATTGGATAAAGCAGTTGTAGCAATTCTTCTACCCTGGTTTAATCTAGCGGTAATCGGGATCCGCACTGGTTTTATCTGATTGGCATAAAGTGAGGCAGGTGTTGGTTGTGATTTTTTTTGGCTAAAAAATGAACGAAGGGTCTGCCACCGGCTAAGTTTTTGAACGGGCTGAACTGTTTGTTCAGATGGCTTTTCCTCTTTTGCTGGCTGTTCAGGTTTTTTAGTTTTAGGGGCTGATCCAGCTCGGAATCTTTTTGTGGTTTCTGCTTTATCTTTAGCCAGGTTTTCAACGATTTCCTGTTTCTTATCTTCAGCTGGAGTATTAGTTGTTTCTGCTGTTGTAGAAGGAGTTGCTGGTACAGCTTCCCCTAAAGGAGGCGGCAAATCAGTCCATTTATTTTGTCTGATACCGAGCTCGATTTTGCCATAAAAATCATGTTTAGTGGCACTATTTACTTCATTTAACAGTCTTTCAAAATATTCCGGGACATCTTCTTTGCGAATAGTTTGAGGAAATTTACGATTTGGCTCTTTGGACTGAAGCAGCAAATGCATATCTCTAACCATTGAAGTGAGGGGCTGATTATAAAACCGCCCATTTGAGATATGGTTTTTGAGAGTTTTGGTTCTCAGTTCATTTAAAGCATAATACAAGGCTAAATAACCGGATCGGGAGGGTGAAGGAAAGTCCTGGGCAGCCATATTAGTAGTATACAGTGATCAGTGGCCAGTTGACAGTTCCTCGGGTTAACCATGACGGTGTTAACGTCATTCCCCTGAAAAGGGGAATCTGCTGTTTCCTACATGGGAATTTCAATTGTTTCTTAGTTATTTCCAGTAAACAGATTCCTGCTTTCGCAGGAATGACGAGGTGTAGAGAGGATGATAAGGGGGTTATTTCTTAAACACTTCTGCTGGGTTGGTGGTGATTAATTTGTGTTCCTCAGGTGAAGCTACTACACTCATCGCCACATGTGTTTGTCCGGCAAAAAATAGACCCTGACCCACACCCGCAGACAGCAGCAGCAGTTTTTCACCCTCAGATAAATTAAAAGTCTCTGCCACTTTACCAATTGATGCCGGCGCCTGTTTTAACAGGATCTGAATAGAGGAATTTGAGATAATTGCTTTTCCTTTGTCTGTTCCCAAAAAATCTTCTACATCCTGAGTAATTGTTGTTACACCCAGGTAATATTTTCGGGCTCTTTTGGCAATACCAACCAAAAATTCAGCTGAATCCTCGTTTTGCATCATATACCAGGCCTCATCCACAATCAGCAGTCTTTTGGCAATTTCCCGTCTGATCTTGGTCCAGATATAATCCAGAATCAAATACATCGCTAAAGGTCTTAGTTGGTCAGCTAAATCTCGCACTGAAAAAACAATTAACTGATTGTTCAAATTAATATTTGAGGGGGCAGAAAAAATACCAGCCAAAGATCCTTTAATAAATCTCTCCAGACGGTAAGCAATTTCCTGGGCTGCTTTGTCTTCCATACCAATCAGCACTTTATACAAATCTTCCATTAAAGGAGCCGGAAGTTTCTGGGTTTTTGGATCCTGGGTGATCCCTTTTAGCCTGTATGTTGTAATCAGTGCTCTATCTAAAATAGCCTGCTGGGAAGAATCGATTTGTCCCAATACCAGTTTCAAAAAGCCTGTCAGTGTCAGAATCTTTCTTCCAAGTTCATTTTCCCCTTCTTCTGTCACATTGGATAAGTCAAAAGGATTGATCTTAACCGGAGACTCAGAAGAAAAATCAATATATTGTCCCCCGACAGCCTGACAAAGTTTTAGGTATTCATGTTCTGGGTCAATAACAATCACCTGTGACCCAAACATCATATAGCGGAGCGCTTCCAACTTCACAAAGTAAGATTTACCAGAACCAGACTTTGCAAAAATCACAGAATTGGCATTTTCCAGACTAAATCTATCAAAAATAATTAACGATCCGTTATGTTCATTAATTCCATAAATAATCCCGGTATCAGAAGTCAGTTCTGACGTGGTGAAAGGAAAAGTCGTCGCCAGTGAGGTAGTATCCATATTGTGATTGAGCTTTAAAATATCCTGATCAATCGGCAGGGTAGCATTAAAAGCTTCTGACATCTGTAGCGTCAGAACCCGTGGTTGGATAGAGAGAGATCCAAGGGTTGATTCCACTAGCTTTGAAACATTATCCAGTTCTTCCAGATTAGTAGAGGGAACTGTGACATAAAGCCCCAGTCTAAAAAACCTTTCTGCTCCCTTAACTAGCTGTTCCTGCAAAGATTTGGCATCATCCAGTGCAACCTGAACCGCCGGATCAATTGCTCTGCCCCGCTCCATATCGGTTTGGATGGTCGCTTCCATTTCTGCAATTTTTCTTTTTAAATCATCCAGGATATTTTTACTTGATGAAGGATAAATAAACATCGATAGACTCAATGAGTGTTCGAAGCTAATCAAAGGTTCCAGCCAGTTTGGTTCTACATAACGTGGATAACCGGAAACAAAAAAAGACCGGTAATATCTGTCATCCATTCTCAGATAGCTAAAATCGATTTCAATCTCTTTTGGAGCAATAGCATCATCCAGAGTAAAGGTATTTCCATTAACACTGGAATCCTTCCCTTCAGTTGAAGTTCCTTCTTTTATCTGATTGGCATAATTTTTCTTTTTCGAACTAAAAGGCAGGTTCATATATTTTAAATATCTAATATCTAATATCTAATATCTAATATCTAATATCTAATATCTAAGTTTGGATATTTGATATTTGGCATTTGATATTGGATATTATCAAGCTCTCCCATAATCATCAGGCAGCTCTTCTACGGCAAATGGAACATTTCGGCTAAGTGGCCGGACTGTTGAATTTTGAGCGGGTTGGGGAGCTGCTGGCTGAGTCTGGATCGGTGGGGGAGGAGGTTGGATCGGTTGTGGTTGAGGAGCTGCTGCAGGCACCGGTTGTTTTGCTGCTGGAGGTGGGGTTTTAGCCATTTGGGAAACAGTCGGCTGTGGCGGATTGGCCGCTGTTTTTTCATTCCGGAAGCTGGATTTGAAAGTATCATTATAATAATCATAGAAGAGGGTCACCAGTTTATCTGTTGTCAGCTGACTTGTTTTAAGTCCGATCCGGCTTAACTGACGCATAATGTGGTCTCTTCTGGGAGACAACAAAGTCAACCCTTTTTCAAAGTTTTTCTTAACATCTTTGACCACCCCCAGCTCCAGATAGGAGATAGAAATAACCACATAAAACTGTTTATCAAGTACTTCGTTATTGCGGATGATATTGGCTACAAACTGGCGGTAATGTTGCATCATAATCTGCAAAAGCGGGTTTTTTTGCTGGCTTTCGGCGTCCTTTAAAATATGTAGATAATTTGAGATATCGAGCCTTTTTGACCGGATAACGATCTGGATCGAAAAAGAAAGAGAGTTTAGCAGTCCGGCAAAAGCTCCAATAATAGCCAGTTGTTCAGTTTCGGAAAGCAGATCAAAATTGACAGCCGAAGTCTGCAAAATAATCGCCATCGAGCCGTCTTTCATCACAACAATATCGTCTCTGATATCTTCAACCGGCAAAAATGATTGTGTCGTTGTACTCATATTAATTAATTTGAAATTCAAATTTTAAATTGTAAATTTCAAATTTCTCCATCTAGGCTGTTGCAACTGGTATCTGTTTTTTGGCTGAAACTAATATCGGTTGTGGGACCTCATTTTTTAGTTCTATCGCCACCTGGTCAAACACCATATTATCTTTTTCAACAACGATAGTATATGGTCCCTCAGGAAGCGGTGTTGCAGCTACAAATTGGCCAAGTTTGTTACTGCGTAAAGCTCGTACTGGCAGGCCTTGTTTGTCATGGGCCACCACAATCGCTCCTTCAACATAATTACCCTGACTGTCAGTGACTATACCGTTTATAACATTTGGAAATGAGGTTAATTTCACTGTGTTGGCTGTTTTAGCAGGAGCTGGAGTAGGTGGGGCTGGCTGATAAGGTGCAGCCGCTGCAGGGGCGGTTGGGGTAACCGGAGTATTTGCTAGTATCGCCAGATCATGTGCTGTTCCGGAAGCATGCTCATTTAGTTTTTGTAAATCTGTTAAAAGGGACTGGAACTGATCAACATAATATTTAGCATCAGCTCCTGGTTGAGCCACTGTAGCTTTGATCTGCTCCAATTGCTTTTCAATTTTCAGGATTTTACTTTGAGTTTCCTGAGCATCTTTGGCCAGATCAACTGTTTTTTTCAGATCAGCCGGTTTTGGAACTTCTCGTGGCTTAGGTGGAGTCGCTGGTGCTCCAAAAGATGGCATTGATCCAAGCAGTTGCGGTTGGGCATTAATTGGCTGAGGAACAGCTGGAGCGGTAGCTGGTACTGCCTGACCGGCCAGCAGTCTGTCAGCCATTGAGGGCTTCCGCTGTGAAGGAGCTGTGGTGGTAGTTGCCATGGAAGTCAGTGTTTGGCCTGCCGAAATAGGGGGTGGTACTCCCAGACTGCCGACAGTTCTTTCTCCGGCGTGTTTGTTTTTTATATAAAAACTTAGTCGTTTACTAAAATAAGGATCTTCTTTCCGCAAAATCTTTGAATCATAAACCAACTTCGTTGGATGAAAGATAGCTTTAAAAAAAGCCGCCATCCAGTGATCAAGAGGCCTCTCCTGAATCGGTATAAAAGCAAAAGCAGCCCCGGTAGCCGCGGATATAACAATAATCGGCCAGGCAATCCAGGGAAATGGCTGAGCCAATCCAATAAATGTGACAAACGCAATTGCCAGACCAATAGCCAGATATCCAAACTGTTTGATCGTCATATCACCGACTAAATGGAATTCAAAATTAGTGACATTTTGGGGTATAGGGTGAGCTTGAAAGACAGGATCCATAAGTTCGTAGATCGTAAATCGTAAATCGGGCATTAAGTTTGCTTCTTCCGATAAACTATGAACGATCTTCCAATCTTATTTATACCCCGTGAAAATTTTCATGTCCAGCAGCTCAAAGTGGCTCAGTAAGTATATTTAACGTCATTGCGAAGCAAGACCTGTGGTCATTGCGAAGCAAGACGTATCGTCATTGCGAGGAACGAAGTGACGAAGCAATCTCGCAACTAGGAATTTACCTAGCAATTTAGTTAAGTCATGGGTCGCAGATTGCCGCGCGTTAGTTCTTGGTATATTCGCTCGCAATGACATGAACCTTCGTATCCATTTGTTCCTAATCAACCCTTTGTCATTCTGGCTTGACCAGAATCAAACCGAGTTAAGATTCTGGACCGATGATTGTTAAGGCTTAGATTATTCCAGGTGTTCTATTCTGGTAGCCAGAATGACATAAGTTTTGAATTTCAGACCATTAATCTTAGTAAATTCACTCACAATGACCGTCAGACTGAATAACTATTGACAGCTTATATCCAAAAGTACTAAGTTAATTATCCAAACAATTTAAACCGAAGTTGATCGATATCAGACCGATCTTCACTGGGGGAATGTGGTGAGACTCCACAGCTATGCCGTAACCGTAAGAGGCGGTTAATCAGTGAATTAGTAAACCAGTTAATCAGAAATCCATCTAATTAACTAATCTCTAATTCACTAGTTAACCATCTTTAAGCCGGGCTGCTCAGACTTCGTTGTCAAATCTCTTCGAGCCAAAGAGTAAAGCCAAACTCCACCCCTCAAAGAGATTCAGATAGATCAGAGTTTCAGCAGAATCAGATAGATCAGATTACAGATACACCAGATAGATCGGATAAGATCAGAATTATTTCTGAAATTTCCTAAATATTCTGAATTCTTCTGTCATCTGACACTCCGATTCCTGCCGATACTCCGAATTTTCCGGAATCTTATGCCTGCACTTATTGAACGCAAACCAGAATTAATATCAACTCCTCATTCGTCATTCCTGCGAAAGCAGGAATCTAACTTTTCTTTACAGATGGAATCAGTCAGTCAGGCTTTAAAACAGCGTGATGGCGAACTCCTGGTCTGCGATGTTTCTCTCTATTTCCAGCTGTATCAGGAGCTGCTGCAAAAGTCAGGAGGGGATAGAACACTGTCTAAAAAATACGTTTTTGAAGCAGCTAAAAAAGATGGAATTGCGCTGATTCAGGAAAATATCTCCGCCCTCAGCGTCAATGGAGCTCCATTATTTGATC
>CAYUPO010000012.1:0-35322 GCA_964446685.1 uncultured Gammaproteobacteria bacterium | reverse complement strand
GGTAAACAAGGCAAAGCCGGACTTGAACCTGATCTGAGTACTATGACAGATCTGACACCAATTTTTGACGCAATCTTACGAGAAATTCCTGAACCAGGCGGAGATCCAGCCAAACCATTACAAATGTTAGTTACCTCCATCAGTGGTGACAATTTTAAAGGCAGAATGGCAACAGGCAGAATCTATAACGGAACATTAAATGCCAGCCAGGAAATCATCCATATCAATCGTCAGGGTGAACAGAAAAAATTCCGCTTGACCTCACTGATGAGTGTTCAGGGATTGGATAAAATCGATATTAAACAGGCACAGGCTGGTGACATTGTCTCAATTTCCGGTATTCCTGAAATTACTATTGGTGAAACAATTGCTGAAGTTTCCAATCCGATTGCTTTACCACTACTTGATATTGAAGAGCCAACTATTCAGATGCGTTTTATGGTCAATGACTCCCCTGTTGCCGGAAAAGAAGGTGAATTTAAAACCACCCGCCAGATCCGCGAAAGACTGTTTAAAGAGCTTGAAACTGATGTTGCTCTAAAAGTAATTGACGGCCCAAACAACGACTGGATCGTTTCCGGACGAGGTGAACTGCATTTAGCCATTCTGATCGAACGAATGCGAAGAGAAGGCTATGAATTCCAGGTCGCCAGACCCCAGGTTATTACCAAGATCGTTGATGGAGTAAAAATGGCTCCTTATGAAAGACTGTTTATTGAAACTCCTGATGAATTCTCAGGCACAGTTATCAATAAACTAGGCCAAAGACATGCCAAGCTGATTAACATGAAAAATGAATCAGGCATCGTTGAACTTGAGTACACTATTCCAACCCGTGAGTTGTTTGGATTTAGAAGCCAATTTATCTCCGATACCAAAGGTCTGGGACTACTCAATACTATTTTTGAAGATTACGAACCTGATAATGGAGCGGGCTTTACCAGAGAACTGGGTTCACTTGTTTGTCACGAAACTGGCTCTACCAAGCTTTATGGTCTGATCAATATCCAGGACAGAGGAATTTTATTTATCGGTCCAAATACTCAGGTTTACAGAGGACAGGTAGTTGGGCAAAATTCCCGACCAGGAGATATGAGTGTTAATGTCTGCCGGGAAAAACAGCAGACAAATATCCGTTCCAAAGGTGAAGGAGTTTCTGAACATTTTAATGTACCAAAAGTAATGATTCTAGAAGAAGCTTTAGAATATATCTCTGATGATGAATTGGTAGAAGTCACACCAAAAGCCATCAGAATCCGCAAAGTCGACCTAAACGGCACTCGTTAACTTACGAAAACCTGAGATTTTATTTTCCTTAACTCAGTATCATGTTCTGCAACTTTATCAATAACTTTATCTAACTTCCTTTCTAATCTAACTATATCACTCTTATCTGCTTTTTCAGCAATCATAGGCAAAATCGTATTATCAATCATCTCTCCTATATCGGTACTCAATTGATCAATTTTTAAATGAGTTCTTTTTTCAGATTCGCCAATTTTACTTACCAGCCTTTTTTCAGATTCACCAATTTTACCTACCATTCTATCCTCAGATTCACTGATTTTTCCCGCCATTCTCTCTTCAGATTCACCAATTTTACCTACCATTCTAACCTCAGATTCACTGATTTTTCCCGCCATTCGTCCCTCAGACTGATTAAATAACATTTCTAATTGCTTCAGCTCTTGCGAATCAAACATATTAGCCAAATATACAATTGCAGTTTTTAAAAAGCAAGTGTTGATTTTTGGTTTTTATTCGGGTTTAATATAAAGGTGAAATACAGACCAGAAGATATCTTTACTCCTCAGGGATTGCTTGCTGAAGTAGAACATAATCCAAATTTAGATTTCTTAATGAATCTTTTTAATATTCCCCGGGCTTTTGGAGTAAGTGGTTTTGGAGGGAACTGGAATGTTGGTATGCATTCTGTTGCTACAGCTTTTTTAGCTTTATTTTGGGCTAAATTTAATAACTATCCTGAAGCCAAACGAGACAAACTAGTTACTCACTGTTTACTCCATGACCTGCATGAAGCAGTCACCGGAGATATCTTACCAATGTTCAAATCCAAATCCGTCAAAGTGCAGCTTGATCTGATTCAAAAAAATATTCTAGAGTCATTAAATGCTCCGGAAGATCATACTTTATCAGTTGATATTAAAATTCTCGATCTAACGGCCTTTCTATACGAGATAAAACAAGTTTCACCAAGTATTCTAAATTCAAATAAACTCAAACTTGCCAATACTATCGCTGAAAAACAAAAACTAATTTTATTGGATTACTGTAAAGAAAAAGGATTCGCTAAAGACAAAATTACTCATTTTTTGGAAGTGCTGGGAATTTAAAAGATACTATTTTCTGCAATTAGTTTAAAAAACTCTTTTTTCAGATCAACCTGTTCCATCCTATGTTTATACCTAGCCACATCTTTAGCCTGAGTTTTGTGACATTCAATAGCTTTCAGTTTCAGTTCAAATACATCGGAGATATCCACAGTCGTTGTAATATGAGAATCATAAACTCCTTTAGCATTACCAAATCCAGTGTTAGTTCCCAATCCTGACTTTTCATATTGTGTGTAATAACTACGGGGAGTCACAGTATGGTACAGCTTAACCTGTTTTTTGGACTGCTTCATGTATTCACGAAACGCATGAGTTGTTGAGTATGACATTTTAATATGATCCGGATGATTTGACCCACCTTTTTTTTCAAAAGTAATTACAATATCCGGCTCTTCCTGGAGCATAATCGGTAAGATTTTATCAGCCATATCCGAAACCCGGTATTTATACAACTCCCCATCCATCAAACCAAAATAATGAATCTTAGATATCCCTGTAATTTTGGCTGCCTCTTCCATCTCTTTTTTCCGGATCTGACCCAACTCTTCAGGCCCATTAACTTTGATTTCAGCCGATAAACCCATTTGGCCAAAAGTCGCCGTAATCAAAGAAACCTGATGCCCGGTTTTAACCAGTTTTATAACAGTACCCGCCACCGAAAATGTTTCATCATCTGGATGTGCGTAAGAGAGTAATACTTTCATAATGGATATTAATTGCCTTTAAGTTCAGATTAGATTAACATATCAGCAACTGGATATGAAGCTGTATAACTCTCTAAGCAAACAAATAGAAGAATTTATTCCTTTAACAAAGGGAAAAGTAAAAATGTATGTTTGTGGAATCACTCCGTATGACACAACTCATTTAGGTCATGCTTTTACTTATATTCAGTTCGATGCTTTAAAAAGATACCTGACTTTCAAAGGTTTTGAGGTTACTTATACGCAAAATGTAACAGATATTGATGACGATATTTTAAAGCGGGCCGCACGGGATGGCAAAGATTGGCAGGAGCTGGGGCAGTACTGGACAGATCGTTTTCTGACTGATCTGAAAGCTTTAAATATCCAACTGCCTGACAATTATGTAAAAGCGACTGATTATATTGAAAAAATTATTGAAATAAATAAAACACTTATCAAAAATAATCAGGCTTATCAAAAAAACGGTGTGGTTTATTTTGATGTTTCGACTTTTCCCAAATATGGTGAGCTATCTGGTTTTAGAGAAGAACAAATGAAACTTATCTCCTCTGAAAGAGGGGCCAATCCGGATGATCCAAACAAAAAAAATCCACTTGATTTCATTTTATGGACTCCTTCAACTTCAGATCAACCTGGTTGGGAAAGTCCCTGGGGTAGAGGGCGGCCAGGCTGGCATATAGAGTGCTCAGCTATGGTAGCGGCCACACTG
This sequence comes from uncultured Gammaproteobacteria bacterium, assembly GCA_964446685.1. Taxonomy (GTDB): domain Bacteria; phylum Patescibacteriota; class Microgenomatia; order Daviesbacterales; family UBA10151; genus CAZWRN01. The sequence goes on along the minus strand of CAYUPO010000012.1, from coordinate 31,552 downwards.
GGTGAACAGATTGATATTCATGGCGGTGGGAGAGACCTGGTTTATCCTCATCATGAATCCGAAATTGCTCAATCACAGTCTTATACCGGTAAATCACCATATGTTAAAACGTGGATGCACACAGCAATGCTTCAATATCAGGGAGAGAAAATGAGTAAATCCCTTGGCAACATGCTATTTGCTGAAGAACTTTTAAAACAGTATCCATCAAATACCATCCGCTGGGTACTTTTGTCACATCATTACAGATCTCCCTGGGAATACCAAACAGAGATGGCAGAACAAGCCAAAGAGATCACAACAAAATTTAAAACCTTAAAAGTTTCAGGCGAGTTAGATCAAAAATTGTTTGAAGAATTATGTCTCAAAGTTGATATTGATCTTAATCTGCCGGAAGCACTTAAATTAATAGAATTAAAATTAACATCAACTCCATCAGAACAGGAACAATTATCAATTAAAAAATTCCTGGAAATTTTAGGCTTCACTATTTCCTAACTTATTCATCTTTTTTTGCGAGCAAATAAACTCAGAATTAAGGCGTGGCAATCTTATAACAACGCGTATACTTATCTAGAAAGCTTAAAGAAGATCCTAAACAAGTTCAGGATGACAAAAGTTAAAAGATTACCACGTCGTTTCATTCCTCGCAATGACTTGTTCGCGTTTCTCATTACGACATAATTACTAAAATATCGTTAATTTACCTGAGGGATTTGGATTTTTAATACTTGCATTAGTTTACTTTCACTTTTTTTCAAAAACTGAACATTATAACGTGGGAAATACAGAAATGTTGCCGGAGCTTTATCCAATAATGTTTTCTGAAAATCATGGTACTTATTTTTTCTGGTTTCAAAATCAGTTAGTTTTCTACCATCTTCCAGATCCTTGTCAATTCTTGGTGCTGAATACTGGGAAATATTAGATCCACCAATTTGTGTTGAATGCCATAAAGCATATTGATCAGGATCAGCCGGAATATTTTGAGTGATCAAAAGAGCCTGAAAGCTTTGTGGGATGCCACTTTCAACTCGAACAACAGCATTTATACCATTTTTCTTCCACTCATCCACCACTTTATCTCCAATTCCCTGCAAAGAACTGGTCACGGTTAAAGCAATGGTTGTATCTTTGCCATTCTTCACTTTATCTAAAGAGGTCTTGGCCTGATCCGGTTTATTTAAAAAATCTTTGACACCACTGTTAAAAGCCCAGGATGATGGGGGAAGCGAGGTCACAGCTTCTTCTTCACCTTCAATAACAGGTGCAGCATAACTCAGTGCCAATCTAAAATTTTCATCTGACAAGATCGGATCTTTAGCATTATAAAAAATTGTGACCAACTGCTGATAATTGGTATACGACCAACTTCCCATATTTGGACTATCAGTTAAATCAGACAAATCATTAACCCCAAATAAGCTTTCGACCTCACCTAGTTTCATTGCAGTCTTAGCAATTTTTTCACTTGGATAAAACTTAATTACTAGTTGCGGTAAAGTAGGACTCGTGGCAGTCAGAGATAATCTTTTAATAAATAACCCATCTTTTTTAGTGTTACTCAAGGTATATGGTCCGACACCAATTAATGTTCCTTTGCGAAATATTGGAGTTGTTAAAAGTGATGGAAAAGGGCTAAATGAATCAGCTATTTTAAACTTCACCTGGTTATCCTGCGGATAGGTCACCTCAACATCAGGAATATTAAACTCAATATCAGCTGTTTTTACATCAACTCCATCAGTCCATTTCAGACCCGGTTTCAGAGTAAACAGATATTCAGTGGCATTTTCATTCACAGTCCAATCTTCAACCAACTCTTTTTGCGGTAGGCCACTTTTATCTAATTTAACCAGGGAATTAGACAGTAAGTAAGTGACTGACTCGGGAAGATCTTTTTCCTGGTAAGTGCCAACAAATCCTTCAGTTAAAGTTCGTTTAAAAAGCTCTTTAGATAGAAAATAGCCACTGGTAACAACAAGTAAAATCACAATCAAAAGGCCAAACAAGAGATTTTTCTTCCTTTTCAAAAGAGCAATAATATAGGCAAGCCACAGTGTCATATAAAAAATTAAGAAAGAAGCACAGCTAAGAGTGAAGAAATCACAAATAAAGCTACCACCACAATTGTCAGACCAAATAACATTTTTTCAGCCCCTCTTTTCGTTCCGTAAAAACCCATATCTCCTCCAAAAGTAGAACCAATACCAGTCCCTTTTGACTGCATAATGATTAACACAGCTGTTATTAATGCAAAAACTATTTGTGCTATCAGAAAAAAATTTTCCATATTATTTACTCAGCCACTGTAGGAAATGTGATATTAATCCTATCAAAAAGGATGCTACTATTGCTACCTGAAGTACCGTCAACTCATGAGCAGGAATAGTAAATCCGTTCAGATTATACCCTGAAAAGACAAAAGGAACAAGCTTAATCTGAGGTATTAAGGTTGTCAGCAGATACAAAGCAACTACATTAATTACCCATGTAAAAACTCCCAGTGTCAAAATATTCAAAGGCAAAAACATGATCTTCAGCAAAGGAATCACCAACAAATTAATCACCATTAGTCCTAATGCACCTAGAAGCAAAGTATTGATCCCCCCAGAGTACACCAAACCAGGTAAAACAGTACTAACTCCCCACAAAGTAATCAGATTTAATAAATAATTTCGCAACAGTGATTTCATAAATATGAACTATCTCATTATACAAGGTTTGTAAGTTATATAGCTAAGTTGGTTATCCAGTTTCGAGGCTATTAAATTTAATTGATAATCTATAAATGACTTATAAAGATGGAAATTCGTAGACTACACCTGGTTCTCCGATGATTTGATGTAAATTACTCCCATCCAAATTAATCTCAAAAATTCTAAAAAAGTCAAAAGCGCCTAATTCAAGGCGGTGAAAATAAATACTTAACCCGTCTTTTGACCATTCGGGACGACTATTAATTTGATTATCATTTGTTAAACTCCGCAAATTGGTTCCAGCATGATCCATAACCCAAATATTCCATTTCCCTAAGTTAAAATTTGTCGAAGGTTCTGTTTGTTTAATCCAGGCTATTTTTTCTCCATTTGGCGAAAAGTATGGATCATTGTCTGTATTGGTATCATTGGTTAAACGAGTTAATCCTGATCCATCAATTTGAATCTGGTAAACTTCAAAACTGGCATTCACACATTGACTCTCGGGACAAGCAATAAAAACAATTTTTGTCCCATCAGGTGAAAATGACGGGTCAATATTTTGACCACCTCTTGTGGTGACGAGTGTCAGAGGATTTCCATTTATATCTGTTATCACAATTTGAGGATTCATTTGAGAACCGCCAAACATTACCAACTTAGTTCCATCTGGTGACCATTCAGCGTGACCTTGCACTTCCCATGAGTTAGTTCCTTTTGGACGCAGTAATTTTTTATCTGTTCCATCCGAATTCATCATCCACAAAGATGTTTCAGTATAATTTTCCGACTGCCCTTTGGGCGTTTGATAATACAATATCTTGGTTTTATCAGGAGAAAGTCTTCCCCAAAAATGTTCTTTTGTTACATCACTAGTTAATTGCACCTTTTCCTGAGAATTTAGATTTAAACTGTAGATTTCATGATTACCTGTTTTGTTGGAATTAAAAACAATACTTTGAACTTCTGTCCGTCCAAAATCAGTTAAAAGTTTATTGTAATCAAAAATATCTACTTTTCCATTTTTATCAATATCCCCCACAATATCAGAACCTGTTTTTCCAAAATTACTAAGTAATGTATTGTAGTCAAAAATATCTACTTTTCCTGAATTATTTATATCCGATCCAACAGCTAAAACAGGTGAGACACTAAGAAACAAAATTATGAATAGAAAAAAAACTTTTATCACTTTCACTAATTAATTGTATGCTTTTCCTGAGAAAATGAATAGAACATTTTCCTTTTACTTCTTTGCTTTTGGCTTTAAAAATGAATTCGCTCTGAGCTTTCGGTGGTAGGTTATGGCAAATCGATGCGATTCATCCCTAAGTTTCTGCAGTAATCTTAGTCCAAAATTCCTCTTTGGCAGCCTCACAACCTCACCTTCTGGTGGATAAAGCCATTCCATTCTTTTAGCTAAGCCAAAAATTGGCACATTTATTCCTAGTTTTTGATGCACTTTATAAACTGACTGAACCTGCCCTCTTCCTCCATCTATCAAAAACAAGTCAGGAAGTGGCCATTCCGGATGCTTCAACCGCCTTTCTGCCATTTCCGCATGCATCGCATAATCATTTGGTTTGCCGGAAATCTTGATTTTAAACTTACGATACTGCGATTTATCAATTTCACCGTTAGTTAATACCACCATCGATCCAGTGGCATCAGTTCCCTGAAAATTGGAAATATCATACCCTTCTATCCGGCGTGGTAATGTAGGCAGCCCCAGCTCTTTTTGCAAATCTTCCATCCCCTGCATGTTTAAATCTTCCAGAAAATTCGGATTTTCCAAATAACCCTGGATCTTGGTCGGTGAAGTCACATAAGCAATCCCATCAATTATTTTCTTCATTTTGGCGGCCTCCTCATACTGCGTCCCGTCTGACAAACGGACCATCTCCTGATTTAAATCATCCAGTAATTCCTGTTTTTTCCCTTCCAGAAACTTACTAAACAAAGTTAAAGTTTTTTTATAGTCATCCGAATTAATCACTCCAACACAAGCTCCCGGACATTGGCCAATATGATAGTAAAAACAAGGTCTTTTGGTTTTATTTTTAGATCCTGGTGGATTTGAGCACCAGGGGAAAACCCGTCTTAATTTTTTTAAAGTTGTTTTAACAGTAGTTGATGAGGGAAATGGACCAAAATATTTACTGGCAAACTTTAAATCATATTTTCTACCTGTTATCACTTTTGGAAACTCTTCTTTAGTAATCACAATATATAAATAATCTTTGTCATCAGTTAATTTAATATTGTACAAAGGCAGATACTGCTTGATTAAATTAGCTTCCAAAATCAGCGCTTCAATCTCAGATTCAACAACTGTTGTTTCAACTGAGGCAATATTCTGAACTAAATGAATAGTCTTAGTATCCTGTGCCCGGCCATTGAAATAAGAAGATACCCGGTTGTGTAAATCAATCGCTTTCCCAACATAAATAATTTTCCCGCTGCTATCTTTATAACGATAAACACCAGGCTTGTGCGGAATCTGAGATGGATTAATAAAAGCAGGTAACATAGGCGTATTATACTCGTAATTCAAAAGAAATTTCTAATTTCTAATTACTAATTTCTAAACAATACCTAAATTCTAACGATAAAAGAATTTAGAAATTTAGTTATTGGACATTATTTAGAAATTAGATTAATTAGAAATTAGAAATTTTTTTCAACTTTTCTTCTTTGGATAAACAAACTTTATACCATCATGTCCTATTCTAAAATGTAGACCAAGTACTAAAAAGTAAAAAGCAAAAATTGTTGTCACGACTCCACCAGCTATAAACAGCAGTATTGGTGAATGATAAAAGGGTTTAACTTCTATCTCTTTAAAATAAACCTGATCAGCAAAACCCACTAATAAATAATCCTTATAAGAATCAGTCATCGAAACGGTTTTAATATCAAAAAACATCTCAACATTGCCAAAAGGTGGAATTTCAGCCACCGGAATATTTATCTGACTGGTTCCCTGTTGATCTTTTTGAACAAACTGGATCCGCTGGGAAGACAAAGTCATATTTTTTCGGGGATATGAGACATTGCCATTATTCTGAATTCGCAATTTCGCTTTCTGGGGAAATCCGCTAAAAAGTGAATTTTCTGCTTCAAGATATACCTGAATATCTTTTTTCTCATCCAATACCTGATCAGTAAAAGTGATCACAGCATCGGTTGGAACAGCTGGTTCATCTGATGAAGATCCCCGTTTAACTACTGCTAAATGGTTAATTAAAGACTGAGAAAAATAATCAACTCCGCCACTGGTACTTTCCCAGGTCGGATCAACAGCTTTCCAGCTCCCCTGCTCATCATAATATTCCACCCAGGCATGCAAATTTTTTCCGTTAAATGAAAGTGGTCTCAGCTCCAGATTATTACTAAAAACAACTCCAATCACCTGCCTGGTAGGTATCCCAGCACTTCTAGCAAGCGCAACCAGCAGATCGGTGTATTCATTACTCATCGACCGTTCAGGATTGGTCATTGCTGTCATTGCCCCTAGCCGTTCAAAATTATTCTCCTCCATCCTGGCATAATCAAAAGATAAAGCAGATACTACATATTTGTATAATTTCCGCATTTTCTGAGCATTAGTTTTGTCTTCCTCACTCAATAATTCTGCCACTTTTCCCTTAATCTGCGGATTTCCGGCATCCCAAAAACTCTGTGAGGAAACCAGATCAGACTGCTGCGCCCGGGAAAGCGGAGTAAATGTTTTATCAGCTACTACTTTTACTTTGGCTAAGCCATTAACAGTCACAGCAAATTTATCCCGTCTGTTAACTCTGAAAAAAGCCCGGTAATTACCATCTTCATCAACACTTACCTGATCAGGTTTTGGTTCAATATTATGGATTAAGATCTGTTGGAAGGCGCTTTCAGATGGCAGTCCGATACTTTCAACTTTTGGCAAAATAGAATCATTTTGCAGCTGATACTGCAGAGCAAAATCAAAAGTCTGATCAGTCCCAAAAATCCCTAAAACTCCAGCCTGGGACAGCTGGTCTTTATTAAATGAATACAACAGTCTCCCCCCACTTTCAGCCTGACTTTTCGGTTCCGGTGTGATAAAAGAAGGATCACCATATGAAACCGGAACACTTAGACTTAAAATATAATTCTCAACTCCATCAATCGATCCAATTTTAGGCACAGATATCTGTCTAACTTCTCCATTTTTCTGCACAAAATCCTTTGAAGAAAAATTCAGATCAAAGCTATATTCTTTGCCTTTACCACCAATCTGCTTGGTAAATTTAACAGTAATTTGACTTTTTTTACCCAGCTTCTCAACAGTTGTCTCAAGCAGGCCATCTAGATCTTTCGCCTCCACATTTTCCAGATTTGTGGCACTGATAATCAGACTAAAACTGGAAGGAAAAAATTTATCAGTATTATTTTTCAGAGTCACTTTCTCATTTACCTGAGTCAACCCTTCTTCATCCACCACATACCGCACATTATAAGAAGAACTAAACTCGCCAGCAGCCTGAGCCAATTGTGGATTAAAAAATAAGCTTAATGTTAAAAAAACACCCACGATAAACGGCTTCATTAATTTATTGTAACAGAAGATAAATAGAAGTTATTCTGTAACATTTCGCCTTAATCCGGTTTTAATCAGATGTGGATTACCTTTTCTGGCTGAGCTATACGAATCACCTTGTCTGGGGCCAATTGTACCAAAATCAGATGGATACCTCTTTTGCCGACTTTTTAACATATCATCAAGAGAAGTGAATCCTCCAGCAATCATTTGAATACCATAATCAATTGCTTTATTGATACTTCCAGTGACTAACGATTTAGGGACTCCTAAAATCAAAGCTTGCTCACGAAGTTCCTTTTGAAGATCTGCTATAGGATCTGCTTTTATTCGTTCATCCTTTTTCATAGCCTCAATTATAAATTGTTTATCAACACGGTAAGATCTATATCGACCCTTAACAAATTCATCAATTCCCAACAAAGTTCTCTCAATTCCAGATTGATAGGCTAAACTAAAATCCGGGCTACAAATAGTATCTAGGTATAGTGGTGAACGAGTTGTAACTTCTGACACCACTTTTCCAATTGTTTTAATACGCTCATTAGTAATCATATTAATATAATAGTTATAAACGAATAGTCATACGTAGTACTTAAATCATCTTTGCTAAATACTGCCCTGTGTGTGAAGTTGCGACTTTGGCAATATCTTTTGGACTTCCCTGAGCCAAAATTTGACCTCCGCCTTGTCCGCCTTCTGGTCCCAGATCAATAATCCAGTCGGTATTTTTAATAACATCCAGATTGTGTTCAATAATAATAACTGTGTTTCCCAGATTTACCAGTTTACGCAAAATTCTTAAAAGCCTTTCAATATCTGCAAAATGAAGACCGGTGGTTGGCTCATCCAAGATATAAACAGTTTTACCTGTTTGTCTCTTAGATAGCTCAGAAGACAGTTTTATGCGCTGCGCCTCACCACCTGACAATGTAGTTGCAGCCTGCCCAAGCCTGATATATCCCAATCCAACTTCATTTAAAACATCAATTTTATTTTTAATCTGAGGAATATTAGCAAAAAATCCTAAAGCTTCCTCAACTGTCATATCCAGCACCTGAGAGATATCTTTGTCTTTAAAAGTTATTTCCAAAGCTTCTCTGTTGTATCTTTTTCCTTCACAAGCTTCGCAATTGACAAACACATCCGGCAAAAATTGCATCTCAATCTTAATCCGTCCTTCTCCTTCACAGACTTCACACCGGCCTCCTTTGACATTAAAACTAAATCTACCCGGGCCATATCCTCTGATTTTCGCTTCCGGAGAATTGGCAAACAGTTCACGAATAAAAGTAAATGCTCCGGTATAGGTAGCTGGATTTGATCTTGGCGTTCGGCCAATAGGTGACTGGTCAACCAAAACTACTTTATCCAGATTTTCGATACCTAAGATCTCTTTATGCTGACCTGGCTTTTCCCGCGATTTATAAATTTTCTGAGCTAACGCTTTGTATAAAATATCGTGGACCAATGTAGATTTGCCTGATCCGGAAACACCAGTCAGAGTGACAAATTTACCTAAAGGAAATTTAACATTAATATTTTTCAGATTGTGTTCTGAAGCACCAATCACTTCCAAAAATCCTTTATCTTCACTTCTTTTACTGGTATCACCCAAAACTTCAATTTTTTTCTTACCGGATAAATATTGACCTGTCAGAGAATTTGGATCGGCCATCACCTCTTTTGGAGTTCCATGAGACACAATATGTCCACCGTGTTCACCAGCTCCAGGTCCTATTTCAAACAGATAATCAGCTTCTTCCATTGTTTCACTGTCATGTTCATTAACAATCACCGTATTTCCCAGATCCCGCAGCCTTTTTAGAGTTTTTATCAGTCTGGTATTATCCCTTTGGTGCAATCCAATAGATGGCTCATCCAATACATACAATACTCCTGACAAACCCGAACCAATCTGGGAAGCGAGCCTAATTCTCTGTGATTCTCCACCTGCCAAAGTCATTGAAGCGCGTTCTAGAGTCAGATAATCCAGCCCCACATCCACTAAAAACTGCAACCGGGACTGGATCTCTTTCACAATGGACACCCCGATTTTCATCTCACGTTCAGTTAATAACGGCTTTTGCATTGTCTTGATCCATTCCAAAGCTTCACGGATTGAAAAACTGGTAATTTCCGAGATATTTAAAGTATCAATTGTGACAGACATTGGTTCTTCTTTCAGTCTGGTTCCGTGACATTTACTACAAACCTCAGACACCATATATTTTTCAATTTCAGCTTTAACCCATTGTGATTCCGTATCCCTGTATCTCTCCTTTAAATACTCCATCAATCCCTTAAATGTTGAATAAAAACTGGTCCATCTGCCCTGTCTGTTTTTGCCTTCCACATTAAACTGTTTATCGCCTGCTCCATGAAGTAAGACTTGCCTGGCTTCCTCAGACAACATTCCCAGCCGGGTATTAATGTCATAACCATATTCTTTACCGACTGATTCAATCAGTCTGGTAAACCAGGTCTCGTTTGATCCCAGCTTGCTCCAAGGCAATATTCCACCCTCAGCAATAGTTAAAATCGGATTTAAAACAGAAGTCGGATCAATTTCTAAAATAGTTCCTAGTCCCGAACATTCCGGACATGCCCCATGAGGAGAATTGAAAGAAAACATCCGAGGTTCGATCTCAGGCAGGGCTATATTATCTACCGGACAGGCAAATCGTTCTGAAAAAAGGTGATCGGCTGTTTTTTTTGGGTTAGCTGGAAAATCGAGAGAAGCATCCAGAACTTCGGAGATAATCATAGTTCCTTCAGCCAGCTTAAGAGCTGATTCCACAGACTGAGTAATTCTTGAGTTCATTTGCTGATCTTGAACACTTTTTGTATCCAATACCAGCCTATCAACTACCACTTCAATTGAGTGTTTGTTGTTTTTAAGAAGCATAAAATCTTCCGAAAGATCCCGCATATGCCCGTCAATACGAACTCGGGAAAATCCTTTTTTACGCAAATCTTCAAAAAGGGAGGTAAATTCACCTTTACGATCTTTGACAACCGGAGCCAAAAGCATAATTCTAAACTGTTTTTTATTTGCCTCTCCCGCCATTTTAAAAACCAGACCAACAATCTGCTCCACACTCATTCGGGAAATTTCCCGACCACAGACCGGGCAATGGGGATGCCCGATTCTAGCAAATAACAATCTCAAATAATCATAAATTTCAGTGGTAGTTCCAACAGTTGACCTTGGATTGTGGGAAGCAGCTTTTTGATCAATTGAAATAGCCGGCGACAATCCTTCAATATAATCCACATCCGGCTTATCCATCACACCCAAAAATTGCCGGGCATAGGCAGACAAAGACTCGACATACCGTCTCTGCCCTTCAGCATAAAGGGTGTCAAAAGCTAAAGAAGATTTACCAGACCCTGAAATTCCGGTAAAAACTACCAATTTATTTTTCGGAATCTCCAGATCAACATTTTTTAAATTATGTTCCCTAGCTCCTTTGATGATTATTTTGTCATTTTGCATATTTTACAAGGGGATTACACGAATCTAACCCGAATTCGAAACGGCTTTTAGTATACACTTTTTGTCAAACTAATGGAAGTGCTGATTGCTCATTTCTTATTTTTTCCATACAATATAAACATACTATTCCTATTACAACAGTTATAGGATATAATATACCCATGGCACTTGTTGGTAAAGAAAAAATAGTCCATCTGATTGTCAATACAGCTCTAGCCCTTTCTGTTGCCACAGGCTGCACCCAAAAAGCAGAAGCAAAGCTACCTGTTCTTGCTGGAAATGAACGAACTACTTTACCTTCAAGAGAGGTTGATTGTGAGGATTTAGGCAAATTAAATATGTCACCTCCCTCAAAAGAGGATTTAATAAATGGATTCAGAGTCAGAATATATGCTTCTTCTGAGATGGATCTTTTATTTACTGCTTCGGCCAGAGCTAGCGTCATGAACGGATCACCAATTAAAGAAGTTGACTGGAAACCAAATAAAAATACCACTATTGAAATGGATTTTTCACAAAAAGCTGGTGATACAATTTCTTACAGTGGAAGTATAGTTACAGGTATAAATCGACATCCTGAATCTTGGCAAACTTCAACTAAAACACCTCATATTGATGGATGCATTGTAGCAACTACATTGGTTAAAGATGGTAAAATTGATCCAACTCAGACAAAAATTTACAGCTTACCCGGAACTAGAGGAACAGCAGGTTAAGTATTTAACTCTTTAATTTAACCTTAAGCTAGTTACACTTATCAACTAAATATTCATTTAAAAAAATGCTTTCATTTTTGCGAATTATAGGTTATAATTATTTATATGAGTGCTGTTGAAAAATTTTCAAAATATAAAAGATTAACCACTGGACTATCTTTATTTATGCTGACGGGTACTGCCTGTGCTGAACCAGTTCGTGCACCAATCGGAAATCCTGTAGTCAGAGGCACAGTTCCACCACAAATTTCTCAAGACATATCAGCCTGTTCAGCAGCAGGAGAAAGACCTTATCCATTAATCGCAGCTTCCAGAAATGGAGCTTTAACAATCAGACGATATGATCCAGAACCAGCAAAAGTTTTAGTGACAGTTGCTGTCGAACCAGGAACTCTTAAAAAAGTTACCGCCAGTAATATTGATATTATAAATAAACCTGTAGATAATCCAGCAAATATTGATGTAGTTATTGGAAAAGCCCCAAATAATTTATACGGAGTCGGTATACAGTCTAATTTTACGCCAAGAGAAAACTCAGACTTCCGACGCGCTAGTGCCACTATTCGCAATTTCGATCCATCAGAATGCAATATTGTTGGTTTTGAATTCACAGGTTCGCAATTACAAAACCTGACAGTTAACGGAAATAGATTACCTTTCACAGCTCGTTAATCTTTTAAGTACTTAATTCTTTAATCTGATCCCTAAGCCTTGCTGCAATTTCAAAATCTAACATTCCGGCGGCTTCTCTCATTTGTTGTTCCAAGTTTTTAACCATATCGGCTTTCACATTGACAGGGATATCTTCCACAGTCAAAGCACCTTTTTTGCCTTTTTCTTCTTCTAACTCTTCTACTTTTTCAATCAACCGATCCCGCAGATCTTTACTGATCGAACGAGGAGTAATATTGTGCTTTTTATTGTAAGCTCTCTGGTATTCACGCCGTCTATCAACTTCATCGATCGCCAATTTCATGGATTTAGTAATTCGATCAGCATACATGATCACCTGACCATCCATATGTCTGGCTGCCCGGCCCATGGTCTGAATCAAAGATGTCCTGGAACGCAGGAATCCTTCTTTGTCAGCATCTAAGATCACTACTAATGAAACTTCTGGCAAATCCAATCCTTCTCTCAGCAAATTAATACCAACCAAGACATCAAATTCTCCTAGCCTTAATTGCTGTAATATATCTGATCTCTTAAGTGTTTCAATATCTGAATGCAAATAGGTAACTTTAATTTTTTTCTCTTCCAGATACTCTGACAGATCTTCTGCCATTCTTTTGGTTAAGGTAGTGATGAGCACCCGTTCTTTTTTAGCAATTCGGATCTCGACTTCTTTTAAGACATCTTCAATCTGTCCTTCAGTCGGCCTGATAGTGATTGTTGGATCAATAATTCCGGTCGGCCTGATCAATTGCTGCGCTACATTTGGACCTAATACAATTTCCTCAGTCGATTTTGAACCATCCTCATTTGGCGGAGGTAAAATAGATCCCGCTAAAGACAATTCATAATCATTTGGAGTTGCCGATACATAAATTGTCTGATTAACTCTCCTGGAAAACTCATCATATTGCAGAGGACGGTTATCTAAAGCAGATGGCAATCTAAAACCAAAATCAATTAAAGTTTGTTTTCTGGCTCTGTCCCCGTTATACATTCCCCGAATCTGCGGAATAGTAATATGTGACTCATCCACAATCAGTAAATAATCTTTCGGGAAAAATTCCATCAATGAATATGGTGCTTCTCCCACTTTTCTCCCATCAAAGTAACGGGAATAATTTTCAATTCCATTACAATAACCAAATTCTTTAATCATCTCCAGATCATAGTGAGTCCGCTGTTCAATTCTCTGAGCCTCAATCAGTTTATTTTGCGATTTTAATTCATGCACTCTCTTCGCTAAATCTTCTTCAATCTGAATAATTCCCGGCTTTAATCTTTGTTCCGGTGTAATGTAATGCTTGGCCGGATAAAGAGTAAATGTCTGATGAGTTGGCGTAGTCGCACCAGTCAGTGGATCCAGAAAAGCTACTTTCTCTATTTTTTCTCCTAAAAACTGCAGTCTGATCGCCTGATCTGTATAGGAAGGAAAAATATCCACAGTGTCACCCTTTACCCGGTAAGTACTTCTTTTAAAATCAATATCATTTCGGGAATAAAACATTTTAGTCAGCATCTTGAAAACTGATTCATACCCAATCCTAACCCCTTCTTTCAGTTCTAAAATAGCACCACCATATTCTTCCGGAGAACCTAAGTTATAGATACAGGAAACTGAAGCCACTACCACGACATCCCGCCGGGTTAATAAAGAAGTTGTAGTTGATAAACGCAATTTTTCAATTTCTTCATTGATCTGGGTTTCTTTTTCAATATATGTATCAGACTGAGGAATATAAGCTTCAGGCTGGTAATAATCGTAGTAAGAAACAAAATATTCCACCGCATTTTCCGGAAATATTGACCGAAATTCCTGCGCCAACTGTCCCGCCAGAGTTTTGTTATGTGAAATGATCAAAGTCGGCTTTTGTACTTTCTGAATGACATTAGCCATTGTAAAAGTTTTACCACTACCAGTAACTCCCAGCAAAACCTGATTTTTTTCACCTTTTTCCACTCCACGAGATAGTTGCTCAATCGCTTGAGGCTGATCACCGGTTGGTTTAAATTGGCTGATTATCTTGAATTTACTCATATTAGTGTGTCATGTATCAGGCGTCATGTGTCATGAATCTATTTTTTTATGATACATGATACTTGACTCGTGACGCATTTCAGACTTCACGTATTATGATCTTTTTTTGATTCTTGAAACTTGACTCTTGACTCGTGACGCATCATTGTACCACGAATATAACCCGAAAAAAACCCACTTCCAAATACTAATCAACCAAAATTCACTCATCGAATTGAGGTCATACATGATACACTTAAAGCTAATGCCCATATTTTTTAAAAGCAAATTTGCCTTCATTTTGCTGATTGTTCCCAGTCTGACAGCTTTAGCTGTAGCTCTCTTAGCTTTATTAATTACCGGCGCCAGCCCCATGCATATCTTTCAGATTATCGGCAGTTCTGTCGTGGTAGCCTCAGTCTTTTCGTTAATAAGTTTAATTTCATATCGAAAATTCCTCAAAAACCGAACCAAAGAGATGGTCAGTCTGTTGGATAAAAGATTGATTCCTGATCAATCCTTAAAGAATTTGGCCTATCAAAGCGATGAGGTTACAGCGTCTGCCCAGTTTATCAATAATCTTGCCAAAAATTTTAATACCTCCAATACTACATCCGGCCAACTAAGTGAAATATTGCAAGCTGAACAGGAAAGAACGATGTGGATACTACAAAATATGACTGATCCTGTAATTGGGCTTGATTTAAGACTAAATGTATCTTTTGCCAATCCTGCAGCCGAAAAAGTATTAGGCCTAGATCTCAGTCTCTCCAAAGGCCAGCCATTGGATCAGCTTCTTAAATTTCAAACTCAGCTGGGTGAATTGCCGCTGAAAGATATCATTCCACTAAAACAATCCGGCTTTGAAGGAATTTTGTTTAGTAAAAACGAAGTCAAAGTTCTTAGTCTCCTAAATGATAAAGAAGCATCTGCCAATATCATGACGATTCAGATCAGACACGGAGCTTCTATCAATCTGGCCTGTTTTATCTCTTTTCATGATATTACCGCCGAAAAACAGCTGGAAGCTATGAAACTCGATTTTATCTCTATGGCAGCACACGAGCTTCGTACTCCACTGACCTCAATCAAAGGATATATTTCAGTTTTTATTCAGGAGAATGAAAAAAAGATGACTGAGGATCAAATGATGTTTATCCGGCGGATCAATAATTCAGCCCAGCAGTTAAGTGCTTTAATTGAAAACCTTTTGGGTGTGTCCCGGGTCGAAAGAGGAGCTATGACTGTCACTACTCAACCAATGGATTGGCTGCAGGTACTTCAGCAGGCATATGAACAATTTGAGCATCGGGCAATTGAAAAACGGATTGAACTCCAGTTTATTAAACCAAAAGATCCGCTTCCGACGGTCCAGGCAGATAATGTCCGGATTAACGAAGTTATAAATAACTTTTTAGCTAATGCTATCAACTACACCGAGCCTGGCGGCAAGGTAATAATGTGGACTGAGTTTAAGGATCATTATATTTATACTCATGTTAAAGACAGTGGACGAGGTTTACCAAAAGAAGCGTTAAACAGACTTTTTACCAAATTCTACCGCGTTCCAGGCAATCTCGATCAGGCATCCAAAGGAAACGGTCTTGGTCTATACATCTCAAAAGCCATCGTCGAACTCCACCACGGCAAAATCTGGGCTAATTCTGAAGGACTTGGCAAAGGCTCCACCTTCAGTTTTAGTTTGCCAGTTGTTGAAACAAAAGGACTCGATCTGAGTATCCTGACTAAAAAACTGTAATTAGTTACAATGAAAAAATGGCTGAACTAGCAACGCGATCATTAACATTAAAAGATACTAAACCACTGGCTCAAGTTCATCCAGATTTGACCATACCTAGAACAGAAGCTGGTAATTCATATCCGAACCTAGAACCTGAGCCAAATCCTGATTTAAAACTTAAACTATCACTTATAAAAAATGAATATAATCAGCCTTTACCAGTTAAATTCGAACCTCTAACTCCAATTTTTAAAGATAATTGGCGACAAAAATACTTCGAAGAGGTGAAAGATATTATCACTGATGATTTAGAATATTTAGCAATAACCTCTGGAATAGAAACATCCTCACCAAAAATTGACTTCTTAAAGGAATTAACAACAAAACTACTTGGTGAAAACAAACGGGATATTCAAATTGCCATCCAAACCCGAGGGCAGGAAAAAAACGCATTTACTTATCCAGATGGAACGATTGTAGTTACTCAGGCTTTAATAAATGAAGCAAAAAGTGTTGATGAGCTTGCCTCAATAATTGGACATGAGATCGGCCATCTTGTTTTAGAAACCTCCTACAGGAGTAGTACATCAGGCTCTCATTTAACCCCAGGTATTGCGTGGGTTCACGAAGAAGGCTGCGACGCTTATGGTATGAAGCTGGTTGAAGATGCCAATTACAACACAATGGCCTTCTCTAATATTATTCAAAGAATATCTGGCCATGGACGGGGTACCAGTCATCAAACTGGTGAGGCCAGGGCTTCATATAGTTACGGAGGACATATGGTAATTGACAGTAAAACAAGCCACCTTCCTGAAACGCCCCTGCCATCTTTCCTTCATGATTCAGTTCCAAAAACCAATATTGAACTGGTTACTGAATTATGGGACAAACTTCCTCCAGAAGAGATCAAACCAGTATTAGCTAAATTACACCCGAGAGATCTTCTATCTGTTTTCCAGCTGGAGAATAAAAAATATAGCTATGACAATATGGACAGGCAAGAAACAGTTAAAGCAGAAATGAGAGATTTTTTACTACAAAGAGTCCATGATATCGGACTAGACCAAGCGGATGGTGTAGCATTACTAGGTTTATTATCCGGCTTTTCATTTATTTATAAAGATGTGATTACTACACCAGAAATGGTAGAGGCTACTACTAATTTGATTCCTCACTTAACCAGACAATGGCAAGAGGAAATAACAAAAAAAGTTTTTAAATCTTCCCAGTCTTCTTCAAATCTACTAAATAATGTCTTTTTGAACTATTTAAGTCATAACTATTATGACCTCAACAACCGTCAAACTCCAGGCACAATGCCAGTTGACGAAAGCTCCTTTTTAAAATTTATAACAGCCTGCGAACCTGAACATAAAAATAACTACCATACACAATTTGATTCAGAAGGGGAACAAAATCTTAAGCTGTTAGATGATTATTCATCTCTTCATCTTGAAAAAAATCCTGCAACAACCACAGAACAACAACTGTCTTCACTTAGAAACTTTTTACAAAAAGCAAAATCCTCAGGCATTCATATAAGTGGATATGAGCTCAAAAAGCAATATAAAAATTCTATAAAAGAACCCGATAAACAGGCCAGGTTATCTGTCTTTGCCGAAGTTTTTGAACTAAGGCTACAAAATGATAGTGTTAAAGATGTTATTGACGCACAATTTAGGGAAACAGAACAGAATAATGCCGGTATAATCAATTTGTATAATTTATTTTATAGAATTCGAGAAGCAAATCCCGAAATCCCGAAAGAGGAAAAAGACGAGTATACCAGATATATTTTTGAAAAAATAAAACCACATTTAAAAGGAACTAATTATTCAGTTGAAGATTATCTAGCAGGCAATGATATCAAAACAGGATTTTCGTTTTACTATAAATTAAGTATATCTCCCGAAGAGGCTGAGTTAAACCAAAAATATCAAAAATTCAGCTATGGGATTGCAATTGCCAGGAATATGTACGGTCATGACTCAGATGATTACTATGCTTTTTTGGATGAACTAACCCAGGAAACAGCTCTAAATTGGCAATCTTTATCCATGACTCAACTTATAAATCTTGGTAATAATTTAATTTCGTTTAATCAGAAGCTACGACTTAATGGAGCAGTCTTTGATCAAACACGTGTAGATGAATTTAATTCAACAACGTTTGTGGTAAATCAGTATGACAGACTTCAAAAACATCCTCTTTTTCAAAGATTAGCCGAGGAAAGCAAACACACATTCCAAGCCAGGACTATAAATGAACTAAAACAAACTATTGTTGAAGCAGCGGCTAATGTCAGAGCTATTGGTTACGGTAAGCCAAACTCCAATGGATATGGAATGCAAGCAACAGAATACAATATCTTCCACGATGGAGCTCTCAGTCTTTATTTCAATGCTCCAATAGTCACCAATCTTGAAACAATTATAAATGCTGGCATTCCCCAAGATGAACTTGATGATTTATACAACTTTATTGGAGACTTTTTCCCTGATAATCCTCAGCGCAACCAATTACTTCGTGATATTAACCTAAAGTATCTCAATTCCCCTGATGCAGATTTAAAAAATAAAACAGAATATCTGATCAAAAATAGCGACAGAATTGGTCCTGAAGGAATTGTGATTCTGGCAGAACAGATTGACACTATAGATGAATATCGGGAATTTAAAAAAAGTCTTGGTCCCCGTTTAGAGGGATATTTAAATGGCTCTAAAGAATTATCAGCCATAGCTACAACTGATTTTGCCACCTCTCTGTTTATTGGACAACTGCAAAATATTTTTGAAACATGTACTGGAGATCCGCATATCCAGAAAAGTCAAAGTACCGATTTTGCCCTAAAGTGGTTAAACGCAACACTTAATGGAGAAACCGCATCAGGCAGGAGATATAGTAATGATGAGTTTGTTAGTTTTGACAAAGACAATCTCAAATTTACCGTAAATGACAAAGCCCGAAGTTCTTTCAAATCGGTCAAGGATATTTTCGACAATATTCATGCATTATCACCATTACAAAGGATCGTAATTCTTCACAAAGCTTTAACCGATAACAAAGGAGCATTGACATCTGTTTACGGAAGAGAAAACTTATCAGCACAACTAGTAAATGCATTAGATTTACCTGAAGGACTTATAAAAGAAGCTTTAAAACAAGCCTGTTTAGATATCGATGCCAAACTAATTGCCCTGCCAACTGCAAATATGTTAGGACCACTCTTTGGACGTTCATTACAAATGGAAAAGATTGATGTAAATAAACTAAAAGAAACACATTTTACCCAGCACAATAACGGATATAAAACATACAAACTCGGTGATGAACTAACTGAAGACCAACTCAAATATCTGATAGACTCTCCTACACAACAGATCACTCAATTTGGCCTAGGATATCACACTGATCCTGATTCACCTCTTTTTTCTCTATCCAATCATAGTGACCGTGTTTATGATCAGGCCATAAATTCACTTCAAACTACCATAAGGTCTTCTGAAAGTACATCAACCCCTGAAAAACCATTACATGAAGGGGTAGATGCTGGTATTGAAGCTATTATTAAAGGGGTAGAATCTAGTGGCGCATTAGGAATCAGAGCACTTCAACTAGCTGTTCAATTCTATAATTTCCCTCCCGAAATGCATAAACGCCTGTCAGCCGCCTTTGATGCAGTTCCAGCACTTAATAAGGTCTTTTTCTGGGAAAATCTTAACCGCATGGCACAAGACTCACCTGAAATAGAAGAGTTACTAAAAAATACCACAGTAAAAAAATGTTTGGGCGGAGGAAGTCTGCAGACAACTTATGAAGCGCATTTCAGACAGCCGGATGGTTCAGATAAAGCAGGAACTTTAAAAATGAAAAACCCTAATGTAGCAGCTAGGTTAAAAGATACTTATTCAGCAGCTAAAACTGTCTTAGATACGGTTTCCGATAAAAGCCAGGATCTTAAAGTCAGAGATCAAGCCCGAACAGGATCCATGTTGATTGATTTATCACAAAACTGGTGCTTGGCTGATATTAATGACTCATCTTTTGAACAGGATGATGATGCATTTAAACAAACGCTAGAGAAATACAATCAGTCGGCAGGATTTGGTAGTGTTTACGCCCCAGATAGAATATTTACAGGAAATAAATTAACCTCTGAAGAGTTAGTACCAGGCAGAACGGTTAATCAAATTCTCAATGATCCAACAGTTGATAAGGAAACTAAACAAGATTTAGTCTGGACAATGACGGAATTTTTCTTGTATCAACTAAAAGAACCATTAACAAATAAATCCGGTCAAAAAGAATATTTAGTACATTCTGATCCACATGTTGGAAATATGATAGCAGACACATCAGGTGAGGATATTAAAATGGGAGTAATAGATCGTAGCTTATTTTTAAAACTTAATGAAAATGAAGCTAGTATTATTCGGAAAATGGTCGACGGTAGTAATATCAGTGACTTTGCCTACTCAACTATCGATTATTTATTAACACACAACAATGTTCGGGGAATAAAAAAAGGGGTTACAACAGCAGCTGTTTTTGGCGAACTGGCTTCTGAATTTGCCAAACAATTTGCCAGAGGCTCAGTCAATAAAATATCTCTTCTTAATACCTTATTTATGGATTTATCCAAAAAAGAGGGAGAATCATTTGAGATACCTCTAAAGTTTAGATTGATGATTCGAAATATTGCTGCCTTTCAGGAATTGACCAAACGTCACGGACTAGAACTTGAGGAAATAGCTAGAACTACCCAATATATTCAGTAGTAGCAGAGTTATTATTTATAGACAAACACTTCAATGTATGCATATAATCAAATCAAGCAATGAGTAAACTTCTTTTAGTTGAAGACGAAGAATATATCCGTGACCTTTATAAACGGCAGCTGGATCTGGCAGGTCTGATGACAGATGCTTTTGGAATGGGTAACGAAGGTTTGGCTGCTGCTGAAAAAAATGCTTACGACCTGATATTACTTGATATCATGTTGCCAGATATTAATGGTCTGCAAATCTTACAAAAAATCAAACAAAATCCTATCTCCAAAGCCACACCTGTTGTTTTATTAACTAATCTGGGACAAGATGCAGTTATTAAACAGGGTTTTGAACTGGGAGCTGATGGCTATCTGGTTAAAGCAGCTTACACACCAGACCAGATCGTTCAGGAAATTAAAAATATTTTAGCAAAAAAGCCAACAACTCCAGTTGCTCCCCCAGCTGGAACACCTCCTACAGGAACCCCTCCTCAAATGCCACCAACCGGTACCCCACCACAAACGCCTACCCAGTAATCATTTATAGTATATTTTGCATTTTTAATTAACCACACATAAAATCACTTTTAACTACCGTCATTGCGAGCGGAGCGAAGCAATCTAATCCATGCCTAACAAATACTCATATGTTTATATACTGACTAATATTACAAATAAAGTGTTATATGTTGGTGTTACATCAGACCTAATAAAACAAATCTTTGAACACAAAAACCATTTAGTAAAAGGATTTACAGAGAAATATAATGTAACTAAGTTAGTATATTTTGATCAATTTGAAGATATTGAAAACGCAATCTTAAGAGAAAAACAAATAAAGGGTGGCTCCAGAGAAAATAAGTTACAAATTATTGAGAAAAATAACCCAACCTTTGAAGATTTATATCAGACAATACTTTAACATTAAGAAGATTGCTTCGTCGTGGTGAGCTTGTCGAATCCACTCCTCGCAATGACGACAATTTGTTTTTAACAGTTTCGAATTTCGTGCTTTGAATTTTCGCAGTTACTCCGCAGAATTCTTCTTGGTGACTGCGAACGGTATTTCTTCCCAATCTTTTACTTTTCGAATCTTTAGGTTTTTCTTCCAGGCTGTATCTAATAACTCTGTATCAACATCTAATTTATCAGCCAGACCAATCAGTGCCATCATATCTTTGGGAAAACATTTGCCGCCAAATCCTCGCATTGTTGTAACATCCAGATGGGAATCATAAATTCGGTGATCTGCCACAGTTAACTTTTTCACTTCTTCATATTTAATTCCCAGTTTCTCGCACAGATCAAACATCTCATTTGCAAAAATGACTTTGGTAGCCAGATAACAATTGGCCATATATTTCACCATTTCAGCCGTAGTTGGATCAGACTGAAAAATAGGCATTTTAGGGAAATGTTTTTTATACAAAGAAACCAGTCTGCGGGAAGTCAAATCATCAAAAGCACCAATTACACAACGGTCTGAATTAACAAAGTCTTCCAGAAAGTTAGCTTCTGTCAAAAATTCAGGATTAAAAGCAAAGTTAACATCCGGATACTCTTTCGAAAGTCGGGCGGTAGTTCCTGGCACTGAAGTGGATTTGATAACAATTATCTTGTCAGTTCCTTTAATAATTCCGGCAATCTGACCGACTACTTCATCAACTATTGAAAGATCAATTCCTGAACCATCTTCTAAGATCGGAGTTGGTACACATATAAAAATAAATTCAGATTTCTGGCAAACTTCCTCCAGTGATAAATAATCCTTAAATTTATCGTATTTAAAAATCTGTTCACTCTTAAAGCCGTATTCAACAGCCTGTCCGACTATTCCATAACCAATAATTCCAATTGTATTTTCACCCATGATGTGCAAATATGATAACAAGAACTATGGGTGAAGACAACCATAGAAAATTTCTAAGTACCCTAATTTCTAATTAATCTAAACAATGCCTAATACATAAATGTCTAAATAGTTTTAGTCATTAGAATTTGAGATTTGTTTACTGCGAAGCAGGAGCTTTGCTCAGATATTAGAAATTAGGTTAATTAGAAATTGTAATTTACGCTTTTCCTTCGGATATTGATCTAGAAAATACTATTTTTCACCAGTTGACAGATTCGGGTTTTGTTTGTATATTAAATGAGTCACGTTTCAAGTGTCATGAGTCAAGAAAAAGGGTTCAAACGATTAAAGGTTTGGGAAGAAGCACACAATCTGACTCTGCTCGTTTACAGATTATCTAACAAGTTTCCAAAATCCGAATTATTTGGGTTAACAAACCAATTAAAAAGAGCAATGGTTTCAGTGCCTTCAAATATCGTTGAAGGACATGTAAAAACTTCCTTAAAAGAATTTTTACACCATTTAGATTTTGCAAACGGATCTCTAGTAGAAGTAGAATACTATTTTCTGTTAGCTTTAGACTTAGCCTTCATATCTCAGACGGAATATGAAGAATTCGAGAACCAAAGAATTATTGTTGGAAATCTATTAAACGGCTTAATCAAATCGTTGAAACATAAAATTTGACACATGACACTTGATACCTGATACATTACATATATGCCAGTTACATTATACAAACGACAAAAACAGATCTTAAAATTTATCAAAGATTACATTGATAAATATGGCTATTCCCCAACACTGGGAGAAATTGCCGAAGCTATGGGAGTCTCCTCCTTAGCTACAGTCCATGAACATGTCCAGGCTTTGGTCAAAAAAGGAGTCATCAAAAAATTCGACGGTTCAGTCAGAGGAATTGAAGTGACTGACGCAGCTTATTCCACACCAAGAACTATTGAATTACCTGTTTTAGGGTTCATCGCAGCCGGCCAGCCAATCCTTCCCTTTACTGATCCAGGAGCTACAATTGGTGTTTCACCTTCTTATATCTCAGATAAAAAGAAATCATATGTCCTGCAGGTCAAAGGAGATTCCATGATTGAAGAAGGGATCTTAGATGGAGATTATGTCATCATTGAAGAACAAAATACCGCCAGAAATGGTGAAATAGTAGTCGCCTTACTGGATAACGGACTCGCCACATTAAAAAAGTTTTATAAAGAAGCCACCAGAATCAGACTGGAACCAGCTAACTCAGCTATGCAACCAATCTATGCCACCGACGTCAAAATTCAAGGTAAATGTGTCGGAGTCATCCGCCGATTCTAAATTAATCTTCCTGAGTTCCCAAATTATCTCTAATCAGCTATAATCTCTTCCATGGGCTTTGATTTTAAAGAATTATTACATGGGGATTTGGCAGGGGTGATTCAGGCTATTGGACTTTTTGGAGTTTATGCGATTGTATTTGTTGAATCAGGACTGTTAATTGGCTTTTTTCTTCCTGGGGACTCACTTCTTTTTACAGCCGGATTTATCGCCTCTTTAGGTTATTTTGATATTACTTTATTAACCATCGGTTCATTTATCGCTGCTGTAGTTGGCGATAGCGTTGGTTACTGGATCGGACACCGTTATGGTAGAAAGCTTTTCCAAAAAGAGGACTCACTTTTGTTTCATAAAGATCATCTCAAAAAAGCTGAAGCTTTCTATGAGAAACATGGTGGAAAAACCATAATTCTAGCTCGCTTTATGCCATTTATCCGCACTTTTGCTCCTGTTGTTGCCGGTATTGGTCAAATGAAATATTCGACCTTTTTATCCTACAATATTATTGGTGGCGCATTATGGGCAATTGGACTGACATTAGCCGGTTACTTTTTTGGTAATATTCCGATCATCAAAGAAAATTTCGAGAAAGTAATTTTCCTGATTATTATTGCTTCAGTTCTACCAGCTGTTTACCATATCCTCAAAGATGAAGGCGCCAGAAATAATATCTTCAAGTTTCTTAAACTTAAGAAATAATCAGTATGCTCTCTCTTATTGCAACTCCAATTGGTAATTTAAAAGATATCACTCTGCGTTCATTGGAAATACTCAAAGAGGCAGATAGTATTATCTGTGAAGACACCAGAAGAACTGGCATACTCCTGAGTCACTACGAAATTAAAAAACCCCTCATTATCCTAAATGACTACAATGAAACCAAACAAATCCCCTATCTGATCCAAAAACTCCAACAAGGCGAAAATCTTGCCCTTGTTTCCGATGCAGGCACTCCACTCGTATCAGATCCAGGTTTCAAATTAGTCAGAGAATGTCTCAAAGAAAATATTCAAATTGATTCTTTGCCTGGTCCATCTGCCCCTATTACTGCTTTAACTCTGTCTGGCTTTCCACCAGATAAATTTATGTTTTTAGGCTATTTTCCAGAAAAATCCGGTGCAAGAACTACACTTTTACAAAAACTAAAGGAAATTCACCAAGCTATCCCGACAACCTTTATTTTCTTTGCCGCACCTTTCAAACTCAGAAAGCCACTGGAAGAAATAAAAGATTTACTGGATGATCCGGAAATCTCCTTAGCCCGGGAATTAACCAAAATCCATCAGGAAGTTGTCACCAAACGAGCCTCGGAATGGACCGAATATTATGCCAAAAAAGAGCCAAAAGGCGAATATGTCTTGCTGTTAAGACTTTCCTAAGCCAAACTGAATCACCTGCTCCTGATAGATCAAAACTTTATCCATTTTTTCAGTTTCTTCATTCGTAATTACTCCACTTACACCCCATTTAATAATTTTTTCAATCATTTTTTCCTGGGCAACCAGATTACCGGAAAAAATTAAAGGCATTTTCAGATTATTTAGCTGACTAACGAATGGCTCTAAAAACCTGATTAAACTAATACTATCTTTCTCCGGTTCTATCTCAGTTATATGTTTTGCATGAAGTAATGCCACATGAGTATTCAGATCGATAATCACCCCATCAAACCCTTCATTTAAATTCTCTTCTATCCTAATTAAAGCAGCGGGGGTAGATGCTAGCAGCCAGTATTTCATCTTACCCTTTCTGTTAACCCCTTCTACAGCCAAATCACGTTTTAATTCCAACAACTCTTCAGTTGACTGATCTGCACTGAAAACCAGATTTAAATTGTCGTATTTTTTCTGGTTTCGGCAATATTTAATTGCCGCCGCATCACTCTTATAAAACCTTTTTGAAACCTGATACAAGATATCATGAGGATGTTTAGCTAACATTGTCTCCAGCAGTACTAACAATTTTTGATCATGCGAGCTAAATTGCTCTGAGTGAAGAAAATAACCATCAACTACCTGATCCAAAACATAATCACCTGAAAATGTAGTGTAAAGCTTAATGCTTCTTCTGGTTTTTGACTGCTTTATCTGCTCCTCAACTTGTTCTAAAACCGGTTTAGGCGCTTCATGAACAATCTCACTAAGACGGGTAAAAACTATCTGCTGTTTATCAAAAATAAATGAATAATCAAAAGAAATACCTAGTTTATGATCAGCTTCTTTTAAAAATTTTTCCAGCAGAACAGTTTGTTCCGGATCTAATATACCTGAATACATTTTAATATGACCAGTTTTGCTGATAGGATCCCACCTGGCAATTCCTGAAGCATGAACTGCATCCATAAATACTACCGGATGAGCTTTAAGCTGAAAATGCTTTGGCTCCAGCTTACTAAACCTGGTGTAATGGGAATGAATTTCACCTACCCATCGTTTGACCAGATTTGGCCAATGAGTTTCAAAATGAGCAACCTCATCATATGCCAATGTATGAATTTCCGGCTTTTTATCCTTTATAAATGACTCTAATGAACCCCTTTTTGTTTCAAAGTCAGTCAAAGTATTGATCTGCTGAACAACCAGATAATTTTTTATCTCAAGATGCGGCGGAGAAACAACAAATCCTTTGGCAATTGGAAAACCCAGCCTTCCCAAACGGGAGAGTAAAACATTTTCCCGGCCGAATTCATATTCATCTCCTGTATCAAGCAAGTGTATTGGCAGTATCATAGTGAGTAAATTTATTGAGTCGGAGCAGCCTGGACTACTCTGATCGTATCTCCAACTTTTATCCCAAAGTGTGCTACAAATCCGGCATTCACTTCCAAAACCTTATCAACCGGTACCAAAGGAGAATAAAACTGCAAAGTCTGATCCGATTGTCCTTCAACCGGAGGTTGAACATTTTGAATAATATCGGCTACTTTATCACCATCTATCCATAAAAAGTCCAGTGGGATCAACATCCCTTTCATCCAGAAGGTTGGTTTATTTTTTTGATCCATAATAAACAACATCCCTGAGTCCCCAGCGAGTGAAGCCCTGCCGCCCAGACCCAAACTTCTTTTTTCTTTGGTATCAGCAATATCAACTCTGACCTGAGATTTAACTTGTTGAGTAGAGGTATCCAATAGCTGAACTACATTTTGGACATTTCCTGCGGGGCTAGGAAAAGCAGTCTTATTTCCCAAAGCAGGTATTAAATCCTGATTAAAGGCCAATATTGTCCCGCCGAAAATGATAATTAGCAGCCCAACTATTTGAAAGAAAAATTTCTTGTCCATCTGTATAGGATAACACTAAAAACATTTTCCCCAAAGACCTCTTTTTGCTTCTTTAGCTTCTTTTTCAGCTTTTTTAAACTGCTCATCAAATTTTACATCCGGCGGATATGTATAAACATTCGCATACCCCTGCCTGACAAGATAATCATTTACAAAAAGCAACTGACCATCCGGCAATGGCAGATAAACCAGACGTAGTAACCGTTCATATTTATCAGTTTCTGAAACATCCTTAGTTAAGATCACTTTTTGAGCCTCAAGCAACCTTTTTGTTTCATTTGAAGCTTCTTTTCCAAAACACTGCACTGCCCGTCTTGGATCAACAGTTTCCGGAGTGTTAATTCCAATTAATCTGATTTTTTTAAGTTCATTATTTATAGAAACTTCGATTGTATCTCCATCTACCACTTTGGTAACCTGCACCAACTCCTCTGCCAATTGTGCGGAAGGAGTACTTTGAGTAGTGCCCAGAACAGCCGGAGAAGGTGAAGCAGCAGTGTAAGGAATCTGGATTTTTGGAAAATCAGGAAGAGAAGACTGACCAATTCCTTTCCACACCATAAAACCAGTTATAAGAAATAAACCTAGAAACAAAAGAAATGAATTCCTGCTTTTCATAAGAAATATCTAATATCTAATTCCCAAAGACGAAGTTGCAAGCCTTGCTAATATCCAATCACTAGGTTTGGCTATTTGATATTTTTATTTAATTACTAAAAACCTGCGTCACCATCAGACCATAAACACCGCCATCCTGGATACCAATTCCGATCTTATTATAGTCAGGTGACAAAATATTTGCTCGGTGTCCAGGAGAGTTCATTAATCCGTTGTGCGCCAGGTTTAAATTAGGCGCATAGGCCAGATTTTCCCCAATTACTTCATAAATTATCCCAGCTGCTTCCACCCGGTCTGCAACATTTTTCCCTTCAGGAGAGTAATGGGAAAAATAACCCCTTTTAAACATATCTGCACTATGACCTCTTCCCACATCTCGCAGTTTTGGATCAAATACTAAGGTCGAAAATCCTCTTTCATTTCTTTCTTTATTCACCAAATCAATCATCTGTTTTTCTAAACTTTCATTTGCCGAAAATTCAGCAGTCTGAAATCCTAAATTAACCGTTTCATCGGACTTTGGCTTAACTGTAAAAAAAGTTAATGAATCTTCACTCAGCCCACCAAACACATTTTTAACCGGCTGTTCGATTTGTCTGGTCTGGTCAAGTAAAAACGAACCAAGAGTTGAATCCTGCACTAAAACCTTTATTTTCGGCTGAATCGGAAATGAGGCCACCAGAGTCAGAACAATTCCAATAAAAATAACCCCTCTCATTAAAGCCGGGATAAAAGCAAATTTATTGAGCTTATTAAAGGCTGTTATTAGCAAAATAGACCGGGACAAAACAAAGTGAATAAAGATAAAAAATATTGCCTCAGCCATAAACCAAAAAGCGATAAACCCAAGTACATTGGCAACAGAATGAGGAACATTAAAATTGCCTTCAAAGAGACCTCCTAGATAATTGTAAAACCTGAGGGATAAGAAAAAGGCTAATAAAAAAGACAGTAAATCCAGCAGTTCACCCAAAAAACTTCTGCCCATCCCTTCAATCGCAAAAATAATCAAAAAGACCACAATCACTAAATCAATAATATTCATGACGAGCCTATTATACTCCAGTTTCTATGAGATTTCAGAAAGAAGTTAGATCAAATTTGTCTCCAATTTGACATTGGATATTTGGCATTTGAAATTTGATATTTTTTGGAATGTGGGGATACTGGGATTCGTGAGATAAAAATATTTTAAGTTATCCGCTTTGCGGATATGGTTGTATTCATCTCGTTAAAGTGACATCAGTCACTTTAACCCCAGAACCAAAAGCTTAAAAGCCCGCCAACTGGCGGGTCTACCGTTGAGCTATATCCCTATTTTTTTAAGAAATTGCCGGCCTTGATAAGATTTTAGCTCTTTTTCTCTCTTTACAGCCTCTTCTCTTGTTTCATAAACTTCCTGGTAAACCAATTCCCAGATTCCAGAGTTCAATTTCGTATAACTTCTGGCTTTACTTTTTAACTCTCCATTATGCCTTTTCAAGCGGCTCTCAAGATCCTCAGTCTGCCCGGTATATCTTTTCCCGAAATTATTTTTAATCACATAGACATGAAACATTATGAAGAAAAAATGAAGTGGGGATACTGGGATTCGGACCCAGAACCAAAAGCTTAAAAGGCTTCTGCTCTACCGTTGAGCTATATCCCCCAATGGATACGAAATGTATTATACCTCGTTTAGCCTCAATGAAGCAAGAAACTATTAAAAACACCCGTCATTCCCCTGAAAAGGGGAATCTATATAAATAACAATCAATTTAGTATAGTTTCATCCATGCCAACATATAAAATAAAACTAATTAAAAAAACAGAAATTGCCTCAAAAACCACCTCATTTTATTTTGAGAAACCGGCAAATTTTAATTTTAAATCTGGCCAATATGGTAAATTCACTCTGATAAATCCCTCCAAAACTGATATCAAGGGAGACACCAGACAATTTTCTTTTGCCAGCTCACCATCTGAAAAAGAACTAATGATCACCATCAGAATGCGTAACTCTGCTTACAAAAATGAACTAAATGCCCTTCCATTTGGATCAGTAATTGAATTATTAGGACCACTCAGTATGTTTAGTCTTCCCAAAAACTCAAATAAACCAATTGTTTTTTTAAGTGGTGGAATAGGAGTAGCCGCTGCCAGACCAATGATCTTAGCAGCTTTAGAAAACAATTTCGACAATCAAATCCTGCTGTTTAATTCAAACCGTCACAAAAAAGATATCCCTTTTTTTGATGAATTTGATTTACTGCAAACACGCAGCAAAAATTTCCATTATATTCCAAATCTAACAAAAAAAGACTCATTATGGACTCAGGAAACAGGATATATCACTTCCAAAAGTCTTATAAAATATCTTGCTCAGCCATCCAATGCTATTTATTATTTAGTCGGCCCTTCACGATTTATGTGGGGCATGTACAAAATCCTTCAGGAACTGGGAGTAAAAGAAAGTAATATAAATTTTGATGAATTTACTGGTTATTAACTAAAACCTAGCTTTTGAGCCTGCATTTTGGTAAAATAACTAAGTTCATAACACGGCGCGTTCGTCTAGTGGTTAGGACTCTGGGTTTTCATCCCAGCAATCAGGGGTTCGAGTCCCCTACGCGCTACTAATTTTCCGCCATCGACTATTTCTGAATGAAGTGAAGAAAAGTTGGTGGTTAGGACTCTGGGTTTTCATCCCAGCAATCAGGGGTTCGATTCCCCTTGGCGCTACAAATTCTGATCACCCATTAGGAATATAAGAATTAGTAACAAAGGATATTCACACAAATCAACCTACCGTAAATTTAAAACCTATTTAACCAAATATTTTCTACTCCACCACTTCAATACCTTCCAAGCCAATAAAAGTGATATTCCAATCCAAATATATGACATATATTTTCCAGACTGTATCTGATCTGCTGGGTTACCTAAAAGATAAGTCAAATAACCATAAAGAAAAGCAATTGGAAACAATACTATAAAAGATATCGGAACTACTAAGAGAAGGAGAACGATAATCAACACTCTATTCTTGAAATTTACCTTGTATTTCTTCATTATGATCTTTACGATGCTTATTAATATATATGATATCATTTTAAAACCACAGAAGATGGTCTCAAAAAATTTAAATTGTTCTGGTTGAAGTTCCAAGCCTTGAAAGTACCAGAGCTGGTTCCAAATCTTAATCAAATAAGTTAAAAATTTATCCAGTAATAATATTTTTCATTAATCCAAAATCAAAAGATCCATTTTCTTTTTTATCTATAGTCACTAAGTCAAACCGATATGATTTATCTCCCCATCCAACTTTTCTGATATAAAACAAGGCCGTTTTTTTCAGAGCTGTTACTTTCCAGGGGGTAATAGATTCCAAAGCTGAACCAAATGAGGTATTGCTCCTCATTTTGACTTCAACAAAAACTAAATCTTTATTGTCTTGTGCCACAATGTCTACTTCACCACCACGGATAGTAAAATTAGTTTGCAGGATGGTATATCCTTTGCTTTTTAAAAACTTCGCAGCCTGTTCCTCGGCTTTGTAACCAACAGTTCTGGTATTAAATCCAAACATGCCTGGAATAATACCACATTCATAAATTAAGTAATCTGTTAAACACCTCGTCATTGCGAGGAGTGGATTCGACAAGCTCACCACGACGAAGCAATCTCGCCACTAGGAATTTACTCAGCAACTTAGTTAAAGCCTGGTTAAAAGATTGCCGCGCATTAACTCTTAGTATATTCGCTCGCCACGATCAGTTTCATGATTGTGGCTCGCAATGACCACAGGTCTT
>CAYUPO010000011.1:0-47295 GCA_964446685.1 uncultured Gammaproteobacteria bacterium | reverse complement strand
GTTTTGGTGAAAGATATTTTTTGAGCGACTCTTAATGTAAAAGATAAAAGGTGGTAATAGATGATGCCGTGATAGAGTTTTGAGGCATGAACTAGCAGCTCATAGGCTTTACCTTGCTTGAGTCTTTTACTGGTGGCGCCGTGGTGATGGAGGAATTTGGCTTTGGGTGTGTAGTAAATTGGAATGCCAAGTTTTTTACATCTCCGGCAAAAATCGACATCTTCAAAATAGGTAAAAAGCCTTTCATCTAAAAATCCAACCCGGTTTAAAATTTTTCGGGGAATCATAAAGCAAGCCATAGCCGCGGCTTCAACTTTGGTATCTTTATTTTGAGGGCCGGCATACATGAAAAAAGATCCTTTGATCCGGAGAAAGTATTCTTTTATCGCGCCGGAAATAGTTGGTAGATAAAATATCGAATCCTGGAGTGTTCCATCCGGGAAAAAAAGGGCACCTGAAGTGATAGCATTACCATGATATTTTTCAGCAGCTTCCAGTTGGTCACTTAGGGCATTTTCTGTGCATTCAATATCTGAATTTAACATTAAAATGTACTCACCGCGGGAATAACGGTAACAGGTGTTATTTCCACCTGTAAAACCGGTGTTTACTTCGTTTTGAATAAACCTGACTTCTGGATATTTTTTTACAACCTCTGCACAACCAAGCTCTGAACCATTGTCTAAAACAATCACTTCGATGGCAACCTCATTGGCCAACCGCATTTGTTTAATCGAGATTGCTTCGCTACCGCTCGCAATGACGGTGGAGGGGAATTTGTGGATGCTGATTTCCCTGTAGATACTTTTTAGTAAGTTATCAATCAGATCCGGTGTGTTGTAGTTGAGAGTAACAACAGATAATTTAATTTGATAGCCGGGGTTAGCTGTTTTTTGCTCTGTTTGTGGACCTTTTTTCCCTTTCAAATAATCCATCACAGCCTGCTTTTGAGCAGTTCTTCCGAATAATAAAAATTTCAGTGCTTCACGGTAAAGAGCAAACTTCGTACGGGAAGATGCGTATTTCATACCAAAATAGAGCCTGTTTCTGGTCATCAGATAATCGCCAAAGCTTGATCCAATCCCTGAGGTGCGTGAAACTTTGTGAAAAAGGGAAGTATTGCCATTGTAAAAAAGTTTATAACGAGCCTGCTTAAATCGCATACAAAGATCGTTATCTTCATAATAGGCAAATAACTGATCATCAAAAGTACCTACTTTTTCAATGGCTTCTTTCTTGATCATCCAGCAGCAGGCGGTGGCAAAACTAACTTCTTTTTCCTGGTTATACTTCCCATCATCAACTTCATTAATCCCGTGATGAACTGAATAAACATTATTCCAGTCAAATTCTCCTCCGGCGTACCAGATAACTTTACCGGACTGCTCTGTCTGATAACGGTCTTTATGGTATTCAAAGCCAGGTGCAAAATAAATTTTTGGTGCGACAATAGCAGCCTTTGGATTGTCATCTAGTGTTTTGATCAGTTTTTGTAATAAGTGAGTGTCATCAATCAAAGTGTCATTATTGATAATCAAAATATAATCAGCTCCCCAGATGCGGGCATGTTCAATCCCGCGGTTGTAACCTCCGGCAAAACCTTTATTTTCTCCAGTCTGAAGTAAATCAATCTCAGGAAATTTTGACAGGATTTTTTTGACTGAATCATCGGATGAACCATTGTCGACTACAATAACTGAAAGCTGGAAGCTGTCAGCTGATAGCTTTTTCAAAGAGTGCAAAAATTCAATTGTGTCATCAGATCCATTGTAATTAACAGTAACAATTGCAATTTTTTTCATTTTAATTTGTATTATAAAGTCGTCATTCCCCTGAAAAGGGGAATCTAATGCCCAGCATCAATCTTCGCTTACAAAACAAGGATTTAACCAGGTATACCA
The DNA here is from genome assembly GCA_964446685.1 of uncultured Gammaproteobacteria bacterium. Taxonomy (GTDB): domain Bacteria; phylum Patescibacteriota; class Microgenomatia; order Daviesbacterales; family UBA10151; genus CAZWRN01. Next base: position 45,394 of record CAYUPO010000011.1, on the reverse strand, counting down.
TCAATTAGTTGTAAGCTATTTGTATGGATTCCCGCTTTCGCGGGAATGACATGATTAGTTATTTTAATATCTTCTGTAAAACATGCATGTAAGCTTTGACTCTACTGAATTTTCCAAGCAGACTAAATGCTATTATCCTCATTAAACATCCTAGCATAATTATTATTTTCAGGTAGATTTGCCAGGCTGGATAGTGTTTTTTGTAGACATATTTAAGTCCTTCCATTTCGCGATACAAAGGGACACCGATATTAAAGCCGCTGGATGCTCCTCCCAAATGAACAACCGAAAAATCGGGAGAAAAATAAGTTTTAAAACCAAGTTTTTTGATTCTGATACACCATTCAACTTCTTCCATATACATAAAAATCTTCTCATCAAATCCGAGTGTTTTTTCAAATACTTCCCTTTTGAACATGAAATAAGCTCCCATTACCCATTCCGGTTGTCTGATCTGTGAATAAAAAGAATGGTTCCTTTTGTGAACCGAGGGAAAGATATCTTTAACTCCCGGGAGGGCTTCAAAACCTAATAACCAGATTGCCGTTCTAAAAGGTGTTGGTAAAAATCCGGCATTTGGCTGTAAAGTGTGATTTTTAAAAGTCAGCCGGCAGGTAAAAAGGTCACAGTCTGGATGTTCAGCAAAAAAAGTTAATGATTTTTCTAAAGTGTCTTTTTCAATGTAGGCATCAGTGTTGAGTAAAAGGATGTAAGGATATTTTGACTGTTTTATTCCAACATTATTTCCCACACCAAAACCCAGATTTTGTCCGGTGGCTATTACTTTAACCCAGGAGTGATCCTGTCTGATCATTTCCACAGATCCATCTTGTGAATCGTTATCAACCACAATGACTTCAACTTTATTGTTTAATTTTTCTTCAGTATAAGAAATGGCTGTTTTTAAACGAGAAAGACACTCGGAGGTAATCTCCTTTGTGTTGTAACTAACTAATATTACTGATAAGTTTTGATTCATTGTTAGGTGTCATTCTGAACCAAAGGTGAAGAATCTCTCGCGAATGCGAGATTTTAAGGAATCTGAAACAAGCCTTCGAGGCCGTGAGCCCTCAGGTCGAATCGGTTCAGAGATCCTTCACTGCGTTCAGGACGACTTTTATTTAAATCCTGTTTTTATTTTAAATAAACGGTATTTTTCCAGTACTGCAATTCCCAGTAAAATAACTTCCCGTATCACAGGTGGATATTGGCGGTAGTAATGTTTCATAAAGAAAATCCGCATGGCTTTAATACCATTTTTAGCAGAGCGGATTTTGACTGATGGATCAACTTTGGTTTTAGCAGATTTCCAGAGACCGGAAGATGAACCTTTGTAATGAATAATTTTCCCATCTGCAAAATAAATTACTTTGTAGCCTTTTTGTTTGATCCGGTAGAAAAATTCGATATCCTCGCCGTTCCAGAAATAATCAGTATCCCACCAATGGACCAGATCGCCGATTTTCTTTGGCAGCATCATAAATGCCCCTGTCCCACAGTCCATCTGATGAGTTTTGTTCAGACTCAGATATGTTGCTGTGTAACCTGAAAAAAACTTGGATTTGGGGAATAATTTCGCCAGACCGGTAAAGTAGGCAAAAGAATTCCAGGGTGTGGGGAAGCCTCGATGAGCAGAATAATCTAGACTGCCACCAGGAAGCTCAATCCGGCAACCCAAAGCGCCGATTTTTGGATCTGATTTGAGATGTTCCAGTGATTTTTGTATAACATCAGCTACCACTGTGGTATCAGGATTAAGAAACAAAACATAGTCAGATTTGACATAGGGTATACCAGCGTTATTTCCGCCAGCAAAACCAAGATTTTTACCGGTTTGGATAGCTTCAATCTTGGGGAAACGGGCTTTTGCTTCATCCAGTGAATGATCCGAAGAATTGTTGTCTACAACAATGATCTGCCAATTGTCAGATTTAGTTTTATTGCGGTAAATAGAATCAATGCACTTAATAAGCAGATCCTTAACGTTGTAGGAAAGGATAATGATGGAGAGATCACTTTGTTGGTTCATAGTAACGTCATTGCGAGCGAATAAACAAAGAACAAACGCGCGGCAATCTGTATCTAAGAACTAACTTAGTCGCTTGGTTAGTTCAAGGTCACGAGATTGCTTCGTCATTCGAAGACTCATTCCTCGCAATGACAGGGACTGTCTTGCTCGTTCCTCGAAATGACGTTTTGAATATACTTTGTATGATTTGAGCGTATCATGTTTTGAAGCTAAATGTAAGTGGAATTGATTAGTTGGATCGGTGGCGTCTTTTTACTTTGAGTTGGGCGAGAGTTTTTTCTAGTGCGGCAACTGTATAGGCGTATTCTTCATCGGTTAACTTCTCTTCCAGTGCTTCCTCAGCCCGTTTTTTGGCCTGTTCTAAAGCTTTTTCATCTAGATCTGAAGCGGATTGTGCTAAATCGGTCATTATTGTCAGGGTATTATCTGTCACCTGTAAAAATCCTTCACCGGTGGCGAAATATTCAATTTTTGCCCCTTTTTTGATTTTAAGTTCGCCAGGAACTATTTTAGCCATTAAAAAAGCATGATGCGGCAGAATCCCGATCTCTCCTGAAGTGGTTGTAACATTGACCTGATCGACCATTTCATCTCTGATCTGGGATTCAGGAGTAACAATTTTTAAATGCAAATCAGCCATGATTGTATTATAGCGGAGACTGAGCAAAAGTCCAGATTGATTGCTATTTATGCTCATAAAAGGTAAGATTTGGGTTATCTATGGATTTAGCCTCAACTTATCTATTTAATAATATTCAAAAGATAAGATATCTGGCTAAAACCGGAATATCTGTTGATATCCAAAATCTGGGAAAAAACACTCGTTGTTTAGCAATCAGACAAAAAGAGTCACTTGTACAAATCTGCAAAGGGGTATTTTTAAAAAAATATACTCAGGACTTTAATTTAGATAATTTTTCCAATGTTTATGATTTATTCTGGCATCCAAAGCAGGAAAATGTAGAGTCTTTTATTACTTCTTCAAATGATCCGTTTTATATGAGTGAACATTTCATGTCAGACAAGAGTAATATTGCAGCTATCAACGGCTCTTTTTTCTTTTTAACTGATGAAGCAGATAGTACACCGGTTGATTTGCCTTATGATCTTTGTATTCGTCAAAATAAGATTTTTGGTCTTCCATCTTCGGATCAGCCAGTTGTTTTTATAAAAAAAGGATCCTTAGATGCCAGGGAAATTTCGGCAGAGGGAATAATTAAAATTGGAAAGCACTTGGTCAATTGGATCGGAGCTAGAAAAACTAATAAAGCGATTTTAAAAAATACAGCGATACTTTTTAATTCCCGGTGTTCAGAGATTGTTAAATCCCGAGATCCTCTGACTAATATTCAGATTGGAATACTGGATACAAAAGATATTTATACTCCCAAAAATCCGATGCTGATGGATATTGTGGTTGGTATGAATGAAAAAGAGGAACTGGTAGTCTCTGATATCAAATTTGGCGGGGGGAGTCATTTTTTTGCCGGTCATTTTATATTGCAAATGAGAAAAAATATCTCTCAGTTTAAAGTAGGGGACTCAGTAAAACCTGTAAGCATTGATAAGGTTAATCTAAAAGGGATTACTGATGCTTTGACGATTGGAAAAGCAGTGTCAGACCCTTTTTTTCATGATGAGGTTCGGGTAGACAGACAGGATGCCCGATCTGTAATAGCCAAAGATCAGAAAGGATTTATTCATCTGATAACTTTTGATGGTTCAAAATACGTTCCGGGATTTAATGGTGTTTCGGCCAAAGATATTAATACTTTTTTTACAAAAAAACATTATAAATGGGCTTTCTTTCTGGATGGGGGAGGATCATCCCGGATTATTGTTAAACAAAAAAATAAACTACATTTTTTTGCCAACGAATTTTCATTTAAAAAATTGACTAATGGTCTGGTTAAATGGGACTGGCAGAAATCCCGTAAGATAACCTCTTCAATTGGGTTAAGATTTGCCTGAGCTGATTTAAACTATTTATAAGTGGGATTTATCTGTGAGATAAATGAAAGCAATAATCCAAAATATTGCTGTTGCTTCAGATCAAAACTGTGAGATTTTAATCTTTCTGCTTCCTGACTACTCTCCAGTCTTAGCATAGCATCTGTAATACTCGGATAAATTAAGGCTGTGGTGATACCTTCCGGATCAACATATAATACCGGAGGTGTCATTTCCCACATTTTAGTTATAAATCTCTCAGGAAATTCTGGAGAATAATCATCCGGAGATGAAGGATATGGATTACGTTCAACTAAAGCAAAAGGTTGTTGATCTTGCCGTACATTGGGGACGATGAGTCTTCCATTAGTGGTGCCATATCTGTAAGGAAGATATAGTGTATTTGTAGCGCGATCTTGTTGAACAAGTGGTTGGGTTTGTTCAGTAAAGAGTATTTCACCCCCGGTTACTGATTGAACTAGTAGTTCTTTTTTTTGCATATATTTTTATAAATAACTTTAAATAGCAGCAAGAGATGGGATTTTTTTATCTAAGCCATTAAATAGTTCGATATCTCTTTCAGTTAGTGACGCAAAAGTTTTGTAGTTTGTGGCATCTTTGCAGTATTCCCGGTAAATACTAGGTAATGTTCTTTCAATAAAAAGATTCATGGTTATTTGTTTTGTGGCATCTAAAATCTGATTCCATTTTTTGCCTAACTGACTATGAATTAATAAATCGAGTCCAGTTGCCGGATATCTGGTATTTTTCTGACCATCAAGATAAAACATTAGTGGACGAGGGATGACTAAATTTGTGGTTTTTAGACCCTGAACTGCATCGAAGCTTTCCTGGTCACCAATTTCCTGCATGATCAGTGAATAGTTAATCTGGGTCTGAGTCAGATAATATGTTTGTTCATAACCACCTCCCAGAATAAGACCATAATAACAAGCCAGTACACTAAAGGTGAGCATCACACTTGGAATAAGTTCTTTATTTATAATTGCCTGTTTGATTGCTTCGGGTGTAAGTTCAACTTTGTATGAGCCATCTTTACTCTTTAGAAAATTACCATCCCTCCAAAGTTGCAGTCGATATTTACCATCAGCTGGAATTCCCCAAAACAGAAAAGTTCCAAGTTCTTTTTCTCGGGAAAATGCTCCGGTAACACCTTCAAAATGTTTTTCTATCAGTACCCATAATTTTTCTTCAAATAACATGCGGTTGATTGATGTTTTTTTATTTAAGTGATGATCTAGAAGTAGCTGCAATACCACTTTTTCCTGGGCTAAATAGACCATATTTGGTACAGGTTTGTTGTATCCTTCAAACAATTTTTTGAATAACCAGTAATTGGTGATTGTTAGTTGGTCTACATAATCATCAGCTGACAGAACATGAATAGAACCATAAATTTCTGTTATTACTGTTGAAATTTTGTCAAAGGTCTCTTTGTCGATTTTTCCTTCCCGCAAAAGCTGATTTAGTGAATTTTTAGCGGCAGTTATATCTTCATGGCTATAAGGGGCATGATGTAATACGGGTCTCGCATCAACAGTATGTCCAAAAAAAGTTATTTGCTCAGTTGAGACTTCACCGGATTTGTTTTTGGCATGAAACAGATGACCACGGGGGAATTTAGTATTATTAAAGGAGACACCAGCACAGGGGAAGACAATGACGTTTTTCAAAAAAGGCTGATTCATACCGAAATAGGGAAGGGCATTAGTTAAGGTGGCATTTAATGTATCCGGATGTCCAAGCGGTGAATAATGCTGAACCGTTGATACCCCATGATTGTCTTTTAACTGTTTGGCGACACTTTCGGCGATCTCAGTTCCCAGGACTTTGCGAATTTCTTCTTTGAGGGTTGTGATAAATTCAGTTCGTCTAACTTTGGCTATTTTGTTTTTGTTTTCATAAGTATGAGTTCGGGAATAGTTATATAGGGGTGTTTCACCAATCTGAGTATAAAAGTTGCCAATATTTGGCCTGGTGGCAAAAACGGTCTTTTTAAAATCTTCGAAGAGCTCAGGAGTTAGCTTTAATTCACTGGGAGAAGTGCCTGTATCAAAGGCTTTATAGGATTGGTTAGACCGATTTTCAAGATCGTTCTCTTCATCAGTATATGTCATGTCTGTTGCTGAGTTGTCCATATTTGATATATTAAGATACAATCTAAGTATTATATACCTACAGCTTTTTAAAATCTACTATGCTCATTTTGGATAGATTTGACAGAAATGATATTGATTTTGCCCTATAGTTAAGTTATACTGCAAAAAATGAAAAATCCAAATATCTTGTATCCTCATTTGACCAAAAATAGATGGTTGCTTTTGCCAACTAATTATCAACAACCTGGTAAAAAAGACTTTGACCATATTGGTGATGAGACTCAACAAATGTTTTCGGGAAGAAAGAATATTCTAATAGTTACTGATGCTAAAACTCCACTTGAAGGTCAGGAAAAGGCTATGCAGAGGATTGAAACTGGTTTGAGAAGATATGGAGCAAAAGATTTTTTGCATGCACATCTGATGACACCTTATGATCTTAGAAATGCAGCGGAAAATTATGTTGATGCTGTGTTTATGGGTGGAGGAAATACTTTTCGTTTGTTAAAAGCTTTACATGATCAGAAAACTGCTTTAGGTGATCATATAACTAGAATAGTGGCAGATGGCCGTCCCTTACATGGAACAAGTGCTGGTCAGCAGGCTATGGCCTCTGATATCAGAACTTGTGCGGATGAAAGAAGTGTCATTACATATGTTAATGGAACACCAACTATCATGATCGAAGGACTGAATATTGTGCAAAGCAATGTGAATATGCATCCTCACTATCTGGAACCCGGAGCTGGTGGTCCTAGTATAGGTGGAGGAAGTGAAGCAGAATTAAGAAATTATGTGATTGAAGATCCTACAAGAGTTATTTTAGGGATCAGAAATGGGGCCGCTCTTTTAATTAAAGGTTATACCGCAACTGTTGTAGGAGAAGGAGATGGGGTAGATGTTATTAAAGAGAAAACAACCAGAACTATTCGTCCCAATTCTTCAGTATTCCCAATATAATTAAACTAATTTCCTTACTAAATCTTTGGGTAAATGAAGAACTAAATCCTGTGGAAGGGTTGCACACATAGCGGCTGAGTTGTCAAATGTGTTTGGGTCTGAGGCGTTGTCGGAGTAAATGATTACTTCTATACCTGGCTTTGGATCTTCAATTTCTGTTAGGTCGATGACTGTCACATTCATTGCGATTACCCCTAAGTATTTACATGCTTTTCCATTTACTAAAACAACACCTTTGTTGATCAATCTGCGATCAATTCCGTCATTGTAGCCTGTAGGTATAATACCGATTGTCATTGGTTTGTCTGCCCGAAACATATCAGAATAACTGACTGTGTCACCAGGCTGGATAGTTTTAACCTGAGCGACCTTGGTTTTTAGTTTCATAACCAACTTAAATTTAGACATAAATTCTGGTTCATCTTTTTTGTCTCCTGAATAAGAAATATTAAGGGCAATCCCAAAAAAAGCTTTCCCACATCTGACGATATTTGCTTCTGAAGCAAGATTATTTAATAGTGCTAATGATCCACCCCAGTGGAACCAGGTTGGATTTATTCCAGCTTCTTTGACGACTTGTTTCGCTTGTTTAAAAAGTTCGATTTGTTTTTGAGTAGTTTCTGAGTCAGGTTCATTGGAATAAGCCATATGAGACATCAGGCCTTCAATTTTAAGTTTATGAAGCTTTTTAAGATCAACCAACATCTGCTCAAAACGCAAAAAATCCACACCATCACGGTGAAGACCTGTTTCTACATTCAGATGTACCCGTGGATTATCCTGTGTATCATTGACGACTTTGGCAAATTCCAGATCAAAAGCAGCAAAGATAAAGTCCCATTGTTTTTCTTTTAAATTGGCCGGATCAACATAACCCATGATTAAAATATCAGTTTTCACACCGGCATTTCGAAGAGCAACTGCTTCCGGAAGAGAGTTTACGCAATAAAAAGGGAAGTTGTAGCTTTCAAGCTCTTTGCCGATCAACTCTATTCCATGGCCGTAAGCATTTGATTTGAGAACTGGCGAGATTTTGATATTCGGATTTATATTTATCAAAGTTTGGGCGTTTTGATGAAGTCTCTCTTTGGAGATTTCTAAGACATTGAGCGGATGCAAAAAGTTTATATCCATAGGTACTAAAATACCGCCTACGTCTTAAGTTTATCGAAAGACTTCGGCGGCTAATGGCGGAGGGGGTACGATTCGAACGTACGCTCCCGAGATTTCGAGAGAGAGATTATAATAAATTATATTCTCTCGCACTAGGCCGCTATGCGACCCCTCCTAGTTCGGAAGAAATCGGATAAACCAGATATGATCAGAAAGGTTTAGTATCAGATTTCTGCTGGTTATTGTAGTTCAAAGAATTTGATATGTCAATAGTATAGTACTTTTGGCTGACTCAATCCTGACATTATTGTCAGCTAGTAAACAAAGATTTAGTGTATAATCGAATCTATCTGATGAATAAGAATATTAATAATCAGTTAAAAATAATCTTTATCCCGGGAAACGGGGGAGGGGATATTAATGCGCCTGATGGTTGGTTTCCCTTTTTGAAAAAAGGCTTTGAAGAACTGGGAATAAAAGTAATTTCACAAAATTTTCCGGATCCGGTATATGCCAGAAAAGAGTACTGGTTGCCTTTTTTGGAAAAACTGGGAGCTGATGAGAATACTATTTTGATTGGACATTCATCGGGAGCAGTAGCAGCGATGCGTTATGCCGAAGAACATAAATTATTAGGTTCAGTTTTAGTGGCAGGAGAGCATACTGATTTGGGACATCCAGGCGAAACAATTAGCGGATATTATGATGAACCCTGGAACTGGGAACAAATCAAACAAAATCAGCAATGGATTATTCAGTATCATTCAACTGATGATCCTTTTATTCCAATTGATGAGGCTAGATTTATTCATCAAAAGCTTAATTCCGAATATTATGAGTACACTGATCAGGAACATTTTGGCTATCCAACACCTAAACTGGAATTTAAAGAAATTTTAACTGAAGTTACAAACAAATTAAAAATTTAATAATACAGAGCATTTGAGGAGAGGACTTTGACTACTTCACCGGTTTCTCGGATAGTCAGCAGTGGGATTGGAATCGTGTTTTTTGATTCTACCAGGCTTCTGAATAAAGTGTTTTCCATTAGCCCTTTGTAAAATTTGATACTTTCTCTTCTGGCATCTTTGTATTTTTCATTGTGAAGCGGATCGTTTCGGTGTTCGTAATCAGATTGGCTGATTGAAGTTGAGAAAAAAGCTACATGTGGCTGACCTTGGTCGACATTGATGGAATCCATGACTGAGGCAGAGATCTGGAGTCTTCTGGCTGAAGTTGTTATATCCGGACCACTCATTCTAAAACACTGGTACTCTATCAGATATTTACCTGGATAATTTCCGTCTTCAGCAATCGAAATAAATTTTTCTCCGTGATCTGAATATAAATGTTTTTCAGGTGCCAGATGAAGAGCTGTTAGATATTGGTGAACAATGGTTCGGATAATCCGGTAACGGATGGCTTGTTGTTGATTTGGCGTATATTCAGGATAATATTGGCTGATAAAATCAGCTACTTCTACAAATAATTCATTCCCGGTAGAAGTTAGTGGTGTTGATTTGTCTGAAAGCTGGCGGGATAAACTGACTAAAGACTTTGAATATTCGGTAAAAGCACTACGATGGGCAAAATTATCCCTAAAAATACCCATTTTTGGTGCATTTTTTAGTCCGGCAATCATATCTGCATATTTTCGGGTTAAAAGGGTGGTGCTGAGCTTTTTAATATCATTTTCATCAGGCAAAGATAAGTGAGTATCATTTTTAATAATAAGGGGAGTCCAGAGTTCAATTCCCATGGTTCTGGTATCAAAAAGTGCGGTAATAGCTACATGTTTTAAAGGCTGATAACCCTGAAGAAGACGGTAATCGTTGTGAATATTGTCTAAAGCTGTTTTATTGGTGAGTTCTAAAAGTAACAAATTGGAATAAGCCAGACTTCTGTCGGCTGCTGACTGAATCAGTCTGATCTCATCTGGTGTTAGAAATTGCCAGGTGCTTGAGATGTTATTTAAAAAATCTTTTAGTACTAATCCCATGGCTGCACAGCCCTGGTGACTGTTAACAGAATCATAATGAGCCAGGCTCATCTCAACTGGTTCTTCAGTTGGGTCGGATAAATTAACGCAAATATCAGCCCCTAACGGTATTAATTGCCCGGTTGATTTATTTCGGGAAAGAGCTAGTTGGGCTTTTTCAGATTTGAGTGAATGGGCTTCGCCTTCGTATCCCCTTGGTTTACGGCCATCAATACATTTGATTTTATAAACAGGGGAAGGCCCCTGGATCTTCATTTCTTCCATTCTTAATTTAGTAAGTTCCTCACCATGCCACATCCGTGACATCTCATTGCTATCCTTAATAAAGGCAATCGCTTTTTCAGAAAATTTTTCAATCTGTTCATCACTCAAAATATACTGTTTCATATCACTTTCCTCAGAACTAAATTTTAAAGCAGCATTCTGTGACATCTGATCCCGCAAATTGGATAAATAATTTTTAATCTGGTCTTTTAAAGTAAATTGTTCAGGCATTGAGTTTTCAAATTATACAATAATTTGAATCTGTCGTGGAAATAACTTGATGACATCTATTTGTGCTTATGGATTGATTTATTTCTTAAAAAAATGCAAAATCTTTAAATGACCAAGTCTATCTCGCATCAAGATCAGCAAAATATCTGGGAAAAAGAGCACGCTGAGCCTTTTTCTCTTTTACAGATGGATTCTGAAGAAGGATCGAGTGGAGTTGTAAAGTTTTTAGACTGGCTAAAAGATAAAAAAATAGATTTTAGAAGTTTAAAGGCAATTGAGCTGGGATGTGGTAAAGGACGTAATGTTATTTGGTTAGCCAAACAAGGATTTCATTCAACTGGGATCGATTTTTCCAGGATAGCAGTTGATGAAGCTAAAAAAAGAGCAACCAGGGTGGGAGTAGAGAAGCAAACAGAGTTTTATTACCATGATGCAACCACTTTCTGGAATTTTCCGGACAATTCATTTGACATAGTAATAGATTGTTTTGCTACAACGGATATTGAAGATGCTAAAGGAAGAATGTTTGCTGCATCTGAGATGGTCAGAATTCTTAAACCTGGTGGTTATTTGTTAGCCTATCTGTTATCTCCACAAGATGAATATCATGCGCAAACTATTCTAAAATCTCCGGCAACAGAGGAAAACGCCTTTATCCACCCAAAAACCGGCAAATTTGAAAAAACTTTTGATTTGGAGGAAATAAAAGAGATGTATAAAGGTGTAAAGCTAATTGAACATGAAAGAGTAGCTAAAGTAGCCACATTCTTTGAAAAGAAATACAACTGTCTACACCATTGGTGTGTCTTTCAAAAGTAACACCACGTCATTCCCGCGAAAGCGGGAATCTGTACGCGAAGAATTTACTTTGCAAAAATTGCCATCAATGTATGAAAATGAATGGTTATGGATCCCCGATCAAGTCGGGGATGACGCTTTTTGGTTGCAGCCAGAAATTGTGTGATATATACCTAGTATATACTACATATATATCATTCCTCTTGATTTATTTTTACTAAAAGTGCAAAATCGGGTTTATGTCACTTTCTCCTGATCTGATTCGAGGAAAAATCAACCATCTGGCTATTTATCCGGTTAAAAGTGGAGGCAGATATGACATTCCCCATGGACGCATAACCCGCTCCGGACTTGAAACAATTTCTGGTATTAAAGATCATGGCCTTGCAGTAGTTAGAGCTAAGGCAAACGCGGATGGTCTTCATGAGGTTGTAACTCAGCGTGATAAACGCGATTCATCTGACCGTACAGAAAGACCACAGAGTTTTTCCGAACTTGCATTAATCAAGCCAAGTGAAAAGAGTGGTCAGCTCCAACTCTTTTGGGGAAGTTTGGGAGTTGAGGGTGTAGGTATACCATCTCGAGCTGATCAGCCAGGAGATACACCCATTCAGGTCTGGGAGCATCGTGGAAATGCGATTGAGATCCCTGAAGGATCCGAGTGGTTAAGTGATCATCTTGAATTTGATGTGAAGCTGGTAGAGATGGGAAGCGATTGGAACAGACTTGCTAGACAAAATTACATGCAAAATACCAATGATGGGCGTTTTTGGGATGGATATCCGATTCATTTTGTAAATAGCAGATCAGTTGAAGAACTATCTCAAAGAGCGGGGTTTGATGTTCCATGGCAGGATTTTCGGCCTCAGATAGTTGCAGATTTTGGTATCCCAAATGTTGAGCATCAGATTCACAGTGGGAGAGTTGGGAGTGTTGAGTTTGTGTGTCCAAAACCTTGTGATAGATGTTCAATTACTGGAGTTAACAGTGAAACAGGTCAGTTAAAGGTTTTTAAGCCTCTTACCGAGCTAGCAAAATATCGTCTTTGGCTCAATCAGGATGGTGACCCAAAAACTATTATGGGAGAAAATTTACTACCTCTAAATGAAGCAAGCGTTTTTCAGGGAGATATAATTACAGCTACAGATCTTCGTAATCCAGCTTTAGTGTTTGGTTCTCGTCAGGAAATAATGCGTAAATAAATTGTTGTAAAATAGCTTCATGAAACAAATTCATAGTATTGTCTGGAAAGAAAATGATTTATTTGTAGCCAAAGCTTTGGAAGTAGAAGTGGCAAGTCAGGGCGAGTCTGAAAATGATGCTATTAAAAATCTTGAAGAAGCATTAGAGCTTTATTTTGAATCTTAATGTCTCTCCGTCATTCCCGCGAATGCGGGAATCTATACGCGAAGAATTTACTTTGCAAAAATAGCCATCAATGTATTGAAGATGAATGGTTATGGATCCCCGATCAAGTCGGGGATGACACTTTTTTTGTTGCAGCCAGAAATTATGAGATAACATGTCTTAAATATAGGATTTTCAAATGGTTGAAAAGAGTAAATCTTATTAAGTAGGGAATAAACAATACTATTTAACTTCTTCGATGGTTCCCTTCATGTAGAAGGATTGTTCTGGGAGTTTGTCGTGTTTGCCGGCGATGATCTCTTTGAAGCCTTTGATGGTGTCTTTTAGGGAAACGTATTTTCCGGAAATACCGGTAAATGCTTCTCCGACGAAGAAGGGTTGGGTCAGGAATCTCTGGATTTTTCTGGCTCTGGAGACAGTTTGTTTGTCTTCATCGGATAATTCTTCCATACCTAAGATTGCGATAATATCCTGTAAATCTTTGTATCTTTGTAATATTTTTTGTACATCCATTGCTAACTGATAATGTTCCTGTCCAACGATGTTTGGATCAAGTGCTCTGGAGGAAGAGGCAAGTGGATCAATAGCCGGGAAAAGAGCTTGTTCAGCCAGAGATCTTTCTAGAGCAATTGTTGAATCCAAATGAGCAAATGTTGCAGCTGGTGCCGGATCTGTATAGTCATCTGCCGGAACATAAACGGCCTGAACTGAGGTAATAGAGCCTTTTTTAGTGGAGGTAATTCTTTCCTGCAAAGCACCCATTTCTGTAGCTAAAGTTGGCTGGTAACCGACTGCGGATGGAATACGTCCCAGAAGGGAAGACACTTCGGAACCAGCCTGTAAAAATCTAAAGATGTTGTCTACAAAGAATAAAACATCTTTGCCCTGAGCATCACGAAAATCTTCGGCCATTGTCAAAGCTGACAATGCCACTCTTTGACGTGCACCAGGTGGTTCATTCATCTGGCCAAAAACCATAGCAGTTTTATTGATAACACCTGAATCCATCATTTCATGATAAAGATCGTTTCCTTCACGAGTTCTTTCACCAACTCCGGCAAATACTGAATAACCACCGTGTTCAGCAGCAATGTTGCGGATCAGTTCCTGGATTAACACAGTTTTTCCAACCCCCGCTCCGCCAAAAAGTCCAACTTTTCCACCTTTAATAAATGGAGCGAGTAAATCTATGACTTTGATACCAGTTTCAAAAACTTCAGTGGTAGTGGATTGTTCTTCAAAAGATGGCGCTTCACGGTGAATAGGGAGTCTTTTTTTAGCTTTAGTAAAAGGTTTATTGTCTACCGGGTTTCCTAATACATTAAAGATTCTACCAAGAACTTCATCCCCAACCGGAACTGTAATTGGAGCACCAGTGTCAACCACCTCTGTTCCTCTTTGCAGACCATCGGTAGATGACATAGCCACAGATCTGACTGCGCTATCTCCTAAGTGTTGCTGAGTCTCAAGCACTAAGATTTCTTTGCCCAGATTTACTTCCAGAGCAGAATAAATTGAAGGAAGTTTACCTTCCTCAAACTGAATATCTACAACCGGACCAATAATTTGTATAATTTTACCTTTATTCATTTATTTGTTTTTTTAAAATTACTATAAAACCTGAAGTCCAGTCAGTCATCCATAATGATTTGTTAAAAGACTCGACTGATACTAATTCCCACCCTTCTTTACCAAATTTATTTAACAGATCTTCTATTCCTGCTTTTCCAATTTCAGAAGGAACGGCTTCTACTTTGTATTCAAAATTTGTCATTTTTTACTCTAATGCAGCCTGAGCTGATGTTATTTCCAATAATTCATTGGTAATAGCTGCCTGTCGAGTCTGATTATACGCAAGAGTCAGGTCTGTGACAAGCTCCTTTGCATTATCTGTGGCATTTTGCATTGCCAGCATCCGTGCACTGTGCTCAGAAGCTTTTGTTTCAAGCATAGCCTGATAGATTTTGACCTGAACAAAATGAGCTAAAACAAACTCGAGTAAGTCATCTAAGTTTGGTTCAAAGAGGAATTCAGTGGTTTGTTCTTCTTGTTTAAGATTGCTTCGCTTCGCTCGCAATGACGGTTGAGTATTGGCTAACTCTGGTGACAAGGTTTCAATAAGGTTTTTGTAGTCGACTGGTAAAATACGTACGACCTTTGGTTCTTGTTTGAGGGCAGATACAAAATCAGGGTACATCACATATAATTCTTTAATTTCATTATCTAAAAAGCTTTTGGTTACGAGTTTGGCGATTTGTGATGCCAGTTTAAAATGAACTATGTCGGAGTTTTCAAAGTCAGCGATTAATGTATTTCCTGTTTTTACTACAAATTGACGTCCTTGTCTGCCTACAGTGTAGAAAACAATGTCCTTATTTGATGGATTCCCGCTTTCGCGGGAATGACGCTGAGTATTGAGGAAGTTCAGCGTTGCTCGAAAAAGATTCGTATTTAAAGACCCACAAAGAGTCTTATCGGTAGAAAGAAGCAGAACGGCTGTGTTTCCGGATGTTCTTTCATGTAAAAGAGGGTGTTTATTGTCCTGAATTCGTGGCAAAAGCAGAGACATTGCTTCATTTAAGGTTAGATTATAAGGTCTGCCGGAAATAGCCTGATTTTGGGCTTTGCGCATCTTTGTCGCAGCTACCATCTGCATAGCTTTGGTGATCTGGGAAATATTTTTAACAGATCTGATTCTTCGGCGTAATTCTCTTGTGTTAGGCATATTTAAATTGGCTAATAAATTGACCTTGTATTGTTGCGATTTGATGAAGTGTTCCCCATCTGTAAGCATCCGGCTTAGAACTATTTAACATTGCGAAAGCCCAGTTTGTTGTCATCGATATCCCTGTGTAAGTTACAATGTCTAGTGATCCTTTAGCTCGTAATACCTCTGCACTGGTTCTTATTACTATCTGATCTCTTTCAAATGATTTGTCATAGGGATGTTTTTTATTTGAAAAATCTTCTGGTAAAAGACCATCAAGATCAAAATAAGTTTTGTTCCATAAAACATCATTTGTTTCTAAAAGTTTTGGTGATTCGGGAAAAAGCATTATTTAAAACTCTTGAGGAAGTCTTTAGCTATTTTCTCAAGCTCCTTTGTTGCTTTCTCATCTAAGACTTTTTTGTCTGCGATGTCAGAAAGTATTTTTTTGTGTCTGGTTTTCATGTCAGCTCTGAGTCTGGATTCAAATTCCTGAATTTTTTCAACAGGTACTGTATCCAAATATCCATTTGTTGCGCACCAAAATGTCACAACTTGTTCTTCCATTGGAACAGGGGAGTAAGCTGGTTGTTTTAAGAGCTCTGACATTCTTTTGCCTCTTTCCAGCTGAGCTCTGGTTTGGGGATCCAGATCAGATGAAAATTGGGCAAAAGCCTGTAAAGAGCGGTATTGAGCCAGTTCCAGCTTTAATTTTCCGGCAACTGATTTCATTGCTTTGGTCTGAGCTGAACCTCCGACACGGGAAACTGACAGACCGACGTTAATAGCTGGTCTGACTCCGGAGAAAAACAAATCTGGTTCTAAAAAGATCTGACCATCAGTAATAGAGATCACATTGGTAGGAATATAAGCCGAGATATCACCAGCCTGTGTTTCAATAACAGGTAAAGCAGTGATTGATCCTCCACCATAATCTTCATTCAGACGAGCTGCTCGTTCTAATAGTCGGGAATGAAGATAAAAAACATCTCCTGGATAGGCTTCACGACCTGAAGGACGTCTCAAAAGAAGCGACATCTGTCTGTAAGCATTAGCATGTTTTGAAAGATCGTCATAAATCACGAGGACATCTTTGCCCTGATCCATAAAAAATTCGCCCATCGAAGTGCCAGAATAAGGTGCAAGATACTGTAGTGGAGCTGGATCTGAAGCTGAAGCAAGCACTACGATGGTTCTTTTCATCGCGCCGGCTTCTTCTAGTTTTGCAACCAGCTGAGCTACTTTGGAAACTTTTTGGCCGATTGCTACATAAATGGAGATAACATCTTTTTGATTGATGATAGTATCGATTGCAATTGTTGTTTTTCCAGTATTTCTGTCTCCAATGATCAATTCCCGCTGACCACGACCAATTGGAATCATTCCATCAATGGCTTTAATACCTGTCTGAAGAGGAACAGTCACTGATTTTCGGGTGATGACACCTGGGGCAACTTTTTCAACAGGGTAGGTTTTTTTAGTTTTAATTGGCCCTTTACCGTCTAATGGTTGTCCTAAAGGATTAACTACACGTCCAATCATCTCTTCTCCGACCGGTACTTCCACAATCCGGCCGGTGGTGGAAACCTGTTGACCTTGTTTAACCTGAGTATAATCACCAAAAATAATCGCTCCAACGTTGTATTCTTCAAGATTTAGAGCTAAACCAAAAATACCTTTTCCAAAGTCAAGTAATTCAGAAGCCTGAACCTCGGAAAGTCCCTCAATTCGGGCAATCCCATCTCCCACTTCAGTAACAACACCAACATTTTGGCGTGAGGCTTTGAGTTTTAAGTTTTTAATGTCTTTTTCTATGTCTGCTATTAAATCTGCCATAAATTTATTTTTTTAATGCTTCCAAACTTCCGCGTAGAGAGCTATCAAAGATAGTATCGCCAATTTTAAACTTAAACCCAGCTAAAAGGGAAGAGTCAAGATTAAATTTCAAATTACTAATTTCTAATTTCGAATTATAAGCGTTTTTGATCTTGTTCATGGTTTCTTTTGATAACTCTACTGGAGCAGATATGGTTAGTGTGTGTTTTTCTTCAAAATTTGTTAAACCCTTTTTAAAGGCAGTTAATGCGTAAACTGCTTGTGAAAAAGGTAATTTTTTGAATGCAGTAACTAATGATATAACTTTTGACTGATCAAGTTTGTCGCCTTTTATAACTGATCTTAATGATTGATCGACCACTTTATCTAATTGTTTGTTCTTTTTCATAATTACATTCCTTTGACTGTTTTTTCAATAATATCAACCTGATCTTTTTTGTTTAAGACTTTACCTGTTACTTTTTCCAGAGTCATGACAACCAGTTCAGTCAGCTCTGAACGCATTTGTTGTTGCATTTTTTGTTGTTCCATCACAATTGAATCTCGTCCTTTTTGCATGATATCTGACATATCTTCTGCAGCTTTAGTATGAGCATCTTTGATAATTTCTGAAGCTGATTTAGTTGCTTCGTCGATAATTTTTCTAGATTCAGCTGAGGCTTTGGCAATTCTTTTTTCGTATTCTTCTTCTGTTTTAGCTAATTTTGTCTCAATTTCTTCTGCATTTTTTAAACTGTCAGCAATAGTATCTCTTCTCTGGTCCAGAACTTTGACGATAGGTCCGTATAAGAATTTTTTTAGCAGGAAAAGCAGAATCAAAAAATTGACTATTTGTGCGAGCAAAAGTATTGGTTGAATACCAAAATCACTAAAAAATTTTTCCATAATTTTAAATCAAGCCATTCTGGATTACAGAATTATAAAAATCCTGGAGTCGCTACTCTCCCCAGAATGACCACATTTTTGTAGCGAATTATAAAGTAAAAGCAATAACTAACGCGTAAATCGCGATAGCTTCTGCAAAAGCCATGCCCAAAAGCATCGCTGGAAGAACCTTGGACTGAGCATCCGGATTGCGTCCGATTGCGTCCATGGCTTTCATTCCTATTAAACCGATTGCCAAAGCTGGTGCAATACCACCAATAGCAATAGTAAAGGCTGCATTAAGTTCCATTTATTAACTCCTTTCTTAAATTTAGTTAACCAGTTAATTAGTTGACTAGTTAATAAGTGAAAAATCCTTATCTAATTCACTGATTAACTAATTAACCAATTTACTATCTAGTGTGCTTCGTGCTTTTCTGATAATAGCGACATAAATACCAGTGTCAACATCATAAACACAGCGGCCTGGACAAAAGCTACTATCAATTCTAGTAAATAAAAGGGTAGTGGTGCAACAAAAGCTAATAAACTTGATATTGTTGCAAGCACAACCTCTCCGGCGAATATATTACCAAAAAGCCGGAACGAAAGCGAGACTACTTTTGTTACTTCAGAAACCAGTTCCAAAAGTCCGACAAACAGCATAATTGGGTTTAAAGCAAACCATTTTTTGAGATACCCGCCAACCCCCAGATACTTTACAGCATAAAAATGAGTTAAAGCGGCGGAGATCAAAGCTAGTCCCAACGTCATATTGAGGTCTGATCCCATTGATCTGAGTAGAGGAACAAAAACTGGATGTCCATCATGTACTTCATTAAAGCCAATAGTGGCAAAGCCAGGGAAGAGTCCCAACAGATTGGCGGTTAAAATAAAGAGAAAAAATGTCAGGGCGATCGGAAAAAAGACTTTGGCTTTGTCATGAGACAGATCTTTGGCCAATGTATAAACACCATCGATCACTACTTCAAACATTCCTTGCAAACGGGAAGCAGGAACCAATCCAACTTTTTTTGTCGCAGCTACACTAAGACCGATTAATATAGCCATCACAATCCAGGAGACAAACAAGGTGTTAGTAACTGGTAAAGGCCCAATATAGCCTAAAACTTCCGGAGCTAAAACAATGTGGGAAGTTTTTGCTTCAGCGTGTTCAGCTTTTGGTTGATGCTCATTTTGGATAACTGCAGCCTCATGCGAAGCTTCTGAGTTATTTACCGAATGTTCAGTGGCTGGTAATTCTGTTTCTGGAACGGTCATTTGGGGCTAATTGTAGAGGAAAAAAGAGTCAGGCGCAAGAGAATTGATAAAACCCGACAGTTAACAGTAGACAGA
Source organism: uncultured Gammaproteobacteria bacterium (assembly GCA_964446685.1). Classification (GTDB taxonomy): domain Bacteria; phylum Patescibacteriota; class Microgenomatia; order Daviesbacterales; family UBA10151; genus CAZWRN01. Next base: position 25,799 of record CAYUPO010000011.1, on the reverse strand, counting down.
GTGAGGATTAAACTCTTTTGTTTTGATAACTAATCCCTGTATTCTGGTTACTCTGCTGTTGACTTTAGTCCTATAATAATATATACTGCAAAATCGCTCTTGACTTAATACAAAATATTGTATAAGGTTTTTCCCGATATACAATTTTTAGACATGAATTGTTAAGAATCACTAAAATGATTAACAAAAATCCATCTTTTTTCAGTAGAATATTTGGTCGCACTTCACAAGCTGCTACCCGCACCGGAAATGCTTTTAAATCAGGTACAAAAAGAACCTCTCAGTTTATCGTAAATCGGCCCTTTATTAGTTTTATAACTGCTCTGGTTCTGCTTCTGGCGCTAATTATTCTTGGAAGTACAATTTTCAAAGCTAAACCAGTTGAACAACCTAAGCAGGCTGAAGTAAAAAGTGTTCAGACTTTTAAAATCGGTACTTCTCCAAAAGTTTCAACTCAGGCTCAGGTAGAAAAGTCCGGTGTCATCCAGGTGGTTGCTCAGATGCCTGGTATTGTCTCATCCATAAATGTGATTGAAGGAGATGTGGTAAATAAAGGAGCTATATTAGTAAATCTGTCATCAAATTATCAGGGAGGTAATGCACTTTCTTTGGCTAGACAGATTGCCCAGACACAAAATTCTTTGTCAAATCAAACTTATGATACTCAAAAAGATCTGATCCTGAAGCAGCGGGAAGTGGCTGAAAGAACTGATGCTAATACAGATCAGTTAAGAGATATTGCCAACCGTTCCTTGGATGAATCCAGATCGTTACTTGATTTAAATGAGTCATTGCTGGCAACTTTAAATCAGGGCTCATCTCAGGCTAGCTCATCAGCTGAAGTATTTCAACTCAACAGTCAGAGATCTCAGTTTCAGTCTGTCATTAATCAGTTGCGTCAGGGGATCAGAAATGCGGAGTTTCAGTCAGCATCAGATCGTCCGCCAGCTCAGTTATCTGATTTACAGAGAGAACTAACTCTTAAAAATCTGGAAATTCAGGAAAAATCTCTTGAAGCAAATAAGCAAATCTCCAATCTGCAATACCAGGCAGCTTTAGTAACCGAAGCTCAGATGTATCCAGCTGCTCCATTTGCCGCAACAGTTGAAAGAGTACATGTCAGAGTAGGACAATCTGTGAATCCTGGAACTGTGCTGATCACACTTAACCAAACTACTGATGACATAATTTTAAATGCCAAAGTTCCTGTGGCAACTGCTAAGAATATTTCAAAATTTGAAAAATCAACGATCCATATTGGAAATGGTTCAGGCTCTTCTAGTAAAACTTTGGAATTAGCTCCTTATTATGTTTCTTCAGAAGCTACTGATGGTCAACTTTATTCAGTACTGTTTGTGCTGGGGGATGAATACAAAGAGTTATTTACTGATAAATCCTTTGTTCAGATAGATATACCTGTCGGAGCCCCGGATACAAATTCTGTGGTGCCATTTATTCCACTTGATGCCGTTTTTCAAACTCAGGATGAGTCAGTTGTTTATGTTGTAAACAATGGAAGGACTCAGTCTAAAAAAGTTCAGTTGGGGGAAGTACAGGGTCGATTTGTTGCTGTTACAGAAGGAATTGGTGCCAATGATGAAATTATTTTATCCAGAACTGTTGTTGAAGGAGACCAGATACAAGTTAATCAGTGAATTAGAGATTAGTTAATCAGAAAACAGTTTCTGATCAACCGATTCACTGGTCAACTAATTAACTAACCCCAATGGATACTGCATCAACTTATTTAAATAAACTCAAATTTGATCCAAAGCTTCTTGTAGGTTGGGTAGCTGGTTATTTAACCAATTTGCGCTTTCTGACATTAATCGTTTTAGGAATCATTGCTTTTGGTATTCAGTCTTATTTTGCTTTGCCAAGAACTTTAAATCCGGAGATTAAAATTCCAATTGTTATTATTTCAACAATTTTGCCAGGAGCAGGGCCAACAGATATTGAATCTTTGATCACGGTTCCATTAGAGGATGCTGTTAGAGGAGTTGATGGAGTAAAAACTGTCACTTCAACTTCGCGTGAGTCAGCTTCAATTGTTCAGATAGAATTCCAGTCAGGATATGATGCTGATAAAGCCAAATCAGATGTTCAGTCTGCTGTTGATACTGTGACTGATTTGCCTACCGATGCGCTTGATCCGAATATTCAGAAACTGGATTTTGAAAATCAGCCAATCTGGACTTTTTCCTTAGCTGGGGCAGAGGACAGAGGGAGTCTGATCCGGTTTTCCAGAAATCTGCGAAAAGAGCTGGAAGATTTAGCCAGTATAGACAAAGTGGAAATTACCGGACTGGATGAACAGGAAATTCAGATTGTTATTAAACCTTCAGTTATTTCAACTTATGGTATTAATCCTCAAGTATTAACTGGTGCAATTAAAAGTGCCATCAGTTCATTTCCGGCTGGGAATGTCAAAACAGATACTTCGCTTTTTTCACTAAGTATTGATCCTTCGATTACAACAGTGGATGATTTACGGGAAACGAAAGTTAATCTGGGTCAGACAGTAGTATCTTTGGGAGATATAGCAGATGTTCAGGAAACATCAAAACCAGACCAGAATGATTCTTACTTGCTACATGATGGAGAAATCAGCTCTTCTGTCACATTCTCCGTTTTCAGAGTTTCGGGAGTAAATTTTGATAAAGCAAACACTGATGCTCAGGATAAAGTGAATGAAAAATTGACTCATAGTGGCAATGGTTTTAAAATCTTTACTATCGTTAATACAGCTGACGAAATTGGTGAAAGTTTTTCTGATCTGCAGCGGGATATTTCTTTGGTCATTACTTTAGTTTTTATAGTTTTATTCCTCTTTCTGGGTATTCGGCAGGCTTTTGTATCAATGCTGTCTATTCCTTTAACTTTTTTGATTACTTTTATTGTGATGAGTATGACGGGTATTACTCTGTCATTTCTGGCAACATTTTCTTTGCTTTTATCTCTAGGTCTTTTAGTGGACGATGCGATTGTGATCATTTCGGCAATGACGGCTTATTTCAGATCAGGTAAGTTTTCTCCGTTGGAAACCGGTTTATTGGTTTGGAAAGATTTTTGGGTGGCTATTTTAACCACCACTATTACAACTGTCTGGGCATTTATTCCACTGTTACTTGCTTCAGGTATTATTGGTGAATTTATAAAGCCAATTCCGATCATTGTTTCGGCAACTCTGGTGGCATCAATTTTTGTGGCTCTGTTTGTGATTTTGCCTTTGATGATATTTTTACTAAAGCCTCAGATTCCATATAGAGTGCAAGTTTTGATTAGAGTTATGTTGCTTGGAGCTATACTGGGTGGATTTTATTTTCTGATTCCTAAAGGATCACTGCTGATCCCACAGATGATCATGTTACTTGTTTTTGTACTAATTGTTTATCTGATCAGAGATGCATTATTCAGTTTATTTTCAAAACAATTTTTATCAAAACCTGGATCCAAAGAACGTTTTAACAGAGTTATCGATCATGGAGTGGTTAGCTTTGCCGGAATAGAAAGATCTTATAACAGACTGATTCATAAGATTTTATTATCAAAAGTAGCCAGAAGAAATACGATCATCATGGTAGTCATTTTTTCTGTCTTTTCCTATGCCTTAGTACCTGCAGGTTTAGTTAAATCTGAGTTTTTCCCTGGATCGGATGAAGATACAATTTATGTTTCTTCTGAACTTCCAGCGGGAACCAATCTTCAGTCAGCCAGACAGGAAGCGCTGGTATTACTGGACCGGTTTAAAGATACACCAGATATGGAGACTGTTTCTCTGGAAATGGGTCGAAGTTATGGGGCTGACTTTGGTGGCCCTGGAGCAGGGGGTACAAATACTTTCCTGTATTCAGTGGCTTTACATAAAGAGAGACCACATACCTCAGCCGAGATCGCTCAAACTCTGAGAGAAAAATTTGCTGATTATACAAAGGGGAAAGTTTCTGTCAGTGAAATTTCCGGAGGACCACCTGCTGGGGCTGATTTACAGATTAAATTATTTGGACCTGATTTAAAGACTTTGGATGATTATGCCAATAAGGTGCAGGATTATTTATCACAGCAAAATGGCGTAAATAACATCAGTAAGTCAATCAAACCTGGAACAAGTAAGTTGTCATTTGTTCCTGATAGAGTAAAACTGGCTGAAAATAATATCAGTATTGATCAGCTCGGTTTTTGGCTAAGACTTTATGCCTCAGGTTTTGAAGCAGATGAACTGAAGTTTTCCGGTGATCAGGATTTGACTGAGGATGTAACTATCAGACTTGGTTCTGCCACTCAGTCTGTTGAAGACATAACATCAATTGTAATACCGACTCAAAATGGAACTGTTCCGCTATCTTCACTTGGAAAAATTGAACTTGCTACCAATCCAACCCTGATTACCCGCGAAGATGGTAAACGAACTATTTCGGTATCAGCTGGAGTTCAGACGGGTTTTGTGATTGCTGATTTAAACAAAGATCTTGAAGGTTATGCCGATTCTCTTGGATTACCGACTGGATATGGCTGGGCAACTGGTGGAGCAAATGAAGAAAACCAAAAATCAGTTCAATCTATTTTAAATGCGATGGTGCTGTCCTTTTTACTGATTATTATTACTATGGTTTTGCAATTTAAATCATTTAGACGAGCATTGATTGTGATGTTGGTTATTCCACTTTCAATTTCAGGTGTATTTATAATCTTTGCTGCAGCTCAGATCCCTTTGTCCTTTCCAGCTTTGATTGGTATTTTAGCTTTGTTTGGAATTGTGGTGAAAAATTCTATTCTGGTGGTAGATAAGATTTTGATCAATCAGGAATCAGGGATGGATTTTTCTGAATCAGTTGCAGATGCTGCTGCGTCCAGGCTTGAGCCAATTGCCCTGACCTCTTTGTGTACAATTGCTGGACTTATACCTATCACTATTTCTGACCCATTATGGCGAGGTTTGGGGGGAGCTATTATTGCTGGACTAACTTTTTCAGGAACGATCATGTTGTTTTTCATTCCGGTAGTTTACTTTATTATTTTTAATCCACGTAAGAATGAGAAAGCGGAAGTAGAAAAGGTATCAAAGGTACCAAAAGTATCACCCGGCTTCGCCAAGGCTACGTCGGGCAAGAAAGTTTAAAAGCACGTCATTCCCGCGAAAGCGGGAATCTGATATGAGAGAAGTCTCAGTCTCTCATGACAATCGTTTCTTAATTAAAGAGAAAAAGGTTAACTGTAGATGGGTATTAGCTTTGTTAAACCTCAGTTTAATGGATCCCCGCTTTCGCGAGGATGACGAAAGGGGATTATGATGAAAAAATTACAGTATTTATTTTTACTACTATTATTCATTTTTCCTTCAGGCGTAAATGCCTCTCAATGTCTTTCAGAATTTAGTTTTAATTTTGCGACAAACAAATGCGAAAAGATTGTGTTGCCTGAACATGGAGTACTGAATCAGGAAAAAAATAACTGGAATTGTGAAGTGGGATATAAAAAAATTGCTTCACAAAATACCTGTGAGAAAGTTGTGATACCTGAGCGTGGGAGGATGAATTATTCTGGTGATGATTTTATCTGTGATAGAGGATATCAGAAGCAAAAGGAAACATGTACAGAAATAAAGCTGCCTGAGAATGGTGTTTTAGAGGCTACCGGTAATAGCTGGAACTGTATTGCTACTTATAAGCGAGAAGGAGATATTTGTGTCAAAGTTGAATTGCCAAAAGATGCCAAGTTTTTTGATCAGGGGTTTGACTGGTATTGCAATAATCATTTTAGAAAAGAGGGGAGTGAGTGTAAAAAGTTTGAAATACCTGCCAATGCTCATTTAACTTATTTGGGTAATTATTGGCAATGTAACAAGGGTTTTGTGAAAAATCGTGAAAAAGAGAGTTGTGAAGCTTTATTTATTCCTTTGAATGCCCAGGTTACTTTAGAATCATTTGTGTGTGATCCAGGATATGATAAACAAGCTGATAAGTGTGTGAAAGTTGATGCAATAGAGCATGGGAAATTTTATGAACAGGGTAGTCAGTTTTACTGTGAATCAGGCTATAGACGAAATGAAGAGCTTCGAAAATGTGAAAAAGTAATAGTTCCTGAAAATGCTCGATTGGATTCTGCCTCAGTGGATGGCTGGAGTTGTATTAGTAGTTATATAAAAAAAGGTGATAAGTGTGATAAATTTACCACTGATCATATTGTCTGGCAGGGAAGCAGTTGGACTTGTGAGTTGGGATATATCAAAGACTATGGCTCTAAAATCTGCCAAAAAGTAAGTTTACCTGAGAATGCCCATTTTGAAACAAACGTTGATGGTTGGAGTTGTGACACTGGATTTACCAAAAATTACCGAGAAAACCGCTGCGACAAATAGTTAAATTTTTGAATACCTATAACTCTAATCTAATTAACAGCTACCTGAAGAACAATATATGAGTGACAACATGCCAAGAAAAAAATATCCAATAAATGATAATCCCAGAAATAAATAAATTAAAATAATTAACAAACTTATTTTTTTTAATAATTTGTTTTTAGAAACAATAAATACTATTCCAGCAAGTGGTAAAAAAATGAGCGCACTTCGTCCTAAAATCTCGACCCAAGACATCGAATTAAAACTGATAAACATCACAAATTTATAATATCATATGAGTTCTTAAACCTCTTGGAGTATTAGAAACTGCAAATTATTTTTAAATAGCGGAAATTATTACTAATTTTGGTTAAGTTCTTTTTTAAGAAGCTTTAGTGTTTCTTTTTTGGCTTCTTCAATAGTCATTCCTTGTGACTCTGCAGCTGCTTTAAAGGTTTCATCAGTAATAGATTTGCCTGCTGGATCTTTTCCGGCATGGCCTGCACCCATATCATCATTTGGCATTCCGCATCCGCAGTTGTAACACATAGGTTCATTATACTCTATATGTAAACTCTACTATTGACTCATCTTCTTTGATCAACATATGATCATTGTAAGGAGGTGATTTTGATATGAATATGAAAATGGTACATATGGTTACCTTACTACTAACTGTAGTAGGTGCTATAAATTGGGGACTAACAGCTCTTGGACTGAATGTAGTTAATATGATTTTGGGAGGATGGCCAGCTCTTGAAACTTCAGTTTATCTGTTAGTTGGTGTTTCAGGTGTTTACGTTCTCTTGATGCATCCTAAAGAATGCAAGATTTGTTCTGGTAAAAAATAATCCAGTAACATTGGAACTTATATCAAATCCCGCCCTTTTGTGGCGGGATTTTTTTGGTAGAATGATGCTATGTTTAATCAGATCAGATTTGAACTGCAAAATAAAAAAGTTTATCTTTATTTAGGAGCAACCATCGCTTGTCTAGTTTCAGTATTTGGGGTTATTTTACTGATGGCGGCATCTACTGAAGATTTATCCGCAGCTTTGCCTAGTCCAAGTCCGAATACTTTTGGCCAGATCTTAGGGGAACAGTCAAAGTTACCTTCCGGGCAAAGACCGGTTAAAGAGGAGGTAGCAGTTGTAGGCCCGGATATGCCAGTTGTTGCTCCTTCACCTGTTAAGTCACCTTCACCATCTCCTTCAATAATTCCCAGTCCATCACCAACTATGTCTCCAAGTCCATCAACTAGTCCGTCTCCGTCACCAACTGCGAGCCCTGCGCAAAATACTGACACCAGTGGTCCATCAATTTCAGAAATTCAGTCAACCGGTATTGAAGCCAATAAAGTGACCATCCAATGGAAAACAAATGAAGATGCAGATGAAAAAATTGAATACGGCAAAAATACTTCTTATGGCACAAATAAAGATTCTGGTGATAAAAAAACGACTCATTCTGTTGAAATAACCGGACTTGAAGCAAACTCAACCTATCATTACCGGGTAACCAGCAAAGATAACGCCGGAAATTCAACAACCTCGGGGGATAATACATTTACCACTTTACCTTAAATCCAGCCTGAGCCTTGTCTTTTTGAAGCACAAACCGTAAGATATCCCTATGACAACTGAAGAGAAAATTCAACTTATTACAAAAAACCTGGAAGAAACACTGACAGAGAATGAACTAAGAGAGCTGATAGAGTCAGGTAAAGAGCTGAGGCACTATATTGGTTATGAAGTATCGGGAAAACTTCACATTGGTCAGGGTCTTTATACTTTGATGAAAATCAAAGATTTGCAAGATGCAGGAGTTCATACGACTATATTTATTGCTGATTGGCATGCCTGGCTTAATAAAAAACTCGATGGAAAACTGGAAACAGCAAACTGGATTGGTAAAAATTATCTGATCGAAGCATTTAAAGCTGGAGCAAAGTGCGTTGGAGCTGATCCAGAGAAAATAGAGTTTGTTTTGGGAAGTGAGTTATATGAAAAAAATGGTTCTGATTATTGGGCAACAGTAGTCAGAGTGGCTAAAGCGACGACTTTATCCAGAATGCTTCGTTCAACCACCATTATGGGAAGAAAAGAGTCTGAAGTAACTGATGCGGCAATGCTCATTTATCCTTCAATGCAGTCGGCTGATATTTTTACAATGAATATAAATTTGGCTCATGCTGGAACAGATCAAAGAAATGTTCATATTGTGGCTCGTGAGGCTGCATCTGAATTGGGATATCAAAAACCGGTTGGACTTCATGCTCATTTGCTTCAGGGGTTACTACCACCTGTTTTAGTGCAAAACCCAGAAACAGGCAAAGAGGAAATGGATATGGAAGCAGCAAAGATGAGTAAATCAAAGCCTGATAGTGCAATTTTTATTCATGACACTCCTGAGGAAATTAAACGAAAAATTAATGCAGCTTATGCTCCTGAAGGAATTACAGCATTTAATCCGATCCTAGACTGGGTTAAACATTTAATATTTTATTCAGATGATAGTACCTTTGTTATAAATCGCCCTGAAAAATGGGGAGGGAATTTGAGTTATTCTTCCTATGAAGAGTTGGAAAAAGATTACGCCTCCAAGGCTTTACACCCGCAGGATCTGAAAATGGCGGTAGCAGAGTGGATTATTGCTAAACTGGAGCCTGTAAGAAACTATTTTGAACAACCAGACCAAAAAGCTGCGCTTGAAAAACTGGAAAGTTTAATCAAACCTGCTTCCGCCAAATAGTTTTATAAAATAGGTCACCAACTATAATTCCCCCAATTCCAGCTAACCCCATAGCAGGGTCTTTTACTCTAGTTAATATATCCGTGTTCTGGGCTATTTTATTAAAAAACAGTATCTGGACGTCCTGAAAAATTGCCGAAAGGATCATTAATGAAGCAGAACCTACTATTAAACTAGTAGCATAGGGTATAGCATCTTTTAGTTCTTGAGTCTGCAACTGAGGTATATAAGTCAGCCATTTAAATTTCTTATGCCTGTCAATTTCCCTTTCTGCTTCCAAAACTGCCATGTTACGCTCAATTTGTTCGGGTGAAAGTGCCATTTGGAAGGAATGTACTGTTTTTTTATTTATATATCAATGGTAGAATAAATTATGGATAAATTAATGACTAAATATAGACCAATTTTTATTGTTTTGTCAGTTATAGGTGTTATTTCAATAATTGTTTTTTCTTTAGCCCCATTATTCGGTGCCTATTAAAGTTTTATTATTGGTATAATCGGCTGGATGAATCTTTCTACTTCTTTGTCCTCTATATCAGGTATCGGATATACCTTTGCTAAAAGACTTGAAACTCTGGGATTAATTACTGTCAAAGATCTGATATATCATTTTCCGTTTCGCTATGACGATTTTTCCAATCTGACAAATGTGCTTGATGCTCAGGTGGGAGAAAAAGTGACACTTCAGGGTGAGATCTGGTCTATTAAAAATATTTATACAAAAACCCGCAAAGTTTTGACGCAGGCTCTGTTTAATGACGGACATTCACCGATCGAGTTGGTTTGGTTTAATTCTCAGTACTTAATTAAGTCAATTAAGGTAGGGGATAGACTTCAGATATCAGGTAAAGTTGCTAAATTTAAAAATAAATATTCTATAACAATGCCTCAGTGGGAATTAATTCGTGAGTCAAGTGTCAAGAGTCAAGTGTCAAGTGAAAAATCAGGGCTGCTTCATACTGGAAGGTTGGTGGCTGTCTATCCAGAGACAGAAGGGTTGTCATCAAAATGGCTGAGAACAAAAATAGATCTTTTTTTACCTCAGGTGATAGGGGAGATTGATGACCCTTTTCCGGATGATCTAAGAGGTGAAATGTTAACTTTGCAGGAAGCTATTCAGAAAATCCATGAGCCTTCCGGATGGGATGATGTTAAAAAATCCCATCAGCGGCTTGGTTTTGATGAACTTTTTTATATTCAGCTGGCAACTGTTAAAACACGTCTGGAATGGCAGCAAAAACCCCTTATAAAGCCATTTAAGGTTGAACAGAAGCAAGTTGCCGAGTTTATTGCTTCTCTGCCATTTAGCCTGACTAATGCTCAGCTACGCGTTATTGGTGAGATTTCTGAAGATCTGCAAAAAGAGCAGCCGATGAACCGGTTTGTGCAGGGAGAGGTGGGATCGGGAAAGACAGTGGTAGCTGCTGTCAGTGCCTATATTGCCTTTACCAATAACTTACGCTCAACTTATATGGCACCGACTGAAATTTTGGCTTTTCAGCATTATGCAAATCTAAAAAAGATGCTTGAACCTTTTGGGATAAAAGTAGGACTTTATACGGGGTCAAAAAAATATACGAAGGATCCGGAGCAAAATCCGGATGTGGTGGTGGGAACTCATGCTCTTTTATCTTCTAAACTGGCTGTTGAAGATGTGGGTTTGGTGATTGTAGATGAACAGCAGCGTTTTGGTGTTGAACAAAGAAGTATTTTACGTTCAAAAGCGGTTGTTCCTCATTTTCTAACTATGACAGCAACTCCTATACCCAGAACTGTTGCTCTTACTTTGTACGGTGATCTTGATTTATCAGTGATCGATGAACTGCCCAAAGGCCGACAGGAGATAAAAACGCATGTTATTCCTAAGAAAAAAAGAGATGATGCTTATGTTTTTTTGGCAAAACAGGTGAAAGAAGGGGATCAGGTATATATTATTACTCCACTAATTGAACTTTCAGAAACTCTTCAGTCAGCCAGGGCAGCTATTCATGAATTTGAAAGACTGAAAGAGAAGATTTTTCCAGACTTTCGACTGGGGTTGCTTCATGGCCGGCTTAAACCTAAAGAAAAAGATGATGTTCTGCAGCAGTTTAAAAATCATCAAATTGATATTTTAGTATCAACATCTGTAGTGGAGGTGGGAGTGGATGTCCCAAATGCGACAATTATGTTGATCGAAAATGCTGAACGTTTTGGTTTAGCTCAGTTGCATCAGTTAAGAGGTAGAGTTGGACGTGGAGTAAAACAGTCCTATTGTTTCCTTTTTTCAGGAGTAGAAGAAAATGATGTTTATAACAGGCTGAAAAATTTAGAAAAAATTAATGATGGTCTTAAACTGGCAGAACTGGATCTGAAAATACGTGGTGGAGGACAGATTTTTGGCAAAGCTCAGTCAGGCAGATTTGAATTAAAAATTGCCTCTTTTTCCGATCTTGAATTAATTGAGAAAACCAGGTCAGCTGCTAAAGAACTTTTAAGTCAGGATCCACAGCTTCAAAAACATCAGAAAATTAAGGAAGAGTTGTCAAAAATTGCCGCAGATGCTGCTCCTGACTAATTTAAAACTAGAGGCTAGAATAATGTGCGTGAGTTGTGTTAAAATATCTAAACTATGCCTCATGAACCAAAACGAAGACATTCTAAAGCCGCAAAACGGACTAGAAGAGCTTCAATTATCTTAAAATCAATTGCACTGGAGATTTGTAAAAATTGTAACGCAAATACTCTAGCTCACATGGCTTGCAGAGGCTGCGGATTTTATGCTGGTAAAAAAGCTAATGATGTTACTAAAGTAACCCGTGCATAAAATACTCATCGTTATTTTCTAATAAATCCAATACTATATATTTATGAAAACCTCAAAAGATCCCAGACATATTACTCGGGTTAAAACTATGCAGGAGCTCTTTTCCTGGCAGTTTAAAAAAGAGGATCAGTTGAAGGATGAAGCAGTTGATCAGGAAGTAACAAATAGTGATGTTTCAGCTCTTTCTCAGCAAGTTATAGAGAATAAAGAGAAGTTGGATGAATTCATTCAAAAAGCAGCACCTGACTGGCCGACTGAAAAAATCAACAAAATCGATCTGTCAGTATTAAGACTGGCAATTTATGAACTCTTTTTTGTAAAAGAAACACCAACCAAAGTGATTGTTGATGAAGCAGTTGAGATAGCAAAAGAGTATGGATCTGAAGCCTCTGGTAGATTTGTAAATGGAGTTTTAGGAACTTTAATTGAGCAGAATCCGGATAAGCTGTATTAACTATTTTGGACTCATTGGTAAAGTATAAGATCTTGGGGTTGACAGGGGATTTCATATCAACTAATTTTAAATCACTATGTAACAACATAGACAAAGAAAGGACTGTATGCAAAAACAAGTAATTGCTGAATTCGCAAAGCATCTTGGGGTTACACCTCAGGATATTGACCTAAGCGCATCTTTGGCTGAGGATTTAGGAATTGGACCAGTTGAACTGGCAGATCTTATAACCTATATGTCAGAGAAGTTTCAGGTGACTTTTCACACTTCAGATATTGAAGGATTGCGGACGGTCAATGATTTGGTGGTGGCAATCGAGGATCTTAGTTTGGAATAGATCCATTTCCTTTTTATAAACCTGCCATTTATATCATGAACGACCTAGAAATCAGAGAAAAAATTGAAACAAATCCATATTTTAAGACGGCCTTTACTCACCGTTCATTTTTAAATGAATCACCTGAAATGGTTGAGTCAAATGAACGGTTAGAGTTTTTGGGTGATTCTGTATTGTCACTGATTATTTCATCGCACCTTTTTTCTGTCAGACCTCAGGATGCTGAAGGAGATTTGACCAATTTAAGATCCTATATTGTCAAGACCGGTTCTCTAGCCATGGCTGCTCAAAAACTTCATTTAGGTGAGTATTTAAGACTTTCTAAGGGGGAAGAAATGGGTGGTGGCAGAGAAAATACGCAGCTTTTGGCAAATACATATGAAGCCTTGCTTGGAGCAATTTTCATGACCGGAGGAATTGAAGATGCTAAGGAGTTTGTCTTTAATACACTACTGCCTTTGTTTCAAAATGAACTGGTTAGCGGTCCGCCAAAAGATGCCAAATCTTCTTTGCAGGAGATGGCTCAGACTAAAACCAAACAATCCCCTAAATACAAAATTTTATCTACCTCAGGACCTGATCATGCAAAAGAATTTAATGTCGGAGTATTTCTGCAGGGCAATCAAATCGGAGCAGGTAAAGGTCTTTCTAAACAAATTGCAGAAGAAGATGCCGCCGGACATGCTTTAAAAGAGTTGGAAAAAATGTAAAACCATTTTTTGAATTACCGATTGATTTAGCTAGGCTCATCGGGTATACTTGCAAACAGTGAATTAAAATTCTAAGCACGAAATTCTAAATTCTAGACAATTAAAAAAGTTTAAAAAATAGAAATTCAAATGTTTGGAGTATTAGAATTTTGAATTTCACATTTGTTTCGGATTTAGGTATTCGAGATTAGAATTTATAAATATATGGCAGTAAAAGTACGATTAATGCGAATAGGTGCTAAAGGCAGACCCTTTTACAGGGTTGTAGCTGTTGATGAGCGAAGAAAGAGAACTGGTAGTTATCTTGAGCTTTTAGGAACTTATAATCCGCTAACTACTCCAAAAGAGATCATTTTAAAACAAGACCGGATTGACGCTTGGGTAAAGAATGGTGCTCAGTTGTCTGATGGTTTTTTGAGAATTATTGGAAAAGCCAAGCAGAGACCAGCCAGAAAACCTAAAAAAGATCATGGTGGAAGTGAAGCTGCATCAACCCCAGCAGTGGAAACTCCGACAGAGGAAGCAAAACCAGCTGAAGAAGCTACTGTAGAAGAAACATCTGAAGTAGCAACTGAAAGTCCTGTTGAAAATGTAGAGTCTGCTCCAGAAGAAAAAAATGAAAGTGTGTCCGAAGAAGTAGTAGCTGAATCAACTGAAGATACTAAAGAAGAAATTCCAACTGCTGAAGAGAAAACCGAAGAGGAAGTCAAAGAATGAAAGATTTAGTTAGTTTTATTGCTAAACAGTTAGTAACAAAGCCTGATGAGGTGATAGTTGAAGAATCTCAGGATGAAAACGGACAAATCCTGCATCTGACTGTTGCTGCAGAAGATATGGGAATTGTTATTGGAAAAGGCGGACAGACTATTAAATCTCTTCGAAAAATTTTAGCAGTCAGAGCAATGAATGACGGGGCCCGGGTTTATTTACATTTGGTTGATTCAGGAGAAGCACCAGCTGCATCTGATGACAAAGCTACTGAAGATGAAGTAACTTCTGAAACTACTGAAACAGCTTAAAGCTATTGATGAAGATTACTATAATCACCCTTTTTCCGGAAATCTTTCCTCCTGTTATTAATGCATCCATCTTAGGCAGAGCTCAAACTAAAGGGTTAGTAGAATTTGAATTGATTAATATTCGTGACTTTGGAATTGGTAGTCATAAGACTGTCGATGATTCACCTTATGGAGGTGGAGTTGGCATGGTTTTAAAAGCAGACGTATTAGCAGAAGCTCTAAAAAGTGTTCTTAAACCTTCCTCTTATGTAGTATTAACTTCTGCAGCTGGAAATCAGTATAAACAATCAAAAGCCAAAGAACTGGCTTTAAAAGAACATATAGTACTGATTTGTGGTCATTATGAAGGAGTTGATCAAAGATTTATTGATAAATATGTCAATGAGGAGATTTCGATCGGGGATTATGTTTTGACTGGTGGAGAGACGGCTAGTTTGGTAATAGCTGACAGTGTGGTTAGACTTGTCAAAGGTGTGTTGGAAAAAGAAGTTGCGGTACTTGATGAAAGTTTTGAGAATAATTTATTGGAATATCCACACTACACCAGACCGGAAATATTTGAAGAAGAAAAAGTTCCTGAGGTATTAATGTCAGGAAATCATCAAAAGATTGCTGAATGGCGAATGCAGGAATCAGTCAATAAAACTAAAAAAATCAGACCTGATCTGCTAAAAAACTAGATAATATTAATTAAATGGGTCATCTTTGCCGGAAGGTGATTCAGTAAAAGTAGTAGTACTGACATTTTTCAAACTGGCTATATTTTTTTCAATTTGAGCTATGAGTTCTTTTTCTTTATCTGATACCAGATTTACTTTCTGATCAGCTGAGGTTTTAACATTTTCATCCAAAGCGGCATAAAAAACTAATACATCAACAGTTGCCTGAGTTGAGTTTTGTGATGAATTATTTAAAGCGATACCATTTATTTTAATCAATCTTGGAGACTGATCAGATAAGCTAACAAGTGATTTAAGCTGATCGATTGTGCCTGATACATCCAGTTTAACTAAAAAAGAGCTTCCGGCTTTGTCAGTTGTGGCGGTGCCTAACGAAATATTGTCCAAATGGAGACCAGATGATGAAATAATCTGCAAAATACTAGTTATTGCTCCAGGAATATCCTTTTCACTGGGTAATGTGTAAAGGATGTCTTCAAGCCAAGTTTTATATTGATTTAGCTCGATTTTTTCCAGTACCGAAACTTTTGCCTGATACTCCTGTTGTTTTTGCTTTAATTCTTCGATCTGATTGTTTGTTTCGCCAATTTTAAAAAATTGCGGAATAGTTATAAAACTGACTATACCGATGGCTAAAATAGCAATTACAGAAGGTATTAAATAAATACTATATTTTTTATAAAGCGGATGACTGGTATAAATATAAAACTGAGTTTTTAACTGTTTGATCAGATTATTCATTTTTTGATAACTCCACTAAAATTGGTACTGATTTCTAAGTCAAAAACCATTCTACTGGAAGGACCACGGTTTAAACTTGAGATGGTAGTTTTGGTGATCTTTCCCTCATTTACAGTTGGATCACTTAAATTGTCAAAAAACTTTTGTAAATCGGAAGCTGTTTCAGCATTTCCCTGTAGACTGACTGAATTTCTTTGATCGACTGTAAAGGATTGCATATTTACATTGGGTGGCAATAGGGAAGTGACTAATATAAAAGAATCAGTTTGGGAATACTGCTTACCCGAAATTTGGGTAATAGTATTTAAACGGTTTTTTAAAATCATTACAGCCGCTTCATTTTCGCGCAATGAATCGATTTTACCAGTTAAAGAAGCTGTTTTAGCTACTTCTTTTTGTAACTGACTTTTTTGAATTACTGTCATTACAATTAGTCCGGCTGTAAGCAGTATCAGAACTAGTAGAAAAGCGATACTGATTCGGTAAATTAGCTTTTTTTTGCTTTCAAACTGTTTATTCTCTTTTAACTGGGGAGGGAGTAAATTTATGGAAATTCTGTCCATATGACTATAAATCCTTTAATGCCAAACCAATAGCAACAGAATAAAAAGGAGCTTCTGTGGCAAGTTTTTGTTTTAGATTTGGATCAACTTCAATAGAACCCCAGGGATCAGCTTCTGCCACCTCCAGACCCAAAAAAGAGGCAAAATATCTGACCAGACCAGGCATTTGGGCTCCACCGCCAGTTAAAACAACTCTTTTAACTGGTCGCTGTTTATTTTGCATTTCATGAGCTAGTATCACACGTTTGGCTTCTGTCATAATCACATCAATAATTGGTTTAAGAGTTCGGAATAATTTACCTTCCAGTTGATCCTCCAGTATTCCATAAACTTTTTTATACTCTTCAGCCTGGACCACTTCAAAACTGAAATTTTGGGCAATCAGCCTGGTCAGGGCGTTACCACCGGTGGCTATTGATCTGGTTAACAAAATCAAACCTTCAGAAATGACGGCATAATCGGTGTTGGAGGCACCGAGTTGGATGATAAGAGTGGTCGGAGAGTAACTGTCGAAAGTGACCAGGGCTCTGGCTGACGCAATAACTTCGGTTTCAACTGCGACTGCATGTAAATTGGCTCCAGCTAAGACTTTGAGATACTTATCAATTAATGTTTTTGGAGTGGCAACTACAAAGACCACAGTTCTACTATTTGGTTCTTTTTTGGGGGATCTGAAGATGACCTGATAATACAAATTAACATCCTTCATCGGCATTGGTACAAATTCTTCGGCAGCGTAACGAATAGCCTGAGCCAACTCATCATCAGATAAATAAGGCAAATCATAGATCACCCGGGTAAAAATTTTTGATTCCGGTAAAGCCACAGCTACATCACGGGTGGGAGGATTTATTTCGTCATACAATTTTTTGATTGAGGCTGAAACTGCTTCCAGATCCAGATCTGACTCAGAAATGATTCCAGGAACAGGAGAGGGGATATGACCAATCGAAAGCAAACGGGCTTCTTTGGCATTTTTTGATAATACCGCAAGTTTAATTGAAGATAATCCGATATCAATTCCGACACGATTTTGGGCAGACATACAAAGTAAATTTCTAATTTCTAATATCTAATTTCTAAATAATGTCAAATGTATAAAAATCTAACATTTTAAACATTAATACTTGTTTAGAAATTAGATGAATTAGAAATTAGAAATTTGTTTTCTCCTTTTATTCATAGTAGTATAACTGGCTTATTTTTGAAAGGTCTGTAGTTGGGTTATTGGCTTTGATAGGTACCTTTGACAACACTAAATGAACCAGATGGGCCAGAAGAGAAGAATGGACTGGCAACACCTGTTTCATATGTCAGGATAGCTCCGCCATCCATGACGATTTTGTAGGCTGAAACTTCTCTGAAATTACTACCACCTGATAAATGAACAGCGCCATAGGGTGCATAGAGAATTGATGAACTGTTACCGCCACTAATATCTAAAGCGTAAGGACTGCCCTGAGAATTATTAGTGGAAATTACCATCATATAACTACCGGCTGTTCCTGATCCCCGCAAAACACTGCCACCGGCTAAATTAACAACTCCATCAACAACAATAATTCCCGAACTAGAACCATATGAATTTTTTAAACTGAGGCTAGCTCCACCACCTATTGTTAAATTACCGGTTATCCAAATAGGAGTATCCATTTGCATACTGCAGCCACCACCTATTGTAAAATTACCAACATATTTTTTAGAAGTAATGGGTGTATTACATGGCCAGCCAATATTTACATCTCCGTTCTGGACATTCTGTCCGGCAAAATCTTTCCATTCCTGGATATTGGCGTCAGAAACCGGCATAACAACTGGTTGGGGATCAGGTGCACCTGGATGACAATGAGAATTGCTGGCACATGATGCGCCACTGACTCTGATACTTGATTCGGTCTGGTAATAAGCATCTTTACCGATTTGCAGAGCTGAAGAGTTATCGGCGGTCATGGTATTGGCATAAGCATTTCCATTTACATAAGAAGAGCCAAGTCCGATCAGTTTATTTATTTTACCGCCACTCCATGTTTTGAAAGCAAAATCTCCATTAACTGCTGTCCAGGTCGGATTTGGATTTTGTTGCCAATTTGGAGACCAAGCAGCTGAGCCTCTGGTATAGCCACTAAGAGAATCTAACTGCCATGACCAATAATTATTAGTATCTGAGGTGGTATCTATAACTATCCAGTAAAGAGTATTAGCTGTCAATGAAGGATTGGTGGTAAATCCAACATCAATAAAACTATATTGGGTGGAAACGAGGCTAGCATTTAAAGTACCCTGAGTCACAAATCCGTTTTTATTAGGTTTATTGGCATTATCGGTTAATATTCTGATAGTCAGATTGCCTGGTGATCCGGTTTTTTTTAGTTTTAACGAAATTTTATTAATTGGGGCAGTTGTCAGAGGTTTAAAACTTTGGGCTACATCTAAGATATTATTTCCAGCTACAGACTTGCCAAAAATATAATCAGTGCAGTTTGGTGGAGTGCAATCAACTTGCTGATCAGCAATTGGTTGTGTTCCTCCGGCTACATAAGCATCACCGGTTATCGTTGCTCCACCGGATAACTGAATATCATTATTTGAATAAACTGAGCCGTTTACTCTCGAACCGCCTGATAATAGGAAACCCCCATCACCAGCCTGTATTCCATAAGCAAAAGACATACCATCACCTCTTTGAATCTGGATACTGACTTTCTTTTTTGATTTGGGGTTTTGAGAATTTGGAACATATCCAGTTGCCGTAATTTTAGAAGTTGTACTATCGACAGGTGTGACCTGTACTGTATATGTGCCGTTACCCAAAGTAGTTTCAGTTTCTCCTACATAGCTCCCGGCAGATTTATTGAGAGAAGCTACGGCTTTATCAATACCTGCTTCAGCTAAACTAGTTGCTTCCAGTGAATCAAGTGAATATCGACTATTTTGCTTTAATGTCAAAGTGCCTGATAATAGAGCAACAATTGCTACTATGATAATACTTAGTGCAATGAGTGCAAAAACTAATGTCTGACCTGATTGGTTAATTTTATTTTGCATTAATTATTTTTAAGATTGACTCTACCACTGGAACTGCTTTCTTTAACTCCATAACTGCTTTTTTCTGAAATATTGATCACATAATCAATTGTAGTCGCTGTTGTTGGATTTACAACAGCCCCGGATGAGTTGAGATATACAAACTGGATTTTTGATAGGTTGTTAACCATTAGCTCAGATCCACTTTTTCGGCTACTACTAATATCTGGAAATACATATTTCTTTAAAAGTTTTAAGTTCTCAGGATCTGTAGTTATAACCATAGTATCAAACTTTCCATCTATAGCATTACCATTTGCGGCAATGGATGGAACCTGGAAAATTATAGTTGAGGAGGTGGAAGTAAAACTGGACGAACCATTAATATAAGAGGCAGTAATAGTTGAAGCATTTTTGATACTGACATGAATTTTCGAATTTACATTATTTAGTGACAGAGACTGATTTATTTGTGTATTTTGACTAAAAAGGACACCGCTGCCGTTAACCATAATAGTTACAATAATGGTACCAATTATGCCCATTGCAGCCGCTCCTAAAAGGACTTCGATTAAACTAATTCCCTGGTTATTTTTCACTTAAGTCCTCCGTCTGAGATTAGAGTGTTAAGTGAATATTTAACAGGTTTATTATTTTCGACCCAGGAAACTTCAATTTCAACAGATTTGATTGGTTCATTATTGGTGCAGATCGCGGATGGACAGTCGGATATGATGGTAATTGCATCACCTTGTGTTAAAGAAGTTAAACGAGGATCGCTGATATTGGAAGTACCATTTGCTAGACTGTCAAATCCCTGAGCTCGAATTTGTTCTAGTCTTTTTGCAGCAATCTGTTGAGCTGTTGTTTCATGATTACTGGTATTGATCAAATTCATCGCTGGTGTAATGTTAGCTAAAATCGCCAAAATCATTATCGCTACAGCAATAACCAAAATTAATTCAACCAATGAAAAACCTGATTGGGCAGTAATTTTTCTCATCTTATTTGACAATATCATTTACTGAAAAAATAGCAAAGTCCAGCCAAGGCGGTAACATCTCTTTTACCCGGTAAACCTGAAGCGTTTTTTGACTTTGACCAGCTTTTCCAGTTGATGTATAAAGCTCAACTTGAGGAGGAAACGAGCCGGTAATTGGCGCAATAGCGATTTTATGATTTAAATTGGCATATAACAGTCTGACTCGCACTAACTGCGGTACACATGTTGGAAGGGTACAGTTGACGATATTTACTTGAACCCGACAGTAAAACGGACTATTTGTTTTAAGGATTGTGGTGACTGAAGGGGATGCACTGCAAGTGATCGGGGACGAAGGGGTTGTAATATTAACAAAATTATTAGTGGATGCCCGGGAACTGAGTGAATCATAATAAGTTCTCTGACTCTCATAGGTGGTTGATCCAGCTATTATTTGTTTAACAACATTAACTTCAATTGCCGGAGAAATATTTTTTGCAGTTGTGCTGTCGTCATAGCTAGATGCAGGTTTAGATGCATCAACCGGATTGCCGAAATAAATATAAAAAGAATTTCTATTGTAATTATTTGTCGCATCCGCAGGATCTGTCAGCCAAAACTGGGCAACTGATTCTTTCCCAATTGGCGGATACTCAATAGCAACTCCACTGCCTTTGACCGGTAGATATCCTGAATTTCTGATCGTCGCTGAAGATTGGTTGCCAGGTAGATTTATAGTCTGACTAGTAATAGGTGCACTACTTGGGGCAGTACCACCGCGTTGAAGTGCCTGTTCAAGTCCAGCTTCGGCTGCAGAGTAGGCTCTGGTTGACTGCTCTGTTTCGGTTGAAGAGGATAAATCAGTTGTGGAGCGCTGTGTTATTGCCAGTACAACAGAGAGTACCACCAGCATAACCAGCAATAAAATGACTATTACCTGACCTGACTCTTTGTTTGATTTCATCTTATTTGAACTGTAGTTTGAAAATTAAGTGAATTTGATCCACCCAAACTATTTTCGACCATTGTACCGCTATCATAAGAAGGACCCAAGTCAAATTGTACTCTGACCGTGTCTCTGAAACCGGAACTTTTTATAACTGTAAATCCATTGGTAGTGGCATTTTTAAGAGAAACAGCGGATTTGGAAATAGAATCAGTTAAAGCAATTTTACTATTTTGAATATCTAGAGGATAAGCAATAAAATCGCACAACTGGGAAGTAGTAGTCACTGGAGAAGAAAAGACCAGTTGTTCCCGGTAAATAGTACCATTGGTACTGGCACTTTCAGCTACCATACTAAAACGAAGGTATTTGCCGCCATCCTTAGTTATTAAAACAAGAATAGTACTTGGAGGAGTACTGGGAGATGTACAAACAACGGTATCACTTTCTCTAATATCTTTTTCAATAACAGCTAAAGCTCCCTGACCATTTTGTTTAATATTTCCGATTAGTTCAGTTTTAGTATTTCCGGAAAAAGTCCTGGAAACAATGGTTGCAATAACTATCCCAATGATTGTTAAAATTGTGATACTTACTAAAACTTCTATTAAGGATAATCCGGCATTTTTTTTGATCATAATTTTGTCAGTACTGTTTCAACATTTGAGACATGCGGTCCGGCACTATCGGTCCAGGACACTGTAACATTAATATTTTTAACATTGGGATTTAATGCACCTGTTAGATCCGTACCATTGGTAACAGTGACAACCCTTTTAAATGTTACGCCACTTACTCCAATATCTTCTGTAACAGAGGGACTAGAATTAAAATTAATCCATAAATCACTGGTCGATGAAACATTGCATGTTCCTGATGTTTGCCTGATTATATATTTGCATCCTGTTGTGCAGTTGGCGCTCCATAAACCATTGGGGGCGACAGTATTTGCACTAGCTGCCCAGCCGCAAACTGTAAAGTTGTTGTCTCTGATTGTCCGCATTTTTTCAATACCTTCCTGAGCCAGCTTAGTAGCCTGAACCTGATTTCGGGAAAACTGACTATTTTGAAGACCTTTAACAGTTAAGACAGTAACCCCGGTGATAATAATCAGCATTAAAGCAATTGATATCACGAGTTCAATTAATGTTTGTCCTGCTTGTTTCATTCTAGTTTTGACTAATATTTCCCAATTGACTGATTAAAATTGTGGTTGACTGACTGGAAGCATTTTTATTTAGATAGGTAATGCTAAATGGTCCCGAAGTAAAACTAGTTCCTCCATTACATGAGTATGAAAGTCCATTTTTATCAAATTTGAGTTCAATAGCTGTAGTTCCGATGGCACAGTTGGAACTACTGTAGGTGATATTTGATGCAGGTGTAGCCGGAAATGTCTCATTCGAACTGGTTGTCAGAGTATCATTAATACAATAGGCTTTTAGATTTGTTAAATTTGTACTGTTTACTGCGATCGTGACTGACCATGCTGTTGCTGCTTTTCCATTACCGCATCTGGTGCCTGTAGTGTACATATTTTGAGCTTTTTTAATGTTATTTTTGATATTTAAAACTTCGTTTTGAAATTGCTGATCTGAATTAAAACGTTTTAAATTTGGATAAAAAGTAATCCCAATTAGACTAATGATCGTAATTGAGATCAGAATCTCCATCAAAGTAAATCCGGAACTATTTTTAAGCAGACTGGTAGACATTACTTAAACGGTACCATACATGAGTATTATTGTGAACTAGGGGTTGAGCTGGTAATTTTTTGACCATGGAGAACAATCAGAATACTGTGAATTTGATTGTGGAGATGCTCCTTCAAGTTTGGCACATAAAATATAAAAATGGCATTGCATGGAACTATTAATTGGTACAACATCACAATTACTGGTTCTGTTACTTGCTGTACTATCTATCCCTGATCGATACATGTAATCGGTAGATAATCCGGTAGGGCTTATAGGTGTTTTATTTAAATAGGTTTTAGTGATTTGACAGCCTACTGCTGCTGGAACCGAAGGGCAATTGGTGATAGGAGCGCCCGAAGTGAAGTCTATTTTGTCTGGATAGTAGTTTTGATCGGCATAATATTGTTGAAGAGCAGCTTGAACAGCTTGGAGATCAGCCTGTCTTTGAGCATCGCGGCCGGTTTTCCGGACTTGTGCAGCTGAAGAAATAATCACCCCAAATGTGACAGCAACAATCGAGATGGCGATCATTATTTCAATTAAGGTAAATCCTTTGGCAGTTGTACTCACTTATTCATTATAAGGTGATATATAAGGAGAATGTCAATTTTCAGAATAGGTGAAAGTTTAAATACCAATCAATCAGTTTTTCACCCCACAGTAAAGCAATAACTGATGCTATTGAAAGAAAGGGACCAAATGGGATTGTCTGACCAAACTTTTTTAGCCTGATCAAAAGTAAGGCAATACCAAAAATAGATCCCAGCAAAAAAGCTAACATTATTGCCGCCACTGAAACCGGAAAACCGAGAACTAAACCAATAAATACTCCCAGTTTCATATCACCTCCACCCATCCCACGGCCTGATGTAGCAAGAATTAGTATTAAAAAGAATAAACCAACCACGATTCCGGATAAAAATGATAATCCAACTGGAGTTAGCATAGTTAGAATTTGGTTATAAAAATAATTTGAGGCAGGGGGGAGTAAATATTGACCCAGAGGGCTGTTTTTTAGTGAGAAATAAAATAAGGCTATTTTTAATACACTAATGAAAATAAGGTAGCCTGCGGCTATGATCACGGACGGATAAGTAATACGGTCAGGGATCAATCCAGTTTTGATGTCAGTAATAAAAACCATAATAAAGACATAGATGGCAAATAGTTTAAATAGGAAATCAAGCCCTATAAGTAGCTGATATGTCCAGTCATAAGTAATAAAATTAGCCGGTATGAGCATAAAAGCCACCATTGCAGTAATTAATCCGGTAATTATTTCAACCAGTGTTGATTCAAGACTGATTTTTTTATGACAGCTGGTACATTTTCCGCGTAATGTCAGATAGGAAATTATCGGAAAAAGTTGATACCAGGTTAAAGTTTTTTTGCAGTTATCACAGTGAGAACGTCCCCAGAAGGATTGTTTGGTATATGACCTATTGGCTATACAATCAATGAAGCTACCAAAGACTGCCCCAAAGATAAATCCGATAATTATCCGTTCCATAATTTGTTTCTACTATATACACATAAATGAGTAGAGACAGTCAAGAGGAGTTTTTTTAACATCTATTTTCTATCTTCAAAACACTATCCTCAATCTTCTATTAACTATCATCTATGAGAATGAGGTAGTTAATTTATAAATTGGCAGAATAACTGAGAGAACAATAAATCCGACTCCGACACCAAGTACAACCAAGACAATCGGTTCGATTAGAACTGTTAAATTTTTAAGCATATTATCAACTTCTGACTCAAAATAATCAGCTAATTTGAAAGAAACTTTATCGATTTTGCCGGTTTCTTCTCCTACTTTAAACATTTGAGAGATAATCTTGGGAAAAACACCGACAGCATCCAGTTGAGCTGAAAATGTCAGACCACGTTCAACACCGGAATAGGTGTCTTCCAGAGCTTTTTTGTAAACTCTGTTGGATGTAATATCTTTGATTGTCTGGAGGGATTCTAATATTGGCACACCTGCTGATGAAAGCTGACCAAATGTGCGGGTAAAGTTGGTCAGTGCGGTTCCCCGGATAATTTTTCCGGCAATCGGCATTTTAAGTAAAATAGCATCGACAGCCATTCTTCCCTCAGGGGTTGCCACAAAGCGGTTAAAAGCGATAACTCCGACAATTATCAGAATTAACATAACCCACCAATAACCCAGGAAAAATCCGGAAATACCGATTAAAATTTTAGTCGGCAGCGGAAGATCGATACTCGACTGGGTATAAAGAGAGGTCAATCGAGGAATAACAAAAAAGACCATAATACCCATCACCGCTGTCATCATTACTAAAATAATTACCGGATAAATAAGTGCGCCTTTAACTTTACCTCTGAATTCCCGCTCCTTTTCCAAATTGTCCGCCATTTGAGTCAAAACCACATCCAGATTTCCAGCCTGCTCAGCGGATTTGATCAGATTGCCGTAAAGTGGTGGAAATACTTCCGGATGTTTTTTGATGGCTGAAGTCAGATCAAGTCCGTTTTTTATATCTCTGGAAATATCCTCTAAGATAGTTTTAAATTTTTTATTGGTTTGCTGTTCTACTAAAATATCAAAAGATTCGGACAAAACAAGTCCTGATTCAATCATGGTTGCCAGTTGTCTGGTGGCAACCACTACTTCTTCAAATGAAACTTTATTAAAAAATTTTTCAAAAAACTTTAAATTAGCCTCTTTTTTTTCTTTGATTGAGGTTACTATCAGACCCCTTTTACTGAGAATTTTAGC
>CAYUPO010000010.1:0-50243 GCA_964446685.1 uncultured Gammaproteobacteria bacterium | reverse complement strand
TTAAAGAAAATAATTTAAGTTTAAGTGTTTTAATAGGTGGAGGCTTAATATTTTCTGGCATAGCTGTGATCTATATGTTTAGCAAATAAATATTTTAGTATTTAATAATTTATGAAAAATAATACCCGAATTTTTAGAATGAGTTTTGCTGGTGTTTATCCTTTTTATATTGCAAAAGCAGAGAAAAAAGGCAGAACTAAAGCAGAAGTTGACCAGATTATTGAATGGTTAACAGGTTATAGCAGTCAGGAATTAAATTCTCAATTGAATAAACAAACAGACTTTCAGACTTTTTTAGATCAAGCTCCGGAAATGAATCCTTTGAGGCATTTAATTAAAGGAGTTGTTTGTGGTGTCAGAGTGGAAAATATTCAAGATCCAACAATGCAGGGGATCAGATATTTGGATAAATTAATAGATGAATTAGCTAAGGGTAAAGCCATGGATAAGATTCTGCGAAAGTAGTACTTCAAAAAAAAGGTAAATAATTTCGCCCCATTAACCATGTTCAAAATAAAAGGCTATAGCCGTGAGCGACTGAAAGGAGTCGAATCGGCTGCGGGACATGGGTGCTTCACAATTTCTCTACTTATAAGAGACCGTTTGATAGAGAAATTGCCGAACCACCTTCCTAAAAGATTTAAATTCGTATTTTAATTTATGAAGAGAGTGATAACGATAATTTTAAATGGTTAAATCGGAGATTCGAATCCTTAGTCCACACATATTTTAAAAAATACACCCACAAGGGGTGTTTTTTTAAAATGCTGCGGGACATGGGTTCGAACCATGATAGACAGCTCCAAAGGCTGTCGTCCTACCATTAGACGATCCCGCAAAGTAATTATTAAACAAAGTAGATCGGCTGATGGAAAGATTCTCTTACCATTAGACGATCCCGCATTATAAAATAACAAATATCAAAAACCAAATAACAAACAACAGTTATAAGTAACATAGGAATTTTAACAGAAATAGGGGTATTTTGAAAGAAATATAGGTTCTACTTCTACTATTCAATTTTCATTGCATCGGTAATTGTAAAGTTTCCGACTTTGGTGCGGTAAATTTCGTAGGCTATGGCATTGCATTTTAGATCCTGTCCCATTCTTTGGGCTAGTGATCTGACATATGTACCGGATGAACAATCTATTGAAAAATGGGCCATGGTGAAAGAATGATCGGGGTGTTTTTTGAATAATTCCTGCCATTTTTGAATTGTTTTTGTTTGGCGGAAATAACCTTTTATTTTTTTTAAATTGGAAATAATTTCTTTTTTAATATCTGCTGTGGATTTTGTTTCTATTAATTTAAGTTTAAGGTTAAAAATTTCCACATCTTTTGTTGGAATTGTGTTTAGGTCAATCTTGCCGCTTTTGGCTAATTTGTATAAAGGGATACCATTCACTGGTTTTGAAGAAAATGGGGGATAGGGTTGGGTGAATTTCCCATGGTTGTTTTTAATAAAATTTTTAATTTTCTCCTCCAGATTTTCTGGAATTGGTAAGATCGCTGATGAATTTAAGAAACCCAAATAATCATATGAATCTGTTTCGACACCAAATAAAACAGTAAAGTCGTAAGATTTATTTAAATTTAAATATTTGTCACGGTTTTTATTTCCTTCACCAAGAGTTAAGAGCATGACTCCATGAGCCAATGGATCAAGTCGGCCGGCGTAGCCTATTTTAAGATCCTTGAATCTTGAATCCTTTTTTCTTAAATTCTGAATTAACTGGTAGGGGGTAATACCAATTGGTTTATAAACACTGATTATTTCTTCCATTTGGGTATTTTAATACAAAACAGGTTAATTAATCAGCTTTAATACTTTGTGAGAGATAAATGTAAATCCCTGATACTCAAAATCTAAAACAAAAAATTGTGAACTGAATAAATAATTTAGAAATATTTTGTCACCAGTGTATAAATTCACCCTATCTAATTGATCCTGTTTAACCCATTCAAACGATCCTTCATTTCCGGTTTTGGCTTTACCTGTAAAGTCAACAGAAGTAAAAATAAACATTGTAATATCATTTTCTCCTGTCGCCTGACCACGGATGTTGAGGATACCTTTTAATTCTAGTGAGTGAACTGTGATACCTGATTCTTCATTGACTTCACGAATGGCAGCTGCTGTGACCTCTTCGCCATCTTCGACATGTCCGCCAATTGGTAGATAAATTTTCTGTTGGTGTCTGGTATCATTTTTCTTTTTTCTAACTAAAAATAAAATCTGGTTATTCTTGATCAGGTAAACACCGGTTGTTTGTTTTTTCATAAATTTATACCAGTGACAGTAGCTGATAAATTTTTTTCTTGGAAGATGGATTGACGATGATGGAAACTAGTCCCTGATCTGGCTGTCCATAATAGATCCGGGTTCCCAGAGGACTTAATAAAACTGCCGGTAAGACAACTAAGTCTTCTTCTCCCAAAATCTGAATAACTGTTTGGTTTTTACTAGTGTTTTGATTTAATAAACAATCAATAAGTTCACTGGAAATCTGACCTGCTGGATTATTTAGTTTGATGATTTTAGTTTCTTGTGAAATCCCCAAATCAGCAACTGAATCAAAATGCTGAATTCGTTTAGTTTTGAGATCAATAACTGCAAGATCAGGAGTTTGGTTTTTGTTTAAAAAATTTTTAGTTGTGATGTCTCCAATTGTGATTAATTTGCCAGATATTTTTTTTGGAATTTCCTGGATCAGATTTCCTAAAGGTTTTTTTAACTTTTGCTGCAGATTTTGTGGAATTTGTTTGTTAGCAATTTTTTTTAAAAACTGTTGATAAACTATTCCAGTTTGGTCAATTAATCCTTGTCTGATTCGGGTAGAAGAAATTATCTGAGCTGATTGATCAAGCTGATGAGGTGTAGTAATGATTGTTAACTGTGGTAAATTGGTGGCTAATCTTTTTTGATTAATTAGTTTTGAATTTTTATCAGTTTCGGATGTTACTACAATTGCTTCAAGTTGCTGATCAGTATGGGAATTACCGTAGATGTCATTTATGGGAATGATTTTGTATCGGTTAGTAAATCCGGCTGTATTAAGATAAGAAGACAATTGTCTTTTTCTCTGGGGAAAATTTTGGAAGGTATATTTATCCCTGGCAATATTAAAAGTATCAGTAGTCAAACCTATACTAACAAATTTGCCTTCTGTAAAAGCGGTCTGCAGGAGTTTTTTATGTCCCAGATGTAGCAGATCAAAAGTGCCGCCAATCACAACTTTTTGAAATCTAAAACTCATAGAAGTATTATAACGTGTTAGTATATTGCTATGTCTCGTAATTTTTTAATTATGCTTGGATTAACGATCGGATCAGTTGTAGGCGGATATATTCCGCTTTTATGGGGAGATAGTTTTTTTTCGTTTACATCTATTTTGACTAGTGGAATAGGAAGTATTATTGGAATTTGGCTGATGTTTAAAATTACTGCTTGAAAAAAATATGCGAAAATTTACTGTCGGATTTTTATTTACACCAGATCTGGAAAAAGTATTACTAATTCATAAGATTGCTCCGGAATGGCAAAAAGGAAAATTAAATGGTTTGGGTGGCAAAATTGAAAAAGGTGAAGGTGGAATGACCTGTTTTTTAAGAGAGATTGAAGAGGAAAGTGGGATTGTTTTGGATAAAAAGAAAGTCCGGCTGATGGGTTCACTAAAAGGTGTAGATTGGCAGGTGTATGTATTTGGAGTTATTTTTCATGGAAAAATCTTTGAAGCGGTTACTTATGAAAAAGAAAAAATTGAATGGTTTGATGTGAATAATTTGCCCGCTAAATGTTTACCAAATTTGCAGTGGATGATTCCTTTTATCAGAAATGAATTAAAAGATATGAAAGGTAATAGCTTTTTGATTGATGAAAAATCATTTGACACCAGTTTGCTCTAGAGTTATCATTTACCAGTACGTTGACATGAGGAGACTGTAAAGAAAGAGCGTGTGGATCCAATAGCGAAAGTTATTGGAAAACGAGGAAAAGGGCTGTGTTTGAAAATACCCTCTTCACCGCATCCCGTACTAGATACGGGATCTATATATTACTTAGGTAACCCCTGGGTTTTATGGATCCCGACTTACGTCGGGATACGGATACAGAAGTATTTTTGAACATGGAATCGGGCTGTTAGATTTTGATTCTGGATTAGCCAGAATGACAAAGTTAACAAGCATCTGCGGAAACCCTTAGGGTGTGATTAGCATCCTAAAGTTAGTTTTTAAAATCAGATAGTAATATCTGAAACAAAGAAACTAACAGCTAATTTCTCCTTTGGTAATCAGATTAATCACCTGAAACTTTAATTACTTTTTCAGCGTAAAAAAAAATATGTGCGGAATATTTGGCTATGTTGGTCCTCGGACCGATGCCGGAAATATCGTTTTAGACGGTCTAAAAACTCTGGAATACAGAGGATACGACTCGTGGGGTGTGGCAGCTAAAAAAGCTGATGGGGCTCTCGTGGTCGAAAAACATGTCGGTAAGATCGGTAATGCCACCTTACCTGAAATGAATTGTTCGATTGCGGTAGGTCATACCCGCTGGGCCACTCATGGTGGCGTTACAGATGAGAATGCTCATCCACATGTTTCACAGGATCAGCAGGTCGTGGTAGTACATAATGGTATTGTTGAAAATTTTGAACAGATTAAAAAAGAATTAGAGAAAAAAGGTTATCACTTTCAAAGTGAGACAGATACTGAAGTAATTGCTCATTTAGCCTCTGAGATCAAAAAAACTACTTCAGATTTGAAAGAAGTAGCTTTGAAAACATTTCACCATTTGGAAGGGTTGAATGGAATTATTTTTTTCTTTCCCAAAGAAGATGTTATCCTAGCTATCAAAAATGGTTCTCCACTTATTTTCGGGCAGGAAAACAATGAATATTTTTTGGCTTCTGATGTTTCAGCACTTTTGCCACATACCCGAAATGTTTATTTTTTTGAAGATGGGGATTTGCTACAGATTACCAAGCAAGGGGTAGAATTTTTTACAACTAAAGGTGAAGTCAAATCAATCACTTTGCAGAAACTGGATATGGATCCAAAACAAGCTCTGCTGGGTGAGTATCCAGACTTTATGACCAAAGAGATGCATGAGCAGCCAACTATTGTTCAGGAGCTGATGTCTAGGGATGAAGCTGTTTATCAAAAATTTGCTGATTATATTAAACAGGCAGAACAAACTTATTTTGTTGGATGTGGGACAGCTTTTTATGCATCACTGACCGGTAAATATATCTTTTCAAAAATTGCCAAAAAACAGATCCATGTTGGTGAGGGATCAGAGTTTGGTTATCTGGCAGATTTTATGAATCAAAATACTTTATTGATGCCTTTTTCTCAGTCGGGGGAGACAATTGACCTGATTAATAGCGTCAGGATATCAAAAGCCAAAGGCGCAAAAATTGCTTCAGTTTTGAATACTTATGGATCAACTTTGGACCGGATCTCTGATGCCAGTTTTTTGCTCAACGCCGGAATTGAAAAATGTGTGCTTTCGACAAAAGCATTTACCGCCAAAGTCAGTTTTCTGATATTAACAGCCCATGCTTATGCTAAGACTTTTGATCAGGGTCAAAAAGATTTAGCAGTTGCTGTGAATGAAGCTCAGAAACTTTTGAATGACTCTCAACTATTTGCCAAAATTGCCAAAAATTTACAAGACGCAAAAGATATTTTTGTTTTAGGACGGGGTGTTTCATACCCCACAGCTCTTGAATCGGCTCTGAAAATCAAAGAGTCTTCATATATTCATGCCGAAGGTTTTGCAGCAGGGGAGTTGAAACATGGTGTCATTGCTTTGATTGAAAAAGGTACTCCGGTGATTGTCTATAACCCGGAAGATGAAACATATGAGGATACTTTGTCTTCGGCACATGAAGTGAAAGCCAGGGGAGCTTTTGTGATAGGAATCTCTTCCAAACCCAATCCGGTTTATGATGAGTATATTGAAGTAGCGAGTTGTAATGAAGCGGTGGTTATTCCAAATGTAGTAGCTGCTCAGCTGCTAGCTTACAATATTACCAAAGGCAAAGGTCTAGATCCTGACAAGCCAAGAAATTTAGCCAAATCTGTGACTGTTAAGTAATTTGTACCAAAGGTTTTTGGTGAATTTTTAAATCGGGAGCTAAAACTATAACTGGATATTTCCCTGTCTCTTCTGTATCACGAGTTCTTCGATAAACATCGGTATATTCTAATGAAATTCTTAAGCCTCCGCCTAAGTCAAGTCCACGGAAGGATCTAATTTTTTGGCCTTGCTCGTAAAGCGCATCAAATGCCGTTTTATAATTATTATCTGTATTTTCCAAAGCAGTTATGGTACGGGAAATGATAACGGGATCAGCATTTGGAGAAGTTGCATCATGTAGAAATACTAAGTCGTCAATATCACGAGGTTTATCGCCAATTGCATCACCTATCACTAACATGCTTCTAGAAACGTGGTCTTTATCAATTTGTGCCCAATGAGCTACTGGTAAGTAATCTTTGCCAAAGCTACCATCTTTACATACTTTACTTCTACCAAAGACCTCCGCAAAATAGGGTCTTAATTTACTTTTTCTTAAGGCTTCTTCCGCATATTTTTTTGTTGCTGATGTAGTTACTACATTTGTATGTCCCGTAATTAATAATTTCTCCAATGTTTCCGCCATGCCATATCTTACTGAAAAAGGGAATTTTTGTGCAAAACTTTTAAATTCGTCACTATCAATTCCGTATTCTTGTTTAATTGCTAAAATACTAAATTCTCCTAATGTATAGTCTAAATCCCAGCATATTATTTTATCTTTCATAGTGCATATTTTAGATAACCTAAATCAATATTTCAACTTATAGTTTTTTAATATCACTCTTCCGTGTTATAATTTCATAGTTATGTCCCTGTCGATTGAAAAAGATTTTTTTGTTAGTGCTAAAAAAGCTGTCAAAGCCATTTCTCAAGACGCCCCAAAACTGGAATTAGTTGGTGTGGCTCCGGATTGGTTAGTAATGACACATTTACAGGATCCCTGGTTGAATTTGGGATTTACAGGAAGTGAAGGTGGTTTGCAGAAACTACATGAAGAGCTATTAACCAGACAATTACCTGGTTTTGTTTATGGCCCTAGTTCGATGACTCAGAATGAGCATCTGGGTTTTTCCACATTACAAATTAGACAGTTGGATGATTCAGTCAGACAAGATACGAAATTACCAGTTGATGTATTAATTGAAAAGGCGACTACTCTTCCACAGATTGGTGTTTCAAATTTGATCCAGCACCAGGCCTTTGGTACGGATATTGATGACTTAAATCAAATCGTAAACGTAGGTGTTTTAAGAGATAAAACAGTTGGAATTTATACGTTGGTTCATGAAGGCAGACCGACATCAACTGTAACTTTAATTTCTGGTCGAATGGCAAACAAACCTGATGTTCAGGTTTGGAGTATGGCCACTCTTCCAGAATTTCAAGGCCAGGGATTTGGTACAACCTTGTTAGAAAGAGTATTAAGTGATTCAGCTGAGAATGGTTATCAGAGTGCTTCACTTTTGGCTTCTCCTGAAGGTAAACATCTTTATGACCGTTTGGACTTTGTCACCATTAGTCAAAATCCACTTAATCAAATAGGTATATAAGATTGACAGCTTTGCTTTAACCTGAGGGTTTAGTTATAATTTTTATCAATGGCAACTTATATTATTGAAGGCGGCAAAAAATTAAGCGGAACGATTCGGGTATCCGGTAATAAAAACTCCGTTTTGCCTTGTATGGCAGCAGCTCTGTTGTCTGATAAATTAGTAACTCTGACAAATGTTCCGCATATCTCTGATGTAGCTGTGATGATTGATATTTTGACTTCATTAGGAGTGAAAGTTGAAAGAGGGGAGCATACTCTGACAATAAATGCGGCTGAACTGTCTGATTTTCGGATGCCAAAGGAGTTGATCAGAAGACTGCGGGCGTCAATTTTGATTGTCGGGCCTCTTCTGGGAAGAATGGGTAAAGCTGAATTTTCACATCCAGGCGGAGATATTATCGGTAAGAGAAGTATTGAGACACACATTCAGGGGTTTGAGGAGCTGGGGTTTGAGTTTGAAAGGGAAGATCGGGATTACAAAGGTAAAAGAGGCGACCGAGACAAGACTGAGGAAATTTTTCTAGATGAGCCATCTGTGACTGCAACTGAAAATCTAATTTTGGCTGCCAGTTATGGCAAAGGTAAAACCACTTTAAAAAATTGTGCTATGGAGCCTCATGTAGTGGATCTGTGTAAATTGCTTCAGAAAATGGGAGTGGAAATCTCGGGAATAGGTTCGCCTACTTTGAATATTACTGCAACAACTGAATTTGAAGATGCTGAGTTTGAAATTGGGACAGAGTATCTAGAAATAGGAACTTATGCTGTAGCAGCGGCTATTACCGGAGGAGAAATAACTCTGACTAATACTTCATTAAAAGATCTGGAACCGCTTTATCTGCCTTTACAAAAAATGGGAATTGATTTTAAAGAAGAAGGAAAAACGATAGTTGTTTCTGGAAAAGATTTACAGGCGATCAATAGACTACATGTCAGACCATGGCCGGGATTTCCGACCGACCTGATGAGTATGACCATTGTTTTAGCCACACAATCTAAAGGGATATCATTGCTGCACGACTGGATGTATGAGTCGAGAATGTTTTTTACTGATAAGCTGATGAGTATGGGAGCAAATATTGTGATCGCTGATCCACATCGGGTAATTGTTTATGGTCCTTCCCAGCTGTGGGGTCGTGAGATGGAAACTCCGGATATCCGGGCTGGAATGGCGCTGGTATTGGCAGCTTTATGTGCTCATGGAAGAAGTGTCATTAATAAAGCTGAACTGATTGAAAGAGGTTATGAAAATATTGTGGAAAATTTAGCATCCCTTGGTGCTGATATTCAAAGGATAGACTAAACTTGTCATGCCGAACTTGTTTCGGCATCTTCCAACTATAATCAACAGCATGAATTGAGTAAAAATTTAGCAAGAATATTTATGTACCTAGGAAGATCCTGAAACAAGTTCAGGATGACAAATTTAGTAACTAATTATTCTCTTGAGTGCTTCGATGCTGTCATAATCATAAATTGAGACTGTAATTACTTTTTTGCCTTTGAAAAGTTTGGCTTTTTTTGCTATTTCTTTGGCATCGACTGTGTCGGATTTGGTCAGTAAGATGATCTCTTCTTTTTCCCTGAGCCCTTTGTCAAACAGATTCATCTCATTCCAGATCGTTTTGTAGTCAGTTTTGGGATCATCGGAGTCTGCTGCAATACAGTGGAGTAAGGAATGGGTTTTTTCGATATGTTTTAGAAATTTGATTCCTAAACCTTTTCCGGAAGCTGCTCCTTCAATAAGACCGGGGATATCTGCCAAAATTTTTCTGTTACAAACTCCCAGGTTTGGTTCTAAAGTGGTGAAAGGATAATTTGCAACTTTCACATTTGCTTTAGTTAGTTCATTTAGTAAACTGCTTTTACCAGCATTTGGAAGTCCGATAAGTCCATAGTCGGCGATTAATTTAAGTAAAATTCTGAGAGTTTTCTTTTCTCCTGGTTCTCCTGGTTCAGCATTTAATGGAGTGGTGTTGGTTGAAGATCGGAACTCGTGGTTACCAAGGCCGCCTCGTCCACCGCGACAGATGATAAAAGTTTGCGTGCTGGGAGTTATTTCAATTATTGATCCATCTTCTAGACATTCAATAAAAGAACCAACAGGTAAGACAATTGTTTTGTCTCCGGCATTGTGGCCAAATTTGGTACTTCGTTGGCCTATTTCGCCGTTATCGGCTTTAACCTGAGTGTTTCTGGAGAATCTTCCCAATGCTGTAATGTCATCAGTTGGTTGAATAATAATATTGCCTCCCTGACCACCATTTCCGCCATCAGGTCCTTTATTGGGAGGGCGCCTAAAAGAAACCTTACCAGGCCCACCATGACCGCCTTGAACTTTTAATGTAATTTCGTCAACTAACATATGGGTATTATAACAAGATAATTTCTAATTACCCTAATTTCTAATTTCTAAATAAATCATAAATCTTAATGACTAAATTTTTGAATTTTTTTCATTAGACATTATTTAGACTAATTAGAAATTAGAAATTAGAAAATTTTTATCGTTTGCTCTTGACTTTATTTTGGTTTTGTTCATAAACTGATCAAGCAAAGGGGGTGATATTATTATGGATTCAAATAATCCGCAAAATCCAGCAGGCGGGGCAGATATGCCTCAGCCAGCAGCCCCTACAGGAATGCCAGCAGATCCTATGACACCTCCAGCAGGTGGAATGGATATGCCAGCTACTCCTCCAATGGGAATGCCAGCAGATCCAATGGGTGCACCAACAACTCCTCCAGCTCCGGCTGAAGGTGGGGTAACAGACCCAATGGGAACACCAGCTCCAGCACCAGCTGATGGTGGTATGGGAACACCTATGGATATGCCAACTCCAGCTCCTGCTTCTCCGTCAACCGATGGTGGAATGGGAATGCCGGCAGCAATGCCAGCTGATCCAATGGGAGCTCCGAGTGCACCAGTAGATCCTATGACACCTCCAACAGGTGGTGACACAGGAATGGGTGGAGGAACTCCACCAGCCGGTGGTGCTCCAGCTATGTAGTTAGAATTCTCTCCCCTTTGAGTTTGCCAAATGCCTAGGCTTAACAGAGTTTTAAAACGACGGACTTAGAGGGGAAGAGGAGTAAAGAAAATTTCTAATTACTAATTTCTAATTAATCTAAACAAATCCCAAATGCTAATGACTTAAGTATTTAGAATTCTGGTAATTAGACATTATTTAGAAATTAGACTACTTAGAAATTAGAACTTAATCTACCTACCTTTGCATTTCTAGCCTCATTAGGTTACAATTTGAGGCAAGTCTGTCACTTATGGGTAGATTTTAGCCGCGATAGCAAAGATGGTCATTGCAGGTGCCTGAAGAGCATCCTATCTTGGTTCGAGTCCGAGTCGCGGCACAAGTCAGATAAGATCAGATAACAAAGTGAATTCGAAGTTTAGATCAGATAGATCGGAAATTGGTATAAACCTGTCTGATCTCATCCGATCTTATCTGATTTATCCGAAGTTAGGGCGCTTAGCTCAGCTGGTAGAGCACCTCGTTTACACCGAGGTTGTCGGGGGTTCGAGACCCTCAGCGCCCACATTAAGAGAATTAGACTGTTTAAATAGCTCGTTTAGAGCGATACATTGCTCCAATTCTGGTGTTCCAAACTTTATTTCTTCATAGGTAGGAGCTTGCTTGAATAGTATGCCAAAATAGGCAGCTCTTTTAAGGGGTTCGGGGCTTCCTAGCAACAAATCCTCCATGTGTTCCAAGAAATAATCTATGTTGTCCATAATTACCTCCATATTGATGTATTCGGACTCTTTTTTCTCTTTCTCTAACTTGAGCTGAGCTATTTGATTTTCTGCTTTTAATATATCTGCTTCTACGGATTTAATCACACTTTCAACAGATACTTTTTTGACAGTTTCTGTGAGTGACAAGATATTTAATTCAACTTGGTTAATCTTTTCGTCAATTTCTGAGGAATCAACTTTATTTTCTTTCATCCGTCTTTGCCATTCATTAATTGCATCCTTTTTCAAAGCTTCTCTGTATTCGTCACTAATTTTTAGTCCTTTGACAAAATTGTGTATGGTATTTTCAAAATCTTTCTTCTGAATTCTTAGATACTTATGTCCTCGACTACAATGATATGCAGGAAATTTTACGCCGGATTTACCTCTTGAAGCACTTCCGGCAAATGGTTTATTACACTCAGGGCACATAACATATCTTTTATAAGGGTAATCAGGGTTTTTAACGGTCTTTTTAAGCTGCCATTCGGCAGGTTTTCTTTTCTCTACGAGAACTTGACCGTTAATCTCGGATATAATTATTTTGTCTCGATTTGCTTTATTAAACATTTCATAGCTTACTAAACCTTCGTAGTTGCCCTTTATAAATTTACGCTGAGTCCATTTATGGGAAAAGACACCTGCATACTGGGGGTTCTCAATCGTTTTCCAGAATTGTTTTAAAGTTATTGGTTGATTACCTGTTGTACCTATTATCTGGGTTTTATTTTTAGGATTACGTCTGTAAAACTTCCGAGTTCTAAAACCTAAGTTATTTACCTCATCAACAATTTGCTGATCAGTCATACTTCCTCGCGCTCTTAACTCAAACATTTTAATTATCCATTTTGCTTCCTTTGGGTCAGCGGCTAAGACAACTCTTCTACCATGAGTTGTTTCTGCTTTTTCATGCCTATAACCAAAAGGTGGTATACCAAGAGGATAGCCCATTCGGACATAACGAATTTCGGCACCAATCATTCTACTTAAGATATCTCGTATCTCATCCTTAGCTCTTTCTGCTTCCAGTAATTCAGCTTTTTGAGTAGGTGAGTAAACGCTCCAGGAGAATTCCATACCTAAATGTTCAAGTGTATTTACTTGTTGATTGCCTATGACTCCATAAATATCTACTAGGCGAACTTTTATTCTATCCAGTTGTATTTTAAGGTCACTATATAAATACGAGCCACCCCTGGTGAAACGATCAATTGACTTAATAATCATTAACTGAATATTGTTCTGAGGATTTTTGCAGTAGTCTATCGTTTCTTGAACTGGTTGCTGCTCTTTTGAAGCAGATTCCATAAAGGTGAAAAATTTCTTGATTGTAATGCCATGTGCTTCCGCAAATCGTTCTATCTGCTCCTTTTGTGCGTCCGGTGAATCGCCCTGAAGACCCTGTTTTAAAGAGGATACTCTGATAGCTGCTACTGCGTTGTTTAATTGAGGATTAGGTGTCATGACTTAGCTTCCTTAGTCTTGAACCGCAAATTGCCATTTATTTGGTCTTCTATTATTCGATCCACTATTAGGTTAGTAATAACTTTAAGGCGTTCTTCTAGAGTCAGGTTGGAAGTAGGAGGTCTATCTGTAGTTTCATGTTTTTCCTTTTGTTTTTTAACTCTTCCCATGTTGTTAAATCCTTATGTAAAACTATTCACATTATGAATAGTTTAAAGCTAAATTATGGGATTTGTCAAGTAAGAAAATATGATATCTAGGGTTGCAGAGTAGCCTTATAACCTGTCTTTTTAATACTCTCTATAACTTGTTTTAAATTAATCTTTTCTTCATCAAATTCTATTTCTGATTCCTGCTTAGCGTAACTTGTCTTGGCTGATTTAACACCTATATCCTCTAAATCAAAATTTATATTCATAGAACAGGCGGTGCAAAACATGCCCTCTATTTTAAATTTCTTTTTAACTATTTTTGCCATATTAAATCACCTCAATTACTCCTGTATACATTCCCATTGAACAGGTAAACGGAATCTTACCAGGACTCTGAGGAGGAATAACGATTGATTCTGTGTTATTAGCCGCCAGTCTTTTACTGATGCCCAGTTTAGGAATTCTAAAAGCAGAGGCACAAGTGAGCTTACCGGAGGTAGTTAGGTTTATCTGAAGAGGCACTCCGGATTGCACCTTAAAGTAGTTAGGACTATAACCATTTGGTAATACCTTTATGTCTAGTGACTGAGTTTGTCCTAATTTCATCCCTTTCACTGTAGCTACCTGTTCTTCCTGATTTAAATTGATTTGAACTGGGGAGTTTTCGGCAATTGATTGCAAAGTAATAGGTGATCCTACTGCAACTAAACTACCGTTTATTGATGTTACTCCCAAATACAAAACTGCGAGTCCAGCTAATTTATAAAAGCGAGTTTTAAAAGTATCTCCTAAAGCTGTTGTTAAAAATCCCAGTCCAAAGAATAAGGGTACAGTACCTAATACGAAGGCTCCCATAGTTGCTGCCCCCATCAGTGCGCTTCCACTAGATATTGCTAGAGCCTCCATAGCTAAGGTAGTGCCACAAGGGATAAAAATAGTCATGACTCCTAAGAAAGCTGGAGCGAATAAGTCTTTAGATTTGGACTGGTTTCTAACAAGTCTTGTCAGAAATTTAGGAGGCTGAATGACGGCATATCTAAATATTGGATGCACATTTAATAAGTTTAGAGCTATCGCAACCATATAAAGCCCAGCTACGAGTTGCATAGTGATTTGGACTTCATCTGATAGTGCCAATGTCTGCCCAAATGCTCCAAGAAGAAAACCTAGGAGAGTATAAGCTATTAGTTTCGAGGCTAAGAAAACTGTAACCGGAAAAAAATTATGCTTACCTAATTTCCCTTTTTTTGTATCATCTTCCTCACGAGCGGCAATTGTTGAAGCAAGTAATCCACCCTGAACTGCCAAACAGCTTAATCCACCTACAGTTAACCCAGTTATAAATATTACCCAAAGATTCATATTTTTATTTTAAGTAAATACTACA
The DNA here is from genome assembly GCA_964446685.1 of uncultured Gammaproteobacteria bacterium. Classification (GTDB taxonomy): domain Bacteria; phylum Patescibacteriota; class Microgenomatia; order Daviesbacterales; family UBA10151; genus CAZWRN01. The sequence continues at coordinate 35,843 of CAYUPO010000010.1, read as the reverse complement.
AGTTGTAGTACTATCCAGAACCTATTTAATCAGATTTTATGCCTTTTTAGCAACAACGAATTTGACACAACAGAGATAGAACTTGTAGCCATAGCGATTGAAGCAAAAATTGGATTTAATAAAATTCCCCATATTGGATAAAGAATCCCCATAGCTACAGGTATTAATAAAATATTGTAACCAAATGCCCAAAATAGGTTAATTTTAATAGTTCTCATAGTTTTCTTGGAGAGATCTAGAGCTGAAGATACAGACGTTAGGTCTTTATTAATGAGAGTTATATTAGCAGCCTCAATTGCCACATCTGTTCCTGTTCCCATAGCAATGCCAATATCTGCGGCAACTAAAGCAGGCGCGTCATTTATTCCATCTCCTACCATCGCCACTACCTTCCCCTCTGATTGAAGCTTTCTCACTTCAGATTCTTTTTGTTCCGGCAAAACTTCTGACAATACTTTTTTGATGCCCACCTTTGAGGCAATTGCCTGAGCTGTTCTTTTATTGTCCCCAGTGATCATAACGACTTCGATTCCTTTATCTTGTAAGGCTTTAACACCCGCTTTTGCTGTTTCTTTTAAGGTGTCTGCAACTGCAATTAAACCTGCCAGTTTCCCATCAACACCCAACATCATGACCGTCTTGCCCTCCTCTTCAAGTTTTTGAATTTGGCTCATGTATGAACCAAGAGATATGTTCTCTCTTTCCATTAATCTTCTGTTCCCTAGGAATATACTCTTGGAATCAATAACTCCTTCCACCCCATGTCCGGCTATAGCTTTGAACTTAGTAACAGGTTGAATAATAGCTTTTTCTGCTTCCGCTTTAGCGACGATTGCATCAGCAAGTGAATGTTCCGAGCCTTTTTCTATCGATCCTGAGTAGCTCAAAATCTTATCTAGCTTGATTCTGTTTGTAACTACAATATCAGTCACCTTTGGTTTACCATAAGTTAAAGTACCAGTTTTATCAAAAACAACCGTCGTTATCTTACTTCCAATTTCTAAACTTTCGGCATCCTTTATTAAAATTCCTTTTTCAGCGCCTTTTCCTGTACCCACCATAATAGCTGTAGGAGTAGCAAGACCCATCGCACAAGGACAAGCGATTATTAGTACTGCAACAGTGTTTAATAGGGCAAATAAGAAAGCTTGTGCGCCTCCAAATACATACCAAACTCCGAAAGTAGCAAATGCGAGCATAATAACGATTGGTACAAAATAAGAAGAAATTGTGTCAGCGATCCTTTGAATTGGAGCTTTGCTTCCCTGAGCTTCTTGAACCAATTTAATGATTTGAGCTAACATCGTATCCGAACCTACTTTAGTAGCTTTATAAGTAAATGTACCTGATTTATTCATAGTTGCCCCAACGACAGTATCGCCCTTTTGTTTATCAACTGGGATGCTCTCGCCAGTAATCATGGATTCATCAACAGCTGATTCTCCTTCAAGTAGGAGTCCGTCTACCGGAATTTTTTCTCCCGGTCTAACCCTAATAACAGATCCGATTGAGACTTCCTCAATCGGAATATCTATTTCTTTTCCATTTTTAATAACCCTGGCAGTTTTAGCTTGCAGTCCGATTAACTTTTTAATTGCCTCTGAAGTCCCCATTTTTGCTTTAGCTTCAAAATATCTCCCCAGCAGAATTAATCCAATCACTATAGTAGAAACATCAAAGTAGGGCATTGCTTCAAGGCCTATACCCATCACAATATGAGGAAAGAAAGTTATAAATACTGAAAAAACAAAGGCTACAGTTGTCCCTAGGGCTACCAAAGTATCCATATTAGCCAGTCGATGTTTTAAAGCCGGTATTGTTGCTTTATAAAAATCCAAACCTGCCCAAAATTGAACAGGAATCGCGAGTAATAACTGAATCCAAGGTAATGTTAAAAAATTTGGGGCTGTACTCATTAGGCCTGGAAAACTTCCCCACAATATTAGTCCTCCTAAAATTAAACTTGTTACTACTTTAACTTTTAATTTCTTTAGTTCTTTTTCTTTCTCTTTTTTCTCTGAATCTTCATCATCTTTAGTTTGGTCAATTAAAGCTGTGTATCCCACATTTGAAACTGCTGAAGCGATTTCCGCCGGGCCGCAAAGGGTATCATCGTAAGTGACTGTAGCTTTTTCAGTGGCTAAGTTAACATTGGCGTCTTTTATTCCAGGAGTTTTAGAAAGTGATCTTTCAATTACTCTCACACAAGAAGCACAGTGCATGCCTTTTATTGGATATGTTTTTTTTATTTCTGCCATGTTATTAACAATCGCACAATTCTTTTTCTTTGTAAGTTGAATAGCCTTCTTTAAGCAAAAAACCTGCGATAATTATTCCTGCTATTGGATCTGCCTGCCAAAAGCCAAGAAAATAATTTAAACCAAGCCCAATGACCAAAGCTACGGAAAGCAATACACAAGCTAATGTTTGTTTAGAATCTGCCACCAAACTTCTGCTCCTGAGTTCTTTACCTGTTTTGTATTTAAGATAAGTTAATACCGGCATAACAATAAGTGAGGTAACCGCGATAATAATTCCAACTAAACTTTTTTCCGGAGGTTCCTGAAAATAGAGTTGACTACCAGATTCATATAGAACATAAGTGCCAAGAATAAATAGTGAGTAAGAGACAAATGTAACTGCTTTTTTCTCTATTTTCTCTAACTCTTCATGAGACTTAGCATCACTATTACGAAATCTCCAAATCATCACACTTCCTGACGAAGATTCAACAAAACTATCAACTCCAAAACCTACAAGTGAAGAACTTCCTGCAACAATTCCACTGAAAATAGATACAGCTCCCTCAATCAAGTTATATCCAACAGTGAAATAAGACAGCTGTAATGCTTTTTTATTAGTAGTCACTTTAAGCCACCCTGATCTTTCCATGAAACATATTCATTCCGCAGGTAAATACAAATTCCCCAGTCTCTTGAGGAGTAATTGCAATAGTTACTCTTTTGTTTAGTGGTAGGCTCTTTCTAATTTTAAAATCACTTAATATGACTTCCTCCAAACAACTGGATGGATCTTTTCTAAAGAAATTTATTTTTGTAGTTTTTCCTTTGGGAATTGAAATGACTTCCGGAACATACCCTCCGTCAACAGTTATATCAACTGAGTCCGAGGTCACTGCAACTTCATTTTCCGGTCTCATTAAGAAAAACCAGTATGTAAAGGCAATTCCTCCAATGCTAAATATCGTTACAAGTAATTTGTCAATTTCCATAGTTTATCCTTCCGTCAGGAGAAGTGGGGCGTAACCTGCACTTCTCCCTATTCGCTTTTTACCAACTTTTTAACCAACCCCGCATTTGGTTAATTTCAGTATTTTGCGCAGTAATTATATTTTCTGCCAGTTGCTTCATCTCCTGCCTTTCAGTCCCACTTTTTAACATAGTTGCCATCATAACCGCCATTTGGTGATGCGGAATCATTTCTTCAACGAACGCTTTATCAAAATCGGAAGCCTGTTCGAGGTTTGTCATATCAGATTCGTCACCCATCATTCCACCGTGCATCCCACTATTTTTTCCCATCATTCCTCCGGGGTTCTCCGGAACTTCTTTACCGTACCAGTTCTGATACCAGTTTTTCATTTGGGTTATTTCTTTACCTTGGGATTCAATAATCTCCTCTGCTAATTTCTTTACTTCGGGTCGCTTTGCCTTTGTTAGTGCAAGTTTAGCCATAGTTATTGCATCCTCGTGATGTGGAATCATTTGCTCAATAAAATGAGCATCTATATTCGCGGAAGCCATTTCAAAATTGCCAGAATTTTTCATCATGCCGGTTTTATTGGAATTTAAAGTTGCACCCGTTACCAGCCAAACTATTAGTCCGCCGATTAATAGACCTGCTATCCCATATTTCATTTGAACATTCATGTTTCTCACCTCCTTAGCTTTTTTTCTTGAATACCTGCATTATTTCTGCAATTGATTCATCAGCTTTTCCTTTTGATATGGCATCGGCCACACAAGATTTAAGGTGATTTTCTAAAAGAAGATTACCAGTTCCCTTCAATCCGGATTCAACTGCCTGAATTTGGTGCATAACATCAATGCAGTAAGCATCATCTTCCATCATTTTAATAACCTTATCTAAATGTCCCCTAGCTATCTTTAAACGATGAGTAATTCTTTCGTGAGTATCTTTTGGTCTATATGACATATATCCCCCCTGTAGGGATATACTACTCTTGACAGGAAAAGAAATCAATACATGAAAGTAGATATTTTGATAGAGGGTTTGTTATACTCCGCGCATAACTGCTGCCCATAATTTTATGGCGCATCAGATTAACTTTGCTGATTCTTTTCCTTCTTATTTAAGTTTTCTTTTTAACTTGAATTTCACTTGGCAAAGTTTGATCGCCTCTTTAGTAACAGTAACTATTCTTTATTTTCTCATCTGGCTTTATTTAAAATATCTGGAAGTTCAAAGCTCACGTAAAGTTGGTTATGCTTTTTTAGAAATTAAGCCAACCGATCGAACATTAAAAACTCCATTATCAACAAATCAATTATTTACGGTTTTACATTCTATTATTAAAGCAAGTTCTCCGGGTTGGTTTATTACAACTAAGAAAAGTATTAGCTTTGAGATAGTCTCCACAAAAGAACAAGGCATAAGATTTATTCTACGAGTACCTGAAACGGACAAGGTGATTATTTATAAAAATCTACTGGCCTATCTTCCGGGGATTGAAATTAATTATGTTTCTGATTATCTAATGCTGAAACATTTCGAACTGGGAGAAGCAAGAGGTTTGAAGACTCAGGAGTTAAAACTAAAAAACTCATATCTCTATCCTCTACAAAATCAAGAAATGTTAAGTCAATATGATCCGATTGCCTACATTACAGCCCATATGACTAAACTGTTAGACAGTGAGATTGTTGTAGCCCAGTTTATATGTGTGCCGATTAATGAAACATCCTACCCGAGGCTTAATAATTTTGTTAAAGAAGTAGATGCCAGGCTATTAAACAATCTGGATATTTCAGACCTGATTAGAAAAACTTCTTCCACTTGGATCGGCAGGATGTTTGAAGGGGCTATTTCTAAATTCGCGAATATTCTAGTATTTGCTGCCCTGACTCCTGTTTATAGCTTTGCCTGGATTACTACTAGCGGTAAAGAACCATTACCTTGGTGGGTATTTGAAAAATCAAGAAAAAGAAATGTTCATGAATTGGGAATGCAAAAACAGACTCAGTATCAATCAATTCACAGTAAAGTTTCCCAGCCTTTGTTTGAAACAACTATTCGTTATTTTGCCACCAGCTCTTATAAAGAAAGTGCAGACGAAAGACTGAAAGGTATGTTTTCAGCTTTTGAAACGCTCAATACTTCATATCAAAAAGTTAAAGGTAGAAAACCGCTACTATCTCTATTCAAACACAGACTTATTAAAAAGTTGAATACTGCAATTTTAAATGAGCGGTTATCATTTTTTGAGAATAATCCAATTCTATCCGTCAGCGAACTGGCATCCGTGTATCATTTACCTTATACAGCAACTACAAAAACAGAAGATTTACTTCAGGTCAAAAGTCCACAGCTCCCAGCACCACTAGCTTTAAAACAAAGAAGTACTGAGCTTGATATTACTTTTGCCAATAATAATTATGGTGGAATAGTTACGCCAATTGGGCAAACCTTAGAACAACGCAGAAGACATACCTATATTATTGGAGCAACCGGAACAGGTAAAACTAATTTTTTGACCCAAATGGTTTATCAAGATATTCTCAAAGGAAAAGGCGTGGCAGTACTTGATCCTCATGGCGAATTAGTTGAATCGCTTTTAGGCCTTATTCCTAAAACCAGAAGAAAAGATGTTTATTATTTTAACCCTTACGACGTAGAACATGCATTAGGACTGAATCTATTAAAAATGCCTGATAATCTCACTAAAGTTGAGTTAGACCGTGAGAAAAGTTTAGTTGTCTCTACTTTGATTTCCATCTTCCATAAACTTTATCCTGAACGGTATTCCGGCCCAAGGATGGAACATTTGTTGAGAAATGTAGTGTTGACCGCTCTGGCAACTCCTGATCCCACTCTTTCAACAATTTATAAACTTTTAACAGATAACAAATTTAGAAAACCAATAGTTGAAGCTTTAACTGATGACCATTTAAAACTCTTCTGGAAAAAAGAATTTGGTGGATTAGGTTCATACCAGAAAGCTGATCAGATTATGCCGATCACTAATAAGTTAGGAACTTTTTTAACAACTATTATTACAAAAAGCATTTTAGATAATCCGGAAAGTAATCTTGATTTAAGTGAAGTTATGAATGGAAAGAAGATCTTATTATGTAATCTTTCAAAAGGTAAAATTGGCGAAGATAACTCTTTCTTTTTAGGTAGTTTATTAATGGCAGAAATTCAAAGAGCAGCTTTAAGAAGGATTCAAATGAAAGAAGAAAACCGGCAAGATTTTTTCCTTTATATAGATGAATTTCAAAACTTTGCCACAACCTCTTTTGCTGGTGTATTATCTGAAGCCCGGAAATATAGATTGGCTGCTATTTTAGCCCATCAAAATACCGTCCAGATTGACCGGGATTTATTAGATACCATAGTCGGTAACAGCGGCACAATGATTTCTTTTAGAACCAATAGCCCGGTAGATGAAGAAAAACTTTTGCCGCTTTATTCTTCTAAAGTTGAAAAAGGACAAATGCAAAATTTGCCTTCCTATAATTTCTATATAAAAATCAGCGCCCTAGTTCCTCAGGATGTTTTTACAGGAGAAGTAGAAAAATTTAATGTAGTTACTGATGCTAAAGTTGCAGAAGAAGTAATCAAACTTTCCCAAGAACAATATGGGAAAAAACCACAACCAGAGATATTCAAAGCAACTGAGAAAAAGCCAGAAAATGAACCTAAAAAACAGCCAGATAATCCATATAAAAGGGATAAAAAATAGGATCAATATTTATACATCTCTATGTATTAACTGAAATCTTTGTTTAGACTGTTGTATCAATACTTAATTTTACTTATTTTCTTTCTTATATTCCTATATATAATAGGAGAACTAAAGTTCCTCCCTAGATGTAACTTAGGGAGGAAATGAAAGATGGGTATATGAAATATATAACTCTTCCTCCACTAACTAACAAACAAAAAGAAATACCTCCTCTAATATACCGATTCCGATACATTAACCGTCAACAATTCCAAAAATTAACAAATGAACCACACCGCCCAAACATGGCCACCAGACTAAAATACTTAGAAGACACAAGCTACCTTAAAAACTTATACACAAAAGAACAAAAAACTTTATACCTACCTGCCAACTACTGCTTGGGAAATATCGGGATTAACTACTTAAAAACATTAGACTATGACCCGCAATCTTTAAAAAAATTCTACTCAGATCATAAAAGAAAACCTGGGTTTATAAAAAAATGTTTATTTATAGTTGATGTTTATTTAACACTTCTGGCTGACTCTAAAAATTCTAAATATAAATTTGAGTTTTACACCCAAGCTGATTTTATCCCAGGTGGCCCAATGAAAGAACTCATGCAAGATTTTGGATATGTTTACGAAACTAAAAATAAAGTCATAATTTACACTGGCGAGATCTTTGACCCCTTAATGTCAGATGGAGCTGTGAGATTTAGAGTCAGAAGATATTTTGAATTTTTTGCAGAGGAGAAGGTAGAGTCACATATTATATTTATTTGCCCAACAGAACATATTAATAAAGTCGTAACTAAACAGACCAGAAGATTATTAGAAGCAGAATTAACAGAAGACAACATACACTTCTCAATTACAACTATTGAGAGGATGAGAACTGGAGATATTGGGGAAGAGATCAGAAACTAACCACTGGGCAGTAGTGGTTAATTATAATTATCAAGAACAGCTAAGCCAGTCACTTATAGAATATAGATTATCAACTAGCTCTAACTCTTCATCACTCAGTCTTATCTCTTCATATACTCCCCAGTCAGCCCAATAATATACGCCGCTAACTAGATTGTTTGTGTCGTCAAATGTGAGTTTAAAGCCATCTGCATCTCCTCCGGTAGATAACTGAATATCTATCAAAATTTTTCTATCAAAAGCTAAAGGCTCTCGATATTCATCATGTTCAGATTGTTCAATTATTCCATTAATTACTCTTTTATCTTCAAGGATGCATTTAATATCCTCTATCTCTTGTTCTTTTCTGGAGTATGCATATTTTCTTAAGTCTTGCTTTTCACACTTACCATTTATAGTTGGATTTTGTATATAAACCACCCACTTTCTAGGCTGTGATTTCCTAGAAAAAATTTGTTTCCAGGAGGCTGCCTGCCTCCTGATACCCGGGCATCATGAGCCGGGTGAATTTTTCAAGGGCGAGGCAACGACCTCGTTTATCTAGACCCTTGAAAAAGAGGGGTGCAACCCTTTGGGCTGGAAAGGTCGGTAATAGAAATTATTGAGGAAACGGTTTATTTTTTAGGAATGGGTTTGTAACGAAGTAGCCTTACTGAATTTAGAAGTATGAGGAAGTCTGGAATAAAATGGAAAATTGCCGCTTGTACTGGCGTAATTAGACGCAAGAAAGCCAGAATTATGCCACCCACATGGGTAAATCCAATACCAAAAATCATATTTTGTTTAATAATGGAGTAACTTTTTTGACTTATATCTCTCAGTGCCACTATTTTTTGTAAATCATTGTCCATTAAAGCAATATCTGAAGCCTCAATAGCTGGCTGCATTCCCATTGCACCCATCGCAATGCCTACGTCTGCCTGCTTAAGAGCTGGTGCGTCGTTAATGCCATCGCCTACCATTGCAACTTTATGCCCATCTTTCTGAAATTTCTCAATAATTTTTAACTTTTCTTCTGGCATTACTTGAGCGTAATAGTTAGTTAGACCTAATTGATCAGCTATAGTCTTCGCTACATCTTCATTGTCTCCTGTTATCAAAGCAAAATTCTTAATACCCTGTTTTTTAAGTTGTTCGATAGCCATTTTTGTTTCCGGACGAATACGATCAGCCACACAAATCATTCCACAAAGTTTTTTTCCACAGGATAAATAAAATGTACTGTGTCCTCCACCTTCATCACAAACAGGTACGTTGCCCACTTCAATGCCCCGCTCCTCAATAAAATGCTTACTACCCAAACTAAGGGTGTCTCCTTTATAGAAAGCTTGGACACCATGACCATCTATTGACTTGTATTCATCAGGATCAGGGATTGTTAGGCCTTCTTCTTTTGCCTTAGCCAAAACAGCTTTAGATAAAGGATGTCCAGACCGTTTTTCAGTAATAGCTGCCATTGTGAGAATATCATTTTCACTATGGTCTTTATCCAGCTGACGAATACCCACAATACTTGGTTCGCCTACAGTTAAAGTTCCTGTTTTATCAAAACAGATCGTATCAATTGCTCCAAACCGCTCCAAAGCCGAACCACTCTTGACCAAGATTCCCATTTTGTAAGCTGCCACAATCGCTGACAAAATAGCCATTGGAGTTGTCACTGCCAGTTCAATAGGAGAACCAAATACTAAAAGAGTAATTACTAACTTCAAATCACCAGTAATCAGATACGTGATGGCAATAAAGACCGCTACCAAAGGCACCAGAATAGCCGCTATTCTGTCAGCGAGAATTTCAATCTTCGCTTTACGCTGTCCAGCCTCTTCAATAAGTTTGCCAATCTGGCCAAACATGGTTTCATCACCTATATGCTGAACTCTTATTGTCAATGTTCCTTCATTAACAAAACTTCCCGCAAAAACAAGTGCTTCTTTAAGCTTCTCTTTTGGCATACTTTCACCAGTTATTGGCGCTTCATTAACCGAGGCCCTTCCCGACAGCACTACTCCGTCTATTGGGATTCGGGAACCGGTCTTTATAATCACCTCCATACCAACACTAATATCCTTCAAAGGCACTAATATCTCCTGGTCATCTTTTTTTATCAGGACCTTATCATCCATATACCCAACCAAAGAAGCGATTGCATGTTCAGTTCTTTCTTCAATTAGTTTGGCAAAATAATCAGCAATAAGAATAATTATTAAGATAAACATACCCGCTCTAATCTCTCCACCAATAAGTGCGACTAGAGTTGCTATAGAGAGGAAGATGGCACTACCTAATTTTTTCTTTTTAATCTCTTCAAATGCATCAAGTGTTACAGGAGCCCAAGCAAATAATAAAACTAGGATGGAGAAAATCTTAGAACTGAAAACAAAAGTTGATAGTATTAAAATGACAGCAAGTAGGATGTAACTTAACCTCCATAAGTGATAATGTTCAATAAGTTCTGGAAAATCATTACCTCGAAAGAGTTTTTTACTCACAGTTCACATTCCTTCATCTGTTCGTTCATTATGGTGAAGTCCTTCAATTAATTCCGTTTCTATAGTCGCATGTTCAATATCAAATTCTGTATGGAGCATTTCCTTAACCTGATCTTTTATTTCCAAACTCTCTTCAAGGGTGCATTTTTTAACAACCACATGAGCTGAAAGTGCAGCTTCCTGAGTAGATAGAGCCCAAACATGTAAATCGTCCATGCCTTTCACCCCATCTATGGTCAAAATGGCTTGTTTAATTTGGGCAACATTCATACCTTCAGGTACACCATCTAAAAGTACATGCAAAGCCTCCTTGATAACACTCCAGCCGCTATAAAGAAGCATTAGGCCGATTATAATACTTATAATTGGGTCAAAAATAGTGTTATTTGTCAGGAAGATAATCAATCCGGCAATTAGTGCGCCAACTGATGCTAGCGCATCAAGTGCCATGTTTAAAAAGGCACTTTTAACATTCAGGTCATTTTTATTCTTGAAAAAAAGCAGTGCAATAGAGCCGTTGACCAAAATTCCAAAAAATGCCACAATCATGACTAATTTTCCCTCCACTGGTTCAGGATTTAGAATGCGCAAATATGCTTCGTAGAATATATACCCGGAAAGAATTAACAAAATAACTGAATTGATTAAAGCGGCCAGAATAGTGGCTCTTCCATAGCCATAAGTTTTGTCCGAATTAGCCTGTTTTTTGGCAATTTTAGTCGCGGTAAAAGTAATAAGCAAACTTAATGAATCGGTTAAATTATGAGCAGCATCTGAAATGAGAGCTAAACTACCGGCAAAAAAACCTATGATAAACTCAAAAATAGTATAAGCTGTGTTCATTAACAAACCAAACCTCATATTTTTATCTAAATTTTCAGGTGCTTCATGTGATCCACTCATATTTTATTCTATAGCTAATAATCAGTATAGTTTACGGGTCTAATTCTGTATATATAGATCATTACTACATTCTGTAGTGAATATTAGGCACGAATTGGAGAACAATTTGTTAAATTAGCTGCTTTTTGATACAATATATAAGTCCTGCTTGAGCAGGATTTTTAATGTTTAAAGGACAACTACAATTTGGTCTGCCCACATATCCCAATTTAGTCACTGTTAGCTTTAAAATAGTGTTGGGGGTATTTTGTTTTCTTATTTTCACCATCTTCTGTCCAAATATTACCTATGCAGAAAGCTCATTAAGCCAAGCAAACACATTTAAAGAATCGATAAGTAATAAATTTCAACTGATGTTTCCAGGGTATCTGAGCCAGGGTTATTCTGGATATCATCAGGGTTTAGATATAGCTACTGGTTTAGGAATGCCGATAAAACCTATTGCTCCCGGAAAAGTTATCTCAGCCGGTTATGATTTTTTTGGATATGGATTAAAAGTAGAAATTGACCATGGTAATGGTTACAAGTCTCTTTATGCTCATTTAGGTCGAATTTATGTAAAAGAAGGTCAGAACTTACCTGACTCAAGCCATTATATAGGTGATGTAGGACTAACAGGAAAAACAACTGGCCCTCATACTCATTTAGAAGTAACAAAAGATGACAACTATATCGATGCTAGATCGATATTGCCCGAAATTAGAGTGTACTCTGCAGAAGAAGATTTTAAATCAGTTGGAGGAAAAGGAACAAATACTGGTCCACAGTTAGTAGAACCTGGTCATGAAGAAAAACATAAGATTCAACAGAACTCAAACAACGAATCAAAAATAGATTTATTATTTAAGATAGAACCTCTAAAAAAATCGGAGGAATCGACTGATAAGCCTATTCAGAGAGAATTCATCAAAAACCTCGTCTATGAACACTAATCAAATAATTCTAAATTTGGTATAGGCGCAGTATTATAAAGAATAAAATTTTGGGCATACAAATAAATTGCTAAAACAATTATCGCTGTCACTATTTTAAATTCCCTACTAACTAGAACTTTTTCGTATGCAATAAGAACAAACGGAATTATCGGTAAAATATATCTGCTAATATCACGATGACCCACAAATATTGTAGCCGTAAAATAAACAGCTACAAAAAAACCTAACGGATAAAGTCTTTGTTTAAATAACAGCAACGTTCCATATAAAGCTAAAATAAAAATATAAATAATATCTTCAAGCCAAATACTTCCAACCCAATACTGATTAACATTAAAAACTTGATAAGGTGGAAAACTTAGATGAATATTATCGCCTGATTTAAAATAAGCCCAAAAATCACCATACGCTACAGCAAACCAACTAAAAATACAAACCAATCCAAATGGTATCAGTAGTAAAGGAAAATACTCTTTCACTGACAGGATAAATCTTTTTACTAAAGTACTATTTCTATTTATACAAATATTCCATAATATAAATAAACTCAGAGCAAAGAATAACAATATTCCAGGAGGTCTTACCAGTTGAGCAAACAGTCCAAATATTCCCACTAACCAGATATAGTTCCATTTCTTTATTTCTTCATATTTCATAAAAAAATACAGAGATAAAATAGTAAAAAATATGAATACTGGCTCAGGTGATCCCACCGAATGCACTACTAACCATCTCGCTGGGATAACCAAAAAAACCAAAGATAAAATGAGCGGAGATGAAGTCAACTTAAAATCTTTTACAAGAAAATAAAATGCATTTACCGACAAAACAGTAAATATAATAGATACCAGTATCATTGATTTTAAAAAACCTACAACAGGCGCAAAAAATAATATTAATAATGGATATCCAGGAAAATGTGCAGCAAAGTAATTCACCGGAAGCGACTGCGGTAATGCTGATATTAAATCAGGAAAATAAAATGTTTTTGCTATAACAACATAATTCAGACCATCATAATTTCTATAGATAGTGTTAAATCCTGTCGAAAAATCAAGATTATAAATATTATTGATTTGAAATATATGCGGAAACCATACAAGGAATGTTAAAAAAACATTGCTCAGACTAATTATTAATATATCTTTGATGCTATTTTTATTTATAAATTTTGACATACTCTTGACAACGATCAACCTACAACATTATAGTAACACTACATAGAGTAGTAGATAAATCATGAAAAAACCTCTCTTAATCCCGGCAATTGTTGGTATAGTAATTATAGCTGGCTTAGCTATTTTCTTTCAGACCCGGAATCAAAAAACACCGACAACTGTAATGGAACAAAGTGACTTAATGCAGCAGGTTGAACCTTCATCTTCCACTCCACCTAGTAACTCAGCAATGACTTCAGATAATGGAGATGTTAAAACTTTTACAGTTGATGCACAAAACTTTTCGTTTTCAATGAAAGAAATCAAAGTAAAAAAAGGTGATAGAGTAAAAATAGTTTTAGTAAATAAAGGTGGTTTTCATGACTGGGTTGTCGATGAATTTGAAGCCAAAACAAAACAAATTGGTGCAGGCTCAACCGACACTATTGAATTTACAGCTGACAAAGTAGGAACCTTCCAATTCTACTGTTCTGTTGGTAACCATAGAGCGATGGGAATGGTCGGTAATTTAATTGTAGAATAAATTTGTGAAGCTCCTCACAATATCTCTCGCCTTTTTCACTTTCTTTTTTAGCTATAGTCCAGTGTTAGCTCACGGTGGTTTCGAGAAAAGAGCCGGAAATGTTATTGTATACGTCAAACAAACCCCAATATCTCCTTTAGTTGGAGAAAAAGTAAAGTTGTCACTTTCATTTAGAGATGAGGGTATCCCAGAAACTGGTAATTTAAGTTCTCAAAACTTAGTTGATTGGCCGATTTTATTATCTGTGGTAGACACCTTTTCTGGCGATGAATCAAAAGACAAAATAATCTACCAAAAACAATACACGACAGATGCTAATGGAGCATTCAGTTTTGAATATACTTTTTCAAAGGAAAATTACTTTGATATTGATTTAGATTTTAATGACTCTAAAGGCAACAATCTGGAAACAGATTTTTTAATTCAACCCAGAACTCCAAAGGATATTATTATTAATGCATCTTTTAACCTAAAGTATATTTTAGGAGCTTACTTCCTCGGAGTTATAACGGTATTTAGCATCATAAAATATAAGCATATAAAAAAATTAATCTTTACCCTTTTTCACTTTCTTCCAAAGTAATGTTCCGATTATTCCGGTAATAGTGGTTACAAGTATTGCCCCTCCCATTACCTTTAAAAACTTCCACAACTCCTCAGTTCCAGGATTATTTTCTTCATTTAAACCACTATTTTGAATGTCCACAAAAGTATCGACAAAAAATCCATTTTCATCTTCAACTCTGAGTATTGCGGTAACGTAATACTGTGGAAGTTTATACCTATAAGAATCGACTTTCTTTGTTCCTTCTTTTCCTTGTCCAAAATCCCATTGATATTTTTTAATCTTTGTAGTTCCGGCTTTCGATTCAGTTGCATCAAATGTCAGCCGATTATTCAAATCGATTTCCAAGTTATTTCTAGAAATCATTGCGCTCCCAGTAGCCGCACTACTAGCTGTAGTTACTATCTCTGGTAGCTGATTATTAATCCTTACAACAGGTTGTGGTAGTTTGTAATCTTTATCTGGAAGAATATGTACGAGAATACTTTGGGTTGGAGGAAGTGAATCACCCATGTAAAAATCAAATCTGGTTAAATCACCATAATCAATTTGAACATCAACCACATAGGAACCCATTTTGGAATAAGTATGCTCGACTTTTTTACCATTAGCCTGCTGACCATCTCCAAAACTCCAGGTATACGTTGCCTGATCCGTAACCTCTTTTGGATAAGATAATTTTTCCGGGTCAACTTCAAAGCTAATTGTTTGGTTGATTAAAAAATTTTCAGGAGCAATATCAGAAGGAATTGGAACATCATTAATTAAAGCATATTCCTCTTTTGTATAGATTTTTGTATCCTGACCATTTATTTTGACAAAAGGAACGCCACCAGAATGTGCCAAAGTTTTACTTGAGAATAAATTTAAAGTAATTAGTATCCCTGTCGCAATTAGTACTAAATTTTTAGTTAAAGAGTTTTTCATTTGTTTTTTGCTTTTTTATCTTTCAACCACTTAATACCAACGAGTATTAAAATTGGTGAAAAAAGCAGAAGTGGGAATAACACCAAAGCTAACTCAATTGTCTGCTGATTTGAATTTGCCCAGTCCGAAATTTTAAACCAGGTAGCCTTAAAAAAGTTCTGGTCAGCTCGTTCAAGACTGACCACAGCATATGAAATAAAACCATTTTCGTCTGTTATTTTTAAAGCCGGATAAACTCTGTCAAAAGAGTTATTATAATTTGTTCGAACCACAGCTCCTTCTGGTAAATCATTACTGTCCAGATCCCATTCATATTTAACAATCTTGACTCCGGCTTGAGATGAGAGGCCATCAAGTTCAATAGGTTGGTTTAACAATACTTTTACAGGTTTCTTCGGATCATTTGCCACAGGCTTTCCATTGATTTGTATAACTGCTTGAGGTAACTGATAATTCTTATCGGCGAGAATATTTACTAAGGTTGATTGAACTAGTTGGGGATCTCCCTCGCCATATGAAGCATGAATCGTAATCAAATACGATCCCGGCTTTTCATATTTATGCTTAGCTTGTAATCCTTCAGCTAAAACTCCATCCCCAAAATCCCATTTAAAAACAACAATATCTAATATACCCGGTGCGACTGGTAAATTATTTTGATCTAGTTCAAAATAAAGTTCCTGATTTATTAGATAGTTTTCAAACCCCATATCCTGAGGCAAAGAAATATTTGTATTGTAGTCGGGGGATACCGGATATAAAGGGGTGAATTGACCATTTATTTTAAAAAATGGCGCTTGAGTAGATAAATGAGCTTGTACGGGAGAAGGTGAGATACCCAGGGTAGCTAATAATACAAATGCCGTAATTAGTTTGAATATACTTTTCATAGTTTGTTACCATCTTTCTTAAGAATCCGGCGGGGTGGTTTATTCACCAACCACCCCGCCTATAGAACCGAAGTACAGTTACTTCACAATCAATAGCTTAAGATTTCTTAGAACTATTTTTGTTATAGACCTGCATACCTATTGAGATAACGGATAACGCTAAAGCAATTATTCCGATCCAAGTATTCCAACCATCTTCTGCTTCCTTAAGCTCTGAATTATTATTCATGGCTTGTGGTTGCGATGAAGCTTTTAGATCATTAATTACCTTTGTCTCAGACCAAGGTCTGGGAGCGTTGTGATCGTCTTCACCTTCTTTTGGTGGATTGTTCTTGCTGTATTCCGCTACAACTTTAGGATCATTTTCCCAAGCCACAATATCACCATCACCATATGTCTGATACGTTTTCCAGATTAAACTGGTTTCTTCAGCTGGAGCTTGAGCGTTAAATACAAATTCATCTCTTTGTTCAGTAGGAATTCTTCCACCTGACCAAATGATCTCTGTAACTTTTGCATCTTCTCCCTCACCAGATTTCTTAAGTTGAATATTCCACCCAGGCTTTACCATTGGCATTACACTTTTTAATCCATCAGGCAAAACGAGTCGAACTTCAGTTGTTGGATCATCCTCTTCTGTTGGTACACTTAAAGTAAAGTTTGTCCTTAATCCTACTCCAACTTCTTTTTGAGTGATTGATGCATGGGCTGACACTGAACTTACGCCAACTACTAGCATCGCTACTAAACTAACAAACATTGATATAGATTTTTTAATCATAAATTTACACCTCCTTTCTTTTTTGGTTTTCTAACAAATGGATTAGGAAAATAAAGGTGGGGATTTATTTTGGATACTATTAAGCGAAAGGTGTAATTCCTCCTGCTTTATATCAATAGACCAGCTATATTTATTAGGTAAACTCTCAATCGCAAATGAAGCCACAGCATTATTAACCTGAGGCAAACAGCAAGGATGATGAGATCCATCTTGGGTTTGAGATTGATGATGATAAGCAAAAATTAATCTGGCAGGTGCAAGATGAATAAAAGTAAAGATGAACAAAAAAACCACTACGAATATTTTTAGCCTAGAGGAGACGTTAGTTTTTTGAAGTAACTGATTTTTGAAATAAACAAGGAGAAATAGTAAGGACATAAATCCTGTAAATAACTGATGTAAGTAATGATTTTCTAAGTGGGAAGAAGTATTAAAAAATTCGAAAAAAGAATAAAAGTTAATTACTCCCACAATAGATAAGCAAATAAATGTAGTGAGATGTTTACGCATCATTTGTTTTTTGCCGCCGACTGTTGTTTTATCAAAGCAAAAACCAATAATGCTGTTACCAGAAACCCGCCAATTAAATGAGGAATATGGGTTGAAACCCAATAACCAAAACCGCTCTTTTGAGTATTAAGATCCACTGCTTGATTTGGACTCGTCTTAGTTTCCGATTCTCTGGCAACTCGGATATCGTAATCCAAAGTGAAGGCCTGAAAAGCATCTGGTGTTAATGGGTTTCCGATCACTTTTACGGTATAAACATCCTTTTCAGGAAAGGTATAAGAAAAACTGGCATTAGTTAAATTAGGGTCCGTATTGCTTTGGAATAAGGGAGCTGAGTAAGCTTCCTTTCCGGATTTTAAAATCACCACTTTACAGTCACAATTATCCGGCTTAAATTTGCCATCTTTATCTTTAAATTCAAAAAAGAAATCAGTTGGTTCACCTGCTATCGGATCATCCTCGGGAGATACATGCACAACCGCTCCAACCGATCCGTTAGTTTTTAAGACATGTGCAAAAACTAGACCCTGAGGAAATAAAAGAGTATATAAAATTCCTAAAAGAAATATTGCTAATTTTGATCTACTACACTTCATAGTATATTTTTATGTTATTTTATTTCTACCGTAAAGTCACTGGTGAATAATTTATTATCGGGGTTAAACTGACCAAAAACTCGGTAAATACCTGGCTTGATCGCTCCATAAATTCCAATTGGCATAAATTCGACAGTCGGCCCTCCATTTGAGTCTGGTGGTGGAACTGTTAGATCCCTTGGATGAACATGAACATAGTCAAAAGTTTGCTGATTAATCATCACTAAATGCCCAAAAGCTTCCAAATACGGTTTTAAATTAGTAATTCCTTGTTTAGTTCTGGCATCCTTAAGTGTATAAGTAAATACCTGCTGACCGATTGATATCTCAGCTGATTTTAGCGGTGTAGGATATTTCAAAGTGACTTCATAATCTCCAAAGGTTTTGGTCAGATTAGTATCTGGTGTTGCGGTAGATAAAGCAGGTTTTTCAACATCGCCAACAAAAACAGTATGAGCTATTTGCTGTTCAATTGCTCCAAATGGTTGGAAATCAAGATAAATGTGATACCTGCCTTCTTTAGGCAGCTGAGTTTTAATTGTAAAGCCATTTGCTGTTTGCTCGGGGTGAATATGAGTGAAATATTTAAGTTCACTATCCACAATTATCATATGGACAACTTTTCCATAAATCTTTTTGAACAAAAAGACCTTATTCCCACTACTTGCATCATAGACATTGAAATTAAATTCCGTTTCCTGATTTGGTAAAATTTTATCCGGCCATTTTAAATCAACGCTATATCTTTTAGTCCGATCACCATCTAATCCCGGAATCTTAGGTGTGTTCCCAGGTAAGTTTGACACCGTCCCAGTTTGAATATCTTTAGCCAATTGAATATGAGCAGAGTGAATACCAAAATCAGGAATTGCTCCTGGAGGAATGAAAATATAATAAAGCGCAGCTCCAAAAAAGACACTTATTAAAACATAGGTCAGTCCAAATTTTGGCAGCGTGGGAAACTTACTTTGAATAAAATAATCAAACCTAAGCCCTTCTAGAATCAACAGAAAGAACACAGAAATAAACATAATTTGAGGAATTGTTGCTGATAAATCCCTGAAATGTGTTCCTAACATTAAAGCGTGTATTAAAATAAAAACAGATCCTAAATAAACGAAACGATGGAGCATTTTCCATCGTTTAAATTTCATCTTCGCAATGACAAAATCAAATGAAGTTATAGCCATCGCAGACAAGATAACTAAGGCAGTAAAAGACAGACTTATTGCTATGAGATAATTACTACTAAGATATGCTAGTCCTGCGAATCCTCCTAACTGCCCAAAAAAAGCAATTGATCCATGTAGTAATCCAAAATAGAAGGCCGATACACCCAAAGCTCTCCGAGCTTTTAAGTAATGTTGTCTAAAAGGGAGAAACCTAAAGGTATAAGTCAAAGGGCCTGCAAGTAACGCCAGATATAAGTAAGTTACAGAGGTTAATGAGTAAATCTGTGTTAAACGGATTATTTGAATATTTGGCCTGTCTGGAAAAGTCAGTAATGCCCAAATGTATACACCTCCTGAAAATAAACCGCTAAATAGTAGAACATAAAACCTAATGTTATGAACTAATTTACTTAGAAAACCTTCCTTCTCAGATAAAGTGGGCTCATTTGGGAGTATATTCTTACTGATCTGCTTGTTACGCATATTGATTTATTGTATAAAATTGAGGAGTATAGAGAACAGATGTTAAAGTACTACACTAAGTAGTAAAATGTAAACTATATGTTAGGTGAACTTGAAAAAGAAATCATGGATATTATGTGGAATGCTACAAAACCACTGACAGTGAGGGTTGTTTTTGAACTCCTGAAAAAGAAGCGCAAGATTGCTTATACGACTGCTATGACAGTCATGAACCGTTTAGTCGAAAAGAAAATCCTGAAACGATTAAATGAAGGCAAGGCATATGTATATAAAGCCACTTATTCTAAAGATAAATTCTTAACCCGAACTTCCAGACAAATTATCCGAAGCTTTATCTCTAGCTTTGGAGAAACAGCCATTGCTCATTTTGTTGATGAGGTAGATAAAATTCCTAAAGAAAGAAGAGGTAAATTACTAAAAATGTTAAAGGGAGCGGATGATCCAGATGCAAAAATCTAATCGGTTTTTTTATCTGTCATTATTTATATTCTTTACATTTTTTGTTCTACTTACCAGTTTATTTATAAAAATCATTCCCTTAACTTTTCATCACACTGTGTATTATTGCCGTGAAGCCATCAATTCGGTGTCTATAGCCTTACCCGACTCCACCCCAGTTTTGTTTAGTGGAGCAATTTTATTAATAGTTTTAAGCGGCATCGGTATATTTAGTATCCAGCTTTTAAGAACTAAGTTATATCTTATAAAAATATTAAAAAATAACCGGCCCCTTACGAAAAAAATTAAGACACTCGCGGATCAACTAAAAATATCTGGGAAAATCGATCTTGTTAGCAATAAACAGATCTCCTCTTTTTGCTACGGCATAATTTCACCTAGAATCTGCATTAGTTTGCAATTAGTCCGCTCGCTTAATAACCAAGAGCTAAAAGCGGTACTTGCTCATGAGAGAAGTCATTTGAATAATAGAGACCCATTAAAGATTTTGTTAGGACAGGTCATCACCACTATGTTTTTCTTTATTCCGGTGCTTAAAGATCTACACAATTTTTTTGCTCTTACAAAGGAGATAGAAGCTGATAAGGCTGCTATTAAATCTTTAGGTGGAAGTATTCATCTGAAAAATGCTTTAAGCAAAATACTTATTCCTTTTACACCAAACTTCATTCCGGTTGCAGCATTCACTCAACTAACTAATATCGAAGCCCGGGTATTATCCCTTAAAGGATCTCCTGCTGACTTAAAAGTTTCATATCATCGCATTTTTATTTCACTGATTATAGTTGGAACGACTCTAGCTATTCTTACTACACCCGTTTATTCAATTGGAAATGAGACTAGCCATGAGTACGTGATGAGTCCTTATGGAAACCAGTGCGCAACTTCAGCTAGTGAAGAAATTGTAACTCACGATCTATTTTCGAGTTCAAGCCAAACTTCAAGCATAAATTACTCATCCAATCCCTAGTTCATTGACAAAGTAATCACTTTCTACTACATTAAGTAGTAGATGAAGGAGAAATTGATTTTTGGAAGTCTGGCTGTTTTAACACTTGGAGGTCTAGGTGTTTTTGTTTATTTTCAAAGTAAACCGCTTCCCACTTATGGTCAAAAGTTTGAAGATCTTGGTAGAACTCATATGCAAATAGGTGAAACTGTCGAATACAATTCAAATCCCCCAACCTCTGGTAATCACTATCCTGAATGGACTAAAGCTGGCGCCTTCGACACTATAAAAGATGATCGTAATCTTTTGCATTCACTAGAACATGGATATATTATTATGACTTATAAATGCCCTGGGGTTGGAGCAAGTATTTTTAATTCACCGACCGAATCTACAGCCTCAGCTCAGTCAGGCAGCGACGACTGCAAACAACGCTATGACCAGTTAAAAACTATCTATGAAGCCAAAGGGCAAAGAAAGTTAATTGTTGTACCCCGCGAAAGTATGGATACAAACTTTGCGGTTACAGCCTGGACAAGAATGGATTCATTCAACGAGTTCGATAAACCCAAAATTGAAAGGTTTGTAGACGCCTACTTTGATCAAGGGCCAGAAAAAACAATGGAATAATATGAAAAAATTGGAACCTATACAATCAAAAATTAAAGCAACTGTTAGAGATGGAAGAGAACAAACTAAAATAAGTCCAACATCACCCAGCAAAAAAACAATAGCTACTAAAAGTTTCCCGAAAAAGCTTCTGATTGTTATTTTGGTTTGTATCACTTTATTAGGATTTATAAGTTACTTTGGATATAAACATTTAGTTCTTGCTTGGGTGGACAACACCCCTATCACTCGATACTCACTCTACAAACAACTTGAAGAAAAATATGGTAAAGACTTCACTGAACAATTGATAAGTGAAAGCCTTATCCTAAAAGAAGCTAAAGCAAAAGGTGTTGAGGTTTCTGAAAGTGAGATTGACGGAGAAATAAAAAAAATTGAAGACTCTCAGGGAGGAGCTGAGAAATTAAAGCAGGCTATGGAGGCACAAAATGTAACTCTCTCCCAAATTAGGAATCAAATTAAGTATCAGTTGATGATTGACAGAACATTTGGGGCAGACATGGCTTTAACTGATCAGGAAGTTAAGGATTATATCGAAAAAAATAAGGATCAAATGCCTCCTACTGAGGGGATGACTGCTTCTGAAAGTGCTAAGCTAAATCAGCAAATTAGAGATTCTCTTAAAAAAGAAAAAGTAAATAAAACATTTGAAGACTGGCTCAGAGATGCGCTAAAGAGTTCAAGAGTAAAAAGGTTGAGTACGAATGAAATTAAATAATATGACCAAAATCTTAATTTGTTTAGGACTTTTAATTATCTTAATTATTGTGGGCATTAGTGCCACTAGAACAAGTTTGCCAAAAACTCTAGGAGCATCAACAACACCAGCAGGTTTTGATGAAAGTAAATTTATCCTTAACGATAGCCATAAAATTACATCCGGTTCAGCTAAGATAACTGTAATTCATTTTCTTGATTATGAAAGTGAGGCATCGCAAATTGTATATCCGGCATTTAAACAAATGCTTAAAGAATACCCAGACCAAGTAAATTATGTCATTCGACAATTCCCAACCCACCGTAACTCTATACCCGCTGCCAAAGCTGCTGAGGCGGCAGGTGAACAAGGCAAATATTGGGAAATGCACGACGCTCTCTTTGATAATCAAGCTGAATGGAGCGAAAGTGAAGATCCCCAGACAGATAATTTTGTTAGATATGCTAAAAGTATTGGGCTTGATGAAGATAAGTTTAAAAAGTCCCTTTTAAGTAATGACTATCAGGATAAATTAACATCCGAAAGAAATTCGGCAATTGATTTAGGAGCTAATAACTTGCCAACAGTTTATGTAAACGGAGCTAAGTATACTGGGGTGTTTAGATATGAAGATTTAAAGAAAATCTTAGATGCCGAGTTAGCTAAATAACTTATGAATAAAGAAAAAGCTGAATCAACTCCATTTTTGACAACACCAATAGCCACAATAATTGGTGCCGTTATAATTTCCCTTTCTATTTTGGTAAATGGCGGAGTAATTCAGATTAAAGGTCTCGCTTCAGCTAAATCAGGTACTAGTCCAACAACTGCTTTACCTGAAAATCCTACTACTGCCCCAGTGGCTCCTGAAACTCCCAGTGGCCCAGTCAAAGTATCTGTAGATGATGATCCGGTATTAGGAGATAAAAACGCTCCTGTTACATTAGTAGAATTTTCTGATTATGAGTGCCCATTTTGCAAAAGACATTTTGACCAAACCTATGTTGATTTAAAAAAAGATTATATAGATACCGGAAAAGTGAAATTAGTTTTCAGAGACTTACCTCTCTCATTTCATGAACCAATGGCTACCAAAGAAGCAGTTGCCGCAAATTGCGCCCGAGAACAAGGCGATGATTCGACATACTATAAATTCCATGATGAAATGTTTAAAAAAACTACTTCTAATGGAACTGGTTTAGATGACGCCAAAGTAAATGCCATTGCGGAAGGTCTTGGACTAAATATATCTAACTTTAAAAGCTGTTATGAATCACAAAAGTATAAAGATGAGGTAGCCAAGGATATGGCAGATGCAGGTAAAATAGGGGCATCTGGCACACCAAGCTTTGTAGTTGGAAATTCAACTGATAATGGAGAGATCGAAGGACAATTGATAGTTGGTGCTCAACCATATGCCGCTTTTAAGACAATTATTGATGAAAAGTTATCTAAATAATCATGCCCGAAAATTACAACTTTAGATTCTTCATAATTCCTACCCTGCTCCTGGCGACTATATATCTTGTTTTAGTTCTTTATTTAATGAATCTGGGACTAGTGCAAGATACTTTATTTGGTGACCATACATTCAGTTATAAGATAAATTTACTGATTGCCTTGCTCGGAGGAATGTGGACTGCCATGACTGGGATCAGCCTTCTTATCCTGATGACAACTGCATTGCTAACTGGCGCAAATATGACACTGATGATTAGAAGACTCAATACCTTAAAATCAGCCGGAAAGTTACATTTAGTTGTGGGTGGAAGTTCACTTTTAGGAATTGTTGGTAGTGGGTGTGCGTCATGTGGTTTACCAGTATTGTCACTTCTGGGGATTACCGGAAGCCTTACTTTCTTACCTTTTAATGGCGACGAAATATCAGTTTTATCATTAATACTCTTAAGTGCATCACTCTATTTCTTATTAAAGACTAACAATAAAATAAGCTGTGAGGTGAGACCTGCTTTTAAATAACTTCAAAAAGACTTATAACTCAACTCTTGCAATACTAAATCCATTTTGGTATAAACCCCTTAATAAAACGCTATAAACATATCTTACTGCCTCATGATATTTTTTGAGTTTTTAATTAAACATCATATGGGCAATAACGTTCCGGGATATAATTCTGCACAACCAATACAATTTGAAAATTTAGATCAGCTTCTTTGGGGCATTGTTAAGACACTGCAATATTTTTCTTTGCCAGTAATGGCTTTATCAATCGCAATTTTAGGTATCGCTTTAATTGCCAGCGGTGATGATACAGAAAGAAAATCCAAGCTTAGAGGTTGGATCTTTAATGTTTTAGTTGGTGGTCTTTTAGTATTCGGTGCTGTAAGCATCGCAAGCATACTGAAGCAGTTCTTGGGCGGTACAAACTAAAGGATCACAAAACTCTCCTGCCGCCCTTTATGAAAACAGCGATCTTAGTATGTCTATTTTTCTTAACAACCTTTTTCAGTTCTCCTGTTTATGCTCAAACACCAAGTAGTCCGCCTTCTGTTCAAGTTCAAGCAGTCTCCTCATCCAGTGAATTTAAAACCAAAGATGAATCTTCTTCAGTAATTACCTTGCTAAAAAACTTTATCCAAAGTTTTGATTCCTTTTTAGGAGGGTTTATCTTCTATACTCCTGATCCTTTAGCTAATAAAATTTTACTTAAAGACAATACTGAAATTCCCGGAGTTTCCAAATATCGAGACATCTTTAATCAGATAGCTATTCCAGCTTTAGCAATTATTATTGCCGGAATTGCCATCTCTAAATTAGGAACAGACAACACTTATGAATTAAAAACTTTTGCAATCCGATTCCTAATAGTATTAGCATTGTTCTTAACTGTCCCCCCATTGTTGTCGTACAGTATTCAGTTTAATAACTTACTCGTTAATAAAATCTCTGAAACTCAAAAATTTACTGGATTTTTAGAAACCTATTTTGATAAATCTCAGCAAGAAATTAACCAAGGCGAAATGCCTGAAAAATACGGAATTCCGGCTTTTGGTATTTCTTTAGAAAATGGAATCTTAGAATCGTTTGGAAAATTCATTGTCGAACTATTCTTATTTGCTCTCACTTTTATCTTTTTACTCTGTGGCTTTTTATATATCGGCTTTCAATTTGTAATCCGCTTTGCAACTTTATTATTTCTAGGCGTAATTTATCCAATTGTTTTACCCTTTGCATTAGTCGACAGAACTCAACCTATTGTCCAAACATTCTTTAAAACTTGGTTTACTTTTTTAATTCAGCAACCGGCTTTTGTTTTAGGTTTTGCCATCGCTCAGGATATTTTCAATAGCATCTTAAACGCCAATGGCCCGAGTGTTGGAATGCTCTTTTTCTACACCGGCTTTTTGTTTTTCTTGGGAGGTGTAAATATGCTAGTTGCCAGAATTTTTGGTGATGTCTGGGTCGCAGCTTCAAGTAATATCGCTGCTGGTATTGCATCAAGATCAATTTCTGCTCCAATTTCCGGAAGCTTTAGTGATTTTAAACGAAGTTTTGTGGGTGGAAGTTTTAGTAGTCTGGCAGGCCAGAAAGCCCGTGGCTTGCTAAAAGGTAAAAAAGAAAATCCAGGAGGAGAAAGTAGTCCACCTATAGGCAGTCCAAATTCAAATGATACATATGTAGATTACCGGACTAAAAACTCAAGTTACAAAAATGGCTTTAACCCGACTGCATCTGCTTCTCCATTTTCGATGAAACTGACGGATAAAGGATTTTCAGTTGAGCCCATTAATCAAAAACAAGGCGTCGTCTCTGTTTCAGGGCAGGCTTTTAAATATGATGATAAAAAGAATAACTTAACTTCATATTATCCAACACAAGCTGAAGCTATGCAGGACGGTATTTCTCCGAAGAAGTTAGAGCAAGTTAACTTAAAAGATGCTCAGTTTATAGATTTATCAACTTTTAGCAAAGTTAATCCCAATCCCCATAATTTTAATGCTATGCAGGAGTCTAAAAAGCAGGGTAAATCGATCAGTTATGCCTATGTTGATAAAGGAAGCCATCACCAAAAAGTTAAAAACTTTTTGGAAGTCTCAAGGCGCAGAAATGAGGCTTATGGGATCGATGGAGTCATTGTTGAGAGACAAGCTCAGAAAGGATCTAAGTCGGTAGTCAGAATGTATACTCACAAGTCATATGAAAAGCATAAGGATATATAAAGACGATATCAGAACTCATATTTTAAGAAGTCTGTTTTTTACAGATACTGTTTTAGTGCTTTGCGGCGCTTTAGCTATTGCAGCCCTTTTATATTTGTTCTTTATCTTTGTCCTGCACTTTTTTAATTGGGGATATTTTGCCTCAACTTTAATAGTTTCTGTTATGGCTTTTGTGGTTTTCATTACTCAAAGGATTGATAATCAGGCTATTTACAAGATATTCCCTAGAGCCGTTACCTATAGAGCTAGCACAAAACAAAAACGTTTTGCTAATTTAGATTCATATTTTGTTGATTTTTCAATCAAAGATAATTTTGTTTTGAGGAATAATAGTCTTATAGGCATCTATGAGATTGAACCATTCGATGTAGCTCTTTTGAATGACCAAGATCGAGAACATTTTTTTGGTAAATTAAAGCAAGCACTTCATGTACTGCCAACTCAAATTCAATTTATAGTCAAAAAACAGCCTGCTAAAAGCAGTGATTACTCAGCTCATTTCTTTTCAATTTACGAAGACTCCTCGAAAAAGACTGAAGAATTAATTAATAAATACACTGAAGACTTAACAAATCTTATTGCTGAACATGAATTCATGCTTACAAAACATTATGCGATTCTTTCTGTATCCTGTAATACTTTAAAACCGAACACCTTGGCACAAGGTGTTAAAAAGTTAACTGATTTAGGTATGAGGTTTGGTTCAGCTTTGAATATGTCAAATGTCCAAGTTAAAGCATTAAAAAATGATGAATTAAAACAATTTGTTCAGGAGACACTAAGATGAGGGAAAAGATACTTGCGAAGACTGTTAATAAAAGGGTCACTAAAAAACCTGTTGTTTCTAAAGAAGTAAAACGATATGTAAAGAAGCCGATGCGAAAAACAATTAAAAGATACGTCAGAAGACCTATCATCAGAGAGGTTATTGAAAATGTTAATAATTTAAGATTGACCAGCTCCATTACAGATAATTTAAACGACATTGAATATGAAAAAGAGAATCAAACTTTTGAGCTGCTTAAATTAAAGAGAGAGTCTGAACTTTTAAAGAAAAGAAATTCAGGTTTATTAAAGATTGAAGAACATTTCTTTAATGGCAAATCTAAAGTCCCATACAACGCCTCAACCAAGGTATTAAAACAGGAGATTAAGAGACTAATGGAGATTGTTACAACTCAGTCTGAAATAATCCAAAAACAACCAATCAATGGAATTTCTTCACTTCAAAAACCACGTTTGGTTAAGAGTCATAATCCACTAACTTTAACTAAAAACATTTTTAAGTTTCAAAAAGAATTAAGAGATTATGAAAAAACAGTTTTGGAAAGTAAGAGAGCAGATATTCACTTAACCCTCCAAACAGACGGAGAAGAGATTTACATTGATAAGCAAAATAATAGTTCGTATAAAAGTGAGTATCTGGAGGAACATAACTCGTATCTTAGAGTTGGAGAGAAATTAAGAAGATTTTACTACCTGGCTGATATTCCGGCATATTTATCTCCGTACATATTCTTTAGACTGCTTACTTCATCACTGCCATTTACCTTAAGTATTTTTATTGAACCTGCTCCAAGTAGCGAACTTTTGAAAAAAGCTAGGCAAAGATTATCAGTTTTTGAAATGCAGCAAAATGACAGGCAAAAGGGTGGTAAAAACAGGGATCAACAAATTGATAAAAATATTGAGGAGGTTTCTACATTTATCGATGAATTAGTTCATGAAGCTGAAAAAGGAATTATTTATTCACTCTATTTGCAACTTGAGGCAGAAGATGAAAAACAATTATCTGTACTTCATAAGCAACTCCAAAATATAGCGAGTTCAATGGACTTAACTTTTAATCAATACACTTTTGGTCAGAAGAAAGCGTTTAAAAACTTTCTACCTTTCACTCAAGACCATGTTAAGGAAAACAGAATTTTGCAGTCTACAGCTGCATCTTATTTAATGCCTTTTGTTTCTAAACAACTGCAAGATCCAAAAGGAATCTTTTTGGGAGTTAACGCTTACAACAACTCTTTAGTATTTATTGATCCTTTCACCTCAAGAAACAACAACGTCAATATTTTTGGTGTTTCGGGTTCTGGAAAGTCTGTAACATCAAAAGTTTTGATGAACAGACTTTATATGAGGGGAATCCAAATTATTGTCATTGACCCTGAAGGAGAGTATGTTAATTTAGCAAAATCATTGGGAGGTGAAGTTATTCAATTTTCTAGGGAAAATGGAATTAATCCGTTTTATATTAACAGTTCAAAAGAAAATGACATTTTAGATCACATTTCAACGTTAAAAACTTTCTTTAAATTCTTTATTCCGCCCAATCACTACAATGGTTCTGTTCTAGACGAAAAATTGATTGAACTTTACGATAACGGAACACCTCACTTTGATAATTTGTTAACACTCCTGGGCAAAGATCCAATGCGAAAAGACTTATCTGTTTTATCAACCGGAAGTTTAAGAGGAGTATTTAATTCTACCAGAAAATTAGAACTTGATAGTGACATTATTGTTTTAGATCTGCATGATCTGAAAAAAGATGAAAAACGAGATCCGGCAATGTATCTTTTGACTTCCTTAATCTGGAATTTAGTTAACAAAAACAATCACAAAAAAAGAGCTTTGTTCATCGATGAGGCACATAAATTATTAGTTGATCCGGAAGTAGCAGTTTTCTATAGAGAATTAGTTAAACAAGCCAGAAAAAGAAATGTGGGGGTTATTTCTGTCACTCAAGATGTCGAGGATTTTTTACGCAATGAATATGGCAAAGCGATTATTACCAATTCAGAAACCAAAATTCTCTTAAAACAATCCTACGCTTCACTTGCTGAAATCGGCACAATTTATCCAATGACTGATGAAGAAAAGAAACAATTAGGTCATTTAGGAGTTGGAGAGGTGGTTCTATTTAGAGAGGGAGAACATATCAGATTAAATATTTCGGTTTTGCCCTTTGAACAATCTCTGGTGTTTACTTCAACTGACTAGTTTTATGAATCTTCTTAAATTTGCTAACTATGCAAGAACTACTAAGAAAATCACCAATGATCCCTTTGGATTTATCTTCGACACTATCGTAACAATTGTCATTAATCTAATAATCCCTGTTCCTCTAGTAGGAGCCGCAGTTTCTACCTTTAGAGCGCCAATACTGGGCTTTTTAGCCAGTTTAGTTGCTTTAATGATTCTTATGATAATTGCCGTCGGAACAGTACTTTTCTCTCCGTTGTTAATCCCAGGACAAGTCTTACAAAATATTACCTCGATATTTCAAATAAACGATTTGAACATCGCCCCTGATACAAGTTTTGTTTCCACCTCAGTCCCTAAGCAAAATCCTTTCGGAGGATTAGGAATGTCATACACTAATATCACCGCTAATTTTTTGGATCCTGATTATTATTTAAGATTTGGTAGAAATCATACAGGAGTTGATTTAGTCCCATCTGACGAATATTACAATAACAGCAAAACCTACAAGGAAACCGGCAAAGCAGTCATGTTTGCAACTATTAATGGAACAGCTAGTTCATATATTGATCAGTATGGTGGTGAAACGGTCGAAATTACTAACAGTGATAATTCATATAAGATAGTTTATATTCACTTTAGCAAAATTTTGGTTGTATCTGGTCAGGTTTCAGCCGGAACACCTGTAGGTATTATGGGTGCAACCGGATTTGCCACCGGAGAACATGGTCATTATGAAATACGAGTAAAGGATGGAAATAGCTGGAAAGCTGTTAATCCGCTAAACTATATACAATAACTTATGAAAGAAATAACAAAAAAACAAAGAAGAATATTACAAATTGCAGTGGCAGTAATTGTACTGATATTTATAGTAGGATTTTTCTTTTTTTCTCGTAAAGAAGAACCTATTGCAACTCTGAAAAACACCACTGTTTACATCCAAGCTTCAAAGTTGCAAGTATTTGATGACAATTATGATATTTCCCAATATCCGGATAGAATTTCTCTTCATTATCCATATCTTTTGATAATTAAGCCTACGATTCAAACAACGTATATATACAACCTTGAACAAAAGACAAAAGAAAAAGAAGTCAAAGAGATACTCTTAGATTATTCAAATGGTAATCAGTTATATAACAAAGGAAAAACGACATTTTTTAATGAGAGGGATTTGGGAACTTTGTGCGATAAAGGATTTATTAAAAGCCCGGAAGAAGTGCTCTGCTTGGTAAAATTTAATGTCAATGCAATGAATAATATGTTAATTACCATAAATCTAAATACCCAAAAAAGTAGGGATCTATACATTTCACAAAATCTTCTGACTGACCTAAAAGTAATCAACAATAAAATTTACTTGGGAGAAATAGATACTTACAATCATAAAAATCTAATTTTAGTAGATAAAGAACCAATTGGAGTTCCAACTATTATTTCTGCAATTTATGAAATGAACGGCCAACCCTACTTTGCAGCTTTTAAAAGTGAGTTAAATGGAAATACTGAGAGTTATTATTTAATTGAAACAGATAAAGTTACAAAACAAGAAGAAGATAAAATATACCTACTCAAATAATTCTAAAAAATATTACTTAATCTTTAAAATATCTCTCCAAACTTCCTGCATTAGATCTAAGCTTTCTTCTGCGTGTTTTGAATATTTCTTGGCCTCATCACTAAGTTCATGAATTTCCTTGGTTTGGTTAAACAAATCATGGTTAAATCTGTTTCTACCTTCAGAATGAGCAAATTGACCAAGCTTATTCATGAGTTTCTCAACAGACTCGCTATTATAGTTGTTAACTTCATCACACAATTGACTTAATGTCATATTATTAAGTTTAGTTTTGTATTTGCTGTTTAACTTTCTATGAATTGGTAGTTTTTTGTTTGCCTTTTCAAGAAAATAACTTATTCCTAATACGAGTTCCCTAAGCCTTGTTTCTACAAGCTGTGCTTTAAGCAAAAAGTGGGCAATAGAAGCAGCAGGAGCACCAATTTTATTAAGTTCTTCTACGCCATCTATTAGTTTATCTGATGGATGCACTAAATTAAGGTAGCTTTTTTTGATTTCCTTTATTCTTGCCTCAAACCAGTTAATGTGTTGGTATCGAGAGTGACTC
Organism: uncultured Gammaproteobacteria bacterium; assembly: GCA_964446685.1. Classification (GTDB taxonomy): domain Bacteria; phylum Patescibacteriota; class Microgenomatia; order Daviesbacterales; family UBA10151; genus CAZWRN01. Next base: position 4,004 of record CAYUPO010000010.1, on the reverse strand, counting down.
GAAACCCAGCTTTCAAGCTCCATGATAGGAATAAATGATCCTTTGTCTCTAAGGTTCTCAACAAAATTTATAACTGTTCTCCACAGATAGTTAACATATTCCCAATATCTTGCCTTGTCTTTTTTACTTGTAAATTTAAAAGAGTAGTCTAGTAATTCAAGGAATTTTGGAAGATACCTCTCATCATGTAAATTCATCAAAGGACTTGCGGATGACATATCCATGAGCTCATGTTCTACTGGCCCAACAGAGTGCACTTGTCCTACCACTGCCTTTCTATCAAACTTCAATGGTTGTTTAACCTTTTCAAAACGCCACTCAATAGCTTTTTCATCGTTATAAACACTTACCAATAAGCTATTTGCAGTATCAACTAACTCTTGATCCGATGAGTTTTTAAAAATTTCTTTAAGAAATTTCCTAGATGTATTATCTGTGCTATCAATAAAGTGTGCTAAAGACTCAAGAGCTGATCTTTGCGTATAATCACGAACATTAGGATCAGTTATAAACGATTGCAAAATCGGCTTTACTGTTGACAATTTGCAACCTCGCTTTGCATACTCACTAACTAGATAGATGTAAGTTTGAGGTATAAGGTAACGTCTATCATCGTTGTGGTCAGCCATAACCTGATTTACCCACTCAATTTCTTTCTCATTAAGTTTCTCTATAAACTTTAAGGTCGCACTCGTATCAAATTCGTAAGGAATAAAATCAATAATATGCTGCTGGTATTTTATTATCTCTTCTGGAGCTAACTCTTTAACTACTTCGAGAATGTCGCCATAATATGAAGCTGTTGAACTCCATGTAAATTGACTATTTCCTTCAACTTTATTAGCTAACTTCACCTTAAAATCGCGAGGGTTAATCTTCTTTAAACACACTTCAACCGAAAGTTTAATGAATTTTTTCTTATCTGTTGGTTTCCATTGTTTTTGTATTTCATCTTTGTTGTTAAGATAGTATTCAAAAACACTTGTAATATATTTATTAGGCTTTGATTGAAGCTGGCCAAGAAAGCTTTTATAAATTTTCTGTTTCCTTAATTTGTCTTGTTCCTCAAAATATTTTTCTGAAGCTGCTTGGTCTAATTTTTCAACTAGTTTTAACTTAACAGCTTCTTGATAAGCCAATTCTCCTGTTTTTCCGTTTAGCCTTTTGGAACTGTAAATCACCCCTTGAGAATCTCTTTTAACACGCTCTGGAAGGTTTTTAGTAAATTCAAAGTATTCTTTAACATTCTCCTTTGTAATTAAATAAGCTAATAAATCTCTTGAATCCCAGAAAAGTCTATCTATTTTTTGCTCATCTCCTTCATTTTTAATATCATTTAAAATTTCAAAAAGATATCTAGTATCTGTTTTATAAATCTGTTGTATTATAGATCGAAGAAAATTTGATTGTCCTTCATGATAGTAATTACTAATCCTCATAACAGTAAAAATGATTTTCTTTAATTGGGCTACTACTTTGGAGTTGATATGTGTTTCTATATTTCTAAGCAGTTCTATATCGCCATCCTCTTTATCAAAAATTCTTTCTTTTTCTAAAAATTCACTTAAAAACCTTTCGTTCTGAGAGATTTGTGACAATAGGTATTCGATACCTTTTTGGGTAGTAACATTATAGAGACCATGGCGAGCATAAATATCGTCAATGCCTTTTATAAAGTGATCTATTGCAACCTTCGAGTTTGGGTTTGTATCAATGCAAAACTGAAGGAATTCATCTTTTAGAAGTGAGTCGTTGGTTTCTTCAAAGCATTTTTGTGCAACCATAGGAATAAGCTTTTCATCTTTGAATTGCGATAACGCTCCAAGACTATGTCTTTGTAATACACCATTTCCGTCATCGTTAGGATTATTGGCAAAATCTAATAATTTTTCTTTCCAATATTGTTTCTCTTTTGAGTTCAGAAGTTCACTATTTTCTTTGAGAAGTCCTTCAATTATGGAAACTACATTACCTCTCCTCACAAAAGTTTCCGTCTTATTTGACCATTTCTTTATATTCTTCTTCAGTCGTTGATATGAGTCCTTATTGACGTATTTTGACAGCCTTATTCTTGCCCATACTGGTATCCATATGACTTTTTGAAAGTAAGTACCATATACGAGATTAAAAATCCTATCTTTAATTTCAGGCGACTGATCTGTTGACACAAAAGCTAGTAGCTCAGATAAATTGTCATCAAGATTATCCTCGTATTCTTCAAGGAAGCTAACCAACCATACAATTATCTCGGATTTTTTGTCTGACTCAATAAGAAAGCGAAGAACACCAGCCCAGGATGGTTTAAACGCTGTAATACCTTGATGTTTAAGTATCGCGTGTTTTTGAAATTCTATTAGAGGGTTTCTATTTTTAATAAATAATTCTGCTACTAAAAATTCTGTTAATGTGTGATGCTCCCAAGCAAATAACTCTTTTTCTTCTCTCTTTACAATTTTCCCCAGATGATATTTATTCATCCATGGAATATCGAATTTATTTAGCGGTGCGTTCACTTGCTGCAAGAGAAGTGGATATTCATTAGGCAATACAGAGTCATTCTGTTGCTTCTCAAATATAAGCCCAATATATTGTAAAGTCTTTCTACTTTCGGGTTCACTTTCGATTTGATCAAAAACAAATTTGTAATAATCATAACGATTAAACTGATTTGATTTAGCCTGGTCCAAATATTTAACTAGGTAATTTAAAAAGACCTCATCAGATATAAAACTGTTATAAGGGTCGTGAAACCAAAACTGATCAAGTATATTATCAACAAGTCCAATAGATGGTTTATAGCCCAGCGCATACTCATAATTTGTAAGCTTCAATCTGATCTCACGATTATCTAATTTATCTCCAAATAATCTACTCATGTTTATAAGATATTTCCTCGCCTAGAATATAGCATTATTTGTAGAGTTTGTAATTAAAATTTTAAAAACGACAGCGAAGCTGTAAAAAATTCACTTAAAGTATGTATAATCTAAATGGAGACTAATCTTTATGGGTTCGACAAATTTTAAAAAAACAAGGAAAAACTTAGGATTAACTCAGGAAGAAGTTGCAGCTAAAATTGGCATTACTGCTAATTCTTACGCTCGAATTGAAAGAGGCGATGCAAAACCTTCATATGATACTTTGAAAGCAATCTGTAAAGTTTTGAAATTACCTTTTCCTAACTAATTTTTAGCCTTAATTGGCTTTAATTTTCCGGATTTTTTATCCTCTTCTATTTTCTTTATGGGTATACTAAAAAGGCTTCCAAGCGTGTCGAGATATTGAACAGCCATTTCTTGGTTAGCGCGCTCCGGATATTTCTTCTTCAGCTCGCTAATAGCCCAATTTATTTCTTTTTCTGTATATTTTGAGTTGTTCATGACTGCATTATATCTAAAAATTTTTTAATTTCAAAAATCTGAGCATTTCTGAAGCGCAACGCTTATTTTTAATCCTTCTCATAACCTCACGACTTCTAACCTGAGACATAATATTTAGGCTGCCTTCCCATAAAATTTCCCGATCTAAAATTGCCAGTTTTTGATGATGATTACCTGAAGCAAATAAAACTTTAACACCAATTATCTCAAGTTCTGGAATCTCTCCCTCAGCTTGAAAGGCCATATTTTCATCATGCTCTCTCGGGTGACGAGTAATAAGCGTTACTTTAATTCCTCGCTCAACTTGCTCTTGTAGGATTGGCCGTAAAATTTGTGCTCTAGAGTTTGTGATAAATGGACTCACAATAATTATTTCTTTCTCACATGAAGCCAAATCCTTTAGAAAAGCTTTGTAAAAGGTTGATTCATCATATAAGGCTGAACTAAGAAGATCTTTAGATTTGTCAGCTCTATTCCAAAATCTAAACATCAGGGTTTTCCTCCTCTGTTTCAATTATTGAAACTTTGCCATCATAATAGGTAAACCCTAAGTCAATTAATTTCTGGTACAATCGGAAAATAGATTCGAACAAGGTGTTCCAAACGACGGATCTAGTGTCCACA
>CAYUPO010000009.1:3522-53111 GCA_964446685.1 uncultured Gammaproteobacteria bacterium | reverse complement strand
GAAGATTTACCAAAAGCCAGTTTAGTGAGCGCAGAAAACATAACAAAAGACATCACTATCGACATATCCGGAGCTGTGAAAAGTCCCGGTGTTTACCGTTTTGAGAAAGAATCCAGAGTCAAAGATGCTATCGAAGAGGCGGGCGGGTTTTCCGAGCAGGTAAATAAACAATATGTATCAAAGTCGCTCAACTTAGCCATAAAACTAACTGATGGCCAAAAGATCTATATTCCATATGAAGGGGAGTTAGCCTCAATTGCACCAGCAGCAGTACTCATAGCCTCTACCACAACCGGATCAAACACTACCAACGAAAATAAAGGCAAGATAAATCTCAATTCAGCCTCCCAAAGTGATTTAGAAACTCTTCCAGCAATCGGTCCGGTCACAGCCGCCAAAATAATGACAGGTCGGCCGCTTAACAGCGTTGGAGAACTCCTATCAAAGAAACTAGTCTCAAAGTCAGCATATGACAAGATTAAGGGATTGGTGGAAATATAACCAAACCTTAGTAAATATTAAAACTGCCGCATCCCGTACTTGATACGGGATCCATCACAATAACCTTCGGTATAGATTGTTATTGTATAGATCCCGGCTTACGCCGGGATACGGATAGATTCAGTATGAATTTCAGCCGTTCCAATCTATTTCTAACCTTCCTCTTCCTAATTTTGCTCTTTCGCTGGCAATTCTTTGGTGGGTATCTGCTGTTTGAGGAAAATATTACTCTCCTGCAGCCGATGCAGGATTATCTGGTTAGTGTTTGCAAGCAGATCATGCCTGAGCCTCAGTCTAGTTTGCTTTCAGGTATACTGATCGGCCAAAAACAGGATCTGGATAAGGATTTTAAGACTGCTTTAACTAATACTTCAACTATTCATATTGTGGTTGTTTCAGGCCAAAATCTGAGCCTGTTGGCCGGATTTTTGTTGGCATTTGCCCCTTACTTTGGCAGGAAAAAAACAGTGCTAGCTACAATTGGAGCAGTTGTACTGTATTCAATCCTGACCGGGATGCAGCTGCCCGTCATCAGAGCCGCATTTATGTCACTCTTTTCGTTAGTTGGGCTGCTTTTTAACAGAGAGGTGAACGCTATCAAGATCTTAATATTTACTCTATTAGTAATGCTGCTCGTTAATCCAACCTGGATCGATTCTATTTCATTTCAGCTATCATTTCTGGCTACTGCTGGAGTGATGGTACTAGCTCCTGAGATAACTAAATGGGACCGTTTTACACCGGAATTTATCAAACAGGACGCCTGGGTCAGTATCAGTGCTCAGGCTTTGACTATGCCAATTATTGCAATTAATTTTCACCGGGTCAGTATTGTCGGTCTGCTGACTAATTTACTGGTTCTATGGACAGTGGCACCAGTCATGATTGGAGGCATTTTGGCCTTAGTTGCAGCCATGATCTGGCCGCCTCTGGGCATGATTGTCGGATTCATTCCCAATCTGCTTTTGCTGTACTTTACAGACATTATTCATCTGACAAATCAGCAATGGGGAAGTGCTTTTATTCCGTTATTACCTGACCAATTTTGGGTCGGATATTACCTAATGTTAATCGGGTTTTTTATGTTTATTAAAGCTAAAAACAATCTCTCCTATAGTAAAAATATAGATAGTCCTAGAGTATTGACGGTCTAAAGCCTAGAGTATAAAATCGTCTAATATGGCTTCTTTCCCCGAACAATTTGGTACATTACCCATCAGTGCGGAGGGACGATGGACTACGAAACAGCTTACAGCAGTTGTTAGGCTAGGATGGGGTAATTTGTCAGCGTTGGGTGAATCTGCTAAAAATAGACTTGACCCCGAATCCCAGAAGATTAGGCGTGATTATTTGTATTTCGAATTGCAATTAGGCGAAGATCCTACTTCGGTGGGTATTGATGAGCTTGATCTCAGTCCACTGATTCACGGTTTTGAGAGATCTCGGAAAGCAGCATCTAGTAGATATGATCAATTCCGATCTCATCTAGGAGAACACGATCCTTTAAGTATTGCAAATTTTGAAGAAGCCGCCCGTCTGGAAACTTTCAGATCTGTGTTGGACAGATATACCAGACCATTTCCATACGTTGGGGGGAGTATGTCGACTGATGAATTAAACAGGTTAATCAAAATAGAAAGAGATATTACCAATCAAATGGGTCCTCAATTTACAGATACAGCCCAAACTGAATTCAATCAGACTGAGGCACAAAGAAGGTTGGGGGAAATGCGACTGATGAAGCCTAATTTTGGTCAGGATTTGTCAAATGAGTCAATCGGCAGTAGTAGATGGGTTACTGCATTAAATTTTGGCGGTCCAATTGTCGCACTTGGAATAGCTTCATTAGCAATTCCAGAAGTAAGAGATATTGTATTTAGCGCTGGCCAGGGTGCTTTAAATGCTGCAACAGAGTTAATGCAAAACAGAGGTTTGATGCCTTAACTCGCACTGGAAAACCAAATCTGATATTATTAACCTATGTATTTCACAAAGCTTTCCACGGATTTACACAAAGCGGTGGTTGATTTGGGGTTTATTTTTCCTACTGATACAGTAGTATCTATTAGTGAAAATGTACTCTTCGGAGATTATTCTTCGAATATAGCGCTACAGCTATCTAAACAAAAACACCAAAAATCTTATCAGAATCCACGAGAGATTGCTAATGCCATCATTGATCAGCTCGGACATCCTGACTATTTAGAGCGGGTTGATGTGGCAGGAGCTGGGTTTATTAATTTTTATTTAAAAGAGCGAAGTCTGATTCAGATATTGGCAGATGATATCAAGGCAGCTGATAAAGATGATTATGCCACCAGATTTCTGGTCGAATTTGGCCACCCAAATACCCACAAAGAGCTGCATATCGGACATTTAAGAACCTTGAGTGTTGGTGAATCTCTCTCTAGGCTGCTGGAATTTCAGGGTCATCCGATTTATAAAGTTGATTATGGTTCTGATATCGGGCTACCTGTGGCTAAAGCTCTCTGGGGTGTACTTCAGAAAAAAGCTGAATATGAAGCTATTAAAAATTCAGTTTCCCTCAAAGACAAAGCCAGATTTCTCGGCCTGGCCTATGCTTATGCCCACAGTCAGTATGAAGATGATCCAAAAGCCAAAGAGCAAATAGATAATATTAATACTAAAGTCTATCAAAGAGATCCAAGTATTGTCCCGATCTGGGAAGAAACCAGAGAATGGAGTTTGCTTTACTTCCAGACCATCTTTGTCACTCTGGGGACTGAATTTGATATCAGAATTAATGAATCCGAAGTCGATGAAGCTGGCAAAGCGATTGTGATGGCTAATATCGATAAAGTATTTGTCAAAGACGAGGGGGCAATTATCTTTCCCGGAGAAAAATACGGTCTGCACAACCGGGTTTTTATCAATTCCAAAGGCCATCCCACATATGAAGGCAAAGAGCTGGGACTAACCCAGAGGGAAGAAGAGCTGTTTCCGTTTGATGTTTCGCTGCACGTTGTCGACACTCAGCAGACAGATTTTTTCAAAGTGGTCAACAAAGCTCTGGAACTGATTGAAAACCGGGAAACTTCCAAGAAAAAACATATTCCTTACGGCTTTGTCAGCCTGACAACCGGCCGGATGTCATCCAGAAAAGGGAATATTATTGCAGCTGAGGATCTGATCGATCAGGTAACATCGGTAATCAAGCAGCAGTTTGAGAGTAAATTAACTGATGAACAATATCAAAAGATAGCAGTAGCCGCGATTAAATTTTTCTATCTAAAACATTCTCTTATTTCGGATATTACCTATGATGTTGAAAAGTCAGTTTCTCTTCATGGTGACACCGGCCCATACATTTTGTATGTCTACGCCAGGATCAGATCCCTTCTTGCCAAAGCCAAACCGGAAAATCACGCAACTGAAATTGAGCCTGAAGAAATTGAGGAGGAAGCTGAAATGGAAGATATCGCGCAATCATTTGAAGATGATGGTATGCCAAATGTAGAAGAGCAGCCTATCAAAAAAGAGATCCAACCAATGATAAGTCAGGAACTTTTAGCTGCAGGTATTCCTCTTGAAACAGAAGAAAGAGAGTTACTAAGACAAATGGAGTACTTTGAACTGACTATCACCCAAGCAACAAAAGAACTACAACCAAGTTTAATAGCCAGCTACTTAATTATTCTGGCTAAAACATTTAACCAATTTTATGAAAAATGCCCGATTCTGGGATCAAACAAAACTGATTTCAGGCTTCTTTTAGCCAAAAGACTGGGCGAACAAATCGCACTAGGCCTCTATCTGCTGGGTATCGAGACAGTGGAGAAGATGTAGGGTATAATTTCTAAGTACTCTAATTTCTAATTTCTAAATAATGTCAAATGAATAAATATCAAAATTTTTGGTCATTAGACATTAGTATTTGTTTAGGTCAATTAGAAATTAGAAATTAGAAATTTTCCCATGTTATTTCACTCTGATCATCGTAAAAAGTCTGGTAATCCGCTGTTAACTTTTTTCAGGCTTTTTTTGAGTGTCATTATTATGGCTGTTTTAGGTTTGGGGCTGGTGCAGGCTTATAAAGCATTTTCCGGCTATGATCCGGCTTCTTTGTCACCACAGCAGACAGTTAAAAGTCTGCTGACATCTGAGGGAGCGTACAACTTTATTACCCAGCTACTGACGTTTAATCCGAAAGATAGCATTCAGACAGCTAAATCAGCTTTGAGTGGAAATGGTCCGACTCCAGCTAATCCTGAACCTGAATCCAATGCCGCAGTTGTCTATTCATTCGCAGTAATGGCAGATTCACATCTGGATTATCTTAATTTAGGCAAAGCTTTGTCGCAGGCAAAAGCTGAAAATGCCAGATTTGTGATTGGAATGGGGGATTTATCGGATGTCGGGACCCTGGAAGAGCTCAAAAAAACTAAAGCTGTTTATGAGGAATCAGCCTTAAACTATTATATCACACCAGGTGATCATGATCTGTGGGACAGCCGGAATCAGAAAAAGGATTCTGTTCAAAATTTTATTGAAGTTTTTGGCAATCCCTATCAGGCTTTTACTTATGAAAATACCCGATTTATTATGATTGAAAACGCTGATAATTATCTGGGATTAGATAGTACTCAGCTGCAGTGGGTAGAGGATGAGTTAGCTAAAATAGAGCTGTTGCAGCCTCAGGTAGTATTTGCAGTGGCTGATATGCCACTATTTCACCCATCTTCAGACCATGTGATGGGCAAAGAGGAAGGCAAGCTCAAAGCTCAGGCTGAACATCTGATGAGTATTTTCGCCAGAGCCGGAGTCAAACTGGTTTTTTCAGCTGACACGCATATGTATTCCAGCTACAAGGATCCGGTTAATAATTTAAATATGGTCACAACAGGAGCCATAACTTCCGAGCGCAATCCGCAAGCCCCACGCTTTCTGATGGTTGACGTGCGTGAGGATGGCAGTTACAATATCAGACAGGTAGAGATAAGGTAAATTCAAAGTACCAAATCCAAAATTTCAAACAAAGATAAATGTTCAAAATTTAAAGAACAAAAAAAGTTTGGTATTTCAGAGTTGATATTTTGAATTTGTTTGTAGTTTGTTATTTAGGATTTTGAATTTAAAAAATATGGCTAGATCACTTGTATTACTTAAACCAGACGCAGTTAAAAGAAATCTGATTGGGGAGATCCTCAAGCGGTTTGAAGATAAAGACCTCAAAATAATCGGCATGCAGATGCTGATGGCTGAAAAAGCGATGCTGATCAAGCATTACAACCTCGACAACTACAACTATGTACTCACTTTAGGACACGCTGATATTACAGGTCTGGGCGTACAGGAAAAGAAAGATCTGTATGACAAAAATCTGAAGATTTTACAGGCCGTACAAGACTATGTAGCTTCCGGACCAATTGTAAAACTGGTATTAGAAGGCGGAGATGATGCCGTTGCTGAAATCAGACAAATTGTTGGTAAAACCGATCCTTCAAAAGCTGATAAAGGCACTATCAGAGGCGATTTTGGTGAAGATTCATTCGCCGACGCTGACAAAGACGGTCGCAGTGTTTACAACCTGGTTCATGCTTCCGGCAACGACGAAGAAGCCGCTCTGGAAATCAACCTCTGGTTCCCCGAATTAGTAGAGAAAAAAGCATAGCTAAATTTCTAATTACCCTAATTTCTAATTGATCTAAATAATGTCTAATGTCCAAATTTCTAAACAGTTTAGTTATTGGGATTTGTTTAGTTTAATTAGAAATTAGGGTACTTAGAAATTTTCTGTATTGTATACTAAATATATGTTCAAGCATCCATTCGTTTTGCTTTTTGTGATTTTTAGTATCATCGGTATCTTAGTAGCTACCAAACAGGTCAAGACCCCTCAGATATTTATGCCAAAAGCCAATGTAGTTGGTGTTTCGCTCTCTGTTTTACCTTCGCAAATGACATTGGAACAAGGGCAGGAGACTACCTTTGATATCTCACTTGATTCAGCTGAGGAAGAGGTGTCAGCAGTTGAGCTGGCTTTAACTTATGCTCAGTCTGTGATCCAGATCACCGATATTAAACCTTCCCAAAAATTACCCCAGATAATTGGCAAAGAATTGACAAAACCAGGTCAGGCCAATGCGATATTGCTAGCCAGTCCAGGTTCAATTACCAAGTCCGGTGGTGTGATAGCCACAATTAGTGTTAAAGCAATTGGCTCCGGCAATGCCACTATCAGATTTGATACCAATACCAAAGTCAGTGCAGTTGGGAAATCAGGTGATGTCTTGGTTGGAATTAACCCAGCCGAGATAGTTGTCAATGAGTCCCAAGTTGCACAACCTGAATTTCTGGGAGCTGATCCTGCAGAGTTAACAACTCAGGCCGATCAGCTGATTAAAGATTATTTAAATCCAGAAAGCACATCAGAAGCAGAAGTTGAAGAAAAAAACGGTTTTATAAAAAAATATACAGATGAAGTATCAAAATATATCAAAGGGGTGATTAATAATATAAATATACGAATCGAAGATACCGCAAAAGATATTGTCGGATAAAAGTTGGATATGATAATAATTCAAACTCTTATAAAAGGATCCATCACTGTTTACAATTACTGAGAGCAGTAGATAAAATGAAGCTGTGGAAGAAAATTTAAAAAAATATTATCTAAAAGGTACTTTTTGGGAACGTCTATTTGCTTTAATAATTGACGAACTTATTCTTCTTGTCCCCGGAGTTGTACTCATTGTAATTTTAATTTCTTTATTCCCGGGATTAGGCAGATTTGGTCAGATCCTTTTTTCTTTAGTTGTGTTGATTTACAACATCTGTTTAGTTAACTGGAAGGGAGCAACTTGGGGTAAAAAAATAATGAAACTGAGGGTTGTTAGCAATGATTACCAGCAACCATTGCTTAGCAAAATCATATTAAGAGAAAGTATTGGTAAATGGTTTAGTGGCCTTTTAAACTTGGGTTTTTTTTGGATGATTGTTGATAAAAAGAGTCAGACTTTTCATGATAAAATGGCAAATACTTTTGTTGTTAAAGTTGATCAACTAGGACAACCAGTTTTAGGATCTGATCGACCAGTTACTACTAAGTCATGGTTGCTGTTTGTTTTTTTATTCCTGTTTTTTGGCTTATCAATAGGATTGGTTTCAATATTGACGTTAATTTATCTCTTCGTAGCTCAGCCACATAAGGTATCTGGGCAAGCTATGGCCCCAAATTATTCAGCAGGACAATATTTCATAACTAATAAATTAGCCTATCTATCAGATAATCCTCAGCACGGAGATGTAATTATTCTCAAAAATCCTCAAAATGAGGCTCAGGATTTCTTAAAAAGGGTAATCGGAATTCCAGGAGAAGAAATAAAAATCCAAGATTGTAAAGTTTACATAAATGGAAGTGTATTTGATGAGACATATGTAACAGAAAATACTTGTACAAGAGGAGGCGATTTTCTTCAGGATAATGCTTCTGTAACTGTTCCTGAAGATAGCTACTTCGTAATGGGTGACAATAGAGATCATAGCGCAGATAGTAGGATGTGGGGGTTTGTACCAAGAAAAAATATTATTGGTAAATTTTGGGTTAAATATTCCCTAAAAGATTTTGGACTGGAATAATAACCTCTACCTGTAGTGCTTATTTGTTCAGACACTTTATACCACAGTTTTTTTGAGAACCTGATATAAATATCAGAACCTCAAAAAAGTCGGGGACGAGGGAATAAGCAGAGCTTCCTCCTTGCAGGAGTTGAACCAGATCCGAGATCTGTTTAAATTAACTCTGCCACAGTTTTTTTTGAGAACCTGATATAAATATCAGAACCTCAAAAAAGTCGGGGACGAGGGAATTGAACCCTCTGCATCACGAACCCGAATCGTGCATTCTACCGATGAATTAGTCCCCGGGTACCGGATTAAATCAGATAAGATCGGATGAAATCAGATATATCGGAAACTGGTATTCTGATCTATCTGATCTATCTGATCTATCTGATCTATCTGATCTATCTGTTTTGCGGCCCCGGAGGGACTCGAACCCCCAGTCTCTCCCTTAGGACGGGATTGCTCAATCCATTGAGCTACGAGGCCATTACCTTGGTATTCTATCATTTTTAAGCTAAAAGCGTCCTCTGTCTTCTTGACATCATCCCTTAGCTGACTACTGTATAATAATCCTATGGTCAGATATCTTATCCAGAAAGTTCGTAATAAGGAATATCCGTCTCAGCGTTATATGAAGCTGTTTGCACTGCGCTTTGTGGCTTATTTTGCTGTTTTTGCCGGAAGTTTTGCCACCCTGGCTCAGTTTGGTCCGATTGCCTATGCTGAGTTTAATTACCGGAAAGATCAAATCTTTAATGTTCAGCATACTCTGCCTCAGCAAGTCGTGACTTCCGAAGGTATCACCGATCTGCCCTTTCCTTCAGGATCAGGAACTCCGGATGATGGTACCGGATTTGGTGATCTGGTCGGCAGTGAAAATTTAATTAAACCCTTATCAACTGAGTATGGAATAGTCATTGAAAAAATAAATGCCAATGCTAAAGTAATTCCTCAGGTTGATCCGGCTGATGAAAAATCGTACATCAAAGCACTGCAGGAAGGAGTTGTCGAGGCTAAAGGTTCAACTATTCCGGGAGAACCAGGCAATATTTATATCTTCAGCCATTCAACAGATGCGCCCTGGAATATCGCCAGATACAACGCTATTTTTTATCTGCTGCGTGAACTGGTGCCGGGGGATCGAGTAATCGTATTTTACCAGGGCAGACGATATGACTATATTGTTTTTGACAAAACTGTCACCAAACCAAATGATATTTCATTTTTAGCCAACCGCTACAACAAGCCCGTTCTCACCCTGCAAACCTGTGATCCGCCTGGCACTTTGCTGAATCGCCTGATTATCCGAGCGAAGCTGGCGGGAACCTGAGAAATATCTAATATCCAATATCCAAATCTCGTTATTTGATATTAGATATTGGTACTTATTTGATATTGGATATTTATCCGATATTTCTCATATTGGTAGTATTTGTTATTTTATTCTTGTACAATATCTGTATGCCATTGCTGAGAAAGCGTTTTTTGTTTACTATCCTGATGCTACTGGTGATTGGTTTAATCGCTGGTTTAGCAGTATTTTTTGCTAAAGGCTACCGGGTTTCTCCTTCAACCGGGACTATTGCAGGCACCGGAATCATGTCTGTCAAATCCCTGCCTGACCAAGCCTCGGTTTATCTTGACGGTCATCTGACCTCGGTGACTGACGGTCCGATTAATTCACTTCAGCCTGGCTCTTATTCTGTAAAAATCGTTAAAGAAGGTTATATTCCCTGGGAGAAAAAAATTGATGTTAATGAAGGACTTGTAACTCAGGTTAAAGCGACTCTTTTCCGGGCTATTCCGACATTTTATCCGATGACTTATTCCGGAGCTGCCAATCCAATTCTGTCTCCTGATCAGCTGAAAATGGCTTACATTGTGCCTAATAATGGCGACCCAAATCCAACTATCAGCAAAAAAAGCGGTGTCTGGGTCTGGCAGATGCCAACCAGTAACAACCTTGGATTTGCTCAGGGTGAACAAAACAGACAGGTAGTTGTAGCAGGGGAAATTGATTATTCAAAAGCTTCTTTTAGGTGGTCGCCTGATTCCAGTCAGATCATGGTTACTTTCCCAGACCGAACTCTGCTTTTAGAAACTGACAGACTTAATGATCCGCCCCGGGATATTACTCCGACTAAGTCAGCCACCATTCAGACCTGGGATGAGACTGAATCAAAAAACAGACTAGCCAAACTGCAGCTGATTAAAGATCCGGTGATCAGAAATACAGCTTCAGATTCAGCTGATCTGAAATGGAACATTGATGACACCAAGATCCTTTATCAAAAACCAAACAACCCAAATATGTCAGTGGCAGACCTGCTAACGAATAAAACCTATGATCTTCCTTCAGCTCAGATCTACCGTTGGTTGCCAACAGGGGAGCATCTGGTGATGATTGAATATGATAAAAAAGAAGAAGACAAAGTTAGAGCCGCTGTGGATCAGGCGACCAGAAGTGGGCAAATCGCCAAATCCACTTTCCCTGCGGTAAAGATCTCAATCCTGGAATTTGACGGGATGAATAAATCAGAAATCTACTTTGGCAATCTTGACCCGGAAACAGTTTATCCATGGGCAGACAGCTCAAGAGTAGTAGCCATTTCTTCACTCCCAACAGCCACCGCTTCCCAGCCAAATCTGTACGGAATAAACCTCAAGTAGAATATCAAATATCCAATATCAAATTCCCAAACTTAGGTTTAAGGAAAGCCTTCATACTACGAAATTAGAAATTAGAAATTAGAAATTAGATATTGATATTCATTAACCTCTTTAGTATATCTTGTGACATGGTTCCCCTTAAGGTATTATTTATAGGTTAGGTAGCACTCAGTTATCGGTTTTCTGTTTTCGGATATCAGGAAGTTGTTTTTCAGTTGCCGGTTGACTGATTCTACTGAAAACCGAACAACTTATCTCTGAAAACAGACCACTGAAACCTGACAACTAACTCCTTATTAAACATGTTTAAATTTTCAAAACGTATCGGTATAGATCTTGGAACAGCTAATTCATTAGTGTATGTGGCTGGCGAAGGGATTGTGATGAATGAACCGACCGTGGTAGCTGTTTCAACAATCGATAACCGGGTCTTGGCGGTTGGTAATGAAGCCAAGGAGATGCTTGGTAGAACTCCCGGCAATATTACTGCTTCACGTCCGATGCGGGACGGGGTTATCGCTGATTATGTCATTACTGAAGCAATGCTGCGATTTTTTATCGATAAAGTGGTCGGTGGCAACAGATTTTTTAAACCGGAAGTTATGATCTGTGTTCCGGCTGGTGTGACCAGTGTTGAGAGGCGGGCGGTAATGGATGCTGCAATTTCTGCCGGAGCTAAAACTGCTTTTCTGATAGATGAGCCTCTGGCTGCAGCCATTGGATCCAATATCCCAATTGCCAACGCTTCAGGCAATATGATCGTTGATATTGGCGGAGGAACAGTTGAGGCGGCTGTGATTTCATTAGGCGGAGTTGTGGTCCATAATTCCTTCAGAGTGGGAGGAAATAAAATAGACGAAGCGATTATCTCCTTTGTCAGGCGTAAGCATGGCTTAATAATTGGTGAACATCAGTCAGAGGCGATTAAAATTAATATTGGAAATGCTTTACCGCCAAAAAACTCAGAGATCAAAGAGATGGAGGTCAGAGGCCGGGATGCTTCCAGCGGACTGCCTAAAACAATTGTTGTAAATTCAGCTGAAGTGAATGAAGCAATTCAGGATCCGCTGCGCAAAATCATTAATGCTGTCAAAGCAGTGCTGGAGCAGACACCCCCAGAGCTGGCATCTGATATTATTGATAAAGGGATTGTGATGTCAGGCGGCACTTCAATGCTTTATAATCTGGATAAGCTGATGACTCATGAAACAGGCGTGCCCTGTCATATTGCCGAAAAACCACTTTTGTCAGTAGCATTAGGCACAGGGATAGCTTTGGAGAACCTGGACCTTTACAAAAGATCCGTCAGCAAGAGATAGACGATAGAATTGGGATGTGAGAAGTGAGAATCTAGACAAAGAGGTGAGAAGTTGGATCAATCAACTCTGATGAAGGCATCATTTAATATTTTCTATCATCCAACATCCATATCTAGCTTCGCATCTCTAACCTCTCACTTCTAACTAAGTATTTCCCCTATACCCCTTATCACACTTATAGTTTAAGATATTCCTATGAAGATACTTATCACCGGCGGTGCCGGCTTTATCGGCTCACATATCACCAGACAGCTACTTGAAAAAGGGGAAGAGGTAGTGGTGTATGACAACTACAGCACTACCAAGCAGCCTACTTTGGATGAAACCAATTTAACGACTAAAGACCAACGACTAACGACTATAGCAGGAGATATTAAAGACGCAAAATTGCTGACAGAAAGCCTGAAAGGGGTTGATGCAGTTATTCACATGGCTTCCTTTTTAGCGGTCGAAGAATCAGTCAAAAATCCGCTTAAATACTTAGACAATAATGTGATGGGAGCAGGTACTTTACTAACCTGTATGCGCGAAGCCGGCGTCAAAAAAATCATTTTTTCCTCAAGTGCTACTGTTTATGGAAACCCCAAATCCCTGCCAATCGGTGAAGATGCGCCTCTTGATGCAGCTAACCCATATGGTGCAACCAAAATTGCTATTGAAGCCCTCTGCCAGAGCTTTCATAAAACAGACGGTTTTGATACCACGATACTGCGATATTTCAATCCATATGGTCCGGGAGAAGATCATCAACCGGAAGTTCATGCCATTCCAAACTTTATCAAAGCGGGACTGGAACACACTGCAATTCCACTGTATTGGAAAGGGGAGCAGGAAAGGGATTTTATTTACATAGAGGATCTGGCAGCAGCTCATGTAGCGGTTTTACCTCTCTCCGGTTATAACGTCTTTAATGTCAGTACAGGACAGGGAACCAAAGTTATTGATGTAGTAAACAAACTGTCTGATATATTTGGATATAAGTTGGAAATTGAAGATAAAGGCAACAGGTCAGGAGATGTGATGGCAACCTATGCTTCAAATCAAAAGCTAAAAGAGGCAACAGACTGGGAAATTAAAACCAGCTTGGATAAGGGATTGGCTCAAACGGTTGAATGGTTTAAACAAAAAGAGAATAACAAAGCCTAACATGTCATCTAGCGTCTTTGTCATTTCGAACGAAGTGAGAAATCTCAAGACTAAAAAGGAATTAACTTGTTTTAATCATGAGATCTCTCGCTCCTCGCTCGAGATGACACAGTAAATGAAAGTTACGATAGAGGATTCTACCTAAACTGAAAATACCCGTTGCACTGCAGCCATTCTGAAGATTTATTTCCGGCTTGGCATCCTGTTTCAGAATTCCAGCTGCCCGTTGAAAATGTCTGAGGGTGTTCTGTTTGGTAATCAATTCCATCTAAAATGATTTTATCGATCCTCAGATTCCGGTCCTGGTTTTGCTTTGGCAGATATTTGTCATTGGTAAAAACTAAACGGATTTGTTCTAAATTAAGTTTAGTTGGATGAGTATAAATAAACTTAACAAAGGTTCTGTCTGATGGATTTCCTCTGACATTAGTAAAACTTTTTTTATCTTCCCATCTCTTTGTTTTAGGATTTTGAACTTGTAGTTTTAAAGTCGGATAAATATTTGCTACCTGTGTTCCGGCAGCATAAATTG
Source organism: uncultured Gammaproteobacteria bacterium (assembly GCA_964446685.1). Lineage (GTDB taxonomy): Bacteria > Patescibacteriota > Microgenomatia > Daviesbacterales > UBA10151 > CAZWRN01. The sequence goes on along the minus strand of CAYUPO010000009.1, from coordinate 39,359 downwards.
CCAGACGACTGCTGGTTGTGATGGGGGATGCAGAAGGTAAAACAGAAGCGGAGGGCAAAGGCAAAGATGGATTTATTATAATCACCAATCCGGGAGAGGAAGTCAGGCTGTTAGTCTGACTATTTACAACTGCAGAATCTGTCTGGAAAGCTAATTCAGCCTGACCAGAATCAGCTGCTTTAAATGTCAGTTTGGCAACCACTAAGCCATTTCCTGTAACAGGTGTAAATGATCCGCGGACTATTGAAACTTTTCCCTCAGCCCCAAAATTAAGCATATCGGCCCCAAAGGCTGATGAAGCAGTATCAATAGTGACAAGTGACAAAAGACTAGCAGGATAGGCAATTTCAGCCTGTACAGCATTAAAGGATTGACCATTAGTATCAAGCAAAATCTCCATCATAAAAGTGTCACCTTTGGTGACTGTTGGAGAGGAAGACTGTAAATATAATTTAACTTCATCCGGTGACTGAGCTAAGGAAGCAGGACGGTCAAGTGAAGAAAAATCAAACAAAAACAGACCAATGATAAATATAATTACAGACAAGTGAGATAAAAATCTAAAGAGTTTTTTGGGAAAATACATATCTGCTCCGGGATGATCATTGGGTCCAATAGGGGCAGACTGTAACAGGCTTATTAATACCTTATTTTAGTTAAGAGGTCAAGTTTTAAGGAGCGTTGGTCACCGGTCCGTATCTGACTATACCGTCATTGTATATGGCCAGGGCTTGTTGCTTGGTTAAAGAATAATTAAAAATTTTAACATCATCTATTTTACCCGGCCATCTTTCTCCACCTGAGGAAGTGTAGTCACCAATATATGCCGCATTTGGGGTGGCTGTATTGGCTGCAGTAGTTGATGTGTTAGCTAATCGTCCGTTCAAATAGAGCGAATGGGTTGTACCATCAAAGGTATAAACCACATGATGCCAGGTCGCTTGTGCCGGTTGTGGTGTAGCAGCTAAGGTCGTCCCACCCCATTTAAAAACGCCGATATTTCCGGATCTAACCTGCATTGTAGTGATTGATGTCGATCCAGTGTTGACCAGGGAAACAATTGTTGCTGTTGTGACTGGCGTAGTTGGGTAATAAAACCAGGCAGAGATACTTTGGGATACATTATTGGCTGGAAAGGATGAACCATTGGCCAGAGTTATATAATCATCGGTCCCATCCAGATTAATCGAATAGTTTCTTTTGCCTGATACTCCATTAAACCAGGCACCGGATGAATTACAGGTGCCAGCTGCGGTATTAGTTCCGGATCCTCCGATTGTTAATGTCCCCACAAAACTGCTACTGATGGAATTATTGATGGTTGTACCCTGACATTCATCCATTTTGTAATGAGCTAATGGGAGTCCTTTGTTATAGTCCCAGGCAATTTGGGCAGCTGTCCTGGAATAATTGAAGATTCTGACATCATCAATCACGCCATCAACAGTTCTGTTTTGAGTTGAGCTATTTCCAATATAAAAATTGGAAGCAGCATCATCAACTCTGGTCGCCCCATTTGTTTGGGTCTGATAGCCTGTTTCAACTCCATTGACATAAATATGAACCGAACTGGCACTGGTAAATGTTCCATTCCATGAGAGTGAGATATGATTCCAGGTATTTAAAGTAATGGAATTGTTAGAAGTTTGGACAACCAGATCGGTTGAACCATCAACTACAAACTGTAAGCTATTGGTGGCAACATTGAGTAAAAACCATCCCTGATTTTGGCTAGCTCCGGTATTTTTAGATAATATAAATCCCACACTTGATTCACCCAGGCTTCGTGGGTAATACCACAATTCAGTAGTCATTCCAGCTGCTGGTAGGTTGTCCAAAACGCTACCAGATCCAGCATCAATAATTGTATCGGCACTATCAAAACTGTAGCCTTTACCAATTTTACCTTTAGTATAGGCACCAGCACCTGCAGTAATAGTACCTGTATTTGCATTGCCACTGCTATCATTTGCTGTTGTACCTGACCCTTCTTCCAAATTCCACCTACCAACCGGAGCAGTACAGGTAGTTGAGTCTCCTGGAATACAATATTCTGAGGCAGCCGAATTAGCAGTTCTTGATGCAGTGTTATCAATATTTGTCGATCCAAAATTACTGTTACTGGAAGTTGCTCCCATCACCTGGGCTTGGCCACGGTTCATATCCAGTTTTACCTGAGCTGGAGTTAGTGTCTGGGAATATAGTTTAACTTCATCTATTGTGCCTGAAAAATAGCGTGAAGCAGAAACCACCCCTCCAATGACCAGTGAACTCGAAGCATCAGTAAATGCAGCACTGGTACCGGCAGTCTGAGTATTATAAATGCATTCCTGTCCATTCATGTAGAGCTGCCATTTAGCAGTAACCGGATCAAATGTTGCGGTTAGATGAGTCCATGTATTAAGTGATACCCCAGTATTGCAGAAGCTGCTGGCATCAGTAGGATTATAATCACTAAAGGCACCAAATCTCCTTGAAGAGTCAATATATAGACCCCAGCCAGATCCCCCTAAATTATCTGTTTTTCCAATAATTCTATAATTTACTGATGGTGTATTTGTCAGATTAATCCAGGTGGAAATTGATTTTGTAGTTAAATCGTCAATTATGGCTGGTGATCCCATATCAATATAATCATTGGAGGCGTCAAAATTTAAGCCTTTGTTATATTTAGCTGAAGCAGTCCATCCTGAAGTTGAAGTAGCTGGGGAAGCCATATTTGTTAGAGTTCCATTGATAGTTGATCCAAGATTACCTGAATTATTCGCCGTTGTACCAAATCCTTCATCAAACTTCCAATACCCCAGAGGAGTTCCAACAGGAGATCCGGGTGCCGGATGTCCGGCATTCATATTTTCAGTAATCTGGTTAGTTGTTTGTCCGTAATTGTAGACTTTTACCTCATCAATTGAACCATAAAAATTGCTGGCTAAGGTGTTACTTTCATCGCATCCATTAGTGGGATCACCACCAATATATAAATTACATCCGGCTTCAAAAGATAAGGCGGTGGCGTCAGTTCCTGTGCCATCCAAAGCTCCATTTATATATAAACTGATTGCCGAACCGACTCTGGTAACTGCCACATGAGTCCAGGTATTTAAGGGAATTGTTCCGGTTGAAGTAGCTCTGGTCGAGCCATTGGTAACGACCGATAATGTTTGAGTTGCATTTGGCGTTGACCATAAAATAAATTCATCACTATCACCACTGGCTGCCACACTTTCAGCTCCAAATATCGTTCTTGAAGCCGCATTACTGCTCATATTGATCCAGGCACTATAGGTGAAATCATTCACAGCCAGTGCGTTTGTCGCATAAGCGTATTTACCGGCCGAGCTATCATAAACAGTTGATTTGCCATACTTGCCTTGTGCCCATGCCGGGGATCCCACCAAAGTAGCTGTATAAGCATTTCCTGACTGATCAGCCACACTAGAGCCTGTGCCTTCATCCATTCTCCAGTAAGCTAAAGGACCGGGAGCCCAGTTATAAAGCTGGGTTACTTCAGCGGGAGATAGACCTCTGTTATAAATCCGTACATCATCTAATTTTCCATTCATGTAACTTGTAACGCTGTTACTGGTACCACCACCGAGCGAAAATGCAGAAGTCGAATTAAAAATAGAAGAGCTTGTATCCGTCCGTGGAAAATCCCCAGATACTTGTTCAACTCCATTCTTATACAACCTCGCAACACCTCCTTTGCTAGTTACAACTATATGAGACCAATTATTTGTACTTATTAAGTTATTAGCAGATGCAGAGTTTTGAATCCCTGAACCATAAAATCCGCTACTACATGCGAAAAAATTAATCTGTCCATTAAAGCCATAATTAAGTAAAAATGAGCATTGACCATTTGTATTATCTTTAACGACCATATGTGAATTATCGGCGAACGTCGTTGGATTAACCCAAAGTGAGATTGAAAGTTCACTCATCCCTTCCAACCCGGATTGGGAACCATCTGCCACCGAAAAAGTTTCACTGCTGGCTGAGGCAAAGCTGCCTCCATTGCCATACTTTCCTGTGGTAAATGAAACAGTATTGTTATTTGTTAAAGTGTTACTGTTTCCCGATGAATCACTTATGTTGCCGGAACTTTCGTCCACTTTCCAATACCCAACTAAACCATTGGATAATGCAGCCGGCATATTTTGGGTGTTTTCTCCCAAAGCTGATGAAACTCCTTCAGGGTTGGAACGGGAATTGTAATTGGCTGTAATTTGGGCGGCAGACAACGCCTGATTGTATATTTTTACTTCATCGATAAATCCAAGCCACTCATTAGTAGTGCCATCCCTGTCAACCCCAACATAAAAGGCATTGGTGTTGGCTAAAGTTCCGGTTGCAGCAATAGCAGCGTCCTGGGCTCTTTGATTGCCGTCAACGAAGAGGGTGATAGAGGTGGTGGCTGATTTCACCCCAGTTACAAGATGCCATTGATTATCATCAAACTCGACAGCACTGGTACAGGCACTGTCGTCAGGTGTCCAGGACGCATCATCATCAACCCCAAAACATAAATCCCCGCTAGCATCCATCCACAACTTATATCCTCCGTTGGTGGTATCGGCTTTGGATAGTATGTAATTTATAGCAGATGATGAACCGCTTCTTTTGACCCAGGCGGACACACTAAATGAATCACTTGCTGCAAAATCCAGCTTGGCATTATCAGCCAGAGAGACATTTTCATTGTTTGATCCGTCGAAATACAAACATTTTCCTGCCACACAAAGTTCTTCTGATTTGATCGTTGGGGTATTGTTGTGAGTGCCGTCAAGAGCGTTTGTTGTCGAATCTTCGGCAGTTCCAACCGTATTGTCGTTCAGTTTCCAATAAAGAGTAGTCGAGGGGCCTTTTTGTTCAGTTGCAAAGGAGGTGCTTGGGTTTGAGGTGGTTGTGGCTGTGGTTGTTATTGAGCCGGGGCTCGTGTAAAGATTGCTGACCTCTATACTGGTGAGTGCTCTGTTGTAGAGTCTGTAATCATCAATTTTTCCATCGAAAGTGCGGTTGCTGGTGGAGGCATTGCCAATGTAGAGGCTTGAGGAGGCGTCATCTACTCTGCCGGCGCCGTTTGTCTGAACCTGATAGCCAACTTCTACTCCATTTACATAAATGTCTACAGAGCTGGCTGTAGTAATAACTCCATCCCAGGAGAGTACGACGTGGTTCCAGGCTCCCAGACTAATAGTACTATTTGAGGTTTGCACAACTAAATCAGTTGATCCATCTACCACAAATTGCAGGGTGTTGCCTGTATAATTTAGCAGGAACCATCCCTGGTTCTGACCCGCACCCGTATTCTTAGCTGTAACAAATCCAACACCACCTTGTCCAAGAGTATCCGGATAAATCCAGGCGCTGACAGTCATGCCGCTCGCGGGCAAATTGTCGACTACCGAGGGAGAGCCCAAACTGACGGCATCGTCGGTTGAGTCCCAGTCGCCTGAGTTGCCGTACTTGCCGGTGGTTGTACTTAGTCCGCCTGTTGCGGTTCCGTTATTTCCATTAACAGATGAATCCTTTACTTCTCCGGATGTGCCGTTCCAGGAAGATTCGTTGCCGGTCCAGTAACCGACAAGCCCCTGAAGTAAATTATAGTTTGGGAAAGAGACGCCTGATCCGGCTACGGCAGAAGGATTACCGTAATACATATACATAGTATAAGTTGTGGTATTTTTTGGAACTAAATCAGCCAAAACCCAGATTTTTGTTGAGGCTGTATTGCAGCCTGAATCTATATAGTAGGGAAGAGTTTCTCCGGATTGGCTGGTGAATCTGAGATCCTGACAGCTTGATTGAAGTTTTTCGGCGGTGATTAGGGTGGAGGTGTCTACTGTGATGAGGGTTTGGAGATCTGTTATATCGCTGGCGCTTGAGGTAACGGTGATTGTTCCTACTTGCCTATAACTCCAATTATCGTTAAACCAGGCAGCATCAGCCTGCGATGTGCCAAAAGGATTAAACAGATAAAAGAGCCCTGTGCCTGAAAAAACTAGAAAAGTGATCAGATAAGTCACCAAAGTCTTCTTTGTCAGACGGATAAAACCCGCTTGATTAGGTCTTGGGAGAGCTTTGTAAATAGGGGATAAAAGGGAGATGTGGGATTGTGACTTCGCCATAAGGGATATAAAAATTGTAGTGAAAGCAAAACAGTCAGTTTTGAATGATAGCTGATGACTGATAGTTGATGGCTGGTGTTTTTTCATAGGCAGAATAGTAGCCATTATATTAATATACAGTAGCTGAAACAAAGCTAAAACTCAAGTCAGGTTGTAGGTAGTAGGTAGTAGGTAGTAGGTTGTAGGTTGTAGGTTGTAGGTTGTAGGTTGTAGATGGATTTAAGATTCAGGATTTAAGATTCAAGATTTAAGATTTAAGATTTAAGATTTATGAATTAAGCATGAAGCAAAAACATTTGTCATTCTGGCTACCTTGTAGGATTTAGTAGGAATAAACCTAGCCTTAACAATCTGTAGTCCAGAATCTTAACCAGGTTGGATTCTGGACACTTCGACCAGCTCAGTGCATAGCAAGCCAGAATGACGGGAGGGTTTGATTCTGGTAAAGTCGTTGCTTTCCAGAATGACGGGAACCGTCTTGTTCGCTTCGCTCACAATGACAGGTGGAGGGTAGGATGGTAGATGGTAGACCGTAGGGGTTAAACCCCTAAATTACAACTATTTGTGCTTAATTGAGGGGGTAAGAGAGTTTTAAACGATTAGGGGTTAAACCCCTAAAAGTCGAGGGTGGGATGGTATGTTGTAGATGGTGGATGGTAGATGGTTTGGTGGGAGGTTGGGGTGGGGTTTGAGGGGTGAAGGGTGTTTAGAGGAGGCTGGATGAGTATAAAATGTGTTTAATTTTAGTGTTTTGGAAAAGTATTTTTTGTTTGGTAGACTTATAAGACTAAATTAGTGATACATTAATTTATGTTTTGATATATTGATTGAGGCTTAGAGATATCTGTACAAAAAATTTATGCTTAAAAAGCAGTTATCTAAACCTGTATTAAGGAGCACCTGTTGAAGGACCAAATCTAGTAGAACCATCATTGAACAAAGTTTTAATTTGAGTTTGACTAAGCGGGTAATTGAAGATCTTGACGTCATCAATTAAGCCATTTAAAGCTGTATCGGAGACATTGTTTGGGTAAGCTCCAATGTAAGTGTCACTCGAATTATTGGTCAAAGTACCTGATGTAGCAGAAGAATTTTTCAGCACTCCGTCAACATAAAGCCTCATTGTGGAACCGTCAAAAGTTGCGGCTACAAAATACCATCTTCCAGTCGCAGGATTTGAAGTATCACTTAAGTTGTAACGGCTGCCCGAAGTTTGAAGAGTGAATGTAAAAGGTGTACCGCCCGAGGCGTAAAGGCCCAGAGCAGCGTCCCCATTCCCATCACCTCCCCAGAGTCCCTTAGCTACAATTGGTCGGACGACATTAGCTATTGAGGTACTATTTAAATACACCCAGGATGAGATAGTCAGAGTCCCTTCCATTTTGATAGTATCACCAGTATTTACATAGTCATCCGTTCCGTCAAAATCCAGTGCGTAGTTTCTTTTTCCGGTAAGACCATCAAACCAGGCTCCTGAGGTTGTACAAGTTCCGACAGTTGTATTTGAGCCTGAGGCACCGATAGTCAACGTTCCGGTATTACCATTTCCGGAGGAATCATTAATGGTTGTGCCCTGACATTCATCTATCCGGTAGTGGGCGATAGGAGCACCTTTGTTGTATTCCCAGGCTATTTGGGCTGGTGTTCTTTCATAGGTATAAATCCTGACAGAATCAAGTTTACCGTCAAATCCTTCACTTGATGCCCCTCCGGCACCCATTACCAGACTGTCTCCGGAATCAGAAATAGTTCCAGTATAGGTACTACCTGATGTAAAGTAATTTACGCCATCCCGGTAAAATCTGACATAATCTCCGCTTTCCCAGGTCATGGCGAAGTGATACCACCTTTTGGTCTGCCAATTGGCCAGGTCATTATCGTTTATGACATTGGTTCCTGGTAGAAAAAGAGCTGTTCTAAATCCTGGATATGCTTCTGAATCTCCGGCAATTTGCAGTGGATTCCAGGAGAAGTCTTTTTTCATCACGGATTCCAGTTCAAAGCCAGTTGGTTTGTTGTCCATATAAATCCACATTGACAAACTGACAGCCGATGCGCCATCGAAAGAATTAATATCACCAAAACTGATATGTTTGTTGCTACTTGATCCGGCTACTGTATTGGTAAAATCAAGCGCTGCATTTTGTTTACCATTGATCCAGACAGGAGTATTAGTAAGGGTCCCACTTTTGCCGTTTCCACTTGTATCATTAGCTGTGGTGCCTGACTTTTCATCCAATTTCCACTCAGTTACAGGAGAAGTACAGACCGTTGATGCTGAATCAGGCGGGCAGTATTCATTTGCAGCTGAGTTTGGCTGGGTATTTGAAGCAGCTGAAACTGCACCCAGGATCAGAGAAGCGCCTCGGTTCATCTCCAGTTTAATCTGATCAGCTGTCAGAGCCTGGGAATAAATTTTAAATTCATCAATTTTGCCGTCAAAGTTATTGGATGTGCCTCCGCCAATCAGTAAATTATTGGCGTCACTAGCAATCGCCCCAGTGCCTGAAGAAGAGGACCCTTTAAGAACCCCATTCACATAAACAGAAAGGGTTGAACCATTCCAACTGCAGGCAACATGATTCCAACCGCTGATAGCAAACGCCGTCGATACATTAACATTGGTATCGGTAGTTGCCCGGTCGAGGTTACATTCCAGATCCAGATTGGACCCACTTTGTGAGTCTACCCGCAAATAGGTGCTGGAGCCTTTATTAAAAATTTGCCCGGTATCTGACTCGCCATCTGAATCTGGATTGATCCAGGTGCCAAAAGTGAATGTCGCTAAATTGCCATCCATATCAATGGCTGTATTATTGGTGATTGTCACTACATCATCAGATCCGTCAAAATCAAGTGCGCCATTAAACTTACCTAGTTTAGTTCGGGTAGCAGTTGATGTTCCGTCATAAGTATTTCCAGTACTGCCGTTGTTGCAGACATCATTGGTTCCACCTGAGCACATATTTTCTCCCCCTTCATCAAATTTCCAGTGACCGACAGGCGTCCCGACAGGGGAGCCTGGAGCCGGATGTCCAGCATTCATATCCTGTATCACCTGTGCCTGGCTTCGTTCATAAGCATAAAATTTGATGTCATCAATCTGGCCACTAAAATAATTGGGGGAGGCCTGATAATCTTTGCCGATTAACATTGCGTTAAACCCATTGACCGTTGAGCCGGTTAGTGAAGCACTGGTTGCAGCCAGAACTCCATCAACATATAGTTTCCCTCTTTCGGATTGAGTATCATCCCGGGTACACATCAGATAATGCCATTTACCATCATTGACAGTGGTTGATGAAGTAAAAGTCGTGCCTGTAGATGTTACAGACAGCTCACAGTTTGGTTTACCTTCATTTCCGGCTGATGTAGTACCAAGTGAGAGAAGCATCCGGTCTTGAGTATCATTTAGACTGGAATTACTTAGATCAACCACCGGTAGTTTGGTAGCTGTTGAGGTTGTTTTAACCCAGGCTCCGACAGAATAGGCCCGTCCATTTGGTTCAAGCAAACTGCTCCCGGCACTGCCATTGGTAGCTGTGATCGATGTCGATGTGCCATTAAAAGTTAGTGCTTTGCCATACTGGCCGTTTGAGTAAGTGCCGTTTGAAATAGTGGCGTTAATACCAGAGCCACTTGAATCTACCGCACTGGTTCCAGAGCCTTCATCTAGTTTCCAATAGCCAACCGGCGGTGGAGACCAGGTATAAAGCTGGCCGACTTCTGCTGGGGAAAGAGCCCGGTTGTATACTCTGGATTCATCAATTGTTCCGGTAAAAAAATTGGTACTTCCATCCTGCGTGCCGATATAAATTTCACTGCTTGTCATAGCAAATGCAGTGGTGGAACTGGCTTCTAATTTACCATCAACATAAAGTGATCCTCCATTGGGGGATGCAACTCCAACGATATGGTGCCAGTTACTGTCTTTAATATTGGTAGTTGCCCCATTTAGCTGGACTTCAGAATTGCTGCCTGAACGGTATCTGAAAGTAGCAAAATTTTGACCACTGATATTACCAATAAAACCAATTCCATTAAAGTAAAGATTTCCTAAAATATACCAGCCTCCGGTACTGGTTTTGACCCAGGAAGAATAAGTAATTCCGCTTGAAACCGGAATTGTGTAGTCGGTATCAATATAATTGCTGCCACTCAAAGTCCCGGCATTGGCAAATTTACCGCTGGCTCCTCCGGTAGGTCCGGTACTATTTGGGCAGCTTTTAGCATTTTTGCCATTACCTGATGAATCTACAACTGAGGCAGTCGAACAATTATTAGTCCAGGTTGTTTCATCCATTTTCCAGTAACCAATTAAACCATGAGATAATGCATTTGGCATATTCTGGGTATTTCTTCCAAGAGCTGAGGCAATTCCTTCAGGATTGGATCTGGCATTGTAATTTGCTAAAACCTGAGCGGCAGTCAACGCCTGGTTATATACCCTGACTTCATCAATAAAACCTTTCATAAAATTAGTATTGTCAGTTGCCAGCTTAATAGCCGAAGCACTAAGTCCAGTCCCAGTTGTTACCATCACATACGACCAGGTATTGCTGGAAATAGTCGTTCCCACAACTCCATTGACATAAATAGTAGGGGAGGTAAATCCAGTGGCTGATATCACTCCTGATGAATTAGTCACAATCTTGGCAGTTCCATTTAAATCAAACAGTGGAGTAGTTGAGGTAAAAGCATTTGGTTTAACCCAAAAACCAACTGACTGAACCTCGCCAATGGTATTGGCCACAGTTACTTTGTCGTCTGTCCCATCAAAGAATAAACATTTTACTGATATACATTGATCTTCAGTTTGCCAAGTGGGAGTTGCTGTTGAAGCCGCTAGTGTTCCGTCATTATTATTTGTTGTTGAGTCTTGTGCATTAGTGCCTTGCGCATCATCAAATTTCCAGTAAGCAACAGGTGAGGGTGCTTTTTGTTCGGACCCAAATGATGTTGAATCTACCACCACATCAGCTCCAAAAAAATCATCCGGCAGATATCCATTTTGAGCAGCTGGATTGCCATAATACATATAAAAGGTCGTATCACCATTTATGATTTGTGGAATTTCTACATAAAAATCTGTACCGGCATTATCACACTGGTCAGCTCCGGTGTTGTAGTAGTAGTCCAGAATATCTCCGTTAATACTGGTAAAACGAATATCGCCGCAGTCTGCCTGAAATTTCTCGGGCGCATCAGTCGTGTCGATATTCAGATGGACATATCTGAAGCTATAATCCGAACTGTTGGAGATAGTAATAGCCTTTCGATAAGCCCAATTGTCATTAAACCAAGCAGCCTCAGCTGACTTCGTCCCAAAAGGATTAAACAGATAAAACAATCCTGTGCCTGAAAAGACCAAAAATGTGATCAGATAAGTCACCAGAGTCTTTTTAGTCAGTCGGATAAATCCAGATTGGGTTAGTTTTGGGAGAGCCTGGGAGGTAGGGGGGATTTGGGAAATAAGCCAAGCTTGTGACTTCGACATCAGGGAGATAAAGACAGCAGAAAAAGCAAAATGGATAGGTCCTTTTTTGGCTGATAGCTGATGACTGAAGACTGATGACTTGTGGATTTTCATAGGCAGAATACTAGCCATTATATTAATATACAGTAGCTTAGCCAGGCAGAAAACTCAAGACAGGTTGTAGGTTGAAGATAGTCGATGGATTTAAGATTTAAGATTTATGATTTAAGATTTATGATTTAAGATTTATGAATTAAGCGTGAAGCAAAAACATTTGTCATTCTGGAGCGAAGCGATAGAATCTTTCTCAGGTTTGATTCTGGTAAAGTCGATGGCTGGCGGATCAGAAAGACAGGGGGTAGGGGGTATGATCTAGCCGAGGAGCTGGATCGTGGTTTTGTCTTCGGCGTGATGGTAGTATTTTTTGTCACAAGTCAGCATGGTCCCTTTGAGCAGAATGGCTGCCAGATGGTACGAAGTATCATAAACAGTCGTGTTTTGGCGGGTAGCCAGAATTATAGCGGCCTGAATAGCTGTTTCATTTAGGGTAAAGACTTTGATCTCCAACTGGCTTAAACGGTCCATTACTTCCTCTATCAGTTTCTGATCCTTTAATGAATAACGCAACCCATTGCCAAATTCATAGTAAAAAAGGGGGATTGTATAGATCTCACATTCACCTTTGGCCTGTTTCTCAAACAGGTCAGATAATACTTCTTCAGCCTCTGATTTTTTGGTCAGGATCGAAGTTAAAAGAGCTGATGCGTCCAAGACGTAAGTATTCATTTTCGTCCTTTCTGCAGATTATCAATGACCTCTTCCGGAGTCAGCTCCGGCAATTTGCGAGAGAGTCCAAAAAAAGCCGTCACGGGACTTTTGGTCAGCGTCTTAGTCCTAAGTAGTTTCTCCTCCAGCGCACTGGAAATATATTTACTAACATCCCCGGAAGCGACATACCCTTCGAGCAGTTCAAACAGGTAGTGAGGGATAGTGATCGTGATACGATTTGTTTTCATACTGACTATCATACCATAAATCATACTTGTCAGCTAGCAGGTAATGTAATAGGGGTTGAACCCCTAAATAACCAGTGTTTGTGGCTAATTAACTTTTTCCGTAAGCAAAATATCATTAGGGGTTTAACCCCTAAGACACTGTGGGTGGTAGATGGTAGATAGTTGATGGTGGATGGTATTGGATTCAGGATTTAAGATTTAAGATTTATGAATAAAAAAAATAATCTTCTTGAATCCTGAATCTTAAATCTTAAATCATTAACAATGCATCTCTCTTCCTAAGGTGCTCCAGTGACAGGGCCGACGCGGTAGGTGCCTTCGTTATAGAGGGTTTTGACTTGGGTGGCTGACAATGCGTAATTATAAATTCTGGAATCATCCAATAATCCATCTAGATAATTAGTTGAAGTATAAGATCTGGTTCCAAGTCGAATTGCACTAGTATTGGCCATTACTTCTGAAGAAATAGCTGTGGCTGTGCCATTGGCTAGTCCATCAATAAAGATTTGTCCGTTGCCATCACGGTCAATAGTACATCCAACATGGTGCCAATTTGTATCAGTGATAGTTAATGTACTGTCTATATCGATAGCATCGACACTGCAACGTACAACATTCCCAGAGGTAAACTGCAGCCGGTAGCCGTCATTATCAGCATCTTCTTTGCTAATAATATTCATCTCTCCATTACTGCCTCTTTTGACCCAGGCAAAAAGTGAATAATCTTTGGTCACTTCATCAAATCTTAGAGTAGCATTATCAGATATCGTAATATAATCATCACTACCATCAAGATCAACTGAATAATTACGCTTTCCTGTGACACCATTAAACCAGGCACCGGAAGTAGTGCAGGTGCCAGGGGTGGTATTGGTTAAAGTGCCTGTAAAACTGTTGCCTGATGAGTCATTAATGGTAGTTCCCTGACATTCATCCATTTTCCAGTGGGCGACTGGTTTGCCTTGATTGTAATCATAAGCAATTTGGCTCGGGGAACGGGCGTAGTTAAATACTTTAACTTCATCTAAAGCGCCATCAATGGTTCTGTCAGAGGTCGAAGCATTGCCAATATAAAAAGTTGAGGAAGCATCTGTCACTCGGCTGGCGCCATTAGTGGTTGTAGCATAGCTGGCTTCTTTTCCATTGACATAAATATGGACAGCTGAAGCTGTGGTGATATTTCCATTCCAGGTGACTGCTACATGCTGCCAGGAATTAAAAGTCAGTGCATTGTCTGTAGTTGTTCTGACCATGTCAGTTGATCCATCAACTGTAAATTGCAAAGCATTTACCGGACCAAAGGCATTGATACACAAAAACAACCAGCCTGCGCTTTGGGTATTTCCGACATTTTTGGCAGCAATAAAACCAGCTCTGTTGCCTGAACCGATATCTTCACCGCAGGTTTTTGGATTGATCCAGGCTTCAACTGTGACAGCTGACATATCATCCAGAGTAGTGCCTGATCCAGCATTGATTAAAGTATTAGCCCCGTCAAAATTGTAAGCTTTGCCATTTGTTTTGCCATTAATCCATCCTCCTGTTCCGGCTGTGATAGTACCTGTATTGGCGTTGCCGGAAGAATCATTAGCCGCTGTTCCTGAAGCCTCATCCAGGTTCCACTGACCAACTGGAGCGGTGCAGATAGCAGAATCTCCTGGTATGCAATATTTCTGAGCTTCGGCTCCTTTGGCAAAATTAGAATTATCTCCTGTCGCACCCAATATCTGTGACTGGGACTTGTTCATATCTATTTTGACCTGATCTGCAGTCAGTGGACTGCGATAAACTTTGACTTCATCTAGATCACCATTAAACTCATCTCCATTGTCTGTGCCGTCACGTTCTGCAGCATAGAGCGATAGGCCATTGGCAAGGGTGGCAGAGGTGGTGTCGGAATCAGAATCAGCGAGATTCCCATCAAGATAAATATATGTCTTATCCTGTGTTACATCCCGTACCGCCACAATATGATGCCAGGTCGCGTCATAGACGTCGGTTGAAGTACAACTCACCACATCCGGACCCCAGGTGGTGTCATCATCAATTCCAAAACAAAGATTGCCGGAAGTGTTGGCATAGATGGCATACCCGGCAGTTGTGGCGCCGGCTTTATTAAATAAATATTCCGTTGCGCCAGGGTTAGAAGCATTGTCAGACTTGTACCAAAGAGAAACTGAGTAATCATCAGTCGCCCCCACATCAAAGTCGCTATCATCAGCCCGTGAGAGATACCGCGAAGCATTCCCGTCCCAAGCTTTGCCAAACTTGCCGCTATTTGTCCAGGCTGAGGTTGCAGTAGAGAGAGTCAAATCATTATCATTTGGAGTAGTGTCATTGGCAGTTGTTCCATACCCCTCATCCAGCTTCCAGTGGGCGACAGCTGATCCTACTGGGGAGCCTGGGGCGGGGTGGCCGGCGTTCATGTCTTCAATAATTTGGGCAGAAGTTCTAGCATAATTATAAATCCTTGCGTCATCAACCTGACCGTTAAAATCATTATCAATATAGGAAGCATTCACATTACCGGCACCGATCGAAATATCACTATTATTGGCGAGAGAGCCAGTGGTCGTATCGTTTATTGAGTTAGCTAGGACTCCATCAACATAAAAATATAACGTATCAGCAAAAACATCTCGAACTAAAGCTGCATGGTGCCACTTTCCATCATTTTTAGCGCCAGTGATAGTCAAACCAACACTAGTCGTTCCATCATAAAATGTAGCATTAAGACGTTCTATAGAATCTAAAGTAATCGCAAAAGGAAAACCACCCGCACCACTATTGCGTTTAATCAGTATGGTTGCCCCAGTTGAAAAATCAGCCGTTGTTTTAAACCAAGCTTCGGCAGTAAATGAATCAGTTGTTGCTCCAAGATCAGTATAAGTTCCCTCAGGAATACGTACTACATCATCCGTCCCATCAAACGTCAACCCTTTTCCATATTTACCATTGGTAAAAGCAGTATTCCCAGTAAAAGCGGAGCTAGTATAGCTATTCACCGAGGAATCAGAAATAGTAGTCCCAGACCCTTCATCCATCTTCCAATACCCCACAGGTCCTGGTGCCCAGTTGTATAACTGAGAAACCTCAGCAGGGGAAAGTGCACGATTATAGATTCTAGCATCATCTAATTTTCCATCAAATAAATAAACTCCGCTGGTGCCACCTATTGCGAGATTACTAGAATTGCTGCCTATCCCACCGGTATAGGCAGTAGAGCCTGCCAAATTTCCATTGACGTAGATTTTTAAGTTTTGTCCATCATACGTTCCAACGATGTGGTACCAGGATCCAGCTGTAATAGCATATGTAGCAGATGCACCGACGGTAACGGCTTGATTATTTTCCACCACTAGATTAATTCTATTATTACTATAAATTCTCAATAGATATCCTGAGTTATTACTAGCATCAGTATATAGCTCTTTACTGAATAGTGTTTGATTTGAAGCAACGGTATTAAAGTAAGCCCATGTTGAAATAGTTAAATTAGAAGGCGATAAAGTACTATTATTTAATACCCGAATGTAATCATCAACATTATCATAAGGTGCGGCATTGGCGAATTTACCAGCTACTCCGCCTGTTGCTCCTGTTCCATTAGGGCAGGTAGAACCATGATTTCCATTACCGGAAGAATCGATAACTGAAGTAGTTGAACAGTTATTTGTCCAACTACTTTCATCCATCTTCCAATATCCAACCAACCCATCAGACAGGGCGTCTGGCATGTTTTGGGTATTAGCACCTAATGCTGATGAAACTCCTTCAGGATTGGAACGGGCGTTGTAGTTGGCTGCAACTTGCGCTGCAGAAAGCGGATAATTATAGATCTTTGCCTCATCAATCGATCCGCCTGCTTGATGTCCGAAATAGAGAAGTAAACCTGATGAAGAACAAAAAGCTGAGTCAGCAGTGCTGCTGACAAATTTACCATCATAATAGAGATTAATATTTGTTCCATCCTGGGTCATAGTCAGCATATGCCAATTGTTGTCAGCGAAACTGTTGCTTCCATTAAAATCAATTGCAGAATAATTGCCGCTTTGTCCGTCGCAAGTACTGATTCCTCGTTCAAAATAGACTTTTCCGGTGGTTTTGTTGTAACGGATACCGTAACCTGTGTGGGTATCAGAATGCGACATGATCGTAGGCCAGTTAGATGAGCTAATTTGAGACATTCGAGCCCAAATATTCCAGCTGACATTTGAGGTTTGTTGAAACTTTGTATTTGAAGCGACTCGAGCTAGACCGGTTCCATCTATTGTGTTAGCTAAACATTTTCCAGCAATACAGTTGTCTTCAGTCTTCCAACTCATGCTGTTATTGACGATTGAGGCGTCTAAGTTATTGATTCCAGAATCTTGGACGGTAGTTCCCTGACCGTCATCAAATTTCCAATAAGCTACGGGGGAGGGTGCTTTTTCTTCTGAACCGGGTGTGGCTGCTCCGCCTGAGGGTGTGGTGGTGGATTCGGAAAAATTGGCTGATCTGGTGCCATCAACAACAGAAGGGTTGCCATAATACATATAAATGTAATTTGAACCGTTAATAATGGAAGGGATTAGTACGTAAAAGTCGGTAGAGCTGGTATCGCAGGCTCCGCCTGCTGAGTCATAGTAATAAGGCAAGATATCTCCGTTTGGTGAGGTAAACCTGACATCGCCGCAATCAGATTGAAAGTCGGTTGGGGCGGCTGTAGTATCTATGTCGAATATGACCTTAGTGGGGGAGGAAACAGTGGCGTTGTGGTTGAAAGTTAAAGTTTTTCGAAAGGCCCAGTTATCGTTGAACCAGGCGGCGTCAGCTTGTTTAGTGCTAAAAGGATTAAATAGGTAAATAAGACCAGTACTAAATATAGCAATAGATACAATAAGGTAACTTACCAAAACATTTTTAGTAATCTTTATAAAGCCTTTTTGCCAGTTATCTATCTCTGAAAAATTGTATATTTGTTTATTTGGCATTTGTTTATTTCCCTTATCTCTGTCCTACTATCAGATAACTAAACTTTATATCCTGGTTGTAGCTATTGCTGATTCTGACTACAAACCCAGCACCTGCCACTTTTTCAGCTACTGCCAGAGTTGGAGCTCCGGTTGTTTCTGATGTCAGGATGATGATCGAGTTATCTTCAACCAGCTCGTTTAAGACTGCGACTTCAGTCTGTCCTGTAGGTAGGATCGTTTGTCCGGCTGATGTGTCAGCTTTGACACTGATCTGCTCTGTGACGATCTCTTTCGCAGCCAGTACTCCGTCTTTACTTATTGTGACCAGACCATTGAAGAAATCAACCGCTTCTGCCAGAGCCGAGGTCTGGAAGTAGAGAACAGGTAGGGCATTTACAATGCTCCCTTCTGAGATTGAGAAGGTTCCGTCAACACTTAAGTCACCAGCGATATTGGTTTTACCCAGGAAGGTGTCACCGAGTGATTTCAGTGAATCTTGGAAGATACCTTCATAAGCTGTCAGATTTCCGGAAACTGTGGCTTCTGAGGTGACTGTTAGAGTGTTAAGAGTTGCTGAATCTGAAGCAAACATGATGCTTGGAGGAGTCAGGGCGAGGTCGGAAGAAGGAGTAGGAGAAGCAGATGGAGTAGAAGGATTAGAGTCTCCCATGATTGAAGCTAGTAAGGCATCGATCTGGGAAGATAGGTTGGCTACTGAAGCTGATGTTGAAGCAACTTTGTCATCCAGAGAAGCGACCTGTTCTACAGCCTGTGCACCGAGAGTCTGAGCATCAGCCAAGGCAGCAGCAGTTGAAGCTTCTTTCGCTTCCAGATCTCCAATGCGCGATTCAGTAGTGTTTTGTGCCTGTGCCAGGATATTCAGTGCGTCAGCAATACTTGCGCGATTTTGTGAATCAACCGGCAGTGAAGCCAGTGAACCAGCCATATTCAAAGTTGAAGCATCCAAATTGTATCTATTAGCCGAAACTATTCCGCCAACTGTAACATCACCACTGACTGTCAATTTATCGGCTGTGATGTTTGATCCCAGCAAACTGCCATCATTACCAATCGTCAAGTTTGCCAAAATATCACTAGGATCTGCAAAGCCTGTATCAACATAAACAATTACTTTACCAACGCCTGATCCGTTGAAACTATTTAATGCCCGTCCGAGTGAAACACCTGATTTGGTTGCTTTCATAGCAACTCCCGGAATCGAAGATGAAGTCAGATAATCGCCATCATTAATAGCTCCATTTTCAGTTGAAACCTTGACAGGCACTCTTCCTGCTAGAGAAACGGGCCGAGGATTTTCATTTGGACTAAATAATCCGTCTTCACCATATACCTGGTTTGGATTGGTTGAAACTATACCAATTATGTTTTGCTGATAAGAGCTGTTAGCTTTTGCTATGAATGCCTTTGTTGTGATTTTACCTTCCCGAGGATCGAGAACTTGTTGTGCCTGACCTGACATTATAACCACATCCCCAGCCTCAATTGAAGTATCGGTGGTTCCATAATTTTCGGCCAAGTCAGTCGGGGTTCCATTACAGTCATAAATAGCTGATTCTCCAGCGTTGTCCCAACAGAGTCCGGCAGTGTTGGCTGTTGGGAAGGCTACTCCTGAGTAGAATGGATAGTTGTTGTCTGCGCCTGAGGCTGTTCCATAAACACCATAAGCTGTACTGTTTGTGCCACCTGTGTTACCTGTTGCAGTAAAGTGTCCGCCATAAATAGTTGCGGCATTTGTATCAGTTATTCCATCATTTAAGGCTCGGGCTTGAATACCATATAATGTGGTATTTCCACTTGTAACTGCAGTGTTATGATCAGCTAGAAACTCACCGCCATACATAGTATCACCAGTAGTTGATGTTGAAGACACCGCCGTCTTAATACCAATTCCAACTTTTGCCGCATTGCCAGTCATGGTGACACCAGAGTAAATATTACGTAATTCATTAGCACTTGAAGTGTTATCAACAGAAGGGATGTAAACTCCGTAAGCAGTCCCTCCGGCAAGTGTATAAGTTGGTACTACAGCCAATGCTTGACCAACGTTACCTACAGCTGTGTCAATCCGGGCGAAACCGGAAGTAACTCCAGTTGAAGTTGGGCCTGTCATATACAGCGCTCTGCCTGATGTCACTCCAGAGAAATCAAATCTCATGCCGATACCGGTAGTTAAGTTTGAATTAGTCATACTCAGAGCAGTGCCTGTAGTAACTGCCGTATCTAAAACAATTGTTCCCTGATTGTAGGTTCCAAGTGTCAGATTGGAAGAATTAAAAGTCTCACCTGCATAGAGGGAAAGAGGAGCAGCTGATTTAATATAGGAAACTGTTGGATTGGTGAAATTCAGATCATAAGCCATTGATACATCACCGGCTGCAGTGAAATTGGTTGGCAGGGAAGTAGTGAAAGCTGTTTGAGAAACATTGAAAACACTTGATCCGTTATTGATATCAAAGAATGATCCGGTTGTCAGAGCTGTAGCTGTAATCTGCATCGCAGTTCCGGTTGTCAGTGAGTTTCCGGTCAGTCCAAATCCAGTTCCGGTCACAGCACTATTAACTGATGTCATCGATCCATCACCCATGATAGTCAAAAAGTCGGCAGATGAATCACCAAACTGAACCAGTTCATCAGTTGCAGCCAAGTTGGAGGTGGATTTAATATCAAAGGCTGCGCTGGTTGTTTGTCCGGAAGGATAGGCTGAAGTAATATCTATTGCATATCCATTATAAGTTGCATTGTAAGTTCCAGTTCCAAATGTTTGCATATCAGCACCTGTCAGGTTGACCATGTTTCTGGCTACTCCGCCTGAATCTTTGATCTGATAGGCCACATTATTGTTTAGCAACACTGAATCTCCGGATGTGGCAGGGGAAAGGGTTGTACCTGTTCTTGACC
Source organism: uncultured Gammaproteobacteria bacterium (assembly GCA_964446685.1). Classification (GTDB taxonomy): domain Bacteria; phylum Patescibacteriota; class Microgenomatia; order Daviesbacterales; family UBA10151; genus CAZWRN01. The sequence goes on along the minus strand of CAYUPO010000009.1, from coordinate 18,862 downwards.
AGTAACCTATTGTGCCTGATGTAGGAGCAGTTGATGTCAGGTTTTTTGATCCATCTGTATAAACAACACTTGAAGCTGTCAGGCCTGAGAAATTGATAGTTCCTGATGAAGTGATTCCAGTTGCCGCTGTAATAGCACCTGAAGAATTAATTGCCAATGCTGAATTATTGACATCCAAACCACCATCAGTATAAATAGCACCTTCAACACCAAGCATTCCAGCACCAAAGAATTCATTGCCATCCATACTAAACCCAGCTGCGGCGATTGTTTCTGAGGTTGCGCCAAGCATTACATCGCCATCTGCCTCAATTACAAATGGAGTTGAGTCAGTATAGGTACCATCATCATTAGCTCTGAATGTGTAACCTGTACCACCGTTGGCAATATTTAGAGCTGTTCCGGAACCTGTTCCCAGTGAGATGGCAGCTAGGTTTCCGGTAAAGGTAGAAGTGGTCTGGGCAATATTCAAAAGTGAACCTGATGTGGCGGAAGTGGAGCTGATATCAAGTGCGATACCTGATGTCAGAGCATTGGCATCAATATCCAGTCCAGTTCCGGTAATGACATTGGTTGGGATATAAACAGAGCCCTCGTTGTAAGTACCGAGTGTCAGATTGGATGAACCAAACGGATCCCCGGCTTGAAGGGTCAAAGCACTGTAAGACTTGATAAATGAAGCAGTTGGATTGGTGAACTGGATATCATTGGCGATTGACACATCACCCGGAGAGGTGAAATTAACAGGTAATGATGTAGTAAATGATGATTGTGAGACATTAAAGATACTTGAACCGTTGTTGATGTCAAAGAATGAACCGGTTGTCAGAGCTGTTGCTGTCAGCTGCATCAATGTTCCGGTTGTCAAAGAGTTGGCTGTAAAAGTGTTTGCTGTTTCTGTATCTATGCCTGTTCCACCGGTGTAAGCTAATGTGCCATCATCCTGGAAAGTGAAGAAGGTGGTGCCGTTATCTTTGATGTTCAAGTCCCCAGTTGAAGAAAGGTTAAATGAAGTTTCACCTGTTCCACTGTTAACGATATTGAAAGTTTCAGCAGTGTCTTGAGTAATTGTCGTGTTGCCTGTCAGGGCTCCACCCAGTTGAATGTTATTAGCAGTTCGGGTCAGCCCATTATCAAAAGTTAAGACACTCTCATAGGTTCCGGAAGCCTGATATCCGGCACAAACTGAACCTGTGGTACAAATAGTGCCTGTTTCATCAGGTAATGTCCATGTTTTATCACTGGCTGTCAGATCAGCTGAGGTCAAAGTGCCATTAAATGAAGCACCTGTTGAAGTTGACTGTGGTTTGATTTTCAGAGTGTCTGAATTTGCTGTTGTTGAAGCAAAAGTAGCTGAATTAGTAGTTGTAAGAGTACTTGAGAATGTACCGGTTGACTGAGTATATCCGGTGACTGCTGTAATAGCCCCTGTTGCATCAACATTGAATGCATTACCTGTTCCGGAAGTCAGGGTGCCGGCAAAATCTGCGCCGGTTGTATTTAAGGTTGCAATTGCTGACCAGTTTGCGCCATCGCCAATATAAAAGTTGTGTGAACCAAGGGTGTCCAGTTTGTCACCGGCATGATAATTGATAGCATAGTTACTGCCTCCAGCTATTTTAGCTTTGTCTGTATCATTAAACAGTCTGATCCGGTCAACTGAAGCTGCATTTGGGAAATTAATGACACCTTCAGTACCGATATCCATTATCTGAACCAGATCATTTGTTCCGTCGTTGAAAGTCAGTGTTCCGGTATTACCAATTGTGACTGTCGGAGCTGTTTGATTGAATGTAATATTGCCTGAAGCATTGACCTGGAATAAATCACCTGAACCAACTGTCAGCAGAGCCAATGGACTGGCGTCTCCAATCCCAAAGTTGGCGTCTAATACATTTATTTCATCAGTTGCCTGATCATCAAATTCAATTCTTCCGGCAGCTCCTCCCAGTCCCAACCAGTCATCATCAGCTGTCGCATCAGCAAATGCGTCCCCAGTAGTCATAGATCCAACAGCAGTGATATCTCCACCAGCTGCGGCAATCGCTGCATCCAAATCATCTAAGACGTCCTGAACAGTGGTTGAACTGGAATTAGTAAATTCATCAAATACTCCAACCAGGGAAGCACCTGAGGTACTGTTACTTGAACCGACATCATTTAAGCCAATGGATCCGATATTTAAGTCTCCGTCTGTATAGATATCACCTTCAACTCCAAACATGCCGCTGACAAAGGCATCATTTCCATCCAGTGCAAATCCAGCAGCAGCCAATGTTTCACTTGAAGCTCCAACATAAAGATCATCTGTCAGATAAACAGCTCCAGCTGTACCATCGGTGGAAGTATCGATAGTTAACATTCCGTTTGTATCAACTGTAAATCTGGCATCTTTACTACCGTCTGTATGAGTCAGTCTCATCTGTTCTGTGGTTGCCAAAACTTCAAATTTAGCATCAGGAGTCAGGTCTCCCAAACCAAGATTGCCAGCACCGGTCAGTCTCATTCTTTCGGTTGGAGCAACAGCTGATCCGGAGTTATTGATAGTAGAAAATGTCAGGGCAGCTACTTCATTGTCAGCAGTCGCAGTTGTCATGACACTGGCGATCTGGCCTGAACTAACTAGAGATCCACCGGCATTTTCCATCTGGAATAAAATACCGCTGGCTATATTATCAGCACCGACAGTACCTCCATAAGCTACAGCTGGAACAGTGAAGTTACTGGTCCATCGGGCAATTCCATTTGAAACACGGTATTCATCAAGATATCCATTGATACCGCCTGATCCGGCTGCTGACTGGAACTGGCCGCCGATGTAAACATTGCTGGTAGAGTCAAACAAAGCTCCTGAAGCTACCTGAGTTGTTCCGCATTGTGTGCCGTCAATAAAGACCATCCAGTTGTTGCCGGATCTGACCAGTGCAAAATGGTGCCAGCTTCCGGTTGATAAAGCAGATGTGGCATCACAAACATCAGTTCCACCATGAACATCCCAGGAAGAGTTGTTACTGGAAGCATAAAGGATGACATGCATGCCAGTTGAAAGGTAAACAGCAACAGGTGTAAATATACCGGCTCCACCATCCTGTGAATAAATTGCGGCACCAAAACCAGAGGCTGGTGCTGAAGTTAGATTGATCCAGGTATCAATTGTAAAATCATTCGATCCAAAGGTAAAATCAGCGCTGTCTGGAGCAGTGATCCTATCGCCAGTTCCATCAAAAGTTCCAGCTGCTGTACCAAATTTCTTAGTTGAGGTATTTAGCTGAGCATTTCCGGATGCAGTGACTGTATGACCGGTAGCTGATGAATCTGTAAAAGTGGTTGAAGCATTTGTACCATCCTGATGCAGTAGCAGTTTGGTATAACTATCCCCAGTTCCGGCATTGGAAATACTGTGTGCCAGTGTCAGCAAATTGGTGTTAGTTTCGGCATTACCATCTGTTGCCTGGGCAAACAGATTGGACGTTGGTGTAGTTGAACCGATTCCGACATATCCGGTGGATTTATCGATGTAGAGCTGATCAGTGTTAAAGGCGATATCTCCATTGGTGGTTGAATCAGTGCCGAAATTTAGGACATTGGTTGAGGTGTTATAGGAAATAGTACCTTCATCTGTAGTTGATGTTCCAACATGAATAGCGCCGCCTGTGCCATAAAAAGCGCCTGTCCATCTAGCAGTATCAGCTCCGAGATTGTAAGTGTCATTAGTGGCCGGCAAAATACTGGTATTGATTCGGGCAAAGAAGCTGACTGTATCGGCTGAAGCATCACCCAAAGTGGTATTTCCATAAGATTCCAGATTTCCAGCCAGAGTCAATCCGCCGCCTGAAGTAAAGTCAGTTCCAGAATTGCCTATGTTGGTAATCAAACCGGCGTTCAGATCCAGAGTAGCTGATAAAATATCAACTTCATCAGTTGCCAGATCATCAAAACCGATTCTTCCGGCTGAACCACCTAATCCCAGCCAGTCATCATCAGCTGATGAATCAGCAAATGCATCCCCTGTAGTCATAGATCCAACAGCAGTGATATCACCAGTTCCAGCTGCGGCGATCGCTGCATCTAGATCATCTAAGACATCCTGAACAGTTGTGGAAGAAGAGTTAGTAAATTCATCAAACACACCGACCAGTGAAGCACCTGAAGTAGAGTTACTTGAACCAACATCATTCAGGCCGATTGCGCCAATATTAAGATCACCATCGGTAAAGATATCTCCTTCAAATCCAACCATACCAGCGACATATAGATCTTCACCGCCCAAAGTAAAGCTGGAGTTTGCTAATGATTCAGAAGTTCCACCAATCAGCACATTTCCAGCAGCATCAAAGACGATTGGCGTGGAATCAGTCGTTGTGCCATCATCATTAACTCTGACTGAGTATCCGGAACCACCATTAGTGACAGCTAGACCAGTTCCTGAACCTGTCCCCAACGAGATAGCTGCCAGATTACCGGTAAATGTCGAAGTGGTTTGAGCTACATTGAGCAAAGAACCTGAGGTAGCGGAAGTGGATGTAATATCAACTGCTGTACCGGTTGTCAGATTGTTATTAGCCAGCTGGAAACTGGTCCCGGTTGTCGCACCAGAATCAACTACGACTGTTCCTTGATTGTAGGTTCGTAGATAAAGGTTTGATGAATTGTAGACTTCACCAGCGGCAATATTTAATGATGCAGCGCTATTGATGTAAGAAGCTGTGGAATTGGTGAAGTTCAGATCATAAGCAATTGCAACATCTCCAGGAGAGGTGAAGTTAACTGGAAGGGAAGAAGTCAATCCTGTCTGAGAGATATTAAAGATTGATGATCCATTGTTGACATCAAAGAATGAACCTGATGTTAAAGCAGTTGCAGTCAGTTGCATCAAAGTACCTGTAGTCAAAGAATTGGCCGTAAATCCGGCTGCAGTTTGTGTTGTTACACCTGTTCCACCTGTGTAGGCTAATGTGCCATTATCCTGGAAGGAAAAGAAGGTTGTACTGTTGTCTTTAATATTCAAATCGCCAGTCGAGGTCAGATCAAAAGCTGTCTCGCCAGTTCCGGTATTAGCAATAGTGAAAGTTTCAGCACTGTCTTGAGTAATGGTTGTGTTTGCAGTTAAAGCTCCACCCAATGTGACAGCATCGGCTGTTCTGGTCAGACCATTGGAGAAAGTAATGGCATCCTCACAGGAAGAGGTGGAACAAAGAGTTCCTGTTGTCGGAAGAGTGACATTGGTTGTGCCGGTTGTTGTTAACGTCAGTGAGTTGGCTCCTGATGTGGCAAAATCACCAGCCAATGTCAAAGTGCCTGTTGTCCAGGTTGGAGATCCGGCGCCGCCGGAAATCAAAGCCTGTCCGGTGGTTCCCTGAGCTGTAGCAGCCAGAGCAGAAGCTCCGTTGCCATAAAGCACACCACCAGCAGTAAAGGTGGAAGCACCTGTTCCACCATTAGCAACTGTTAGATCATTGGTCAGAGTCAAAGTATCAAAAGTGACTAGGGAAGTAGTCAGAACATTCTGATCCATGTCATACAGTTCATTAGCACCCTGTCCGGTATCAACAGTTGCGAAAGTCACATTGGAAGAGGTTGTCAGATGCTGTCCGGTATTGAATGCTAACTGAGTATCACCAATAGAGTCGGCAGTCACTGAAATATCATCAGTTCCAACTGTGATGGTCGAGGATCCACCGATATTTAGAGTAACTGCTCCGGTTGTTCCGCCATCAGTTAAACCTGCTCCGGCTATAACTTCTGTGATATCTCCGGCAGTTCCGGTCGAAGTCAAAGTCAGCCAGGCTGAGCCATCAAAATAAATAACGGTATTATTAACTGCATCATAGGCAATCTGCCCTTCACCTGAAGTTGGGTTAGTTGGGGTTGCCCCTGTGTTTGGCAATCGCAAACCTTGTAAAGCAGAATCGTCATGCAGGATTGCCGAAAGATCAATGTAATCACCATCAGCCAATGACAAAGAGGCAGCCAGATGTGAAGCATCAACCGAGTTTGCCTGAAGAGACAATGTTACTGCAGCTGTTTCAGAGCCTGAACCAGAAACCCCAATCTGAGAAGATCCGGCTATGGTTGCTATGTAGTTGCCGGTAGTGTCTGTACCAAGCGCAACTGCGTTTGCGGCAATGGTCAATACACCAGCATTGGTGATGGTAGCATCAGCTGACATTGTGGCAAAAGCTGGTGCACCAGCTGTATTTCCCAGCAACAGTTGTCCGTCAGTTCCAGCAGTTGTGGCAGCAATTGCGCTGGCTCCATTTCCGTATAGCACTCCATTTGAAGTGAAAGTGGAAGCACCTGTTCCGCCATTAGCAACTGTCAGGTCGTTGGTTAGAGTCAAAGTGTCAAAAGTTACGGAAGAAGTAGTCAGTACATTCTGATCCATGTCATACAGTTCATTAGCACCCTGTCCGGTATCCAAAGTAGCAAAAGTCACAGCCGATGTAGTTAAGACATTCTGATCCATGTCATACAACTCATTAGCGCCCTGGCCGGTGTCTATTGTGGCAAAAGTAACAGCTGAAGTAGTTAAGACATTTTGATCCATGTCATAGAGCTCGTTTGCTCCCTGACCAGTATCAACAGTGGCAAAAGTGACAGTTGAAGTAGTCAGGACATTTTGATCCATGTCGTAAAGCTCATTGGCTCCTTGCCCTGTATCAAGTGTGGCGGCTGTGATAGCTCCTGATTGGGTTAATACAAAGTTGCCAGTTGAGGTATTAATTAGGTTCGTTCCAAATGTACCGTTAAAGTATATGCCATCAGTTACATTTGCCCCATCAATATTCAAACCCCTGGTAGCAGTGATCTGATTTCCCGATGCTGTGTCGTCATTTTCAAGTGACAAAATAGAACTGACTGATTGATCAGTTGAAGCAGAATTATTTTGAGCGATCCCGATTCTGGCAGCCGATTCGGTGTTACCTGCGATGGAAGTATTTTGATTAAAGTTAAGATTAAAGCCGTAAATGCTTCCAGTTGAAACAGCTGTTGTTCCTTGAGCATTGTTGACAGTTAAGGAATTAGCAATCCAGGCAGTGTCGGCGGCTGAATCATTAGTCGATACAAAGGCAGTTAGTGCTCCTGAAGTCAGACCAGTATTTGAAATAGCAAAAGTATTTCCAGAAGTTGCTGATGGATCAAAGGTAAAATTAGCATTTGATGTCAGAGTATTATTATCAGACCAATAAGCAACTCTGTTTGCAGCACCGGCTCCGTCAATTCCACCTGCGCCAGAAACCGTTCCACAGGCCCACTGATTGTTGGAATCGTCCCATAACAGCATGTCGTTGTTGGTACATCCCTGAAGTAAAGTCAGTTCATTACTTGAAGCCCCACCAAATTCCAGACCAGAACGAGATGAAGTAACACCTGTTCCGTCTGCTCCACTAAGCAGACTAATTGAAACAGTGCCTGAGGTTGTGATTGATGATCCTCCGGTGGAGATTCCATTACCAGCGTCAATTTGTGTCACAGTACCTGTTCCACCGCCGACGCCTGTGACCGATTTCCAGGACAGTACACCAGATCCGTTACTGCTCAAAACATAATTATTATCACCATCATCTGTAGGGAGAGTGTAGGTGATGTTTTGGGTCTGTGTTCCAGTCGTAAAGAGGGAAGTGTAGGCGTTATTACTACCATCATCACCATCAGCATAGAAAGTCAGATTTCCATTGGTATTATTAGTACCTGCAACTTCAGCTCCAATTGAAATTCCGGTGGATGTATTTGCTATTAGAGAAGCAAAAGTAACACCTGAAGTAGTTAAGACATTTTGATCCATGTCATACAACTCATTTGCTCCCTGACCGGTGTCCAGTGTTGCAAAGGTAACAGCTGATGTAGTCAGCACATGCTGGTCCATATCATAAAGTTCATTTGGTCCAAACCCGGTGTCCAAAGTAGCAAAAGTCACTCCTGAAGTTGTCAATACATTTTGATCCATGTCGTACAGTTCATTTGCACCTTGGCCGGTATCTACAGATGTAAAGGTGACTGCAGATGAAGAAGTTAAATGCTGACCCGTATTGAAAGCCAGCTGAGTGTCACCAATAGAGTCTGCTGTGACAGCAATATCATCAGCGTTAACAGTGATTGTTGATGATCCGCCGATTGTTAATGTAACTGAACCAGAAGAACCGCCACCAGTTAAACCAGATCCTGCCAGAACATCAGTAATATCTCCAGCCGTACCTGTGGTGGTGATTGTTTGCCAGGAAGATCCGTTGTAGTAAATTACATTATTGTTGGTCGCGTCATAGGCAATCTGACCTTCGCCTGAAGTTGGGTTAGTTGGGGTTGCACCTGTGTTTGGCAGTCTTAAACCTTGTAAAGCAGAATCATCATGCAGGATTGCCGAAAGATCAATGTAATCACCATCAGCAAAAGTCAAAGTAGGATTTAGTTCAGTTGCAGTCAGTGAGTTAGCATTGATTGACAGAGTTACACCAGCAGTCTCAGAGCCTGACCCTGAGACGCCAACCTGCGTGTTTCCGGTTATAGTGGATACATAGTTACCTGTTGTCAAAGTTCCCAAAGCAATTCCGTCATTAGCGATTGATATAACTCCACTTGAGGCAGAGAAATGAGTGGCATTGAAAGCAGCGATACCTTTGGTAGAACCATCAGCTGCAGCATCGTCTATTGTGAGAGTGCCGGTACTAAATGTGGCATTTGCTACAGCGATTGATCCTGTGCCACCATCCAGAGAAGTAACTCCGGTATTAGTAATCGTTACCGCACCTGTTGCTCCTGATACAGAGATACCAGTGCCTGCTACGTTTGAAGTGACCCCAGTATTCGCTACAGTCACAGTGCCAGTTCCATTGCCTGTGGTAGAAATTCCTGTTCCAGCTGCTACCGTAACAGTTCCACCTGAAGTGATAGTTGAGGAAGAGCCAGAGGTTCCGGCAAAAGTAAATAAAGTACTGGCTGTGGTCAAACAGGTTGAACAGGTCAGGGTCAAAGTTCCACCGAGAGAAACAGCGCCTCCTCCGCCAAGAGGACCGGAAGTATTAACAGTAACAGCAGAATTAGCCAGTTCGGAGTTATCAATCGATCCGGCAGGGACTGTCACTGTGCCGGCAGATACAGTAAAACCACTATCAATTAAAACAGACCCACCAGAAAATTGAAACTGATCTGATGTGTTATATAAAAGATCACCTGTGTCACCATCTGAGGCATATAGAGATAGTGTGCCATTGTTTGTGGAACCAGAACCAATTCGGACAGTGTTTGCAGAAACATCAACTGAGAATGGGGCAGCTAAAGTAGTTCCTCCTACTGCCACATCATCACTGGTTGAAGTGAGATAAGTAATGCTACCGGAATCAGTCCATTTAGAAGCGCCTCCACCTATTGCACTATCAAGGTCATTTAAGACTTGTTGCAGAGTTGTCGAAGAAGAATTACTGAATTCATCAAAGACGCCAATCTGGGTTGCGCCTGAAGTCAGGTTATTACTACCGGCATCGGATAATCCAATCGTGCCAATAGTCACTGTTTCTCCTGAACCAAGAGTGATTCCATTCGTGAAAACCCAATTTCCGGCAATTGTTTCATTTTCAGCTTTTCTGGTAATACCTGAGTTTGCATAATCAATTGCAAAGTTATCCTGTCCGGAAGGGGATTCAGTTATGGTGAAATCACTGGCAGTAAAGTTTAATACAGTCACATTAGTGCCAACCGGTGTGTCACCTTCTCGAATGTCTACTACTGCTGAAGATAAACCACCAACATCAGAACCACATTCCCATAGTTTGGAGGTTTCATTCCATTTAAGAAGCTGGCCATTTGCACAACCTCTCAACATAGAAATCCCATCAGCAGACAGCTCCAAACCAGAGTTGGAGGAAGTATTAACTGTCTCAGATGATGTTGAAAGAGATAAAGAAATAGTTAAAGTATCTGTAGCGGAGGTTGCAGTAGTTATTCCATTTGATCCGGCGATTAAAATCGTATCACCATCTTCTAAATCTTCAGCCGTGCCAGTATCACCAGTTAAAGCAATTGATCCAAATGCCGGAGCTGCAGGCGTAATAGTATCGGTGTCTGTATCAGTATCACAGTCTCTCCATGATCCACTAATATAACATCTGAATTTGTTTGATCCTGTATTGTAATAAGTAGTGCCATTTACAGCTGATGCAGGATCATCACTTAACTGACCCATATTCAGTGCACCTGTCAGACTAAGTGATGAGGTAGTAAGTCCACCTGAGAAAACCGAAGCGATGGTCGTAGTTGCACCTCTGGCAGTTACTGACTGAAGTGTGTCTGTTTCAGCAAAAGCAGTAGCGGCGATCACTGGATTTTGAGGATCACCTGAAATAGTGATGTTGTTACCAGCTACTAGGCTGTAAATAATATTAGGAGCGGTTATGTTTTCAGTGAAAACACCTTCACCCTCAACAGCCAGATTACCAGTTATATTGGTATCCAGATTGAGTTCCAGGTATTTAGATGAAGTAGCAATAGAGGAGACAGCCAAGACATCATGAATTGCTGAAGCCTTGGCAATTTCAGGTGTAGGCTCAATGACTGGTGTTGATCCCTGATTGGTAAAGAATCCGGCAATTAAAGATCCGGTACCTGTATTTTTAAATCCTGGTAGATAAAGAGAAGAAGCAATTAGGAAAATGAATATTGTGAAAACAACTGAAAAACTCGTGTAAACCTTTCTATTCAGCATCTTACTCGACAGTACACTAAATTTGGAAATTTTCTTCTCTGTTGCGTATTGTGAAAAAGTTTGATCGTCAGTCGAAATTTTCACGGATTCTACTGCAGGCCATGAGAATGAATCTTCCTCAGCCTGTAGTGTAGGGGTACTCAGGTTAAGAGGTGGCAGTTCAATATGTTTGCTATAGAAAGAATGATCTGGATCTGTCTCAACAGCAGGAGCGATGTATTGTGCTTCTTCTGCATAAGAGATCTCTTCTTCGGTTGTTTGATCAGAAGATTGGGATGGCAAAGCAGATTGGGTAAATAAAGGTTCTGGAGCTGATGTGGTAACTGCAGCCGGGCGAGTGTTTTTGGTTTTTTTTGTCAGTTTTTTAATGTCATAAAGTCTGTATCCAGTTGCAGTTCTGATGGAGGAGATCTTTCCTTTGGCTTCCCATCTTCGCAAAGTATCTTTGGATACTCCCAGTACTTGTGCCGCTTTTTGGATGGTGACTAAATTTGGGTTTTCTGAATACAAATCTTGGATGGATTTTTCTTGATTGGCAGTTGGCAGTTTTTTGTCCATTTTTCGAGCCTGGAATAAGTTCAAACGTCTGCATACACTTTTGCATAACGTTCTTATCCATTATGCATATACTTTTGAGTTCAAGTCAATACTTATTATTAATATAATACTTACTATTTTCTTAACTGGCCAAATCGATATTTATTGGCTATCTTATGGCAGGGTTTGTGGAAAGCGATCTAGGCCATTTTCATGGTCTTCTGTTTCCTGACGCTCGACAAGGAAATAGTTCAACTTTGGTTAGTGGAATAACAGTTTCAGCCGCCTAAAATAGTACTGAAAATGAGCAGTTTCAGTACTCATCAGGTTATCTAACCAAAAACAAGATGTTTCCAAACCACTGATTATTAATCTTTTATTGACCGCAGCTAACAAAGAGAAGACAGTGATTCAACTATATTTGCAAAAGAAATGTTTATAAAATTTAGAAATTCGATACTTCAAAATTTGCAAAGACTAATATCCTATATAAGTTGGCAAACAAGTATAATTTGGCATGTAGTATAGTAATGCATTATAAGTTTATATAAAATAAACCTTGTGCAAATTAGCCGTGAAAAATAAAATGGTAGTTTACCGAACACAGAAAAATAACTGCAAAAGCAATTTACTGAAGTATGTCTAGGTGGTTTAGACGAAGACCTATACTATTTCGAACTCAGGAGTGATCACTCTTTTACCCAAGGCTCCCAACCCTTGACTCTAGCGGCTGGACTCTGGATACTTAATATATGATTATTGGTTTTGATGGTTCCAGAGCTTTTGAGAGTGAGGCTACAGGTACGGAAAATTATTCCTGGCAGATATTAAAAAACTTGATAACTATTGATACAGAAAACGAATATTATGTGTATGTTAGAGAGGGCTATAAGAAGCCAAATTTCGACTTTCCGCCTTCTGTCAAAATTATGCCAATCAAAATACCCAGGCTCTGGACTCAGCTGGGGCTTGCTACCCGCACTTTCAATGACCCTTTGGACGTCTTATTTGTTCCGGCACACACCCTTCCGCTTATCCGAAAGCCTGATTTGCCAACAGTAATGGTAGTCCATGATTTAGGGGCGGAATATTTACCAGCCATGCATCAGATCAAGCAGCAGCTTTATCTAAACTTTATAACCCATCATCAGTTAAAGACTGCTACCCATTTGATTGCTGTTTCAGAAGCTACTAAAAAAGATCTCATAGCAAAAATTAAAATCCCTTCATCTAAAATTTCAGTAGTATATGAGGCATTTGAAGAAAAAAAGAAAAATGAGGCTAAAATTGACAAAACCTTATGCAGATTTGGTCTGGAAAATAAGCCTTATTTCCTCTTTGTCGGAACTATTCAGCCCCGGAAAAATCTGATTCGGTTGATTGAAGCTTTCTCTTTATTTTTAATCGAAAGTCAGGACAAAGCCAGAGATTGTAAGCTCGTGATCGCTGGGAAGCCTGGTTGGGATTACAAAGAGATTTTGTCATTGCCTGAGAAGCTGGGAATCAAACAGCGCGTCAAGTTTGTGGGCAGAGTAGATGATTCTGAATTAGCCGATTTGTACAAAGGAGCGGTTGCGCTAACTTATCCATCGCTATTTGAAGGGTTTGGACTTCCGATTTTGGAAGCTTATGTTAATGGCTGTCCAGTAATCACATCTACAACATCATCTATGCCTGAAGTAGCCGGAAAAGGGGCTATTTTGGTCGATCCAACCTCAGTAAATGCTATCATGACAGCAATGAACAGTTTATTTCATGACAAAGAACAAAGAAAAAGTCTAATTAAGCTTGGCCAAGAGCAGTTAACTCATTTTAGTTGGAAAAAAGCTGCACAGGAAACTCTGGAAGTACTAAAAAAAGCAGCAAAGGAGAGAAAATGAGACTTAAACTTTTGGGAGTAGCTATAGATAAGGTCACCATGGAGGAAGCAAGTATACAAATAGCCAGTTGGGTAAGCCAAAACAAACAGGAATACGTGGTAACACCTAATGTAGAAATGGTTATGGCTTCACAAAAGGATAAACACTTCATGGAAGTGTTAAACCAAGCCGGGTTGGCTATCCCTGATTCAGCCAGACTTGGCTGGGCACTAGATATCCAGGCACAGTCAGGCATGATCAGCCGCTTACTAAAATGGCCCTTATTTCTGCTGCCAAACTTGTCTGCAGGTAAAGATTTTCCTGTTACAACTGGCACTGATTTGATGGAAAAATTACTACAGCTCTCTGAAGAAAAGGGCTTAAGAGTAGGCCTTTTAGGGGGTGAGAAAAACGTAGCAATAAAACTGACTGAGTGCTTGCAAAAAAAATATCCAAAACTCCTGATACAGTTTGTACAGGAAAATTTAAATGTCGATTGGGAAGGAAATCATACCTTTTTTGAGATGCAAAATATTATTGGATTTAAACAAAACCAAATCATCTCAAGTAGTAGGGAAGATGACTTCTATCAAAACCTTAACAGCCGCAAGATCGATCTTCTTTTTGTCGCCTTTGGGCATACCAAACAGGAAAAATGGATCAATCGAAACCTGAAACAGACCAATGTGAAGGTAATGATGGGCGTAGGAGGAGCATTTGACTACCTTTCCGGTCAGGTTAGCCGTGCCCCAATGTGGATGAGAGCCAGTGGGCTAGAGTGGTTATACCGCCTGATCCTTCAGCCATGGAGAATAACCAGATTTGGCAGTTTAGTCAGATTTGTCTTTCTAGTGCTGTTTAAAAAATGAGCAAACAGATAAAAGCTTTCGTAGCAATCTAATTAAGTTGCTTAGCAAAAACAGTAACCACACTGCTAATTCAGTTTTAACAATATTTTCTACCTTTATTTTCTCGATTTTAGGCATAAATAGATATTTTTAAAAAATAACTTCTAAAATTTTAATTTCTCTATTGATTTTAGAGCTTATTCAGGCTCAAACAGTCGAAAATTAGACCTTAATCAGTCTTCGTAACCCTTAATTGCCTTAGGAATTCTCCGTAGAATAGGAGTTCAACAACAATTAGCAATGGCCTTTATAATATGTATTTTAAAACTATCCGAGTTTTGAGCACAGTAGCCTCAAATGAAATTAGGGGACAAAAGTCTAAAATTGGTTAACTGTTACATAGATTGATTAACTGATGCATAGGTGGCAACAAATGCATAGGTGCTAAAATCAGTTTTCACGAAAATCCATTAAAAGATATCAACAGACCTTTAGATATTTTGTGGATAACTTTTGTAAGAAAAATCCCATAGATATATTGTGAAAAAATATTATATAGGACTAATTAAAAACCTATAAAAAACAAGCACTTTTTGAACCTGATGAAGACTAAATTGGCTTTTTAACATGGGAAGTTAAGAGAAGTTAACTTAGGAGCTGTTTTAAAAAATGGTACTGAATTAGTACCCATTTTTAGTCAAAAATAGTAAAACTAATATTTTAAAAAATTAGTATTTACGTTTTGAAAATTAAATTATAAAAACTGGAAGAATTATTAAAATGATAGATAGAGATATTTTAAGATATATAATTTAATATTAAAAAATAGAAAGATGTATTTTGATATTCAAACCGATAATCAAAGGATTCCTTCATAAATTTAAAAACATCTTCGGTGCAAAAACACAGAAAGTTATCATACAGTTTCTTTTAAAACGACTTAAGACGAGAATTCAGAAGAAATCTATCAAGTAATATTCTGGATAATACGACTACCAAAGAACTGTTTTTTTTAATACAAACGAAGGGGGAATCAAGAAGGAAGCATTAGGCAACCTTCTGAGTAATACCAAGTAACCAGAGTACGGCTTCCTTCTTATAAGCGAAGCTTGAATAAAAGAAGCTCTTAGGCAACTTTTTGGGTAATACCAAGCAACCAAAGTACAGCTTCTTTTTTATAGCGCCTGTCACCCCGCGAATTGATCCTAATTGCAGGTAGCTTCCCTCTTTTGCCCCATCTTTTAATAGTGAGGGGAGAGACTCTTAAAACTTCTGCTACTTCTTTAACAGTGAGTAAATCGGGTAAATTATCAAGGGATACTTTGTCAGCCATACGTACATCTTTTATATCACAGGGGTTCAAATATAGTCAAGTAATAATAAGACTACAGGACTATATT
>CAYUPO010000009.1:0-3422 GCA_964446685.1 uncultured Gammaproteobacteria bacterium | reverse complement strand
AAAAAGCCCCTCTTGAAAGGGGCTTTTTCTATTTGAAACTAAACAGTAATTTAGAGAATGTAGCACTATTTAAACATTCGATTTAAATAGTAGCGAAATTCTCGCAAAAATATCTTTAGATATTTTTACTGAAGTTCAACAGTCGCACCTGCGCCTGTTAATTTTGTTTTAGCTTCGTTTGCGGTGTCTTTGTTTACGCCTTCCAATACTGGCTTAGGTGCAGCTTCGACTAAGTCTTTAGCTTCTTTAAGTCCAAGTGTAGGAACGAGTTCTCTAACAGCTTTAATAACGCCGATCTTATTTGCGCCAGCGGCGGTAAGTACAACGTTAAATGAAGTCTGTTCTTCAGCTGGTTCAGCTGATCCTGCTGCTGCAGGTCCGGCTGCCATAGCCATAGGAGCTGCTGCGGTTACGCCGAATTTATCTTCCAAAGCGTGAACCAGGTCAGAGAGTTCCAATACTGAAAGTTTTTCAATTTTTTCAATAATCTCAGAAAGATTACCAGAAACAGCTTTTGTAGCTTTTGCTTCTTCTTTAGGAGCTTCTTCCACAGCTGCAGTTTCTTCTTGTTTTGTTTCTTCGTCTGCCATAATATTTAACTTTCGGTTATCAGTTTTCTGTTGTCAGTTGTCAGAATTGAGTTTTACTGTTTTCAGTTAACCGGTTTTTCAGATAACTGATATCTGAAAACCGAAAACTGAGAACCGATAACCGTTGTGTAGTTATTCACCGCCTTTCGAAATTCGAATTTGATCTAAAGCATAGACCAGATTTCGAATATTTGCCTGTAAAACACTAACTATTCCATAAAGAGGGGAACCCAAAACATTCACTACCTTACCACGAAGTTCATCTTTGGATTCTAACTGGGATAGTTTAATGATCTTGAAAGCATCATAAAATTCTCCACCAACAACTCCACCTTTAATTTTACCGGCGTTATTATCTTTGATCGCTTTAGCTAAGACTTTGATTGGGGATATTTCGTCTCCAAAAGAGAATAAAGTAGCTACTGGACCAGCCAAAACAGCATCATCGATCTGTTGACCGGTAGCTTTAAGAGAAATTTTAAGTAAATTGTTTTTAGTAACAGTGAATTCAGCACTGTTGTCAGCTAAATCGCTTCGGATAGCATTGAGCTGAGACATAGTCAGTCCCTGATAATCAGCAAACACTAAAGAAGTAGACTTCTCCAGCTTTTCAGTTATATCTGCGACCATAGCTTGTTTTTGTACTTTTGTTTTAGGCATCCTTCGACTCCTTTCAGTCGCTCAGGACAAGTAATCCTGATATTAACTTAAGCTTAGGCATAAAAAAACGCCCACTTGAGGCGTTAAAGTTGTCATTCTGGCTTGTCCAGAATTTAAACCAAATTCGCCTCAGTAGGACTTAACTTGACGCCTACTTTCTTAAGCTAGGTTATTGTATTAGAACCCGAGGCTAAAGTCAACCATCCAATAACACTTAGTTAGCCTAACAACATTAAAAAGAACTAACAGCAATGTATTCAATTTTACACTTACAGACTGCTAAATCAACAATAAATAATCCAAGAACTATCCTCGTCTTAGAAGGGAGGTGGGATTTAATAATTTTCGTTGGTTTATGAAAAAGGCTTACGTTTGCCTTTCTTGGTAAAACTTCGTATTCTTAATAGAGATGAGAAAACAGTCTTCAGTCTTCAGTCTTCAACTTTCAGTCAGACAACGCATCCTGATAAGTGGGTTTTTAATTTGGTTATTTCTCATTACTTTTCACTTATTGTTTGTCACTCCCTCGTATGCCCAGCTCGAGATTGCTGAGACTTATGATCTGGCAGATAAAGACGCTCAGTCAGGCGACATTCTCAGTTTGACAGCTGAAGGGTTTAACCGGACCAAAGCTGAATATGATTCGAAAATGTTTGGAATTATGATCAGCAATCCACTGGCTGTTTATCGGAGGGTCGATGGCTCAGGTATTCCAATTTCAAGAAACGGTGTGATTGCAGTTAATGTAACAACGGCAAACGGAGAGATAAAAACAGGGGATTATATTACTTCTTCAACTATTCCCGGAAAAGGTCAGAGAGCGGTGTCTTCAGGCTATGTGGTGGGTGTTGCACTGAAAGATTTTAAAGCGGGTGATGGGACTGAAATTGACTTTAGCCAGTTTCAGGGTGGTCCAACTAAAAAAGCTGTTTCAGGACAGATCCCGGTAGCTATTAAAATAGAATATGCCGAACTTTCAAATTTTAGAAATACCAACTCTTTAATCGAAAAACTAAATGCAGCCTTATTTACCAATATTCAGGATCCGGAAAAATTTGTGAATGTCATCAGGTATATCTCATCAGGAGTTGTCGGAATCCTAAGTATCATCATCGGTTTGTTTATTCTGTCACGCGTGATTCCCAAAGGTGTAGAAGGAATTGCCCGTAATCCAATGGCTAGAAGCTCTATCATTGTCTATACTGCTTTTAATATTGTTGTAGTTATTTTAGTGGTTTTATTGGGCATCGGCGCATCTCTCCTATTGCTGAGACTATAAATTCTAACCATCTGCAACCTACTACCTACAACCTACCACCTAATTACGATATACTAATTATTAATGCCCTTGCTGCCTGTTATTGTTGTTTTAATTGTCATAATTATCGGACTGGTAATTTACCTAATATGGGAGCAATACCAGAGGGGAAAACAATCTTCACTCACCGAACAAAATCTGAGTGTAGAAACTGCCTATAAAATAATCGATCAGGCAATTCAGAAATCCCGTGATCTGCTAAACGCAGCCGAACTGGAGAGTGGCAAACTTGTTTCAGATAGTAAATTCTATACCCAGAAAATTGAAAAGTCATACGAAGAAAAACTGAATGAAGCTGTTACAGATGCCCAAAAAGAACAGGCTACTTTAAATTCTGAAGCCGTCAGGCAATTTGCCAACTTAGAACAAATATTCAAAGAACATCTTGATAATCTGGAAGGCGGAGCTAAAGGACAGATGGATGCTCTTTATCAAAAAATTGCCTCAGCTGAGGCAAATTACGAAACATTTCTTCAGGCACTTGGAACTTCAACCCAAAAAGCCCAGTTTCAGAGTGTGGAAACAGCCAAACAGAAGGTTGATCAGCTGTTTGAGGATTTTGAAGTCAAACTGGCTGACTTTCTGTTGCAAAGTGAACAAAAAATGATGTTGGCTGTCGATCTGGAGCTTCGAAGTGCCCGGCAGCTGATTGATACCTACAAAGTGCAGCAGATGAATGTGATTGATGAAAATATTATGGCGATGCTTGAAAAAACTCTCAGTCTGGTTTTGGCCAAAAATTTAGATCTAAAAGACCAGATGGATTTTGTTTATGAGTCCCTGGAGAAAGCGAAAGGAGAGAAGTTTGTAGTATAAACGTGATAAGCAAGACGAGATACGCAAAAAATCGATAA
>CAYUPO010000008.1:48015-58667 GCA_964446685.1 uncultured Gammaproteobacteria bacterium | reverse complement strand
TACTTGTATACTAGTATACTAGTATGAATGAGTAAAGATAATTCATTTGATTTTTTGGTGGATACTTTACTTAGTATTAAAACAAAAAAAGAGCTGCAGGATTTTTTGAGCGGGATATTTACGCCTCAGGAGATGGAAGAGATTCCAAACAGGCTTCAGATTGTTAAAAAACTGAAACAGGGAGTTCCTCAGCATCAGATTGCCAAAGAGTTAAATGTCGGAGTTGCGACAGTCACTCGCGGCTCAAAAGAAATACAAAAAGGCAGATTTAAAAATATTTAGAATGCTGTGAAGGAGTCGGTTGGGACTCTGGAGCAGATAAGGCTACTCATTGAGGTGTCTTATCCGAAGACGAAATCGTACAGACAGTAACGCTTGTTGGAATTCAAAGAGCGTCAAAAAGAGTATAAACATAAGGTGGTACCGCCACATTAGCTATTAGCTTTAAGCTACCAGCTTCTAGAATATAACTGGAAGCAAAAAGCTATAACCTAAAAGCTTAATGAAGGCCCTTGTGAAGTTATTACCAAGTTAAGATGCTGAAACGAGTTCAGCATGGCATCGGTAGTAAGTTCGCAAGGGCTTTTTTTATGCTCGGAAAGATTATATGAACTATCAAGAAAAAAATATCAGACCTCAACAAGCAGCTGCTAGATTGGCTGAAATGGGTTACGGTAAAAAAACCGGTAATAGACTGGCTACTGCTCTAAATCAGAGTACTCTTCAACTACTTGGCGGAGAAGAATCGCGTAAGGTCATGGGAGGGGATTTACATGCAATCAGTCATCAGCTGGAAAAATTTCCTTTAATAGGAGCAGATGGATTGGCAGTCGGTGCTTTTAATACCAGGCTGGTAGCGGCTTCAGAAGCAATGTTGGTGGTTAATTTAGATCAAAAAAATAATACAGCCAAGGGTGAAAAAACCAGATTAGAGAGGGAGTCCTTTCTTGAGGGAATTGGTGCTTTAGATATGCAGAATTTTCTACCAGCGATGCAAGGCATAGCTTTAGCCACAGGGCAACCTGACCATGTCTTTAGGACAGTATTTGGAGGGTCAGAAAAAATGTCGGCTCGTGGTTTGGGATACCTCACTCAAGGTGCGATCCTACTAGAGGAGCTTCATCGGAGGGATCTTCCTTTACCACAAATGCAATTTGTTTTTGCTCACCGGGTTTCAGCTGCAGCAAATGATCTTGATCCGAGTGTCGCAGAAGAGCAAGCCCAACTGATGGCTAAAATGGGAAGAGTTTTTGTCAATACTTTTTTCCCTCAGGTAGCTAATCGGATGGTATTTATGGAAACAGTCGGGATTTCTGATAATAAGGAAGCTAGGGATGTCTCTAAAATCCTGAATCAGGCTTACCAAGAAAAAGTACCAGATGAGCTAAAAGTTAAAATGAATACCAAAGGCGAAAACCATGGAGGTGCTGAGAACTCAGATACATACGCAATAGCTCATTTTCTGGTTCATGACAGGCATATTCCCGGTCTATTAGTACCAATGTTTGAAGATCAGGTTGATGAAGTTAAGCCAAGCACAATTACCACGCTTGGTGGAGTGCAGGAACGAGATTTTTATCGTCTAAGAATGGCACTTGGTGAAGCAGTTCCGGATTTGAAAAATGTCAGAACACTTTTTTATTCATCCAGGCAGGGTGTACCGCCTTATCTAATGGCGAATAATGGTAAAACTGATTTGAGTTTGGAAGAGTATCTACAAAGCGGGGAGTATCCATATCAAGGGGATCCATCAGTTAGAGAAAGAATCTACGCTGAAAGCCCTTTTGACCCTTCGGCTTTACTAGACTTTAAAAATTTAAAACTAGTTACTCAAAACCGGGGAGGAATGGAAAGATTTCTTGAAGTTGCAAGGAGGTACAAATGAAAAAAACCTTAGCTATTTTAGGTGGTATGGGCCCTGAAGCATCAGAGTATATGTATAACAATCTGATCAGAATGTCGATAGAAAAATTTGGCGCAGTTCATAACGATCAGTTTCCGGATATTGTTCTGTTCTCAGTTCCAGTACCAGATTTTATTTCAGATGAAAGTTCGAAAAAAGCTGCTTTAGAAATGTTAAAAACACGAGTAAAAATGGTAGACCCAAATCAGATTCAGTGTTTTTCTATCGCCTGCAATACAGCTCATTTATTACTCAAAGATTTGCAAAAAGAAACCACCGTTCCTTTTGTTTCGATGGTTGATGAAATGGTAAAGCAAATTCAAAAGAATGGTTTTAAAAAAATTGGCTTAATGGGAACTCCAACAACTTTGAAGACGGGTTTATATAGCAGTGCTTTTGAAAAAGTAAATGTCGAAAGTAATTTACCTTCTCAAAGTCAGATTGATCAACTTGAGAAAGTCATTCGGGCAGTGATTGCGGGGAAAAATGGGAAAGAAGAAGAGAAACTGTTAATAAAAATTGCCGACTCATTGGTAGCAAAAGGTGCTGAAGCTATTATTTTAGGATGTACTGAATTACCAATTGTATTTCCAACAAGCTATAAAGTTCCAAGTTTTAATTCAATAGCCGTTCTAGCTGAAGCACTACTAGAAAAATACTATCACCCTTTAAGCAACAAAGGAGGAAACTCAAATGTTTAAAGGAGGTGATGAAAAATGGCAGAAAGAATAAATAGAAGTAAAGAGGCATTAGTTAAAGCTGGAATTTACGTTGCAGAATTTGTCGGGCTAAGGGCGCGACCAGTTCCACTAAAAGATTTAATCGAAAATGCATCGCATTATAAGCACAGCTTGGTTGAAACTAATGGTTATTATTTAGGTTCAGGGAATAAAAGATTATATTCTCACACAGAATCTGACGGCACAGGAGCTGCGTGGGGAGCAACCATATATGTGACTGAATATTTTGTGAGTGAATCTGGCAGACTGTATACTTCACCTGATCAATCAGATAAAAATTTACGTGTTTTTACTGTTAAAGATTTTGGAATAAATAAGGAAGCGGCTGAAGCAGAGATCGAAAAGTTAGCCATAATGCAGCAACTCACTTTAAGAGGTGACATAAATCGAGGTTTCCCAGGGGAATACTATTTGTATAATAGATTAGCCCCTTTAAGGAATAAATCTTGAATGCTTAGGAGATACGCTCGAGAGTATCTCCTAATTGCAGAAATGAAGCTAACAAAATAGAATAGAGACAATTATGAAGAAAAAAGTTTTTTCAGGAATACAGCCATCAGGAGATTTGCATTTGGGCAACTATTTGGGTGCGCTCAAAAGGTGGGTTGATGCTCAGGATGAGACTGACAATATTTTTTGCATTGTCGATATGCACGCTATCACCGTTCCACAGGATCCGATTGAGTTAAGAAAAAAGATCCGAGAGCTAGCAGCTATTTATTTTGCAGCGGGACTTGATCCACAAAAATCCACAGTTTTTGTGCAGTCAGATATTTCTGCCCACGCTGAATTAGGCTGGATTTTAAACTGTTTTACTCCGACTGGATGGTTAAACAGAATGACCCAATTCAAAGACAAGGCAGGGGATCAACAAGAATCAGTTAGTGCCGGACTTTATGATTATCCAGTGCTGATGGCAGCAGATATTTTGCTCTATGACACAGATGAAGTACCTGTTGGCGAAGATCAAAAGCAGCACGTTGAGCTGACCCGGGATATTGCGCAGCGATTTAATGGCATTTATGGAGAAACATTTAAACTTCCAGAACCAAAAATTTCGCAAATAGCAGCCAGAGTAATGAGTCTGGATGATCCAACTAAAAAAATGTCCAAATCCAATCCCAGTGCGGGCAGTCGAATCAATTTACTAGATGATCCTGAGTTAATTCGTTCAAAGATTATGAAAGCCACCACCGACAGTGAAGGGGTTGTGAAGTTTGATGCATCTAGACCCGGAGTTTATAACTTGTTAGAAATCTATGAAAACTTAACTGGACTATCCAGAGAAGAAATTGAATCGCACTTTGACGGCAAAGGCTATGGAGATTTCAAAAAAGAAGTTGCAGCGGTAGTAGTTGAAGCATTAAAACCTGTGCAAGAAAAATACCAGGAGCTGATGGCAAATCCCGAGACTATCGAAAAGATGCTCCAAGAAGGTGCCAATAAAATCCGCCCAATGGCAGAAGAAACACTAAAAAGGGTAAAGCGAAAAGTTGGCCTAGGTACATAATTATCTAGAATCTCAGGCAGCTTTAGAAGGTAAATAGCTTGGTATATTGTGACCTTGTAAGACAATATCATGTTTTACTAAGACATCTTTCATCCCCGTTTTCTGAAACTGAGCATCACTTTTTTTCATTGCTTCAATACTAGCTTCCGAGTCGTTATATCCAACCCAGCCTACCTGATTAAATAAATAGCCCTGTCTAGTTAAAAAGAGTGCTTTTAATTCCGGATCAATGCCGGTTGTGTGAGCTAAAATCGATTTAACCTTATTTTTCATTACTTCAGCTTTTTTCAAATTTTGAGTTACAGTTCCTTCAGAATGATGAATTGTCAGATCCTGATACTCTCTTAAAACTTTTAAATCTTCAGGTGAAATACCAGTTTTTTCGAAAACTACTTTAGGGTCGGTAAATTCAATAAGTTCATACATTTGATGGAACCCTTTTTGAATATGCCGAGCCATTTTTATAGACTCCTCCTTTGGGTAACCCAGAAAAAGCCCTGTCCTAACTACTGATTTAATAAATTCTTGCGGATCTTTCCCCTCTGGACTTAAGTTCAGGTTGTAAGTTTTTATAAAAAAATCCTTAGCTTGATCATAATTTACAATTTCTGGAAAATAGTCTTGATTATGCCGCATAGTCTGTAAAAGGGCTTCACGATTAACGAACTTGTATCCAGGTAATGTATCAAAAGCAAATTTCAGGCTCGGATCTTCTTGAGTGATTTGTTCAAATAAAGGTCTACCGTATGTCCAGTTTTCAGGGGTGTCTAAAGTAGGTTTGATTCCGGTTAACATAGCACAAAAACCGCCTATCTCACCCCATCGTCTAAAATTTTGTTTATCTTCTACTGGAATTTGACTAAAAACTCTGTCTAATGCTTGGGAAGCTTTTTCACCAATCATCAAAATCTTTTTTTCAGAATCCTGTAAAAAATTGGGTTCATGTTCAGTCGCTTGATCTATATTCGGCATTAATTTACTATATCAGTTTAGTTCAACCAAAAAAATCTTGAAATGACTGGATGTTTAAAGTGATTTAAAGTAAAATCAACCAACTATGAACTCAAAACATATTGTCCAGATTGATGATTTTGCCAAACTAGAATTTAAAGTTGGAACTGTTATCTCTGCAGAAGAGATAGAGGGTTCTGACAGACTTTTAAAACTGCAAGTAGACTTTGGTTCCAAAGCCGTCATTCCGAGCGAGGAACGAGTCGAGGAATCCCTTAACCAAGAGGGGAGAGATCTCTCCGCTACGGTCGAGATGACAGAAGTACAAGAGGACCAGCCAAATGAAATCAGACAGATTTTGTCTGGTATTAAACAATGGTATAAACCTGAGGATCTGGTGGGTAAACAATTTGTCTTCATTACTAATTTAGCTCCACGCAAAATGATGGGTCTGGAGTCTCAGGGCATGATCATGGCTGCAGAAGGTGAAGAAAAACCAATACCACTGACAGTTTCAGAAAAAGTTCCAAACGGAGCCAAAATAAGATAATTATTCAGTATCTGTAGAATTTTCAGGATGTAATGATAATCTGTATTCATTCTTTGGAAAGTGGTGATATTCTCTAAATGTTCCATCTTGCCCTATTTCGATCAAATTAACCCAATTATCAACAAAACTTTCAATAATAACTTTGGGTTCATTTTCCATAAAATGAACATGTTGAACCGGACCAAATAATATAGAAAAAAGTGGTAAGGTTCTGGAAGTGATATTCAGAATTGCCGAATCACTGTGGTGAACTGTTAGAAATACACCCTCTTTGCTGTCTTTGCTCAATTCTATAGTTTGATAGTCACATCGAGTGTCTTTGAGGTCGAGAGGTGCATAATCCGGCCGGTGGTATTTATACTTCCACTTAGGTCCCAAAATTTTTGAAATCTGTTTAAACTGCGATACTAAAATATCATTATTTTCATCCATCTGCATTAATACATTATACTTAATACTACTGATGATCAACCGGATACTGCTTAGCCTCTTATTAATTGCCTCATTATTTATAGCGGTAACCCGCAATCCTGTTTTAAGGCGTGAAGTTCTTGGTAAAACTGGGTTTGCGACTGAAAAAATTGCTTTATCTGGGACAGGTTCGATGTACCCAACTTTTCCTAAAGGTGAGGGGAGTGATCGTCAGGAATTAGCAGAGCAGACTGTTGCGACCATTGAGATGGATTATTATCCCGCAGGACTAAAAATCGGAGGCAAAGAATATTTTGATTACCAGCTCAAAAGAGGGGATATCGTTGATTTTGAAAACAAAGTGACGGATGAAATTACCACTAAGGAATACAATGAAGCCCGAGGTTTTGTAAAAAGGCTAGTTGGCTTGCCTGGTGATACTATTGAGATCAGGGATGGGCAGGTATTGATAAATGGAGAGGCTCAGAAAGAGCCATATACCGCGCTGCCTTACTCAACTTTTGGCGGTGATTTTTTGCCTGACTGCACCAAACTTAAAATTCCGGAAAATAAATATTTTGTATTAGGTGACAACCGTAAAGGTAGCAGTGACTCTCGTTTTGAACTTGGACTGATAGATGAGTCAGATATTACCCATGTTCTACCTTATGAAAAACAGCTGGGCATATACGACAAGCTCTGGCATGATCCATTACTGGATTCCAATCCAAATTCCAAAATCAAACTTGATAAACAAAAATATGTGGAATTGATTAATCAAAAAAGAACTGCCAAAAACCTCAAACCGCTAAAATACAATCAGTTATTGGAAAAATCAGCTGCTCTAAGAGGGAATAATGTGCTGAAATTTAACGATTTCTCTTTTGATGCCACCAGATCCGGATATACTATGGAAGATTCAATGGCAGAGGCAGGCTACTGGAATCCAACCTGGTCGGAAGCTTTTGTCAGAGGTTATTACGAAGCTGAAGAACTAGGCGAAAATATCTTTGAATTTCCAAAATGGCAAAAATTTTTGCTTGATCCACAGTTTGAAGATATCGGGATCTCCGAAGTGCAGGGTAAGATCAACGGCTGTCCTACCCAGATTATCGTCCAGCATCTGGCTGGATATATTCCACCAAACTATACCAAAGAAGAACTCACATCCTGGCAAAATGGCCTCGACAGCCTCAAAAAAGTCCAGTCTGGGTGGGCGGATCTTGCCACCAACCCTGTTTCAGCAGAGTTATACAACCAGCATAAAGCAGATGTAGACAGGTTAAATCAGATTATTAGCCTCAGAATCGAGCATTTTGAAGTGATAGTAAATAAAATGAAAAATAATGAATGGCTGAAAAAACAGGAAAAAGACTATATCGATCAGGAAAAAACCCTCAGCCGAGAACAAAATGAACTAGCCAGAAAGTTAAATGGAGAGTAGAGGGGAAATTTCTAATTTCTAATTACTAATTTCTAAATAATGTCAAATGCATAAATGTCTAAAAATTTGGGCATTAGGATTTAGAACTTGTTTAGGGTACTTAGTAATTAGATTAATTAGAAATTTTACTCCACCTTCCTCCTGGTCTTTTCAAGCAGTCATATATATGTTATAGTCTGCACGTGGCAAACCTGAAGAAGAATTTACCAAAATTACCCTCAAAATCTGTAATACCAAATCCGTTTAAACAAAAAAAGACTAACGGAAAAAACAATAAAGTAATGAGTTTAGTCAAAGGATTGGGTGTTTATTTACTGATCGGACTGGCAGCTCTGATATTTTTTGCCGGACTGCAAAGCAGCTCCAGTACCACTAATGATGTCCCTATTTCTCAGATAGTTTCCGATATTAAAGCCCAAAAAGTAGACAAAGTCACAGTTGAAGGTGAAAAAGTGTTGGTAGCTTACAAACAAAATCTACCGGAGGATGCTGATAAAGCCGGTAAAACTGTCTCCGCCCGAAAAGAAGCAGGTGAATCTATCTATCAGATCCTGGAATCTTCCCAGATAGATCCTTCCAATGTCGCAATCGAAGTCAAAGATATCTCCTGGCAGCAGGGATGGTTGTCACTCTTAGGTACATTAATCCCGGTAATTTTAATGATTGTGTTTTTCTTACTGATTTTTAGACAGGCTAAAGATGCCGGACAGGGGATCTTCTCATTTGGCCAGTCCAGAGCCAGACTATTTAATAAAGATGCACCTCAGGTCAAATTTGCTGATGTCGCTGGTGTTTATGAATCTAAAAAAGAGTTAGAAGAAGTAGTCGACTTTTTGAAAAATCCACAAAAGTACAAAGAAGTTGGTGCCAGAACACCAAAAGGTGTATTGCTGGTTGGTCCTCCAGGAACTGGTAAAACATTATTATCCAGAGCTGTCGCCGGAGAAGCAGGTGTGCCATTTTTCTCTATCGCCGGATCTGAATTTATGGAGATGTTAGTCGGAGTGGGTGCAGCCCGTGTCAGAGATATGTTTGCTCAGGCTAAAAAAAGCGCTCCTGGAATTATCTTTATTGACGAAATCGAATCAATCGGTAGGGCCCGCGGCAATGGTATGGGTGGTGGACATGATGAAAGAGAACAGACATTAAACCAAATTTTGGTTGAAATGGACGGATTTGCTCCAAATGAATCAGTGATCGTAATTGGTGCCACCAACAGACCAGATCTACTTGATCCGGCATTAGTCAGACCAGGCCGTTTTGACAGGCGAGTAGTCATCGGCTTACCAGATCTGGAAGAAAGAAAAGCCATTATAGCAATCCATATGAAAGGCAAACCTTTCACTAAGGATGTTAATATTGAGCGTTTAGCACGTCGAACTGTTGGTTTTTCCGGAGCAGATCTGGCCAACATGTTAAATGAAGCAGCTATTTTAACTGCGAGAGACGCCAAAAAAGAAATTGGAAATATTGATCTTGAAGAAGCTGCAACTAAAGTAAAACTGGGGCCACAGAGAAAAAGAATGCAGTCTGATGAAGACAGATCTCTGGCGGCTTATCACGAAGCAGGTCATGCAATGGTGGGACACTCCCTGCCTCATGTTGACCCAGTTCACCGAATTACGATTGTTTCCCGGGGAATGAGTGGCGGTCATACCATGTTCCCACCAACTGAAGATAGATCAAATGAAACCAAATCCCGCTTGCTTGAACAGATAGCTACTGCATTAGGTGGTAGAGCAGCTGAAGACCTGGTATTTAAAGATGTTTCAACCGGTGCTTCAAATGATATCGAAGTTGCAACAAATATCGCCCGGGAAATGGTGGTTGAATACGGCATGAGTGATATTGGCCCGATCAATATCAAACCAGCCTCTCAGTTTGGTATGTGGCAGCGGGAAGGGTCTGAGATCTCAGAAAATCTCCAGGCTAAAATTGACACCGAAATCAAAAAGATCATGGATGTAGCCTATGCACAGGCGCTGACTATTCTGCGAAAAAATAAAGTTAATTTAGATAAAGTTGCCAAAGCTTTGCTGGATAAAGAGACTTTAGATACAGATGAATTTGAAAAAATAGTTGGCAAGAAAAAAGGCAACGCCCCTCGTTCCACCCAAACAGCCGTCATGGCATAAATTCTAAATATGATATTTCAAGACATGTATGAATCACGTATTTCTGCGAGGAGAGAAAAACAGGAAAAGTCATTGATTAATAGGTTACGTCAATCTGGTTTGGCGGTTCCCGGCGATATAAGTGTACGTACTCTTTGGCAGATGACTGAAAAAGATGCAGACGCAAAAGTTGATTTTATTAAGTTACCCATTGAGCTGAGAAACTGGATGATTGATATTAATAAATTACCTGAAATTGGAAGAAAAAGAGTCTATCGTAGTTTGGATAGACTACAAAAAGTGATAAATCCTGATGATCCGTTTGTTAGAGTTTATAAATTTGGATCGTTTGAACCTGAAAAAGAAAAGCTTATACCTCAATCATCGTTCAGAGATTTTAACTGGTTATATCCAACTGTAGATTCAGTAAGATCGATTGAGAAACCATCACTTTTGGAAGAGCAAATTGGATATTATGAAGCAAGGCTGGTCATTGGAATTCTAAAATAGCTCTTTTGTGAATTAAGGAAAAATTAATTCAAAATATACTCATTTGTCCGTATTCCGGCGAAAGCCGGAATCTATATAAATAACTTAGTCTGTAGTCTAGTAGAAGATTATTTTCCAATTTAATACTTTATTACGCTTCTTAGATCCCGTTTTTCAACGGGATACGGGTAAGGTTTTGAAGCTTTTTTTAAAGAAATTACTGCTCTAATTTGAATAAGACCTATAGTTGGTATTGACAAAATGTCCTGGTTGGGTTTAAACTGTTAAAACTGAGTATGCAGGCCGAAGAAGCCAAGCCGAGCTGAAAGGTCAAAAATTATGACAAAAATTTTCGTACAACTAAATATCAATTTCGCACCCGTTTATGGCGGGGGCAATTTTGGAACTGCAGAAAATGCAGTGGTTTCTGTGCAAAGGGAGGGTAAACTTAACTAAAAAAGTTAACCATTAACAAATAAAACACAGAAACCAGCCACAGGGCTGGTTTTTTTATGTCCGAAGGACAGAGCTTGCTCATGT
>CAYUPO010000008.1:42179-47915 GCA_964446685.1 uncultured Gammaproteobacteria bacterium | reverse complement strand
ATGTCCGAAGGACAGAGCTTGCTCATGTTGTAAGACAGAGGTTTCGCCTAATTACCGGAGATTAGACCTCTTGTTGAGTGTCATCCTGAACGAAGTGAAGGATCTCTCGCGAATGCGAGATCTAAGGGCTGAAACAAGTTCAGAGATTCTTCTCCGCCAGCTGGCGGATCAGAATGACAGAGTGTGTACGGATTTAAGAATATTGATATAGGAAGATTAAAAATATGAGAAAATTAAAAAGAAATACTAATATGAATTTTATTGCGCTAGCAAGAAACTCGTTTATTAAAAAAGTCTGGGAACTGATGCGTCCTTTTCATAAGGATCTTTATACTTTGACAATTGTGACAACTTTTATGGAGTTGTTCCTTTTGTCTGGAATTTTTATCTACGGAAAAATTTTGGATATTCTCACCTCAACTAAAGGGGCGATTAGTTTGCAAACAGCACTTTTGGTAATCGGAGGATTAGCAGCAGCCAGATTGCTGACCATGCTACTCGACTATTTGGCCGATATTCTGATCGTCAAACTAATCTGGAAATCTGAACATCACATTCAGACTGCTTCTTATGAAAAGTTGCTGGAGTTGTCGATTGATTACCATGAAAAAATTAATACTGGAACTAAGATTAACATCGTAAATAAAGGGACAGATAAGCTGATCGAATTGATAGAATCTTTTACTTGGGAGTTCCAGCCAATTGTGATCAAAATAATTCTTTCAGCTATTTTAATCATGCTAACGAGTTGGGTTTTTGGCGTAGTTTTTATATTGGCCGTAGGTCCATTTATCTATTTAATGTTTCTGACATACCAGAAAACAGCTAAATTACGTTCCAAAAGACATGATTTATATGAAAAGTCATCGGGTGAAATAGGGGATACGATCTCAAATATTACCGTAGTCAAAGCATTTGCTCAGGAGAACAGAGAAAAAGGTTCTTTCCAGGGACTTTGGGGAAAAGTGCTAAATATCTCCGGCTCTGAATATAAGACTCATATGATAGAAAGTTTTTACCGTTCTTTGATGACAGAAGGGTTTTATATTCTAATGGTATCTATCGGCATTTGGCAGATTTATACCGGTAATCTGACTGTTGGAACTTTGGTATTTTTGATTAGTGTTCTTGAAAGAACAAATTCCAATATTTTTAGACTTGGACGAATCTATGAAAGGGCAGTGGATGCATCAGAACCAGTTGATCGAATTAGTTCGTTACTAAATCAAAAATCTTCAGTCAAAGAATCTATAAATCCGATCAGGCTGGATAACTTTAAAGGACAACTGGCATTTAGACATGTGACTTTTGCTTATAAAAAAAGACGTGTTCTAAAAAATGTAAGTTTTACTATTCCAGCGGGGTCTTTTACTGCATTGGTGGGGAAGTCAGGTTCAGGTAAGTCTACCATTGCCAAACTTTTAAGTAGGTACTACGACCCTATCGGGGGATCAATTGTGCTTGATGGTAAGTATGATCTGAGGGAAGTTGCACTTGATGATTATCATCAGCAAACTGCTGTCGTATTTCAGGATTCACCGGTTCCAAACCGAAAGGTCTGGGAAGTCATTGCTTACTCTTTTGGTCAGTCAACCTGGCACTCGGTCAAAGACCGGGTTATCAGAGCGGCGGAGCTGGCCCATGCACATGAGTTTATTAAAGATTTTGAAGACGGTTATCAGACTGAGATTGGGGAACGCGGTGTGAAATTGTCAGGAGGACAAAAGCAACGACTGGCAATTGCCAGAGCTCTTTTTGCTGATCCAAAAATCCTAATCATGGATGAACCAACCTCGCATCTGGATACTTTATCTGAAGCAATGATCCAAAAAGCTTTGGAAGATATCTCTAAAGAAAAAACATTAACCAAAATTGTCATTGCCCACCGGCTTTCAACTGTTCAAAAAGCTGATCAGATATTGGTGATGGACAAAGGGCGAATTGTCGAAAAAGGTAATCACCAGGAGCTGTTAAAGAAAAAAGGAGTATACGCTTCCATAGTAGCCCAAAGTGAATTAAAAGGCTAAAATTTAGGATAAACTGCCCAAAAAAAGGTATAATGGATAGATGGAAAGATCAATAAAAAATATCCTGAAATGGTATTTACTTTTCACCAGCATCTATCTTTTTGCCGATGGGATCATTCATATACTAAATCTCAAACTGGCCAATATCTCTAGTAATTGGAGTTCAGATTTAGTTATCTATTCTCAGTATATGACTCAGTTATATGGCTTATTTGCAGTGCTAACTGCTTCCTTCGGTTTAGAAGTATCCAGAAATCTGTCAAAGTATAAAAATCTCTTATATATCGCTGCTATTTGGGGGATAGTATATGCTGGATTTTTAATTTACTACTCCATTACAATCGATTATCCAGCGGTGTTTAAAAGTACACCATCTATTTATTTTTGGATCCCTTTTTATAATGCCTATATATTGTTTGAAGGACTGTTGCTATTCACTTTAAGTTGTTTGATTTTTATATACAAAAAATATAATTAAATTATGAAATTCGCCAATTTAGCAATAGTTATCCCAACATTAAATGAAGAAAAATATATTGGCATGTTGCTGGATTCTATCTCGGCACAGACTGTGCAGCCAAAAGAAATTGTTGTAGTTGATGCCTTCTCCAAGGATCTGACTGAAGAGGTGGTAAACAACAGAAAATCAAACTTACCTCAACTGCAGTTTTTTCAAATCCCCAAATCCACTATATCCCGGCAGAGAAATTTTGGTGTTAAAAAAACCACTGCCGATCATATATTATTTTTGGATGCTGATGTGTTTTTGAAAAGAGAGGACTGTCTGGAAAAATATTATCAGGAGATAATGGAAAAAAATCCTGATCTGGCAGCCGCTACCAATCTTCCGGCAGACAAACCAGGTGTAGAAAACGAAGAAAGAGACAGGTTGGGTGTCAGACGTTTTAGAACAGCGGTAAAAAAAGCGGAAAATACAGCTATCTTTGTAGCAGCTGATGTTGCTTTCAAAGCCACAAAGCCGGTCTGGCCAATGGCAATGGGAATAAACCTGTATGTTAAAAGATCCGCGTTTGAAAAAACTGGCGGTTTTGATGAGAAGCTTCGTTTCGCAGAAGATCATGAATTAGTTCAAAGAATGTGCAAAGCCGGTAACAAATTTGTTTTTCTTAAACATCCTAAAATATATACCTCGACCAGAAGAATAGAGGATGAAGGGAAGTTCCAATACATCACCAAAATGCTGATTTCCTTTTTCCACAACGTCACCAAAGGTTATAAAAATAACCCTACTAAATACAAATACGGACACTTTAAATGATTTTTTATATAATTGTCTTTACTGTTTTAATTGCTTTTGTTGTTGCTAAATTAGAAATAGAAATTGAGGGCAAAAATGGCTGGGCAGAAAATCTACCAACCTGGAGAATCAAAAATAGAATTACAAAACTTTTTTGGGGTGAACAACCATATACCGGTTATCATTTTTGGTTTCTGATGATGATCATAGTAATGTCTCATTTTCCCATTGTGTTAGGTCTTGATTGGAGTTGGTCAAAGGAGTTAGTGGTCTGGGCAATATTTTTAATCGCTAGTGTATTGGAAGATTTTTTCTGGTTTATTCTAAACCCTCATTACGGAATCAAAAAATTTAACCCCATTCACGCCCCCTGGCATGACAAATGGATCTGGAAATTTCCCTTACTTTATGTAAGATTACTCGGCACAAGTGCCATTCTTCTGACCGGCAGCTACTTTCTTTCTGCATGATAGAATAAAAATATGATTGAAACACAAAATAATAGTCCTAAATTAGAAGAATTTATAAATAAAGAACATACTAGTTTAAAGAATTTCCCCGGAGTCATTAGAGAGTTCAGGTTTGGAACTGCATCGCCCTCAACAATAAAGATGATAAATGATAGTTTGGAATTTTTAACATCTGACCAGAAGCCAGATTTATCAAAACGTCCAGACCACAATCTGAGAGTCGCTACATTAGTAAAAGATATTCAACCGGATAATTCTAATAATGAAGCCTATTTTTATTTACCAGGCTCTGTTGGAACACCAGCAGTTGCAGCACCAATTGTGGCAGAAGTTATGAAATCCATGCCAGAGGTAGCAACAGGTGTGACATTTAGCTCTTACGCAAGTGCTGACACATGGGGAAATTTAAAGGATAGTTATGTATCACACCCATTTGAACGAGCTTCACAAATAGCAGGTATTATTGCTGAAACCTTAAAACAGCACCCAGCCAAAAGTATTAAGCTTGAAGGGACCAGTATGGGGGGCATGGATATGTTTTTAGCCGCTTTAGTATTACAGGGAATGATTGATAAAGGGCATCTTGATACTAAAATAGCGGGATTTATCTTCAATCAAGCAGGGGGAATGTATGATCAAAATAAGTTACAGTTTTTAAATGAAAGAAAAAATGAGCACGTTTCAGCAAAAAGAGAAGTGGAATATCTGTATCCCTCTATTGAAAATTTCGCCGACACCGAAACTGCATTAGAAAAAGCTAAGGATCAAGGTGACGCCCCCAAGGTAATGCGTTTAAAGGAACAATTAGAGAATATGAGACATCGTACAAAAACCCCACCACATTTATCTGATAGTCAAAAAGCTGAACTGCAGCAATTGGATGATGAGATTGGCGGATCCTACTTTGGTGGCAACAATAAGCAACTCGGCGGATTACTTAAAAAAAGAGAAAAATATTTAAAAGAAATAATTGACCCAATGCATGGTCAGGGAGTGGTAACAGGTGCGGAAACGAGGATTCTGCCTGATGGAGGTATTCCTGTATTAAATTGGGTAAAAAACCTGGCTCCCTCCATACTTAAGCCAAAATTTGGCATTGGTCTTGCCAGTCAAATGCCTCGTGCATTAAGAGAACAAGTCAAATTTCCAATAGCAATTGTGTCCGGAGAAACAGATGCTTACTTTAAACATGACGAGTTGCAAAATGCTATAGCGGACGAAAAAGCCAGATTAATAAGTACTAATAGCGAAGCTCCAGCAGATGAAGCAGAAAAATTAGCTGGATACTTTCCAAATTCGCCGCATTTATTTATTGCTCATATTGCAAATTGGCCACACAATGGAGTCCTGGTTAATACAGAAAAAAATGCTGAAATAAAAAAAGATATTTTTGAAAGGATGGATAATCCTCCCAAAGCTTCGCACTCTACAGCGCTTCATTATGTAGCTTAATAGAATATCTATTAATCAATCAACATTTTTTATTCTTATAAAAGCAGAGTTATTCTCCCAGAGACTTGAGCGCCCAGTCAGCACTTTTTTTAGCATATGCTTTTGCGGCACCCATATCCACTACTGCAAGTCTGTTTAATGTCATACCTAGACCTGAAGCAGCTTCTGGGCTCCAGCGCTTAATATTTACATTGCCTGTTCGGCGAAACTCCATCGCCAGTTCGTGAAGTTCAATAGTTTGGCCCAATCGCTGTAAGGGACTTAATTCGTTTTTTTTCATATGTAACACCTCCTTTCAAATTAAATTCTGACAAAAAAAACCTCCCGATCTGGGAGGCTGTTATTTTCTAATCAACTAATCAACTAATTTCTAATTAACTAAAAACTGCCTCCCAGATTGTAGGTGGAAGGACAACAGGATGGGGCGTTGGCAAAAACTTGGGTTGAGATTTGAGGGACTGCTTTTTCGCATTTGGAACGGCAATTGCACATAGAAGACACTATACAAAATGAAGTAGGTGTTGTCAAA
>CAYUPO010000008.1:30980-42079 GCA_964446685.1 uncultured Gammaproteobacteria bacterium | reverse complement strand
TGGTAAAATAGGCAGACTATGAAACGTTTTGTTTTGGTTGATGGAAATGCTCTGCTTCACCGGGCTTTTCATGCCACACCTCCCCTGACAACTTCAAAAGGAGAGTTAGTAAATGCTGTATATGGTTTTACCAACATGCTTTTAAGATCCTGGGATGATCTAAAACCAGACTACATGGCTATCGCCTGGGATAAAAAAGCCCCGACATTCAGACATCAGGCTTATACCCAGTACAAAGCAACCAGAGGTCCGATGGATACTACTTTGAGCAGCCAGTACGACCGGGTACACGAAGTGGTGGATACATTAGGTGTGCCTGAGTTTGGTCTGAATGGCTATGAAGCAGATGATCTGATAGGAACACTTGCCCGTCAGGCGGTTGAAATGAAACTTGAGATAGAAGTTATTATTTTAACCGGCGACAAAGATATCATGCAGACAATCAATAGTCATGTCAAAGTACTGATGCCAAAGAAAACTTTATCAGATGTAGGACTCTATGGGCGGGATGAATTTTTTGACCGGTTTGGTTTTGAACCAATTCAGATAATTGAATACAAAGCTTTGGCAGGGGATGCTTCGGATAATATTCCGGGAGTTCCGGGAATCGGCGATGTCAGTGCCACTAAACTGATCAAACAATTTGGTGATATTGAAACTATCTATCAGCCGGAAAATCTAAAAACCCTTCCTGAAAGAATGCAGAGACTTTTGGCTGAAGGAGCAGAGTCAGCAGTGATGAGTAAAAAGCTGGCAACAATTGAAGTAAATGCGCCAATCGAACTGGATCTTAAAAAATGTGAAGTTAAAGATTATAACCAGACAAAAGTTGTCAGCCTTTTTAAAGAACTGGAATTCAAAAGCTTGGTCACCAAACTTACCGGATCGGGCAAAGATCCACTGACCGGGGAGGATAATTTAAAACTGCATATTGCAGAAGAAAGTAGTGTGAAAAAAGAGCAGTCAAAAGACACTATTGCCCTGGATCTGGAAGTTGAGCCCGTGCTGAAAAAAATGAGTCAAAACGGTATTTTACTGGATGTTCCATTTCTGGAAAAACTGGGACAGGATCTAAAAGCCAAACTGATTGATATTGAAAAAAATGTTTACCATTTTGTCGGACATGAATTTAATTTAAACTCACCGAAGCAGTTGGCGGAGATCTTATTTGATGAACTAAATCTTCCAGTTGTCCGAAAAACCAAAACCGGCCGGTCAACAGATGAGGATACTCTCAACGAACTTTCGGCGGCACATCCGGCAATCCCCTTGATGCTCCAATATCGGCAGCTTTATAAACTGGTCTCGACTTATGTCGATACACTTCCTCAAAATATCGGAGAAGATGGTAGAATCCATTCCACTTTTAATGTAGAAGGCGCTGCCACCGGTAGGCTCTCTTCAACCAATCCAAACTTGCAAAATATTCCGATCAAAGGCGAAATGGGAGGGGAAATCCGCAAAGCATTTATTGCTCCTGAAGGACGGGTTTTGCTTGGAGCTGATTATTCTCAGATAGAGCTGCGGATTATGGCTCATTTGTCAGGAGACGAAAATCTGATTCAGGCCTTTAAAGAAGGGCAGGATATTCATGCTGCAACTGCAGCAAAAATTTTCAAAAAAGATATCAGTGAGATCACCAAAGAACAAAGAACTGTTGGTAAAACAATGAACTTTGCCACCCTTTATGGTCAGGGTCCCAGAGCCCTTTCCCGGCAGTTAAATGTTGATTTTGCTACAGCCAAGCTTTATATCGAAGAATACTTTCAGCAGTTTCCCAAAGTAAAAGAATGGATGGCCAAAACATTGGAATTTGGTGTTAAAAATGGTTATGTCGAAACAATCGGCGGCAGAAGACGCTATATGCCGGAGCTTGCTTCCACCAATCATTTTTTAAGAGCCGCCGGAGAGAGGGCAGCCATTAACCATCCGGTCCAGGGTAGCAGTGCCGACATGATCAAAAAAGCGATGGTAGAAATAGACAAAGAGCTAGCAGCTATCGGTCATCAGTCATCAGCAAAAAAGACAGAAGACAGAAAGCTGAAAGCTGAAAGCTGTATTTTGATTTTGCAGGTTCATGATGAGTTAATGTTTGAATGTCTTCCAGAAGAAGTAAAGAGCACCGCCAAAATGATCTCCCAAAAAATGGAGGAAGCATTAAAGCTGACAGTGCCTGTTAAAGTAGATCTAAAAAGCGGCAAAAGATGGGGAGAGATGACACCTGTAGTGTTGCAATAATATGACAGAAACGCGTGAAGGAAAAATAATAAGTAGAAGGTGATTAATTAGGGGGAGCTGCCGCTACTTGCGTAGTAAATCCGGAGCAGTCAGCCTCGCCATCGATCACCGTTCTACAAATTTTGGTTTTACTGCAGAGAATTATGAAGAATGATTTTAAGCAGATTGTGAGTACAGAGTTCTCATAGCATCCACCCACTGAGGAAAACCGAGCTGTTTTTGTTTAATCCAAAATTCACATCCCCACAATAACTGTTTATCATAACCACGGGATGTTAACTCCGATACTAACCTAAGTGTTTGTTGGGGGCTTGAACTTGGATACGATTCATTCCCAAAATGAACATGTTTTCCATTTTCCCATGGTTCTGCCTGGGTTTCAAAAATCCACGGATCTATTTCCGCTTGTTTTAATATTTCTGCTAAACCTCCAAGATCCCGGTAATTTCCTCTGGTTAACTCATTGTATCCGCCACCTTTTCGGGGAACCTTACTATAAATATTAAATCCGCTTCCGTCAGGTCTAAGTTGAATACTCTTTGAGAAACTATTTTTAGCGCTGGGGATATTAAATGCATTACTTAAAAGAATTTTCTGTGCAGTTGTTTTATTAGCACGGACAAGGTCGATCTCTTTTGTAAATAAAGTTTCTGCAATCGAATGGTTATCCGCAAAATCTAACTGATCCAGCGGTTCATTTTCTATTTGCCAGTATTTTAAATTGGGAAAATCTTTATATCTCCTGACAACTTTCAGAGTATGTTCAAGAATTTTCTTTGCAGTTTGAGAATCAGAACCAATCTGCTGTCCGGTGGAGTTAGTAGTTTGTAAATTTTGCTCAACGGCAGGTGGCAGATGAAGTTCAGGATATCTAGGAGCCTTGGCTCCCACTGTTAAAATAACTGATAATTTTCTTCGTGCAGCTTCTTCCATCAACCAGTCAGTTTTTGTAAATCCGACGGCTGACTCAATCTCATTCCAATAAGTTGGCAATCTGACAATATCTATCCCTAAATCACAAATCTGTTTAAATGTATCTTGATAATCCAGATTAAGATATCCTTCACTACATTGAAGTTGGCTAAATGTTGTACCAAGGATTTGGGGACGAATTTTTTTTTGACTAAAAAATGGTAAATCCATAATTGGTGGTGTATTCCTTAAAGTTAATGCTCCCGTAGCAACTGCGGCGAACTCCAGCAGGTGCCGTCTGGTTATTTGACGTCCTAAGGCATATTCTGCATTAATCATAATAATTGATTACTTAAGTACTTTCACGCGAGTATTGTAACAGAAGAGTAAATAATTAATCCCATTCTTCAAAGATGTATAATATAAGTAATGCCACAGAATCCAGATAAATTTAATAGGCAATCTGGGAAAAGGGGTCGTCCTATTCCTACTTTAGGTGATTCCAAAATCGGAGTCGTTGAAGCTGATCAAATACCTATTTCAGCAAAAAATCAGGCACCCGCCCTATTTAAAGAAGAAGCAGTCAAAATTAACATTTCACCATGGGAGGAAGAGTTTGGTTGGAGAGTTGAAGAACATTTTTGGGACCGGTTTAATCGGTCTGAAGATCCTGATGGATGGAATAGGCGCTGGATAATAGAAAAAGATGTTCCCTGGAAGCAAGTCAAAGCAGAACCAATTTCAAAAGACACCGCATCAATGGTGGAATCATTTTATGCTGTCGAAAGTTTTTTACCAGATTTCGCTGAAAAAGGATTAGGATATTACAGAAGTATGGTTGGTTTATCCAATTCACATATTAATTGGAGCTATGAAGAGCTAAAACATGGGCGAACACTACAGTTAATTTTAGAAAGATCTGGAGCTCGGACACCTGAAGATATGAGAAAGTTTAGAACTGATTTAGCGCGTAGTCAGTGGAATATGCCTTACCCGACTGCCAGAGAGATGTTAATATATGCAGCTTTTCAGGAAAAAGAGACCCAAAGAAACTATGATCATTTAGGGGATGTATTAAAAAAAGAAGGTGCTGAGGGAGCGAGTAAGGGCTTACAAATTATTGGGAGAGATGAATCTTTTCATCACGCTTTTTACAAAGATTTAGTTAAAATGCTAATGGAATATGATGAAGTAGGGACAGCGCAGGATATTCTGAAAGTTGTTACTTCTTTTAGAATGCCAGCCCAACATTTGCTGCCAGATATGGAAGAACGGGTTTCAATTATGGTTAGAAATAGAGTATTTGGCAAAAAACAAGTCAGGGATGAGGCAATAATTCCAACTATTAAAGCCTTTGGTTTTAGGGATGTCGATGAATTAAACAGTGTTGCTGGGAAATTAGTAGATAAAGATGGAAAACCACTTTCAGCCTCAGATGCCACACTTAATCCAGATTAGACGACCAATTTTTTAACTTCACGCATCTCTTTGTCAAAATGGATGACATTTATTTTTTCCAGAATAAAATAAATAAATCTGATAATAAATCCACTCAATAAATTGAGAAGAAAATAGGAAAAAGAGAAACCGGAAAATAAAATAAAAGCCAGAACTGGTGCGACAAATTGTTGGTATTCTTTTATTACTGAGTTAATTGGTTCTAATGCCATCTTTTTTATGGATCCAACTGAAAAAAGTGAGGGAGAAGTAGTTAAATTGCCGGTTGGAACTTTGATCGCTGGGCTCTTTGCTGGAGTAGATCCGGCAGAAGATGGGGAGGATGTTTCTGCAGTTGCCGCAGGTGCCAGTTGATCCAACTGTTCTGGAGTTACACCGTACTGTTGTAAAATCTCGGGATGATCTTTGGCATACTGGATCATTTCCGGAGTGATTTGGGCAATATATTTGTCTCCTTTAACTGATGTATCAAATCCTCCTGTTTGCTGCTGGATGATGGTTTCAATCAGTTTGTCCGGAATAATGCTGTCAGGTATTACAAAACCTTTCTGGGCAATGACAGAATTTATAGACAAATAATAACCAATACATAATATAACTGTGAGCGATGTGGTTAGTAATTTGATACTCCCACCAATCAGAAAAACCGGATCAAAGGTAATATATTTTTTCATTTTATTTTCAACAGAAAAGTAAAAACCAGTCAGTACTATTGAATAACCAATAGCCAAAAACACACCTGTTGCTC
Source organism: uncultured Gammaproteobacteria bacterium (assembly GCA_964446685.1). Classification (GTDB taxonomy): domain Bacteria; phylum Patescibacteriota; class Microgenomatia; order Daviesbacterales; family UBA10151; genus CAZWRN01. The sequence continues at coordinate 36,723 of CAYUPO010000008.1, read as the reverse complement.
CCTGATTAAAAAGCAAAGGACTGATCCCTCCCAGAAGTGCCACAGCAATACCCATCCGGTAATCCTGACTTAAGGATGCAAATATTACAAAAGAGTAAGCAGACAAAAGCAATAAAACAGCCAGACCGAAAAGAAACTTAGCACTGCCGCTGTCCATTCCAAAGATCCAGTCATACGATACCAGCAGAGGAGTTATCCAAAAATGAAAAGCCACAAAGAAAGCTAAAAAAAGAAGCCCAAAAAGCATTTTCTTAAAGTAAAGCATGAATAAATTGTAGCAGTTGTCTTACAAATCAGCTAGTTGGCGAATTCGCAATTAAATAGCAGGATATGTATAATTGGCTCTATGGAAGAACAAATAATCCAGGCACTAAAGATAGTTGAAAAATCAGAAAAGATCTTAGTTCATCTTCATCCATCCCCTGATGGAGATTCAATAGGCTCTGCGTTAGCTGTAAAGCATGCTTTAAAACAGCTCAACAAAGATGTAACTGTCATCAGTGGTGACTCACATCCGCCCAAACTTTTTTCGATGCTGCCTGGATTTGATCAGATAAAAGATCAGAATTTTTTGGAAACTGATCTAAGCCAGTTTGATCTTTTTATTGCCATGGATTCATCAAACACTGAACAAATCAGCAAAAAAGGGGAGATAGTTTTTCCGGAGAATTTAAAAGTATTAGTAATTGATCACCACAAATCCAACACCAATTATGGTGATATTAATATTGTTGACGCGGCATCTCCTGCGAACTGTCAACTGCTTTTTGAAGTATTTGCTAAGTGGGGGATAAATATTACTCCCGATATCGCTGTTTGTTTACTGGTGGGTATTTATACAGATTCGCATTTTAGATATGAAGGAACAACCGCAAAAACTTTTGAAATTACCGCCAAACTGGTAGATATCTATCCGAATTTTCATAAAGATTTTTTTGAATTGGAAAACAATCTGACACCGGAAAGAATCGGGCTTTTGGGAATTGCCTTAAACAATATTGAGCATTTCTTTGAAGGTAAAGTTGCAATTGCTGTTGTTACTCAACAACAGTTGTCTGAAAAAAATATCAAAAAAGAAGATATTGAAAACAATGAAATTGCCAATACTTTAAGAGCTGTTCAGGGGTGGGATCTGGTAATCAGTTTTATTGAAACCGATCCGGAAGTTTTTAATGTTTCTCTAAGAACACGCAATGCCCAAAAATATGATGTTTCAAAACTGGCTGTAGCTTTGGGAGGCGGAGGACATCAGGCAGCGGCCGGAGCTAGAATTGAGGGAAATGAAACAGCAGCCAAACAAAAATTAATCGAAACCATTAAACAAATATACCCAGACTTAGTGTAGTCAAAAAATCCGGTTAATGTCTCCTAAGTGTCCAGCATCTTACATCGAGTGAGAGTAATATCACTTTAATGGCAACCGGAGTTGATATTAAAAGAGATGGAAATGGGAATCCTGCATTAGCTGACACGTTATTTGGAAATCAGGGATCCCGACTTAAAGTTGGAGTTGACTTGCTTCAATCTGCTATATCTGTGAAAGGGAAGGAATTATTTTCAGGCTTAGGATATCATGACGATGAAACTGAGTATCTCATGCATATGGGGCCTTTTTTAACACTCAAACCTGCAAGTGAAAGTAGCATTGATGCAATAGTTTATAAAGCTAGTCAGGATGATAAAGCATATACTCGAAATGTAACCTTCAGATCTCCACGTACAGGGTTAGTAAATGCCGATTTTAATAGAGGGTCAGGGGAATACAGAAGGCAGCACCCGCAAGAAGCCGTATTTGATGATCATACTGATTCGAGTCAGCCAGCCGATCGTGTTGTTGCAAAATTTTTGATTTTAGGACGGCATTTGGGTGAAGATGAAGAAGAATTAAAAAAGATATTAAAAAATGAGCACGAAAAAGGGTTTACATTAGACAGTAAAAACCCATTCGCATCATTAATCCGAGCGATGAAGCTGGCGGCTGTTTATGGACTAGATAGAGATCATACCGGACTTACTACGGATATAAAAACTGTAGTAAACCATAGAGACGGACGGACTAGTAAGCAGATATGGCGGGAAGTATCAACAAACCCTGAATCTGTGATTCTGGGTAAAGTTGCTCATATTCATTAATATCTCTTCATTTTTGGTACAATTCACGCATGAGTAAGATAAAGGTTTTGTTTGCGGATCATACTCCTTTTGTCGGAGGAGCCCAGCTGCGTTTGGCTGAGGATATTTCATTTTTAGATAAAAAAAAGTTTGAGGCTGCTGTAGTTATCGAAAAAGATTCAGCATTTAGTGCGCTTTATGAAAGGTTAAGTGTCCCAATTTTTAAAATCTCTTTTCCAAAACTGAAACTAATCAGTCCTGTCGCCCTGACCCGGTTTATCTCTTCTGTCAAAGAATTTCAAAATCTGATAATCAAAATATCACCAAATGTAGTAGTAGCAAATACGACCAGGACTCTGATAGTAGCGGGTCTGGCAAAAAGGTTGTTTGGATTGCAGTTTCATTTAATCAGTTATATTCGTGACTATGATTATCCGAAATGGATTTTCAGGCTAATCAAAAAACAGGTTAACAAATATCTTTTTGTGTCAGTATCTGTTCAAAATTATTACCGACTGCCGGGAGAAGTGATCTATTTGGGATCTGATATAGAAAGTAAATATAAAAATATTACTAATCATGAGATCCTCAGAATAAAAAAAAGTTTTAATATAACAGAGTCAGACTTTGTAATAGGATTTATTGGCAGGCTGGTAAATTGGAAAGGAGCGATGCAGCTGGTAAAAAGTTTTAAACAGTCCGAAATAAAAAATGCCAAATTAATTCTTTGGGGAACAGGCGATAAGCAAGCCGGTTCAATAGAATCAGATTTAAAAAAATATGTTTTGGATCATCAATTAAAAGATAAAGTAATCTTTGCTGGGCATACTATACATCCTGAAATAGCTTTTAAAATCATGAACTGTTTTGTTTTGTCATCTGTCAAAGCAGAGCCTTTTGCCACTACAGTTATTGAAGCAGCTCTGGCCAAAGTGCCTATTATTGCTACCAATACAGGTGGTACCTCAGAATTTATCCGTCATCAAAAGAATGGATTACTGATAAACCCAGATGATACTAACCAATTGACTCAGGCTTTGATAAGATTAATGAAGGATTTATCAGCCGCCCAGAAAATGGCAGATCAGGCCTATCAGGACGCCAATGAATTTAGAGAAAAAGTTTTTATCCAAAAACTGGAAAAATATTTAATGATATGAAAGTAGCCTTAGTCCATGATTATCTGAAAGAATACGGTGGGGCAGAGCGTGTGGTTGAAGTGCTGCATGAAATATTTCCGGGTGCACCTTTGTATACCGCCTACTATAATCCAAAAAAACTGGGAAAAGATGCGCAACGTTTTAAGAACTGGGATATCCGGGTTTCCTGGATGCAAAAAATTCCCGGAATTGGCAGGCTTTTATCCCCACTCAAATTTTTATCTCCGATGGCTTTTGAAAGCTTTGATCTAAAAGGCTATGATCTGGTCATCTCATCATCAGCTGCTTATTATGCAAAGGCGGTGATTTCACCGCAAAACTCACTGCATCTGGCTTATATTCACACTCCTCCACGTTATTTGTATGGCTATACCAAAAACCACTGGTACAAAAAAAATATTTTTACAAAATTCTTTGGTTCATTACTAAATCATTTTATGAGACTTTATGATTTTGAAATATCCCAAAGACCGGATGTACTGATTGCCAATTCAGAGAATATCAAAAAACGAATCCAAAAGTTTTATAGAAGGGATTCTGTAGTCGTATATCCGCCGGTGGATGTTACAGAGTTTGAAAATGCAGCAAAAAAAACACAGCCTGATTATTATCTTTCTCTATCCAGGCTTGATCCAGATAAAAACATTGATCTGGTTATCGAAACATTTAATCTAAATGGTCTACCGCTGAAAATTGTTGGCACCGGACGCGAAGAATCAAAACTGAAAAAATTAGCCAAAAATAATATCCATTTTTTGGGCAAAGTCAGTGATAAAGAAAGAGTAACTCTACTCGCAGAAGCCAAAGCATTAATATTGGCTGCCAGTGATGAGGATTTTGGCATTACTTCAATTGAATCCCAGGCCGCTCTCACTCCGGTAATTGCATTAAATGAAGGCGGTTATCAGGAAACAGTAATTGAAGGAAAAACCGGAGTTTTCTTTAATGAAATATCTACTCAAAGTCTGCAGACAGCAATTGAAAAAATGGACCAGATGAAATTTAAACCAGAAGATTTAAGAAAAAATGCCGAAAAATATTCCAAAGAAAATTTCAAAAAAGAAATTCTGAAATTAATAGAAAATAAATTCCGTTAACTCTCAGCAATTTCTTACAAGTAAAATCATTGACTAAGAAGTGCCTGAAGATTATCTTATAATTATGATATTAAGCAATAAGGAAAGCAATAACGAAAGCATAATCCAGGTAACAGACATGGGTGGAATATGGGTACCTGCTAATTTAGCAACAAAATACGATCTGCCAGTAACCCACCATGATGGATTACCCGCGAAGGATGAACCAATCCCTTCAGTTGTTAATCCCAAGACTGAACTTCCTAATCCTGATAAAGTTATCTATCGCTCAAGATTTGGAAATATCCAAGCAGAAATCGAAATACCATTTTTAGTTGATAGATTGGTACGGACACTAAATGACGCCATAAAGCCTTTAGTTGGAAATTCAGTAAGTCAATTAAGAAAAGTTGTTGCGCAATCCGGATCAATGTTATAGCTGCATCCAAATACACTCATCTGCTAAAATACCGACATGCCAGAATTACCTGAAGTTGAAACTATTCGTTTGAGTCTTTCTAAAAAAATAATTGGTCTAAAAATTACTGATGTAGAAATTCTAAATCCTAAAACTTTTTCCGGGGACGAAAAAAAATTCTTAAATCAGGAAATTATCAATGTCTGGAGAAAAGGGAAGGGGCTTGGAATAGATTTTGCCAATGGCTATGTCATGCTTTTTCATCTGAAAATGTCTGGACAGATTATTTTTAAAGAGGGCGGCTTAGAGGATGATGGCGATAGATTTGTCGGCGGACATCCGACAAAAGATATGCAGGGTGAGCTGCCAAACAGATCAACCAGAGTTATATTTTCTCTTAGTCCTTCATCAGGTAAACTCCGCATCCCGGCGAAGGCCATTAACCATTTAAATAACTCTTCCTACTTGTTCTTCAATGACCAGCGAAAATTTGGCTGGGTCAAAGTAGTAAGTAGTGAGGAGTTGTCTTTAGACCGGTTTCTGAATAGTTTAGGTCCTGAACCGCTTGAAAAAGGCTATACCTGGGAACAGTTAAAAAACAACTTACTCAAACACAAAGGGCAGCCGGTCAAAGTTGCCTTGCTGGATCAGTCAGTAGTTGCCGGAGTAGGCAATATCTATGCCTGTGAGGCTTGTTTTAATGCCAAAATAGATCCCCGATCAAAGACTGGATCACTAAGTGATAGTCAGTTTCAAAAGCTGCATCAGGGGGTGATCGATGCGTTGAAAGATGGAGTCAGATATGGCGGATCTACCAAAACTCATTTTGTTGATTCCGATGGCAAAAAAGGAGTTTTTTTAGACCATGCCAAAGTTTACAACCGGGTTAAAAAGCCGTGTATTCTCTGTGGAAGTGAAATTAAGAAAATTAAATTAGGAGGACGGGGAACCTTTTATTGTCCGTCATGTCAAAAATA
>CAYUPO010000008.1:0-30880 GCA_964446685.1 uncultured Gammaproteobacteria bacterium | reverse complement strand
AGGTTGATAAAAAAATCCCCGAAGAGTTACAATGCTGTTTGAGCCTATGGAAGAAAAGTCCGCATCATTCTCTGAAGTTGTCAGCCATAAAGGCTTTGTTGGCCTCTGGGTAAACCAGATTTTAGTCCAACTTTCTTATAACAGTCTAAATTCTGCACTCCTGATCTGGGTTTTTCGTTTAACTGACTCCAGTACCGCTGTCTCAACTTTACTGTTTGCCGTTTATCTGCCGGCTGTTATTTTTGGGTTGTTTGCTGGTTCTTTGGTTGATATTACCGATCGGCGAAAGATTATCCGCTATATCGATATCGCCATGGCGGTCTGTTTTATCAGTCTGATATTTTTAAAGGGAAGTTTCTTTGGCATTTTGGGTATCGCCTTTTTGATCAATGTGTTGGGTCAGTTTTATATTCCGGCGGAGGCTTCAGCTATTCCGCTTCTGGTTCGTAAAAATCAACTGCTGACTGCTAATTCACTTTTTTCTACTACTTTATTTGCTTCTTTTTTGATTGGTTTTGGGATTTCCGGCCCATTGATAAATCACCTTGGCATAGATATGGTGTTTATCTTGGGTGCCTTACTTCTGACCGGAGCATTTGGACTGACCTTTTCCTTTCCTAAAATAGTCAGCGGTGAAGATGAACAGGGAAGAAGGTTGAAACAGGCAGTTAAAACATTAAATTTGCCGGTTTTTCGGGATGTAGCCTGGCTGGAAATCAAACACACTATTGGGCTGATCAGGGGGAAAGTAGTGGTGATGGCTTCATTGTTAATATTAGCTTCTGTTCAGGTGGTAATTGGTATTTTGGGAGTATTAATTCCAGCCTTTTTTGAAAAAAGTTTGCAGGTCAATGCAACAGATGCATCCTATATTTTAGTGCTGCCTCTGGGAATAGGGATGGTATTGGGGGGAGCTTTGGTCGGCAGATTTGGTTACCGGATTCCGAAAAGATCAATTGTCGGAGCCGCTATTTTAATCGGCGGATTGTTATTTTTCTCAGTCGGAGCAGCTCCATTGATCTCACCAGCGATTAATTATTTTCCAAAACCACGGCCGCTACCTTTTACCTATCAGATACCACTTTCCAGTGTGCTGGCAATTGGTTCATTTTTGCTGGGTATCATGATGGTCTCAATTGTAGTCCCTTCTCAGACTGTTCTGCAGGCTAATACACCGGAAGATGCCCGAGGTAAAGTCTTCTCTATACTGGGAGTTTTGATGTCAGCTTTAACACTTTTCCCGGTAGTTTTGGTTGGAGTAATGGCCGATGTTTTTGGAACAGCCCCGATCTTTATCGCTATCGGCGGAACAGTCGCCCTGCTTGGATTTATGGCAATTAAACCCAGCTTTTACTTTGACCGCGAACATTTGCCATACAGATTAAGACAGTTTTTAGGACTAGGCCACTGGAACGAAAAAAATTAAGAAGCTTTTTTTTCTGCAGAATGAATGAGTATCGCTCTGTCTAAGGCGGGAGTAATCTGAAATGGGATTGTTCTTCCATCAAGTATTTCGACCAAAGGCCTGGTTTCCCATGTAGGTGGGAAAGTTTTCTGACTTTCTGGAAATAAGGACTCTCTGATTGGAGAAGGATTTAGCTGTTCAACGCGGGGACGCATATCTAAACTAGAAAAAGAAGGCACTGGTTTTCCATCAAAAGTCTGGGGAAGGGTTGCGACAGTCGCCTTGTAAATTTCTTCATTACCTCGATAACCGAGTAGATTTTTGGTTGGAATACTTACAAAGGGCCCTTCATTGGCCGGCAAAGGAGTTTGATTTTGAGTATTTTTTAATGCTTCGGGATTATTTGACCGCATTAAAAAAAGATTATCCCAAAATAATTTCGACTTAGCAATATATCAAAATTGAAATTTTAACTTTTTTTGAGAAGTTGGGGAGTATTTAGGGTTTTGGTTTGGGGGACTACTTCTTCAGGAACTGAATTAAAGTCCTGATATTTGATCTGATTCCCTTTAATAATTACCAGGACACCGGGCTTGGGAAATCCAACAGCTTTGCCCGTCAGCAAACTTGCCAAAAGGGAGAGCACCGCTCCATGAGTACAAATAGCCACATTCTGATAATCCTTATCAACCAGCGTTTTTAAAAAACTTTTAACCCGGTGCCTGAAAGCCCAGGGAGTTTCAAAAACAAATTCATTTAACCTTTTATCAAAGATAAATTCCTTCTTTGTCTCTTTCTCAACGATCTGAACTGTTTGCCGGCAGCGGCGAAACTGAGAAGAGGCATTAAAATCTGTTGGTATATCTTTGAGATACTCCGCCAGTTTTTGCAAAGTTGGTTTTGCTTCCTCCAAAATAGAGGCTGAAAAAACTCGGGCGCCATAAGAAAAGGCTGTTTCAGGTAAAAAACGTGGGTAATACCAGAGTCTTTGACCTCGGGTGACAAACGTTTCGCCATGTCGAAATAAGTAAAAAGTTTTTGCCATACTTGATTAAACTATTACACCATACTACTATCTTCTTCATGTTTCTTAAACACATAAAACTGCAAAATTTTCGTAATTATTCATCAATTGATTTTCCTTTCAGACAAAATGTAACAGTTTTAATAGGGGAGAACGCCCAGGGCAAAACTAATTTTCTGGAAAGTATTTATCTTCTGGCAACTGCCAAATCAGCTAAAGCTGACCGGGATGAGGAGTTAATAAAAGAGGGAGAGGAAATTCTCAGAGTTGAAGGGGAAGTGAGCAATGAAGAGATAATCAACCTTGAAATTGCCATGCTGCTGCAAAATGGCAAACTGACAAAAAAAACCAAGGTAAACGGGATTCCCAGGAGGACAGCTGATTATTGTCTAAATTTAGCGGTGGTTTTTTTCACTCCGGAAAACATCAATATGGTAACCGGTTCGCCATCTCTGAGGAGATATCAGCTTGATCAGACACTTTCTCAGGTTGATAAGTCATACAAAAGAACATTAACTACCTATGAAAATATCATTGTCCGAAAAAACCGGATTTTAAAATCAATCCAGGAGGGACTAGCTAAAAAAGACCAGTTAACCTATTGGCTGGATCAGCAAATTATGCTCGGATCACTGCTAACTCAAAAAAGACAGGAATATTTTGACTTTATAAATACAGTTGAAAAAAAGTTTGGTCCTTTTAGGTATCAGTACAAACCAAGTGAAGTAACGCTTGAGAGGCTGAGAGAATATGAAGACCGGGAAATTGCATCAGCCAATTCATTGATTGGCCCTCACCGCGATGATTTTCAGTTTTTTTATGAGGTCAGAGATTTATCAAAGTATGGTTCAAGGGGTGAACAAAGAACAGCAGTGCTGGATCTTAAATTTTCGGAGGTAGAATATGTTGAGCATGTTTTGGGACAGCGTCCGATATTACTACTGGATGATATTTTCTCAGAACTTGATGCCTCTCATAGACAGCATGTGGTGGATTTAGCATTTCAGCAGCAGACAATTATTGCATCAGTTGATTGGGATAAAAGTTTGGAAAAAGCTTTAAAAGAGGCCAGAGTGATGACAGTTACTACTGGAACCATAAATCAGAGTGAACAAATTTAGGCTGGAAAAATGTGAATCAGTTAATCATCTTCAAAATCCAATGTTTGGTTCACTAATTAACTAATCCACCAGGTTACTAATTACTAATTGACTCTTCTTGCGGGAAATATGCAATAATTATCTAACAACAGATGGATAAATTACTTTTTTTAAAGTTTTCCAAAATAAGCTTCGGGACAGATCTGATCCTACCCTCAGTCCTTTTGATATCCTATGCCATATTTCTGTATATTATCAGAGGGATTTTGCCCACTTCTGAAGAATTGGTCAATCTTTTTTCTGAATATTATGCCAAATTTGGCTATGAAATATTGTTTGTGGCAGCGATTTTGGAAAGTCTGGTGTTAATCAATTTATTTGCTCCAGGGCAGGTGACGCTAGCTCTGGGAATAATTTTTTCCAGGACAGGGGAGACTTATCTGCCTTTTGTAATGATCGCAGTTGCCAGTGGGATGATGGTCGGAGTGGTTATTGATTATTTTATTGGGTATTACGGATTTGGTGATATATTAAAAAAATTCAAACAGGAAAGTTTTTTTAACAGTGCTAAAAAAGAGCTGAAAAAAAACGGCGGGGGGAGTATTTTTATCTCATTTATTAATCCAAATTTAGCATCATATCTGTCACTTGCTGCCGGAGCCAGTAAATTGGAAATGACAATGTTTTTTTTAATAGCTTTATTTTCTATTTTATTTTGGGTTACATCTTGGAGTTTACTGATCTATGCTTTGGGCGATGTATTTTTAATTATTATCAAGAAATATGCTCTGCTTTTATCAGCTATTTTTACAGCAATTTTACTAGTCTCTTTCACCTGGAAAAGAAAAGAATAAATTTATGTTTTCGCCCAAATATACTATTACCAATGAGATTTTAAAAAGTATCGGTAAAATAGATGCTGCCAAAGAGATAATTGATAACACTGTTATTATCGCTGCCTGGGAAACCAAACTTAAAAAAGATGCAGCAGAGAGAATGCTTCATTTTGGTACAAAGCTGGAAGGAAATATTTTAAATTTTCAGGAAGTTCAGGAACTGTTGGATGGCAAAGAAGTAAACGCTCCTTCAAAAGAAATCCAGGATATCTTGTCTTACAAAAAAGCTCTTCATTTCACTGAATTAATTGTCCATCAGATCGGACCTGGCAAACCTTATCTTTTAACAATTGAAACAATAAATGAAATCCACCGGCTGGTGACTGAAAATATTCTTCCGGCTGAACATTCGGGAGTATACAGGGAGCGGCAAATCATCATCCGCAACACCCAGACAGGAGAGATCAGCTATACACCGCCTCCGGCAGTAGAGGTTTCATTTATGCTGGAAGATATGGTCAATTGGATCAATTCTAAGACTGGTAAATCGTTTCATCCGGTCATAAAAGCGGGTATTATTCATTTTGAGGTTTTGAGAGTGCATCCATTTTTAAACGCTAATTCCAAAACATCTCAGCTGCTGACTTTTTTGATTCTAGCCCTGGATAATTACCATTTTCATCATTTCCTCAGTCTGGAAGAATATTACGCTAAAGACCCGACAGAATATTTTACTTTGGTGCAAAAAGTAGCCAGACAAAAAGTTATGGATAGTAGTGAAAGAGATCTGACAGAATGGCTGGAATATTTTGTTAAAGGTTTTCAGGATGAAGTGATCAACATCAAAGAGCAGGTGCAAAAAGTTTCCAGAGAAAGTCATATCAAAGATAAATTTGGTTTTGGGGTAGAGCTTAATGAAAGACAAATGATTATTCTGGAATATCTCAGGCGAAATGGCAGTATGATGAATAAAGATTTTCGAAAAATATTTCCGGATTTCTCAGATGACACTGTCTTAAGAGAGTTAAAATTCTTAAAAGCAAAAGGGTTAGTTAAAAAAGAAGGCGGAACTAAAAAAGCCAGTTATGTCTTAGCTTAGCTAGTCATTGATGAAGCATCCCGCAATTGTTCTAAGTCATGTATAACTACTGATCCTTTATCTTGAGATATAATTCCTTTTTTTTGTAATTTACTCATTTGAATACTGACTGTCTCCCGGCTAAAACCGAGTAGTCCACCGATATCTTTATGGGTTGGAGTGATCGATATTTTTGTCTGATCCTGCAGTGTCGATGAAGACCCAAAACGTTCTGCTAAAAGCAGCAGCATTGATGCCACTTTTGAATAGGCATCTCCTGACAAAACCGTTTCCAGATTTTGCAGTAAATCCGAAAAGCCTCTAAATATATTTTTAGTTATCTCAAACAAAACTGCTGGGTTAGCATGTATAAAAGCTAAAACATCTGCCCGAGGAGCCTTCCACATTTCTACTGGGGTGATTGCCTCAAAGTAGTATTTATTCTCAGTCTCGGTCATAGCAAATATCAGACTGAAATAAAAAACTGGTTTAAAAATATTGACAGTCACTTCTTCACCTTCTTTAGTAATAACATACTGTCTGACATAACCTGATTTTATATAAGCAATATGGTCAGGTGTTTCATCCGGTCTATAAATAGTGTCACCTTTTTTATAGGAGACGAGCCTGTAACTGCTGAAGAAGTTGTGTAGTAGCTGTTGTATATCCGGGTTCATATGTCCTAAAAAAAGCCCAGATCGTTAGATCTTGGACTTATAGTAATTGATACTATACAAGAAAGAATATATTTAATGTGTGATCTAGATCACATATATTGTGAGAGAAAAATTACTGCGGGTACCTGCTTCTGACACTACAATGGCTCTTACATCGTCACAGAAAGGAGACATCAAAACATGAGCTTTATAAAATCTTTTATATGGATTCTCAATGACCAATGCACTTACTGCGGCGGTGAGCTACAGGTCTGGAATTACAACAAGGCCTGGTGCACAGATTGTGGAAAGGGTAATTAAAAAAAGGGTTTGTCTACATTAGGATTTGTTTGTCCGAATAAATCTTAATAACCATCAAAAATAGTTTGGATAGGTTTTTAGCTTCAAAAAAGCTTACACCAGTCTAGCTAGTAACGAAATTTACAGCAACAACCGGGACCTATCCAGACATAATAAATATGAAAAAAATATACATACATTCTTTAATAGCAACTTTTTTAACAGCCGTATTGCTGTTTATAAATGTAGTTTCAGTAAGTGCCTATGATAAAAATGAAGTGATTAATTTAGTAAATAGTCAGCGAATAAATGAACATCTGCCACCATTCAAAACAGATAAAAAACTGGATTTAGTTGCTGAAAAAAAAGTTAACGATATGATGCAAAAACAGTATTGGTCACATCTTTCACCAAGTGGGGAGATGGTCTGGGATCTCATGGATCAACTATCCTATAAATATATGGCTGCCGGAGAAAATCTGGCGAAAGGTTTTACTGATGACAAAAGTATGGTCGATGCCTGGATGAACTCACCACTTCATCGGGCAAATATATTAGCAACTCAGTTTGACAAAGTAGGTGTCGCCCAGAAGAAAGGTCAGTTTGAAGGAAAGGAAACTGAGGTAGTAGTTCTACTTTTTAGTAAACAATAAATATATGGAAAGATTAAGTCTTAATTATTTTGAAGATATCACCAGTCTATTGGGGGAGAGCAAAAAAATATTCCCCAAAGGCAGAAACAGATTTTATCCGCCAAGAAGAGGAAGAAGACAAGCAGTCAGAATCAGATTGATCAACCGCAACGACGATTCTAAGGAAGAGTCTTCGGATCTTCGGGCTTGGTAGATGCTTCAAGATCAAGAGCTTGTCCTACAGGAGAATTATACATAACAACTCTCCGAAGTTGATTGGTTTGATTCACAAAATTTGCTACTCTGGTAAGTTCATCAGCTGCCAGCAAAAGTTGATTCTTATGAACATTAGGTAATGTTGGATCTTCCAGCAATCCATCAAGTATCATAAAAGTAGTGGCAAGAGGACTATTAATTTCATGAGCAACAGTTTTAGCAAAAGCTTTTGCGACTTGGAGTTCGTTAGGATTAGCAGGATTGATATCTGGAGAATGACTCATAGGGGAATTATATGGCTTTATTCCGAAAGAAGCAAGGAAAAGAGGTTTTCTAAAATTGCTTTTGTTTTTCCAAAGATGCCTCAACATTTAGACGAGGTTTTCCGTCTGGGCCTGGTTCGACTACAAATCTTTGAAGGGATGTGATTTCAGATAATTTATCATGAAGGTCAATTAACCCAGTTAATGCCTCTTCTAAATACAATTTAATATCATCCGGAGCATTAGCTAATGCTAACTCTATATTACCCATTGAACCGCCAATTTTATTTCCGGATACATGATCAATAGCGTGTTTTAATTGTCTTAATGTCTCAACTTTAGTCTTTTCCTCAGGAGACATTTCTTCAATAGTTACAGGATGCTCACTAAGATCTGGATCGACCAACACTGGTTTACCGTCTTTCATGATAGCCACTCGATTTCTTTCTATTTTGGCTGCATGTTCAGCTTCATTAGCCTCTTTGATGAGGTTTTCAATAAAGTTGGGATGATCAAGACGTGGATCATCCGCTGAGACAAAAGCTATACCGATACTCATGGTTTGCAGTTTATCCAGAGAAGGGAAATTTCCATAATCTCTTTTCAGTAACTCTTTGTCAGTGTCTTCAAAATAAATACCTTTTTCAACTAAGGCCCTGCGTTGATTGAGTGCATATCTTTTTTGTAAAGTAAGAGCCAGCCGCTTAGCTGCTTTACGTGAGATCCCTGGTAAGACCTTCATCAGCTCTTCACCACCATATCGGACGCTAAAATCAGTATTCCTTGTCCCAGTCTGCTGTAAACTTTCTGCCGCACATCGAATCAATGCATCACCTCCAGGGTGGCCTTCAGGAAAGTCGTCATTTATATGTTTGAATTTATCTAAATCAGTAAAAAATATAGAGACTGAGCCCTGACGAGTACGTCGAATCTCAGCTACTACTTGTTTGAGTCGCTCCAATCCAGCACCTCTTGTCAGTAAATCAATACCTTTTTCCCGACACAAAGGATCATAAGAGCCAGCCTCTATGATTTTGTCTTTACCATAATCTTTAGTAGCCATTCCTTCTAAAATTTTTTCAGGCAGAGGATGGCCAATCTCTTGGACAAGCTCTCTTTTTCTCTTATTCAGTTCATATCCTTGACCAGGATTGTTAGGATCTAGAGTGAATTCCATGTCTCCTATATCAGGTCTTACTAATCTAGCAGTTACTGAGGGGAATTTTTTGGGAGGTACAATTTCCCGTTGTCCATCTTGATATTTTACTAATCTTTCCTTATGACTTAAAAAATCAGCTCCAGATTGCTCAGCTTGTGAAGGTTTATTTTCGGACATTAATATAATTGTAGCAAATTTTGTAAGAATTAGAGTCGCAGATTTGGAGGTAAACCAAGTAGATCTGCCCGCTTTTGCTGCGGTGTTTGAGGAATATTTAATTTTAAGACAAGTAGCTGGTCGTTTTTATATTTAATGAAGGCTGAAAGTGCATTATCAATCTCTGTGATTAGATCCTGAGGTTCATAGGGAAAACGAGTAGGCTGTTCAAGCGATACCCGAAGTAAAGTCAGCCATTGACGAACCATATCTGCAACTTGCATAGCAGTTCGGACATCAGACTGAGCCAAAGCCAGGTCGCCGGAGGGTATTTTCCTGGAATGAGGGATATTATGGATTATTTCCGTATGTGGCATTGCATGATTATCGTACTGGTTTGTAAGAATTGCTACGGTTGCTCCGTTTGACACAATCCGATACAATCCAGACATGACATTTAAAGAACTTTCTACTTATTTTGAAAGACTGGAAGAAACCTCATCCAGGCTGACATTAATCGAGATTTTGGCTGAACTTTTTCAAAAAGTGACACCTTCTGAAGTGCCGATGGTGGCGTATCTGATACAAGGGAGAGTGGCGCCTTTTTATGAACCGGTTGAGATCGGTATGGCTGAAAAAAATGTTGCTTCCTCAATTGCCCGAACATACGACATAGACCGGGAAGAGATATTAAAAGAATATGGAAAGGTAGGGGATCTGGGTAAAGTCGCTGAAAAATTGAGTCAAGAGTCAAGAGTCAAGAGTCAGGGAATCAGTGTTAAGGAAGTTTTTGATACTTTGCGTAATATCGCTGATTTTCAGGGAGATGGGACTGTTGAGAAAAAAGTATCGACTTTATCGGATTTACTGAAAAAAGTAGATGGAGTAGAAGCCAAACATTTGGTTAGAATTCCTCTGGGAACTTCCCGTTTGGGTATAGGAGATCCAACAGTACTTGATGCTTTTGCTTTGGCAAAGCTGGGGGATAAATCCAAAAGAAAGCTGCTTGAAGGAGCGTACAACAGAGTCTCCGATTTAGGATTAATAGGTGAAAAACTCTGGGAAGGCGGACTTAAAGCAGTGGAAGATCTCTCTGTGACAGTTGGCAGGCCTATCCGTTCTCAGCTAGCTGAAAGACTGCCAACACCAAAGGCGATCTTAGAAAAATTTGATGGTTTGGCTCATGTTCAGGAGAAATTTGATGGATTTAGAGTCCAGATTCACAAAAATGGTGACAAAGTTAGACTTTTCTCACGAAATTTGGAAGAAACAACCCCAATGTTTCCGGATATTATTGAAGGTGTACTCAAACAAGTCAAAGCCAAAACCGCAATTTTAGATTCTGAAGCATTAGCTTACAATCCAGAGTCAAATGAATTTTTGCCATTTCAGGAAACAACTAAAAGACGCCGTAAACATGGGATAGAAGAGGCGGCTGAGAGTACTCCTTTGAAAGCAATGGTTTTTGACATTATGTATGTTGATGGTAAGTCTCTGATGGATCTGCCTGTGACAGAACGGATTAAGCATTTGTTGAAAGTGGTCCATGGAGATGAAATATTAATTCCCCAACCAGGTGAGGTGACAGATTCAGCAGACAGAATTCAACTGTTATTTGATCAGGCGCTCACTCAGGGGCTTGAAGGGTTGATTGTCAAAAGACCGGATTCCAAGTATGAAGCTGGAGCCAGAAATTTTAACTGGGTCAAACAAAAAAGAAATTCCTCAGGAGAATTAAAAGATACAGTGGATTGTGTAATTTTAGGTTACATCTACGGCAGGGGTAAGCGGGCAGAATTTGGAGCTGGTGCATTGCTCGTGGGAATTTATGATAAAGCTAAAGATGAGTTTGTGACAGTTTCAAAAATTGGTACCGGACTGACCGATGATGAATGGAGAGAGATCCATAAAAGAGCAGATAAAATAAAAGTTGATCACAAACCAGCCAGGGTCAACGCCACCATGTCACCTTCTGTCTGGATTAAGCCGGAGATAGTAATTGAAGTCCTGGCCGATGAAATTACCAGATCTCCCAATCATACAGCTGGCAAGGATGGCGATGAACCAGGGTTTGCTCTAAGATTTCCCAGACTAGTTAAATTCCGCGACGCCGACAAAAAAGCTGAGGATGCCACCACGGTGAAAGAACTAAAAGAGATGTTTGAAAACCAGTTTGGAAAGAAAAATTAATGAAGCATTTGCAGTTTTCGTAATGCTTCAGGAGTTGCGCCATTTGCTTGTATATAACCTGATACTAACTTGGTTACTTCTCCAGTAGGGCCTATTGGTATCCGCCAAGCAATTTCTCTTCCAGAAATTCCTTCAACTATTCTTGAAGAGCCTATATTTTCAGTTGAACCATCAGGTTTTGGTACCCGATTAAGAGGAGCAAAACTTTCTCCCAAAGGTGCGTAGAGAGTAACAGCAACCGAATTATCGCCACCAATAATACTTAATCCGAGAACTGGTCTTTGTTCGAAATCTCTCATGTGGGTAATTTAAACAAAACTAAAGCATTGTTTCTTGACATTAATTGGACATTTTGACCCATAAGTTTATTTATAAATTCGGCAATAATTGGCAGATTTGCTGGAGTATTTATTTTATCGCCGCTAGATTTTAAAGGATCTGGAATAAAAAAAGGGGAGTCTGTCTCAAGAACTAATAGTTCTAAAGGTACTTGCTGGATAAAACTTTGTTTATCTTTGTCATAGGTTATATCACCATCAACACCAATAAATACTTGATGTTTCTTAGCAAAATCCAACATTTTTTTATTTGGTTCACAACAATGAAATACCGCTCGTCTTGATAAAAACGGATCCCATTGCTTTATGAATATTTCCAGAAGCTGGTCTGCCATACCTCGGTTATGAATTATTAATGTTTTTTGATATTGGATAGCTAGCTTTATTTGAGAAATAAAAACTTTTTCTTGAAGTTTCAAAAATTCTTCGGAAATTTCATAATTGGGGTATTTTGTAGAGGGGTAGTGGTGAGCATCTAGACCAGTTTCACCAATAGCAACAACCTTTGGATGGTGCATCAGTGAAGAGAGGTTTTCCTGAACGGAGTGAAGGATCTCTCGCGAATGCGAGGACTTGTCCTGAAACAAGTTCAGAGATGTTTCCACCCGTATCACTTCGTGAAACGATGTGGACGGGTCGCTTCGCTCAACAAAAGCAAAGACATGGTGAGGATGGATGCCAACTGCTGCATAGACTGAAGAATATTTTTCAGCCACGGCAACAGCTTTCTTAGAAGATTCGACATCTGTTCCAACTGCAATTATTTTCTCAACTCCGGCCTCAAGTGCTTGCTTAATCACTTCAGCACGGTTTTGATCAAATATTTTAAATTGAATATGAGAATGAGTATCAATCATTGCCAGATGGTTTCCTTTCAGGAAAATAAAGTATTTTGGATCTCTGAGGGGTCGCTAATTTTGGAAATTGTGTTAAGGAAATAGTTACAGCCTCTGTTTGTAAATGTTGAGCCACCTTTTGTCTGAATTTTTCTGGGTTAAAAGGGATAGCAGAAAAAACATTAAACTGTACTAATAAGTAACGGGGGATAATTTCTGCGGATACAAACCCTCCTCTGGTTGTTCTTCTATAGTAACCAAATATCTCATCATCGGGATTTTCTGCAATAGTTGGAATGCCCATGGGTTTTATTTTACATTCTCTCATAATACCTGAAACTATTTTACAAAAAAGATAAGGAGCTATAATTCCATGGTTTAGTACATCGGAGGCTTTGCATAAATAAAATTGAGGATGCAAACGAATAATCTCAGAGGTGTTCACTGCGAGTTATTGTAATACACTTGAAGCATATAGGATAGGACGTTACAATCCAGCTAATGGCGTATGTTGCTGATTTACATATTCATTCTAAGTACGCAGGCGCTTGTTCTTTTGAGTTAACTATTCCCAATCTGGCAAAATGGGCAAGCTGGAAAGGTATTGATCTGCTTGGATCAGGAGATGCTTTGCATCCGATGTGGCAGCAGGAGTTAAAACAAAATCTGACTGATATTGGCAATGGCATTTACCAAAATGGTGAAACAAAATTTGTAATATCCGGAGAAATTTCCTGTATATACTCAGAGGGAGGAAAGACCAGAAGAATTCATCTAATCGTGATATACCCATCACTGGATACTGCATTAAAAGTTAGTGAAGTATTAGCCAAAAGAGGAGCCAAACTAGCATCAGATGGCAGACCTATTTTGGGAATGTCATCTAGACAGATCTGCAGCATTCTTTTTGGGGTTGACCCCTCAATATTAATTATTCCCGCCCATATCTGGACTCCCTGGTATTCACTGTATGGCTCAAATTCAGGTTATGATTTGCTGACTGATTGTTTTGGCGAATTTTCCGAAAAAATTTATGCCGTTGAAACCGGCCTTTCCAGTGAGCCGGCAATGAACTGGCGGGTGGCAGAACTTGATAATAAATCAATTGTCTCTTTTTCCGATCTTCATTCACTACCAAGACTTGGCAGGGAAGTAACTATAATGGGTGGAAAAATAGATTTTTCAGATCTCACCAGGGCTCTGCAGGAGAGAGATATTATTGGTTCAATTGAGTTTTACCCGGAAGAAGGCAAGTATCATTATTCAGGACATAGAAATTGCGGAGTTGTTTTAAACTCAGAAGAGTTAAAGAAAAATGGGGAAATATGTCCCGTCTGTAAAAAGAAATTAACAATTGGGGTATTACAGCGAATTGAAGATCTGGCAACCAGAAGCGAGAAAGAGTTAGAACTATACAAAGATAATGGAGTGCTCAAATCTAAGAAATTTCCCGACCGTCCGGGATTTCGGATGTTAGTTCAACTGGAAGAAATACTAGCAGAAAGTTTAGGAGTTGCTGTAAAAACAGTTAAAGTCAAAACTCTTTATGAAAAATTGGTTACCGAACTAGACTCTGAGTTAAAGATTTTAACCAAAGTGCAAATCCCACTTATCGCTATGGCAGCAGGGGATAAAGTAGCTGAAGGAGTCAAAAGAGTAAGAGAAGGACAGCTAACCATAGAACCAGGCTATGATAATACCTACGGAAAAGTTACAATCTTTGAAGAAAAAGAAGAAGTCAAAGTAGTAGAAGATCAGGGAGGATTATTTTAAACCAACCTGTCATTTCGACCGTAGGGAGAAATCTCAAGATGAAGCAGGAATCAGCTTGGTGTTAGTCATTAGATTTCTCGCTCCTCGCTCCTCGCTCGAAATGACAAGTTTACTACTGAAAGGAGTTATGGCACATATAAATGAATTAGTTGATTTTACAGTGGGTGCATTTATTGTTTTTGATGGCAAAGTGCTTTTGGTTGACCATATAAAACTAAAAAGATGGCTGCCTGTGGGTGGGCATATTGATCTGGGAGAAGATCCGGATCAGGCTTTGTTTAGAGAAATAGAAGAAGAATCAGGTCTTAGAGAAGATGATATTGAAGTGTTATCAGACAAAGTAACAGATCTGTATCAGCAGGGAACTAAATTTTTGTATCGACCTGAATTTGTTGATATTCATAATATTTCCGAAGTTCATAAACATGTTGGTTTAATGTATGTCGTCAGATCCAAAACTGATAAAATTGTTTTAGCAGAAAAAGAACATAATGGCATCAGATGGTTTACCAAAGAAGAGCTGGAAGATGCTAAATACAATGTTTCTAATGCCGTCAGATTTTATGCAACTAAAGCTTTGGAAAAAGTAAAATGAAAATAACTCCAAACCAGATTATTTTGTTTGACCTCGACCACACGGTTCACAGTCCTCATAAATTCAGGGAACTTTATAAAGCAAAATTATTAAGCAATTTAAGTATTAAAGATGAAGAATTTGAAAAAGCTAGGCTGGATTATGACGCTACTTTAAAGAAAAGAACATTTTTCCATCCTCATAAATATACTGCTCATTTAGCTAAGCATCTGGGTCATAAACATTCTGAATTAAAAAAGCATTATTATCATGATTTAAATTTTGAAAAATCAATCTTTGAAGAAACAAAAGAAGTACTAGAACCCCTAAGTAAAACTCATAAACTGGGAGTTTATTCAGAAGGGTATAAGTCTGCTCAGATCAGAAAAATAAAAAAAGGAAAAGTACAGCAGTTTTTTGATCCGGCATTACTGTTTATCTTCTTTAACAAGCGGACAAAAAGGGTTTTGGATTTGCTCCCAAAAAATGCCGTCATAGTGGATGACAATCCGGATGTGATAAATATCTTGTTGCAAAGAGCAGATTTAATTCCGGTATGGATAAACCGGAAAGATAAAAGTAAGCATCATAAAGCCTACACAATTCATTCCTTAAAAGAGCTGCTTGGTTTAATCGCTTAACGTCATTGCGAGCCACAATCATGAAACTGATCGTGGCGAGCGAGTAACATGCGAATTTACGCGCGGCAATCTGAAAACCAAGAATTCACCATGTAGGTAAGTTAATTCCAGGAATCGGATTGCTTCGCCCCACCTCCTCGCAATGACGTTATGTTAGTGGTGTTATAATCTACAAACTATGTTATTAATTGTTGGCCTTGGTAATCCCGGAGAAAAGTTTGTAAATACCCGTCATAATCTGGGTTTTGAAGCACTGGAGTATTTTGCTCATAAAAGAGCTTTTGGTGAGTTCACACTGGAGAAAAAATTTAAGGCTGAAGTGATAATCACTGGAGATATTATTTTGGCAAAACCGCAGACATTTATGAATCTTTCCGGTATGTCTGTTTCCAAAATAACCAACTTTTACAAAATCCCCCCCCAAAATGTCGTTATTATTCATGATGAACTGGACATTGTTTTAGGGCATATGAAAATCAGACAGGGAGGTTCAGCTGCTGGGCATCATGGAATAGAGTCTATCATCGAGTCACTTAATTCAGATAAATTTATCAGGTTTAGACTGGGAATTGGCAATCAAAAATCGTTCTCAGGTGAACACAAAGAAATTGATTTTAATGCGGAAAAATTTGTTATCGATCATTTTGTCCAAGGGGAAGGGTCTGCTAAAAAAGCCTTACTAAAAAAATGCTGCCAGGCTCTGGATGTATTTTTAACCGACGGCCTGGAAAAAACCCAGAATCAATTCAATGAACGAGGATTTTAAAAGTTAGGTAATCCTTCGACTCGTTCCTCGCTCAGGAAACATATTCTTGCTGAGCGAAGTCGAAGCATTACCTTTAAATTTTGTTAAACTCATGTTAAACTTGTCGACACTTGCAAAGTTATGAATGAAAAAAGATTAATTATTTTAGTAATCGTTCTCTCTGCAGCCATTCTTGGTTTTTGGGTTTATAACGAGTCAAAACCGAAACCAGGAGCCCAATTTGAGGACGAAGGTCGGGAGCATGTGGCAATCGGAACACAGGTTGCTTACAAAACCAATCCACCCACATCCGGCAATCATTACGCTGAATGGACTAAATGGGGGGTTTATCAGACTCCGCGCGATGACAGAAACTTACTTCATTCTCTGGAACACGGATATATTATTATGAACTATAACTGTGATATTCAGCCAACCGGATTTAATCTGATTCCTAATGCAATTGCTCAGTCTGGCAGACCGATGCAGGTGGCTAGTGAATCAGCCGAGGCCAACGCTTCAGCAGCAGCCACTTTGTCAGATAATTTCCAATCAGCATCCTGTCAGGAACTTGTAACAGACCTGACCTCTGTTTATGACGCCAGAGGACAAACCCGGTTAATTGTGGTCCCACGCCCAAATATGGATTCCAAAATTATCCTGACAGCCTGGAGATACATGGAAAAAATGGATAACTTTGACAAAGATAAAATTAACGCCTTCATCAGCGGCCATATTAACCAAGGCCCAGAGAAAACAATGGAATAGAGCTTGAAGCTTCTAGCTTCCAGAAATCACTACTTTAAGCTTTAAGCTAAAAGCTGTAAGCTGTATTTATGTTCTACCACAGTCTGCTCCACAGGAGGCAGTTCCGTTATTTAGGGGCTTTTTATCTTCATTCAATAATCCGCTCTTTTGCAATATCTCTTTTTCAGCTATTTAATGGTATCTTTATCTTCCAGTTAGCTAGAAATTATGGGTTTGAGTTTCATCAGTCACTCAGTATTGTGGCTTTTTCCTTGGCTTTGATTCATATTTTTAATTCTCTTTCAGCCGCACCCAGTGTTTGGTTAATTGCCAAAAAAGGGCTGCGATTTGCTGTATTATGGGGCAACTTATCGCTGGTCGCTTTCTATGTCATATTGTCTCTGGCAAAATATGATTTGATTTTTTTGTTTATAGCAACTTTCTTTGGGGGAGCAGCAATTGGGCTTTATTGGACAGCTTATCATCTTTATTTTAGTCATTTAAGTGATGATAAAAAACAGGGAGAGGAGATATCAATTGGGTCACTTCTAGCATCGATTGCTTCTATTGGCGGCCCAGCTTTTGGGGGATTACTCATCAACTTTTTGGGCTTTGAAGCCCTCTTTGTTGTTTTAGCAATTTTAGTTCTTGTTGCAACTATCCCACTACAATATTTGCCTAAGCAGGAAGACAAAATTGAGGTACATTTGCTTAAAATTATTATGACCCTTTCTCCCAAGAGAGAATGGAAAACATTTTTAACTCTGGGAGGGATCGCTTTCACTGATGAAGTAGCAGTTGTGTTTCTGCCAATTTTTTTCCTGCCCTTTTTATCAGGTATTATCGGAGTTGGATTTATCGGTTCAGTTCTGGCCTTCTTTGCAATGGTAATGACATTTATCGTCGGATTTATGATTGATCGGTTTGGTCCAAAAAGAGTCATCAATGTAATTGCACCTTTGGATGCCATTACCTGGGTTATATCTGTTTTTATTACCAGTGCATCACATATATTTTTATTATCACCGTTATATGCTTTAAATCGATCAGCTCAAAATATTTCTGTTGATACAGCTATATATCAACATGGAAGACATCAGGATATAGTAGCTGCTATTTTTCAACGAGAGATAGGTATGGCAATCATGAGATGGACACTTTTCCTGGTCTGGGGGATTCTATTTTGGTTTAATATGCCACTTGTGTTAATATTCTTATTCACAGCTTTAGTGTCATTGCTAACAAAATTATATCCCTATAAAACCGACACTGATAAAGCAAAAATAAATCTTTTTAAAAATGACAGACCAGACAATATTACTAGCTGACGACAAAGGCAACTTTACCGGGGAATATGAATCCAAAATTGTTTGTCATACTGGTGAAGGCAAACATCATTTAGCTATTACAGTTTTTATTTACAACACTAAAGGAGAGACTCTTATTCACCGCCGCAAACATGTAGTTTTTGATGATATTTGGGACAATACCGGTTCAACTCATCAATTACATTTAGCAGATCACGATGAGACCGATGAAGAAGCGACTGCTCGTTGTTTAGAAGTAGAATGGGGGATAAAGGGTGTTGAGCTAGAAAATCTAGGTGGATTTCACTATTTTGAAAAATACAATGAACTTTGTGAAAACGAGTTTTGTAAATTATTAATAGGTCAGTATGATGGAAAAGTTTCCATGAACCCAGATACAGGTTATGAATACAAATGGATGGACAAGCAAGAGTTTTTAAAAGACATTCAAGAAAATCCTAATAAATATACTCCTTGGTGCAAATCAGCTATTCCGTTGTTAAAGCAAAATGGTTTTTTTGATTAATTAATCACAATTTATTTCCAGATCTAAAGAATTTTTTATAACTCTTGCTGGATAAGCAATTCTTGAGGAAGCATATTTCACCTCATTACAAAACAAAAAATCACCGTTTAGCCTGACATTTGTAGGTGGAGCAACATCATAAATAAATAAATCCCAATCTATTTTTACTGAATTAGCTTGAACACTCAGCGGTTCCTTAGCACCATGATTGATTGGATGGCCTCTCTCTAGTGACATAACTGAAGTGTACCTAAGAATATAACTAAAATAAATATAAATGATTAAAAAAGATGTTTACTGGATAATTCAGTGCCTTTAGACGGTGAATTAACAATAATACTTTGAACTTCGGGTAAAGTTGATAATTTATTTTTTAATGAATTTAAACTTTTTTTCTCCACCAGAATATGGACATCCTGTCCGGTGTTAATAGTAAAAAAAACATTCCATACCTTCTCTTTCTGCTAAGTCGCCTAAAACAGAAAAAATATTATTACTAGACTAGGTTATAGATTTAAACCTAATCTTGAATACAATTGGCTTTCAACTGTTTCTGGAGTTGCAACAATCCAGTGAGATTGCGTTTGTTCTAGTAGTTTTTCGTCTGGGTCTACAGCAACAGGAATCTCTACCAATGAAAGCATTCCAGCGTCACCTTCTGAATCACCTAAAGCGATTGATTGGTTATGTGAGTATTTTTTAAAAACGTCTAATGTAGCTTGATGCTTATGTTCAGATCTTGTCATATGGTTTGCGACTCGTCCAGTATATAACCCTCCTTCTGTTTCTAACACCGTTGCTTTAAATCCATCCACTTTAAAATGCCGAGTAAAAACCTCAGCATAAAAATCTGCATTTGCTGTGACTAATAATGTATCATGGGTTGGCCTAATTCTATCAATTAATCTTTGGCCATAAGGATAGAAAGTATCTTTTTGTTCTAATAATGTTCTGCTTGCAATATCATAAACATCTGCTTGGGGGTTTCCTTCAAGGCCACGAGCTAGTTCATTTAATACCAACTCGGCATAGTCTTCATAGGCAAGTTTTCGGATATCACCTTGTGGAGTGTTTAATCTACTACGAGCAATAATCATTTGATCTAGCCCCCTTTGACTCATTCGACCTTGATGTACCAAAGCCTCACCAACACCAAAAATTCCCCGATTTTTGGGCATCAATGTTCCGTCTATATCAAGTAGTGCAACACTGCGTTCCTGGCTTTTCATGAGGGGGATTGTATCAATTAGGAAAGTATATATCAATTATAAGATTGTCTAATCCATGTCCCTTTAACTTTTTTATTTAATATTGCTTTTTTTAAATGATTTTTTGCAGATGAAATTAGTAGTGTTGGAATCTGCTGTTTTGATAATAACATCGCTTCTTCTACTTTATGTACCATTCCACCTGTAACGTCAATTCCATCAAACTCTTTTAATATTTTTCTCACTTCTTGGATATTGTGATCGCTTATTTCTGAAATAGTCGAGCCTTTTTCATCATAGACTCCATCAGTTTTTCCCACTTCTATAATCATCTTTGGATTAAAATTCTCCTCTTTAAGTTTAAGGGCTAGTATATTTAAAATTGTTTCTCCTGAATAAATTGTGCAACCAATTTCTGAATCGGATAAGGTATCACCATAAACAACAGGAACTACATTACGATTTAGTAAATTTGTTAATGGTTGCAAAAATACTTGATCAAGCTTTTTGTTTTTTGTGGTCATTGTACTAAAGGGTTCAATAGTCACAGCGGGGATTCCACAACTTATTAATGCAGAGATTACGATGAGATTCAGTTCAATGCAATCTTGTCGTACTTTAGCCAGACCAATAGGACTATCCTTATTTATGAACCCATCTTTTGTTTTGTATTCGTGAGCTGGAAAGTGGGCGAATGAACCTTGTCCGTGAGAAATAACAATTAGGTCTTCGCTTTCTGATCTGGCTTCAGAGACCTCTTTTGCAAGTTGTCTAATCTTCTCAAAATTAGCTTTTTTGCGCGTATGCTTATCAGTAATGGTGCTTCCACCAAGTTTTATTAGAATTAAATTTTTCATCAAAATAAATGATCTTCTATTAGTCTAGTTCCTATTGTTGGTCTACTTATTATTGTATCTATAACTCCTTCAGTTTCATTAATTATTTTAGAAATCTTAAGAGCATCCCTCTGTAAGCAGTAAATTACTGGTTGTGGTCCAGCATCCATTGTAAAGTAAGCTAACAAATTCTTATCGCGTAATTTTTTGCATAATTTCATTATTCGAATTGTCGTAGGCTCCCAATATATGATATAAGGGGATGAAGTTAGAGACATGGATACAAAGTTTAAACATTCCGCTTCTAACATTTCACCAAATTTTTCAAAATCCTTGTCAGCAATAGTTTTTTTCATCTCATCAATATAATTAGGTAAACTTTTAATCCTCAATTTATAAAAAGGACTTGAAGTGGTTATAGCATGACCAGCAGTAGTACTAACATCTTTTTTTTCTGTAGTTATAACTACTGCAATTGCTGCCAGATCCCAATGATTGGCAGGAAACATGGAATAGGAATATGACGACAGATTATCATCGCCATTTAACCATTCGACATAACCATCAGGAATACTGCGTGCTGCCGAACCAGAACCATGACGTGCTAAAATCGACAATTCTTTTTGAGGTAAATTTAGACCAGCTGCTTTACTTCCTGCTACAGCTAGAGCTGCAAACCCAGAAGCTGAGGATGCCAAACCTGAAGCATTTGGAAAGCTATTTTTAGAAACCATTCTTACTTTGTCCGTAATTTTTGCCATTTTCCGAATTTCATTTATGTGTCTAAGAATTCTAGCTAATTCCCGATCTGCTGAATTGCCATCAATTGTTATCGAGTCCACTTTAAAATCTTTAGAAAATTCGACTGTTGTAACTGTATTCATAGTATCCAAACAGACAGACAAGCTTCCGTTCTCTGGAAGGTTTATTTCAGGGTTCTTTTTACCCCAATATTTTATGAATGCAATATTTCCCGGTGCTTTTGCTGATGCTTTCATGATCGTAATTATACTTTTAAAAACTCTTTTTTTAAACCTGTTTCTCCTAACTTGATTCTTTTAAAATTCCATTTATTATGTTTTATCAATTCTAGAAGTTCTTTTGAATTTTGATGATAGGCAAGTAGCATTCCTGATCCATCGGTGACACCACCGCCACCTAGTATTTTACAAGCTCCTCCAATCGATTCAACGTCACGAATCATTGATTTTACTTTTGATCCAACCACTCCCAGTGTTTCAAGGTTTTTCTCTCCTTTTTTAATTGTGTTTATTAAATCTGCTTGATTCCCATCTAATAGTGAGACTAATAATTCTTTAGTTAGTTTTTCCTGATCATCAAAGATAGCTTTCAGCTTCGAGCTTTCAGCTGCCAGTTTTTGTTTGACTAGTCGTACCATTTCTTTCGTATTCTCAACTGGTTTACCTGAATCAATCAGAAAAAATTGTCCAATTGATTTGTGAATTTTGTGGGGGATAGGATGGATAATTTTTAAGCTTTCCAGTTCTTTGCGAAACCAGATAAATCCGCCATTTATAACCGCCGCCACATCACCGCCGGAGGGATTGCCATGAAAAAGTTTTTCGCCTTCGTAAGCAATTTCATTTACCAATGTATAGTCCCATTCAATTTTTAAAAATGATAAAAGAGCAGCACTATATCCGGCAGAGATTGCAGCTGAAGAACCAAGACCATAACCAATTGGTATTTCGGAGGTGACTTTTATCCTGTATGGGGGGATAGTTTTTATTTTAAACTTTTTCTTAATAACAGTTTCAATAATTTTTTGTAATGCAAATGCATTCTCATCATATGGATCTTCTGTCGCATTTTTTCTTTGCTTTATTTCGGAAGAAATAGTGACAAGCACTCTTAGATTAATTGCTGACAAAAGAGCAGGTTTGCCATACACTACTGAGTGTTCGCCGAGCAGGTGAACTTTGGCCGGGACTGAGATGGTAATCATAATTAGTGTCTTAGTGGCAAGAGTCTAGCGACTAGTTAATATTTTCGCTTTAACGCCGTATTCAATAACTCCTTCTGCAGATGGCTTGCCTGATCTACGAATTACCACTTCGACTTTTTGTCCAGCAGATAATTCTTCCTCTAAAACATCCACTATTTCTAATAGTTGTTTGTGTTCATTGCCAAAATCAACTAACCCCACTAAATAAGGGGTTTGATGCTCAAATCCGGTGGGAGCTACATAGATTTTAGTCCACAAAAGGAGTGTCCCTTGTTTGCCAAGAAAATGATGTAATGTCTGATGTTTTCGCCAAATGCCAATCGGTGTATTCATAAATCAGTTAATTAGTTAATTGGTTAATTAGTGAATCAGAAAAAACCCTGATTAACTAGTCAACTAATTCACTGATTAACTTTTTCTCCTCTCATTAATATATGTACAACAGCAGTCGCTCCTGATCCACCGACGTTGTGTGCTAAACCAACTTTAGCATTTTTGACTTGTCTGTCTCCCATATTTCCTCTGAGCTGTCCTACTATCTCAGCAATCTGTTTAACTCCCGTTGCTCCAACTGGATGCCCACAGGATTTAAGTCCACCAGAGGTATTAATTGGAAGTTGCCCTCCTAAACGAGAAGCGCCACTTTCCGCAAATGCTCCGCCTTGACCTTTTTTAGCAAAGCCTAGATCTTCAGTGGCCAATATTTCAGCAATCGTAAAACAGTCATGCACTTCGGCTACATCGATGTCAGTTGGTTTTAGACCGGCTTGTTTATATGCTCCTTTAGCAGATAACTGAGTTGATTGAAGTGATATCAAATTTTCTCTATCAACTAGTCCTAATGAATCTGAAGCGCTTGCTGATCCGACAATCTTAACATCACTTTTTTTACCAGTGCTACTTAAAACAACCGCCGCCGCTCCATCAGTGATCGGGGAACAGTCGAGCAATCCTAAAGGTGAAGCGATCATCCCCGACTTAATAGCTTTTTCAATAGTTATCTGAAAAGGGAACTGAGCTTTAGGATTTAAAGAACCATGAAAATGGTTTTTCTCAGCCACTGCTGCAAGTTGTTCTTTGGTTGTTTCATACTCTGCCATATGAGCTTTTGCCAGCAGTGCATAAAGACCGGGAAATGTTAAACCAACTTCGCGTTCTTCCTGAGAGCTGGCCGCCATTAAGGCTTTGGCAATATCAGAAGCGGATTGGTCAGTCATTTTTTCTACTCCGACAACTAAAATATTTTTGTAGATGCCTGATTCTAAAGCCAAACATGCTTGATGGATAGCAGCGCCACCTGAAGCACAAGCGGCTTCGATATGAACAGAAGGGGAGTGAATTTTTAATAAATTGGTAACTAAAGGTCCAAGCTGTTCCTGATAACCAGTAATCCCAGAAATCATATTGGCAACATAAACCGCATCAATTTTTTCAACAGCAATGCCACTATCTTTAATTGCTTCAACTGAAGCTTCCAAAGCCAGGTCAGCCAGAGTCTTATCCCACAGTTCGCCAAATTTAGTAACCCCAATTCCTTTTACAGCGATATTCATAAATTAGTTGAATGGTTAATCAGTTAATCAGTTAATCAGGAATAAAAAGTCTGATTAACTAATCTCTTATTCACTAATTAACTATCTAATGGCCTCCTTTCTGACTCGAAATCCGAACCACTTCTTCATAACTGACGTAAACTTTATTTTCAACTTGGGCGGAAACGGTAAACTGATTATTTTTCTGATGTTTTAAGATCTCCGGAGTCACCTCAAATACAAATGCATCAGCTCCTGAACCAGATCCATAAGAACACATAAATATTTTCTCTCCCGGTTTGGCGACATCAAGTACCGCACATAGTCCAGTTAGAGCCGAAGCGGAGTAGGGGTTCCCAATTTTTTTGACGATTAGTCCTGTTTCAATTTGCTCAGAAGAAAAGCCCAGTCTTTTTGCTGCATCTGCGGGAAATTTAGCATTTGGCATATGGAAAACTGCATATTTAAAATCTTTTGGTTTCATTTTGGTTTTTTCTAGTAAATGAGAAGATGCGGATAAGACATGTTGGAAATAGGCTGGTTCTCCAGTAAATCTGCCAGCATGTGAGGGATATGGAGCCCCGTCACGTCGCCAAAAGTCTGGGGTATCGGAAGAATAAGATGTTGAATCCAAAATCTCAGCAATTACTTTAGTATTTCCGAGCATTAGTGCTACAGCCGCAGCAGCTGCTGTATATTCCAATGCGTCCCCTGGTGTAGCCTGAGCTGCATCAGAACCTATTACTAAACCAACTTTATCTTTTTTGAGTTCATCCATCATTGATAAAAGTCGAAGTGCTGCAGTGGCTGCTTTGCAGGCAAACTGAGTATCTACCGCAATGTAATGATGGTGAGGAATACCAAGAATTTCTCCGATAATAGTTGATGAAGGTTTAACTGCGTAAGGATGCGATTCAGACCCCATTGAGATGGCTTTAATTTTGGCTAAATCAATTTTGCCATTTCGAAAGGCTCTGAAGGCTGCTTCAATACCCATGGTTACTGCATCTTCATCTAGCGCCGGAGTTGATTTTTCAGCCACCCCTAAAGCATCACCTAGGTTGCGATTCCAAAAGTGAGCAATGTCGACAGTTTTTAGACGATACTTTGGTATATAAGTTCCGTAAGAGATAATTCCAGCCATAGTAGAGGGTGCAGTATAGGACATTTCAGGCTCAGGGGCAAGCAGATGACTGTCATTGTAGAGCAAAACGGTAGATTCTATCGAGTCAGCGAGAACTTGGTTCACCGTTTCACCCCGTTACGCTCCAGAATGACAAATGTCATTGCGAGCGGAGCGAGTAAGACGTCCCGTCATTGCGAGCGAATTTACAAAGAGTTACCTTGGTTACTAAGTTAACTCCAAGTTGCGAGATTGCCTCTTCGCTTCGCTCCTCGCAATGACGTTAGATTCGCTATCAATGAGACAGATTAAAGCTACTTGCCGTTTCGGCCGTGTTTCCGGTGAGCCCGGGCCAAACTACCTTCTGCCTGAGAAGCAATCAGCGAAATTTCACCGGCTAAAACTGCAGACAATACTAATTCAGTAAATTTTTTTACTTTCCCTGTACCACTAACGCCCAATATTTTAAGTGACTCCTGTTGAGACGGTAGCCAAGTACCACCACCAACAGTTCCGAGTTGAAGAGAAGGAATATAAATGCTAAAAAGAAGATCGCCTTCTGGTGTCAGTTCTGCCGTAGTAATGCCGCTGGCTGCCTCAACAACATGCGCAATATCCTGGCCGGTTGCTATAAAAATAGCTGCCACCACATTGGCGTAATGAGCATTAAAACCCATTGATCCGGCCATTGCAGAACCCAGCAAACATTTGCGGTAGACGATCTCTGACATTTTTTCTGCCGAAGTTTTTAAAACAGATTCAATAACTTCTTTTTTGAGTAAAACCTCGGCCCAGCTTCTTTTACCCCGGCCGTCAGAAAAATTAAGCCAGGCCGGTTTTTTATCAATATCATAATTTCCAGCTAAAGTAATACATTTTGCTCCAGTTTCCTGCTCAATTAATTCAGCCGCTTTTTCAGAAGCAATGGTTGCCATATTCATTCCCATTGCATCGGTCGTATCAAAATAAAATCGCAAATAAACATTCACTCCGACAATAGCCGGTTCAATCTTAATTAGTTTTAAATATTTTGAAGTACTCTCTGAAGCAGCAGCCAAAGAAGAAAAATTATTTTTAACCCATTCTGCCAAAGCATGACTTTGTTTGATCCCTGTAGTTTTAAATACCGGACCTCTGGTTATTCCGACGTCATCAACGATTACCTGAGCCCCACCGCATTCGGAGATAGCTTTACAGCCTCTTGATATTGAAGCTACCAGTGCTCCCTCAGTTGTAGCCAGAGGTATGTAGTGTTCTGCGGGATCTCCTTTAAGACTAATAGGTCCTGCTACTCCTAAAGGCACATGTGTAGCGCCAATCAGATTTTCAATATTACGTCCTACAGTGAGATGTTCGTCAAAAGAAAAGTCAGAAACTTTTTCAAGTGAAGTATTAAGCTGTTTTTCTAAATATTCTCGTCTTTCATCAGCAGTTTGAAAGGAGCGAAGCGGAATTTTGGACATAATGTTTCTCGGGCAACAGTCATTGTAACAAAAATGAGCCTAGAATTAAATCACATTGGGCAGTACAATGCATAAATGGATTTCAGAACATTTATCACTCAGCAATCTGAGCAGATTGATAGTCAGCTTGCAGAGTTTCTGACCAAGCAAAAAACAGAAATTAAAAATTTACACCCGCTGATGGAAGATTTGTTTTCTCTGGTGGTTGAAACGAATAAAGGCGGAAAAAGGCTGAGAGCTTTGGTTTTAAAATTAGGTTATTTATTGGGAGAAGGAAAAAATGAAAATGAGATAGTTGCTCCCATGATGGCTGTTGAAGTCTTTCATGCAGCAGTATTGGCACATGATGACATAATTGATCAAAGCCCTTTAAGAAGAGGAAAGCCCAGTCTGCATTTTGCTTTAGGAAATGATCACCATGCGATCAGCCAAACCATTGTATTGGCTGATTACGGGTTTTTTCTATCCCAAAAACTGTTGCTTGAAAGTAAATTTGAAAATGATAAAAAACTTCAGGCCACTCAGATTTTTACCAATACAGTTTTAGATACAATCATCGGTGAAATCATCGATATTGAAATACCTTTCCAAAAGATCCCGCCTCAGGAGAAAGAGGCTTTGACCATCGCTCTTCTCAAAACAGCCCGATACACCATCACCGGTCCTTTGCAGATGGGTTATGTTTTGTCAGAGGGAGATGGAGATCTTTTAAATGATTTACAAAAATTTGGAGACAATCTCGGAATAGCTTTTCAGATTCAGGATGATATTTTGGGGGTGTTTGGCGATCAGGAAAAAATGGGTAAATCCAATAGTTCAGATATAGAAGAGGGTAAAATCACCTTACTGGCAGCCCATGCTTTTGCTCAAGCTGATCAAAAACAACTGTCTGAGTTGAAGCGATTATATGGCAAAAGCAAACTTACTGATAATGAGATTGAGAAAGTCAGACAAATCTTTCAAAAGGTTGGTTCATTAGACTTTGCCAGAGCCTCTGCGTTAAAATATACCGATTCTGCGCTGCAGGTGATAGATAGCCTGAAAATAGATTCAAAATGGAAATCTTTTTTGCGAAATTTAGCGGATTTACTAATGAAAAGAAGCAATTAATAAAATGAAAAAACAAGCAGTAATTATTCCAAAACATATAGCAATCATAATGGATGGTAACAGAAGATGGGCCAGGGGTAAGGAGTTGCCTGACATTGAAGGGCACCGGGCTGGAAGTGATGCTTTAGAAAAAATTGTTGAGGCCGCCGGAAAAATGGGAATTAAAACAGTCACAGTTTATGCTCTTTCGACTGAAAATCTTAAGGAGCGGGCCAAAAGAGAGTTAACCGGATTGTTTAATCTAATCCGTTCCGGTTATCAAACCAAATTAAAACGGATGATGCAAAATGGAGTTAGGGTAGCAATAGTCGGTGAATCAGACGGTCTGCCTGGGGCAATCAAAAGAATTATCAATCAGCTAAGAAATACTATTATCGAGAATGAATCAATCAAATTAAATATAGCTTTAAATTACGGAGGTAAAAGGGAAGTGGTGGAAGCTTTCAGAGATATGATCAAAGACGGGATTGATCTGACTAAAGTGGACGAAGCAACGGTTGATAAATATTTATATACCACTGGTCAGCCAGATCCTGATCTGGTTATCAGAACTGGGGGCAGGATTAGGCTATCGAATTTTTTGCTTTGGCAAACAGCCTATTCCGAACTCTATTTCACTAAAGTCCTCTGGCCGGATTTCTCACCCAAACAGCTGGAAAAAGCTGTCAAATGGTACTCAGAACAAAAAAGAAATTTTGGTAAATGAGACGTATCTTGGGTTAACTACCGTATTCTGTTAATCTGAAGTAGTGGTTACAAAAATTATTGCTGTTTTATTTATTGCGTTAGGTATTGGTGTCTCTTTGTGGCTAATTCGAAATCCTCAGGTCATTAATCCTAAAGCTGCAGAGAATCCTCTAGCAAAAATTACTGAAGAAAATTATGAGACCAGATTAAATCCTTTTGGTGATGCCTGGGCTTGGAAAAAAGTTCCGAATCGTAGTGTTCAGATTGCAGCAAGTGTGCCTCTGACAGTTTTTAACACTACCACTGATGCCAATAGCAATATTCTTAATGCCCAGGCATCATTTTTTTCCAAAGCTAATTACGAATTTATGTGGATGGGAGTTAATTTGCATCTTACATCCTTAAGGGATCGTCAACTGACTCAGGCTATCAAAGCCAAAAACCCGAATGCCAAACCATTTGGTTATCTGGTCATAACAGAAAATAACGTTGGTTGGGGTGAAATCATCAATGGTGCCAATTCGGGCGATGCTACCTTCGAGTCCTTTTTAGTTCACAAAAAAGGTTTGCCTCCTACCAAAGAGAATCGCCTTAGTGCCAGGCCTGATCATCCCGAATGGGGATATTCGCCGCTGATGGACATTACCAACAAGACATACCGCGACTGGATCATACCTAGGCAAGTGCAAGCCCTAAAAGATGCTGGGTGGGATGGAGTTATTTTAGACGAGTTCATGCAGCGAATTTTAGATGCCCGAGGGTTATCTCCGTCTATCCCGAGCCATATTTTATCAGCCTGGCCGACAGCTGTAACCAGTTACTTTAAAGAACTCAAAGCAGCTTTGGGAAGTAATATGTTTCTCTTTGCAAACCTAGATGATGACGATACTGTCTCATCAATAAATGGGTATCTTCAGGCTGGGTTAGATGGCGCCTTTTTTGAAGATCCTTTGGGTACTGTCGGAGATGAAGCTAGTCTTATCAAAACACGTAATTTAATGGATACAGTAGCGCAGCAAAAAAGATTGATCATGATAGGAGTTAGTACCAATGTGAATTGTCCCGCATCTACCTCAACATGTTTATCCCGTACCAATGAGGCCAAAGAAAGGGCGTATGCAAAATATTATCTCGCCGCATTCTTAGCACTTTATCAGTCAACCAGCCAGTCTTTAATCTATTGGTATCCGACAGTATTAAATGATCAGTATTTTTCGCTTTCTTTTTTCCGTGAGTGGGATTTAAATTTGGGAGCACCTCTTCGCCCGCCTGAAAGTTTAGGCGATGGTATTTATCGTCACCGTTTCCAAAATGGTTATGCCTACGTCAATACCAGTAATAATCACTATACCCCTGATGAAAGCGGACTGGTAAGTATAGAAAATGGATTGGATATGAGCACTCAATCCATACCTCCAAAATCAGGTGCATTCTTTGTAACTAATGCTGTTTTGCAGGAATACAACACACCTCCAGTTATCAGCGAAGCTTCTCCTTTAGTTAGTCCTACTGTTGTAACATCACCCAGCCCAACAAGAAAAATAGGTGATATCGATAATAACGGTAGAGTAGATATTTTTGACTTCAATTTTTTAGTAGGGGATTACAGAGGAACAAATATGAGGTCTGATTTAAATGGTGACAACAAAGTAGATCTATTCGACTTCAATTTACTAGTAACTAATTTTGGCAAATGAGAAAGATATTGGTTTAGTTTTTATATTCTGCTAATCTAAAGATGTGGCTGCCAAAATTATTGCTGTTTTAGTCATTATTATAGGTATAGGAACTTCTTTGTGGCTGATCCGTAATCCTCAAGTTTTTCAACCAAAAGCAACCGAGTCCACTGATATCTCTTTTCAGTCACATTACAACCCTTTTGGCGATCCCTGGGCGTCTAATATCGGGACTAATCCGGACATTCCAATCATTCTTAGTACCGGATGTTATAGAAGAGGTCCTAAATGGACTGGGCGGCAAACTGATCCAAATGTTTCGGATGAAGAGATAAATCATCTTGCCAAATCAAATACCGGATTGATTTTTGAAGAATGCGCTTCCTTACAGGGGCCTAATTCAGAATTAAATAGACAGCGGCTAATCAATATCGCTACTAAACTAAAGCAAAAAAATCCTAATGCTAAATATATTGGTTATCATGTGTTTTGGGTAATTGATTTTGATCCGCAGTTTTCAACAGATATTTATGCAAAGGCCGAAGCAGATCAAATGTGCGGCGGGGCTAAATGTGAAACTTTTTTCATCCATAAAAAAGGGCTGCCGCCAACCAAGGCTAACAGACTAGGACATTACTTAGATATCACAAACCCCTATTACAGGCAGTATATTGCTCCAAAAATCGCCCAGACTTTGACTGAGATGAATATGGATGGTTTTTTGGCAGATGGGGTAACGCCATTTTTGCCTGGGGTTGATAA
This sequence comes from uncultured Gammaproteobacteria bacterium, assembly GCA_964446685.1. GTDB lineage: Bacteria > Patescibacteriota > Microgenomatia > Daviesbacterales > UBA10151 > CAZWRN01. The sequence continues at coordinate 15 of CAYUPO010000008.1, read as the reverse complement.
TAATTTGATCCCGGA